>BTVY01000013.1:0-136611 GCA_045863335.1 Candidatus Hydrogenedentota bacterium | reverse complement strand
GGGGCGACTCGAATGTAGCCCGGGGTGGAGCGAGGCACGAGCGGAACCCTGGGTCAAAGTCTGCCCAACCTCCCATCAAGGCCCGGATGGGGCTCAAGATGAAACCATGGCAGAAGTCGAGACTCTGTCGCCCCCGTTCGGGGGCTTGTTGACACGGGGTGTCATCGTAACCCAACGTTCCGCTTCGCTCCACGTTGGGCTACAACCTTTCGCCTCTTGCGAGGCTCGGGAATGCGAGTTGGTAAGTTTCCCACTTCAGCCCGTGCTCTGCCGCCTATGTTGGCAATAGTTTCGGCTCTTTGGTACTGTACTCGCGCTATGTGCCAAGAAGAGTGCGCAACCACGTGCCAGGGCGTCGAAGTCGTGGAATTTTACCGCGACTACACTCCCCGTCGTTCATACGCACCATACGTGTGCGACCTGCTCAAGTGCGTCCCCAAACAGTATCTCGCCGGATTGGATCGCGTCGTGCTGACCGATGCAGCGGGGCAACCGAGGCGCGAAAGACGCAAGAAAACTTACAGTCGAAAGCGAAAAGTCTCCCTGATCGAGGCGTACGGTTTCTATCAACCAGCGTGGCATCATGACCGCGCGCATATTCAACTGTACATTGACCGTATCTTTCCACTGCCAAGGGTAGAACCGACTCGATACATGCGATTCATCAGTCCACTGATGCGTCCTGCGTACATTCGTGCAAGCTTGGGAAGAGTCCTATATCATGAGATTGGTCACCACATCCATGCAGAACAGCGTCCAGAGCATCGGGAAGCCGAGAATGTGGCCGACATGTACATGTCGCGGCTCATGAAGCGTCTTCTAATTAGACGCTGCTATTTCTTACCGCCGGCAATACTTGCCGTGTTAATGGCACCCGGTTTCTGGAAGTCAATGGTTACGCCGATGCACAAGTAATGTGGATACTTTAACGTAGTTCCGCAGGAGTCGGAGATCGCTGACCGCAGTGAAATCGCGGCTCGTCGACACTGATTTATCGCAGAATGACCTTTATTAAGGTGTGACCGTTTCTAGATCCGCCCATAGCGTTATCTTCTGTCGCGACACCTTCAACGACATTTGTCACGCCAGCTAACGATAGCTGTACACCCAATACGTGTACTCATCCCACGCCGTGCCGTCTTCGCTCTTTAGGATGACGTTGAGTCGTTCCTTCCCTTGCGTCAGGCTTCTGGGGATCTCGAACTCAGTCTCGCGCCAGGTATCGCGGGCGTGCCCGGCGGGGAGATACCAGGAACCCGCTTCCTTTCCGTCGACCGTAACGCGAACGCGCTGTGCCGGGGTCAGGACCGGTTCTGTGCGCCCGCCGCCCAGCGAACCCGTCGCGCCGAAGCCGTAGTACGAACGGCGGCGCAGTTTCACGCCCGTATTGTCCGGTGCAATCTTTACCGTGAAGCTACACGTGCCTTCCCAGACCCGGCCCGTATCCTTGAACGCATGATCGCGGTCGCGCGGCGCATCGTCCTGCAAGGTGAGTTGATAACTGCCTTCGTACGGCAAGGTGTGCGATACCGCTTCAATCTCCTTCTCGCACGTGTAATCATGCGCCTGTTCCGACGCCGCGTCGCCGACATCGATCTCGTCGGTCAACACCAACGCCGGTTCATCGCGCTGATAGAAAAACGCCGTGCCGGAGTAGTGCGCCGGGATCCGTCCGATGGGGCCGTGCTCCAGGTCGAAGCGGAAGGACCGGTAGTACGGCGCCACTTCGCCGACGTGGAACCGGTACATGACGCTGTAGTCCTCGCGGGCCCGCAGATGAAGCGGGTAGCCGTGCGTGGGGTACACGAACACCTCGTCCATGGGCTTCATGTCGTACCAGCCCCAATTGAAATACTCCTCGGTTCCGGTGCAGGCGATGTAGGGGGAGCGGTTGCCGTCCGTGTAGAAACGCGCATCGCCTTCGAGGTACCCGCGATGGACCAGCTTGTTGTCCGGCCGGCTGAAGTGAATGCTGCTGAACGTCATGACGCAGCCGACGTAATGACCGCGCCCGCGCGTGTCCAGCACGCAGTAGTCCTGGCCTTCCCGCAACGGCGTTTCGCTGCGCCATTGGGCATTGAAGTAGCAGGCGGACTCCGGGTACGCGTCCTTTGAAACGGTGACTTCGTAGTCGACGTCAATAGGCGTCGCGCCATTCACGCTGAGCAGTTCGATGCGGGCGGACTTCCAGTACGGCATGGGAAAGCGGCAATAGAGCCAGCCGTCTTCAGTTTGGCCTACGTACAGGCTCTCTGGCCGCAGGGTACCCGCGATGTACTGTTCCGTCTCGAGGGGTCGCAGGTCGGGCGATTCGATGGCCTTGACCGCGCGGGGACATCCCAGCGCGAAGAAGGTGCTTACCGGTGAATCGACATGCGGCGCTTCGCGTCCATCCCAGTACGCGCGCAACAAGAGATCGGCGGCAGGCTGAATGCCGCCTTCGTTGAAGCGAAGGCGTAACCCGGTAATCGCCCCCGCGCCGGATTCGTCCACCAGCACAGCCTGCCCCAACGGCTCAATTCGCAGCGAACCTTTTCGCTCCTCGCCTTGAGCTGCGCTCACCTGTGCGGGGTCCGACCACCACGCCTTTGCCTCGTCAAGCGTGCGTTCCGGATCAAAGGACGATACCTCCGTGCCCGCCGCATACTTGTGCGCGAAGATGTTCAGGAACTGCGGCTTCTCCATGTCCGTGGTCGTCAGCTTGCAGCCCTTTGCGAAGGGGATCGGCACGTAGGACCACGACGAACCGTGCGCGGTGTCCTCGTCGCCAACAAAGGGCGGAACGAAGGGAGGCGTCTTCCCCGCATACATTTCCTTGAGGGGAATCGTGTAGGAGGGCTCCTCCGCGCCGTCGAGATACACGCGCAAATCGCCCTTGTGGCGGATCGTGCGGACCACGTAGACGCAGCCCGGGCCTTCCTCCTCGGACAGCACCCACTCGTCGCCATCCTTATAGAGATAGGAATAGGCCGCGTTGAAGCCATCGTCGTTGTCGCCGGTCACGTCGTGGCTATCTGTCCCTGAGAGCCAGACGCCCTCCCGCGCAAGCGGGAGCGTTTCGGGAGATTCCAGTGGCGCGTAGCTGTCCACTTCCCCGGCGGCGCTTGCGCAAAACAGCGCAAAGACACACAAAAAGAATTGCAGTTTGATGGTGCTCGTTCTCGGATGTTGTGCGCTCACGGAATCCTCCTTTCGGTACGGGTGTAGTCATCCTACATCCCATCGTGTGGAAGAAGAAAGCGGTGTCTATCCTCAAGGGGCTTGGCACAGTGGTTTTGGGGCCGGAGTAAATCGGAGGGGGACGTGGAAAGCGAGCGCTGGAGAACGGGACTGGTCGGGAATCATTTCGGACCTGCAGGGGAGTCTTTGCCGAATCTGTATGTGTACTGGACAGTATACGCGTCTTCGTCGTACTCGACTTTTGTGCCGCGTCCGAGAATGGAAAAGAGATCACCCTGCCCGTTGTCGGACTTCTCGATGGCGAGAGTGTGTGTCCAGGCAAAATGGACTTCGTGGCGATCATTGATGCGGTGCGAGAATCCGACAGTGAAGTGATCTTCCGCGATGGCGGGGGAAAGCGCGTTCGCGAATACGAACTCCTCCGTGACGGGCGCGTTGCCTGTTGAGATACCCGCGCGGAAGGTCCAGCGGTCATTGTGCTGGTAGATGGCGCCGAACCTGTAGATATCCTGGTCGATCCACCCCAGGCCGCCTTCAATCGTCTTTTTCGAAAACTGGTTGATCTCCGACCAGCCTTGCCACTTGTAGTCGGCGACCAGTTCCAGCTTCGGTGTCACCTTCCAACCGACGCCGACTTGCCACTTCTCCGGCAAATCCAGATTCCATTTAATGGCGTCTTCGTACTTCTCGTATTGCTGCACGGCCTGCCGCGAGGTCCACGATGCGCCGAAGCGAAAGCGCTCCCATTCCTTGTAGAGGCCGAGCTGCAAACCCACTCCGAGGGCATAGTCCTTCTCGTAGTTGCCTTCTGTGGGTCGCAATTGGAGTGTGAGCGTATCCGTACGGAACTCCGTAAAGACACCGACTATCGATCCGCCGATGGTCCAGCCGTTGTCGAACTGATAGGCGTAGGCAATGGGAAACTTCGCCACCTGCAGCGAGGAGCGCCGGTCGTTGTTGCGGGACAACCCAAGCGTCGTGCGAGGCCGGTCGTAGTCCGCGTTGTTTCCCTGGACGCCAAACAGCCCGAAGCCGAGCGTGCCATGTTCAAGGGGCCAGATCATGCCGAAGGAAGGAACGAGTATGCCGCCACGATCGGTGAGGTGGAACGCCCGGGGGTTGACCACCAGCCCAAGACCGTCCGGTTCAGAGCCCCGGAAGAGATCGATGTACTCCAGCGAGATGTCGAGGCGTTTGTCCAGCGCGATGATGGATGCGGGATTCATCAGTGCCCACGTGGCGTCTTGGGGCGCCGCCACCCCGGCCCCCGCGGTACCCTTTTGAACGGCTCCGATGCCGATCAGTTCGTTCCCGTCAGTAGCCCCGGCCGTGGCCACCACAAGCATCGATACAATGCCCCACGAGAGGGACCGGAATCGCCGTCCACTGCGTATCAACCGATTGCACCTCCACCACCACTTCATGACAATCGGGAGTTTTTAGGTGAGGGGCACGGAATGCCGGAGGCTACGCAAACGAACAACGTGCGCCATCCCCTATGAAATGTGCGAATGAATGGCCATGCCCCTCGAAATCTGTGACTGCCGCCCCATCCATTCGGGGGCCGTGCCAATCCATGTCACCGGCATGGCGCGTTTCTGAATCGCCGGTACTACCGGTTATTCCACAATCGTGAACGGAGCTTCCACTGCAATGGGTTTCGGATCCTGGCCCTCACCGGCGAGAATAACCGGTTCTCCGTTAACATCGTAGGCGCTAATCATCGCCACATAGTCCCCGGGCGGAAGCGACGCGGGCAACTCATAGCTCCGGGACCAAACGCCGTCCATGGCCTTCAAATCGCCATTCGCGCCGTTGTCGAAGAGGTCAAAGGTAATGTCCCCAATGCTCAACCCGACCGTGTCCACGACATGGTTCGGATCGCCGACGGTCGCGCTGAACAATACGCTCTCCCCCGTTTTCGCGGGGTTCGGCGCGACGCTGGTTTCGTGGATGCCCAGTCCCGCAGGCTTAGGCTCGGGTGCCGGCTGAGGTTCTACTGGCGCTGGGGCAGGAGCGCCTTCCGGCAGAGGCATGTCATCCCCGGTCATTACGCTGTGAACGTTCAACTTCAAGGGATCCTCCGTCCCGTCAGAAACCCCAACTCCCATGTTCTGAAGCTGGCGCAGAATCGGCAGGAGTTCCTCGATGCTTCCCGAGATGGTGATGGAGATGCTGACCTCGGCCAAGGCCAACGGCGCGACCATGGCCACCAACGCGATGATGAGGATCGTTCTGCGGGTCAAACCGTTCATTTTCGCTTTCTCCCCGATGTATTGATGTACGAACTTTCCCGGTGCTGTGGCATCAGCTTAACGCGTTGGCCCGCGTCGCACAACTTTATTACCACTCCCTTCACCTATCGCCCAATTCGTAGTGGTCGCGGTTTTGTCCACCGAGGGGTTGCGGAATACCGCGTTCCGGCGCATAATGTCATAGAGACGTGGGGAGAGCGTCGGATCGTCGCGGCGCGTGTCTCACCGGTATACAGGGGGAACCGGATGAAAGCCTTCGGCTATCTCTTTTCCGGCATGTTGATGCTGCTGGGCATCGTGTTTTGCGTCGCTGCCGGCGCCACCGGAATCTGGCAACGTTGGATCCTCGGCGGCATTCTGCTCGGCTCGGGTCTCGCACTCGTGTATTTTCTCCGCATGAAGACACCCGAAACACGCGTCTCCGTCACTCACCAAGTTGATCTCACGGGCGATGTCAGCCTCGAACGGTTGTCCTGCGCCAACTGCGGCGCCACTTTGGAGAAAGAAAGCGTATCCGTGAAAGCGGGCGCGGTCTTCGTGAGTTGTCCGTACTGCGAGACCGAGTACCAGATGGAGGAAGCGCCGAAATGGTAAGCACGCTCAAAGCGAAGATGCGGGCGCTTTTCGCAGAGCCGGAACCGGTACAGTCCGGCTTGTATCACTATCAACGCGAACTCGCGGACCGGTACATGCGCCTCCATCTACGCATCGATCCCGACCGTACGGGCATGCTCTCGGTCAACGCGTCGGGCGTACTTCATCTGAACGAAACGGCCGCCGCCATGATGAAACAGGTCCTGGACGGCCGGACCCGCAGCGATGCTGTCGCGTGGGCGAAGCAGGTGTACCGCGCGAAGAAGGCGGACCTGGAACGGGACTACGACCGGATTATGGAAATCGTGCGGCAACTAGAAACGGCGGAAGATGCGTGTCCGGTCTATGCCGTCAACGTGCCGTCCATTCCGCCCTTTGGACGGAAGCCCTCGGCGCCGTATCGCGCGGACCTGGCATTGACGTATGCCTGCAACGACAACTGCAAGCATTGTTACGTGGCGCGCAAGCCGGAGGACCTCGAGCCTTTGTCGTTGGAGCAGTGGATGCGCGTGCTCGATACGCTCCGAGGCGTCGGCGTTCCTCATGTCTGTTTCACGGGTGGAGAAGCGACGGTCAGTCCCCATTTGACGACACTCGTGGAGAAGGCAGAAGACCTCGGCATTGTCACCGGACTGCTGACCAACGGACGCAAGCTCTCCGACCGCCCATTCATCAAAGGCCTTTGCGACGCGGGACTCGACCACGTGCAGATCACGATTGAAAGCCACGAGGAACGCGTGCACGACAACATGGTTGGCTGCGAGGGCGCGTTCCAGGAGACGGTCGCCGGAATACGCAACGCCATATCGGAAGATATCTACCTCGTCACCAATACAACATTGAGCGGGCTCAATGCGGGGCGCATTGAAGACACGATCGCGTTCCTGCACGAACTCGGCGTCCGCCAGTTCGCCATGAACTCCTTCATCAACACCGGGCGCGCGCCCGAGTCCAAACTGGGCATCGATGAAGAAGACCTCGAACCCATCCTTGGACTTGTCACGGAGAAGGCCGAAGAGTTGGGCATGCGCTTCATCTGGTACAGCCCTACCCAATATTGCATCCTGAATCCGGCGGAACTCGGCCTTGGCCTCAAGCGTTGTACGGCCGCCGAATACAACATCTGCATCGAACCGGACGGTGCTGTGCTTCCCTGCCAGAGCTACTACAAACCGGTGGGGAACATTCTGAAAGACGAGTGGAAGAGCATCTGGGAAAGCCCGCTGTTCCTGGCCATTCGAAATCGGACCGACCTTCCGGAAGACTGCCACGAGTGTCCCGACCTGGATGTGTGCGGCGGGGGATGTCCACTAAGCGACGGCAATCATTTCCTGTGTTCGGACAGCCCGTCGGAGGGGTAGCGCCATGAATCGTCTTGCCCTCGCGCTCGTTGTGTTGGCGGCATTCGCCGGCATCGCGGATGCGCAGAACTACCGATTCACCGTGCCGGAAGCGATCGTCACGGTAACCATCGAGGCGGATGGATCTGCGACAATCCATTACCGGCTTACCTTCTCGTGCATGGCGGGTGCTCACCCCATCGACATTGTCGATATTGGCCTACCCAATCTCTCCAGCCACACGCCGGGAACTGCAACGATGAATGGCAAGCCGATACCGCAAAACAATGTGCGCGTCTCCACTTACCTGGAACCCCGCGGGTCGGGATACGAAATCCATCTCGGCCAGGGAGCCATCCAGCCGGGTCAGACGGGGGTATTCGAGTTCACCGCGCGGGAACGGGATATGGTCTGGCAGGACACCACCGATCCCGAGCAAGCGTCCTTCCGGTTTACGCCCACCTGGTTCGGCGCGGAGTTCCTCCATGGCAGTACGAGCTTGACCCTTCGATACATCCTGCCCATTCCGGAGCAGGAATACCCTGCGGTGAAAGATCGCATCCTCTGGCAGAAAAAGGGCCAGGACTTCGACGTGAAGGGCGTCATGGAAGGCGAGGAGTTCGTGTCCGTGGCCTGGGTCGAGACAGTGCGGCTCACCATGCCCCACGAGTACGGCGTGTCGTTTCCAAAACGATTCGTCAGCAAGGTGCGAAAAGACTCCATATTTGCCCTTTTCCTGCGCTGGTTTGAAGGCAGCGGCGACGCCCAATTCGTGAGCGGCATCATCGTGCTCTTCATCTTCACCATGTGCTTCATGGTTCTGACGCGCGGCACGGGATTGACGCTCTACGTTATCGCCTTCGCCGGATTCATCTACGGGATGGTCCAGAGCCCTGTCTTTCACCTCTGGCTCTACCCTGCGATGATCGTTTTCGCGCTCCTCGTGTATTGGTCCCGACAACGGCGGAAACGAAACTACTTCCCCGCCGAATTGTGTCGCGAGGGAGGCGGACTCAAGCGCGGCCTGACGGCGGTCGAGGCGGCCGTCCTGCTCGAAGTACCGCTGAACAAGATTCTCACCATGGTCATCTTCGGGCTCGCCAAAAAGCAGCTCATCGAGGTCCGCGAAGAGGACCCCTTGCGTATCGCCGTCGTGGGATCGCGCCAGACGGACCGCAAGTGGAGACGTCCCGACGGTCTTGACGTGAAGATTTGGCCCTATGAGTTCCCATTCCTGAAAGCGTTTCACGCGCAATCGGACAAGGCTGTGGAGGATATGAAACTCGACGACGCGTTCGACACCTTGATCAAACGCGTCGTGAAATCCATGAAAGACTTCGACGTCAAGGGCACGCGCGAATACTACCGCAGTATCGTTACGCGCGCGTGGACCATGGTGGAGAAGGAGGCGGGGTATGAAGCGCGCTACGATCGCCTCGACAATCATCTCGATTGGCTTATGATGGACGACTCCTGGGACCGCAAGCTCCGGGATACCACGGTCGACGTGCCCTACCACCCCCGCTGGTGGATCGGCCACGGGCACAGCCATGGGCCCAGACCCTCGTTCGGCGGAGGTGGAAGCTCTCTACCGTCGCCAAGCCGGACCTCGCCTTCGACCTCCTTCGGCGACGTGGCCAGCTCGCTCGTGGGCCGGTTCGAAGGCATGTCCAGCAACCTCGCAA
Source organism: Candidatus Hydrogenedentota bacterium (assembly GCA_045863335.1). Classification (GTDB taxonomy): domain Bacteria; phylum Hydrogenedentota; class Hydrogenedentia; order Hydrogenedentales; family SLHB01; genus JAHDWY01. Next base: position 127,557 of record BTVY01000013.1, on the reverse strand, counting down.
ACAGCCTGGATGTGCTATCCTCCACCACCAAAAGCGGGATCGATCTGTCCGGCGTCGACCGCTTCACCGGCGAAGTGCTCAAGGCGCTCGCCGAAAGTGGCGGTGGACGCGGCGGTGGAGGCGGAGGCGGTTGTGCCTGCGCCTGCGCGGGATGCGCCTGTGCCTGCGCCTGCGCCGGCGGCGGCCGCTAAAACTCGAGGAGCACAGGCATCTTGCCTGTGATTTGAGGTGCCGAGAGGTGCCATGGCCTTCCAGGCCATGTCTTCGAGGTGTCACGGCCTTCCAGGCCGTGGTTCCTTCACGAACGAAACAGGACCGACCATGCCCACACCCAACGAACTACGCGCCCTCTATCAAACCCAGGCCGCGTGGTTCGCCGCCGAACGAAACCGCCTTTTGCGCAAAGCCGGTATCGCCCGCTGCGGTCGAGTCCTTGATCTCGGCGCCGGTACCGGCGAATTGCTGGAAAACCTGGATCTTCGCGCCGCTGGGTTCGCCGTAGGCGCCGACGTCGATACGAACGTTCTGCGGCTCGCGCACGGCAAACGAATCGCATGCCATGCCCGCACCCTGCCCTTCGCGGACGCCGCCTTCGACCTCGTGTTCACGCAGATGTTCTTCCTGTGGGCGCAACCCTTGGATCAGATCCTGACCGAAATCCGCCGCGTGCTCGCGGACGACGGCTATCTCATCGCGGTAGCGGAACCCGACTACGGCGGCGCCATCGTACACCCGTCGAACTCGCAAGTGATTCACGAGATTGCGGACGCATTGCAGGCGGAGGGAGCCGACGCGCATATCGGCCGGAAACTGGCGCACGCAATGGACCGCGCCGGGTTTCAAGTTGAGTGCGGAATCCATCCCACCAATCCGCTCGCAAACGGGCCGGGGCAACCCTTTCGATTCATCCCCTATTTTCACTTCTTCGCAAGGAAGACCCAAGGTGGTAATCATTAATTGTGGTGCAGGCTTCCAGCCTGCGCAGGCTGGAAGCCTGCACCATAAGGGTCGCATTCGCGGTGTTTTGGGATTCGCTCCCGGCCGCGATATAATATGCGGTTAACGGGTGCATGCGCATAGGGACGCAAGAGGGAACACGGGGGCGGAATGCATCCGCGACAATCAGGCCAGCGTCAACCGCCCCAAGACAGTCCATTGCAGGAAAGGACAGGCATGTTTAACGCTCTCGACATGGCGCCGCCAGACCCCATTCTCGGCCTTATCGAAACCTTCAAGAAAGATCCGAACCCCGCGAAGATTAATCTCAGCATCGGGGTCTATCGCGATGCGAAGAACCAGACGCCCGTACTGCAATGCGTCAAGCGAGCGGAAGAACGGCTCGTCGCCACCGAGTCCACCAAGAACTATGTCAGCCCGAACAGCGGCGCCATGGATTACGCCGCCGCCGTCCAGGAGCTGCTTTTTGGCGCGGACCACGAGATCGTGAAGTCCAACCGCGCCGTCACGGCCCATACCCCCGGGGGCACCGGCGCGCTCCGCACCGCGGGTGATTTCATAAAAGGCCTCCTGGGTGCGAGGCGGATCTGGCTGAGCGAACCAACCTGGCCCAACCATCCCAGCGTGTTCGAGGCCGCGGGACTCGAGATCGCCACGTACCCCTACTACGACGCCGCGAACAAGACCCTGAACTTTGAGCCTATGCTGGACGCGCTGAAGAAGATCCCGTCCGGCGAGTTCGTGCTGCTCCACGGCTGCTGCCACAACCCAACCGGCATGGACCCCACGCCGGAGCAATGGAAAGCCATCGCGGACGTGGCCGCGAAGCAGGGCTGGATGCCCGTGTTCGATTTCGCCTACCAGGGTCTCGCGGACGGCATCCGCAAAGACGCGGTCGGTCTGTCGCAGTTCCTCGGCGCAGGTCAGGAACTGATGATCTGCTCGTCCTTCTCCAAGAACTTCGGCCTCTATAACGAACGCGTCGGCGCCTTGACGGTTGTGGGCGAATCCGAAACCGCCGCGGAGAAAGCCCTGAGCCATCTCAAACGCGTCATCCGTACCAACTACTCCAATCCGCCCGCCCATGGGTCGCAGATCGTGGTAACCGTGTTGAACGACCCGGAGTTACGCACGCTGTGGGAAGGTGAAGTGAAGGAAATGCGCGACCGTATCGCGGGCATGCGCCAGCTCTTCGTGGACACCCTCAAAGCCAAGGGGGTGAAGCAAGACTTCTCTTTCCTGACGACCCAGAAAGGCATGTTTTCCTTCTCCGGGCTGACCAAGGACCACGTGGCCGAATTACGCGACAAGCATGCGGTCTACATCGTCGGTTCGGGCCGCATCAACGTGGCCGGCATGACGGCAGACAACATGGACGCCCTGTGCAACGCCATAGCGGCCGTGTTGAAGGGGTAGCGTTTCGTTCAACGATTGAAGTTGATGCCTTTCGGACACACTTCGGGTTTGCGCGGGTTGATGCCGATGGGAAACCATCCATCCTCGTCGCATTGCAGTTCGAGATTCGCCGAGGGGTCCAGTGGCGTGATCCGCACGAGAAAATCAACGAAGTCAGGCTCGTCGAGTTCTTCATAGGCCTCCGAGTCATAGAACTCGTTCCATTCGTCTTCGTGGCCGGGATCGTCATCGCAGTTTTCGCCGAGGTAGAACTTCATCGCATTCGGAAACTTCTCTCCGGGCCGAGTCCGCCGAAACCATGTGCCGACGGGTTCATACTGTTCGGCCGGCAAGCTGTCCCAGCCGTTGATGCTCCAAAAGAACGTGAATACTTCCACTTGGTAATCGCCGGGCGGAACTGGAACGGTGCGCATATACGTTTCATTGGGGCCGCGAGGGTCGAGTCCGCCTTCAAACACGAGGTTTCCGCAAGGTACACGCAGTTTCCAAACGAAGCGATCGACCCACTCCGCGTCCTCCTCGGGCTTCAATTCGCCGGTAATCAATCGAATGTGCGGCGAACTATCCTGCACCAGGCGTATGGGGATGACGATGCCGTTTTCCACGCTGCTTCGCAGTCGATTGATGACCTCATCCCGGGGGGTGCCGCAGAATTCCGCTGCGTGAATCGTGAAACCCGTCGCTTCGTTGTATACCGAGATATCCGTTCGCATTTGCCCCTCGCCTTTCTTGAAATTGGACAAACCCAAATCCCGATGACAGATGGAAACCCTTGCAAGCGCAGAGCATATGCCTATATGCCCACCCGTTTCCATAACTATTTTCACGACGGATAAATCAAGGGATTGTGCACGGATCAATCTTGGAAAGGGTCGATGGAATGGAAAAGAGCGCCTCGCACTTGTGGGGCGCTCTCGTCGTTCATACAGCAGTGCGGCCTCCCCGTTAGGGGAGGCCGAAGCGCGTCGGGACAGGCGTTGCTCAATGGCTCTAATCCGTCTCCGAAAGGAGGAAACGCGTAGGAGGCGCTTAAAGACGGCAGGCTCGAATCACCGCAATACCCATTGAATGACTCCTGGTGCACGAACCACGCCATTGACGTGGCAAGAACATTGCACCAGATCCGATGGCGCGAATGGCTACGCCCCGAATCAATGTTCTTTAAACTTGCACTGGAGTGGGCATCTCGCGATAGGCCGCCTGCCCCGACGGCTTCTACCCGAACGCAGCCTCACTACATTCAGCCGTAGGATAGCATATCGAGGGGCACTTGTCTCGCTCTTTTTTGGCGTTTTCCTAACCTGTTGCAGGACGGCAATTTCCATGATTCGGGTCACTTTTGGTTGCGGATTCGACGTTCCGCGATCGCTGTAACATACTGATTTATATTAAGTTACGCCAAAATCGACTCGACGAACACGCGGGCAATACTATCCTGGCGCGTCTGAACCCGGCGCGTCTCCCTCGGGGCGTGTAAACAGTTAATCCACATGCGGATAAACTGGTCATTCCCGGGTCGCATCAGGACCAGATCGGGAGGATTTCGAGGGCGAGAAAGACACCCGCCAACACCTGGATCCCTTGCGCACGGGGCGGGAATGAGGCTCGAGAGAACCACCCCAACTCGCAGACCCCGACCCCGAACCAAGGTTGCTCTCGTGGTGTCCAAGGCAACGGGTGTAATCTGGTAGGACTATGCTCTAACCGGTAGATGTCGTTTCCGGTAGCGGATATGACCCGAACAGGCACCCGCTCCGGTGGAAAGGAATCGATTCCATGTCTACTCGTTCTCTGGCAATCGCTACGATCGTCTTGTCACTCTTTTCGTGCGGAGGCGCTGCGACCTCGAAGCAGCAACCTGCACCCCGTGATCCTGAACCGGCTGAGAACGTGACCGCGCAAAAAGAGATTGCAATGGAAATGAATGCGTTTTCCCTTGAATTGTTCCGTGCGCTTCGGCAAGGCAATGACCCGGGCACCAACACGCTGGCTTCGCCGTACAGCGTAGACACGGCCTTGGCGATGGTCTACGCTGGCGCAAAGGGCCAAACGGCGGACGAGATGCGCGAAGTCCTGCATTACGAAGCCAACACGTCTGAGTTTCATCGCGTAATGGGCAACCTCGGCCGGTCGCTGGAATCGTCGGAGGAATATCAATTGCACGTTGCGAACGCCCTCTGGCCCCACGTCCGCTACACGTTGCTCGATTCGTACTTGGACCTCATGCGCGAATCCTATGAGACGGATGTAACCCGCCTGGATTACGAAAGCGACGTAGAACAGGCGCGCCAAACCATCAATGACTGGGTGGAAGAAAAGACGGAAGACCGAATCGAAGATCTCATCCCGGAAGGCGTTTTAGACTCGATGACGCGGCTGGTCTTGACCAACGCGATCTACTTCAAAGGTCTCTGGCTATCCCAGTTCAACGAGGACAACACGTCGGAAGCGACGTTCACGTTGCTGGACGGCTCCACGACGAAGGTCCGCATGATGAAGCAGCGCAATGACTTCCGCTATTTCGCGAACGATTGGCTGCAAGCCGTTGACTTGCCTTACACCGGCGAGCGCGTGGCCATGACGGTACTGTTGCCCAAGGACGTCTCCGGCTTGACGCGGCTGGAATCTGAACTGACTCCACAATGGCTCGAATCGACTCTGGCCGAGATGGCGGAACAGCAGATCGATCTTTCGCTGCCCCGGTTCACGATGAACGCGAAATCTTCGTTGTCGGATTTCCTTCGCGCAATGGGAATGACCACCGTGTTCTCGGAGAACGCGGACTTCTCCGGCATGTCCGGCGTTCCCGACCTCTTCATCTCCGATGTGATTCATCAGGCCTTCATCGAGGTGAACGAAGAGGGCACCGAAGCGGCAGCGGCAACGGGTGTCGTGATGAAATTGACGGCCGCACCAATGGAGATCCCGGCTTTCGTGGCCGACCACCCCTTTGTCTTCCTGCTCCGCGATACCAAGACCGGCTGCATACTCTTCACGGGAGTGCTGGCGGAACCGGAGGAGTAACCCAGCAGCGAGGGCAAGCCCTCGCACTCCATAGGGCGCTGCGCCGGCTCACACTCACTGCAGCTTCACTTCAGCCGCCAGTGCGCGCAGTTCGTTCATCCAGTCGTCGTGGGACGGCGCCACTGGGAATCTCCGGCCCCGGACCCAATCGCCTTGGACGTGGTACGTTACGGGCACGCCGCGCTCAACGGAAATGACGACCTGGTTGGCGCTGGGCGATTCGCCGACGCGAATGAACCGCGCGGGCGGAAACACGATGCCCATCCCGACCGTCCCCACATTGGAGGTTTGGTACCCGCGCACGGCCATCACCCCCGCTTCCTGGTCCAGCAGATAGAAGGGCTGTTCGGAAAGCCGCGTCAAGTTCAGGCCCAACTCGATGGCGTCTTCGGGCTTGCCGCCTTCGACGATGACTTCCACGGCCACGTCGTTGCGGTCCGCCGTCAGCGTGATGCGCAGTCGCACGGTGTACCCGCTGCCTTCGGGTCCGGCGTTGGTTCCCAGCATCTCGACGACGACCCGGTCGCCGGTATGTTCGATCACATTGTTCTCGAACGTGACGAATCCCTTGCCTTGCGGGCTCCACACAGGATAGGCCTCACCATTTACAATAAGCGTCACGCCGCCGCAACCCGCCGTGTCCTTTAGGAACAATGCGTCGACACCCCAGTCGCCGGCTTGTTGGTCACCCTCTAACTGATCGAGAATGAACCCTTCCTCGCGCTTGCCATAGAAATCGATCTGACCGAAGTAGCACCGGTACGCAATGGTCTTGTTCTCGAACCCGATGTGATCGGAAATCCAATCTTGAAGTACCGCGACGCGCGGGCTGTCGTTGACTGCGGCGCGTTTCTCGCCCACCCAGGCCGCATAGATCGGCGGCGCGTCCATCAGGCCGTACGCCTGCTCGAGCGACATCTGCATGGCCCCGAGGTCGCCACGTCCGCGCGCCCCGTTGAATTCCGCCCAATAGGCCCCGTCCGGCGCGGCGCTTTTCAACTGCAGAATCAGGCGATCTTTCAGCACATCGAGATAAAACCGCATCGACTCGTCGCTGTTGATCAGTTTCTGCCGCAATGCGCCGCCGATCGCGGGCGCGTTCAGGTTATTGCGCAGCAATTGCGCCACTGGATCGCTGTTCGGGTCTGACCCCGCCTTGGCGAGGGCCTGCTCCAGCCGGTACGTCACGCTGAGCAAGGCCTGCGGCACAGACGCCATGATGCTCTTCTGCGCCGCGCTCACATCCGCCCAGGTCCACGGGATGTCCTGCGCCGACGCGCCGCTCGCGGTCCAGGAATCGTCGACCGAACCGTCCGCGTTCGCGTCCAGATTCCAGGTATCGATGACGCCGTCGCCGTCGCTGTCGACAAAGCTGTACTTCATGTCGGCGCTGCGATCCTGGTCGGCGTCCACATCGAGCCAGGCCCGTTGTGCTCCGCGCAAGTGGATGCGCTGGTCGACGGGATGCAGATAGGTCTGCATGGGTTGCCCGGTTTGGATGGCCAACTCATACCGCTTGTTTACTGGACCGCAACTCGGACCGCCGACTTGCTCAAAGCCTTCCGTACCCTTCGCGATGACGCCTTCCCAGCGCTCGTGGGCGTCTTCGTACCGATCCGCATCGACGTTGTTGTCATCCTCGTCCCAGGTAAACAACATGCGATCCCAGACCGCAGCGAGCCCCGCGGTTTGACCCGGGCCGTGCGCGAGAAATGGCTCCGTGGGGATCTCACGCAATTGGATGGTTTGCATGGCCTCGGCGGCGGCAAGGATGCCGCCCTCGGGCGCATACGCGGTGATGGACACATCGTAATCTCGGGGATGATCGGCGGTCGCGTCGTCGTCGGCATCGAAGCTGTGCCGGACGTTCCCGATCTCCGCGCCGTTCGCGCAGTACCGGATCGCCTCCTCGGCCACGCCGTCGTCGTCGTTGTCGTAGAAAAGGAAGGGGTACTCGTAGGTGGCCCGCCACGCCGTCGCGCCGGGATCGAGCACGAAGTTGCAGAACATTTCGTCGCCGCTGAAGTGGGAGTGGTACTGGCAAAGATCGTGCCGGTACGCGTACCCCACGTCGTACCACAGCAGGTTGTCGTCGCCCACGTCGCTCGTCCAACGCACATGCACCGCGCCCTCACCGCCATCGGAAGCCGCGCCGAGGGAGTAGAAGGCCATCTCGTCGACATCGTTATCATCATCGACGTCCGTGTAGTCGAGGATGGCGTCCACCGTGCCGTCGCCGTGCCAGTCGGCCACGTAGAGGTCGCTGTCCTGGTCCGGCTGGCTGTCGTCTTGCAAGTCGCCGTCTTCGTCTATCGCGCAGACCAACATGGGCTGCCAGTCGGCGGGGTGGCGCGGCGCCGTGTCCACAAACCACACTTCGTCGGCATTGCCGTCCTGATTGTGATCCACGTAGTGCCGTTTGCCGTGTTCCGCCGCGAGCACCTGTTCGCGCATGGCCGCATCCAACACGGCGGCGTTGCCGAAGATGCGCTCAAACGGAGACGCGGCGGGCGTGACCGGTGCTTGTTCCAGCGACGGCTGCACCTCCGGCATGGGCGCCGGCGTTTCGAGCACCTCCGCGGGCACATCCGGCATCGCGGGTTCCTCCGCGGGCGGCGCGGGTGGCGCGGCTTCTTCGGCCACGGCTTGGTCCGCCGGGTCCGTAGCCGCCGGCGCTTCCTGCGCTATGGCCCAAGCCCCGGTCCAGATTACCGCAACTACCAGACTCCATCGAACGCGTGTCATGAAACGATACTCCCCAACCATGGACTGGCGACCGCTGCCGCGGCCGATACGGAATTCACCTCGCATGAGAAGCGATATAGTACAACTTCTGGAGGTGTTGGTGCATATCGCAGGCTCTGGGCCGACTATAAAAGCGTTGTAGATGCATTGAATCGGAGAGCGGGTTTTCCAACCCGCTTCTTTTATGACTCTGCGGTCCGGCGCCGATGTTCCACTAAGCGGGGTGCTTGGCCTTCGCGGGTTGGAAAACCCGCGCTCCTATGGGACCGATTGACATCCGGCCTGCACCCGCGCATACTCGAACACACGTCACCGTGGGAGTGAGCCATGGAACACGAAGAGCGATTGGTCGTCGTATTCGCGGGGCCCATCACCCAAGCCGACTTTGCCCGCTCTGTCCTGGAAGGTCATGGGATCGAAGCGTACCTTGCCGACGAGGCGGTGGGCACGTGGTTGCCTTGGTACGCGTCCGCGGGCGGCGCCAGTGCCGTCAAGGTCGCCGTGCCGGAGTCCCAGGCTGATGAGGCCCGTATGGTGTTGGCAAACCCGGAAAACCAGGGGGAACTCGAATCCGATGAATGCAGGTAAAGCGATCGCGATAGGGTGTTTGGCGGTGGCGCTTGTGGCGCTGATGGGAATGCTGGTCTTGGGCGCATTTCTGTATCACGTTGCACAGGACCCGGAGGGCATCGCAATTGCGGTCGACGCGCCTCTTGAAGTAGCGCTCGACGAAACGTTCCCTTTGGTTGTCACGGTGACGAATACGCGTGAAGGACAGCCGGTCACCATAGACGATGTCGATATCGCCGACGAGTATCTCGCCGGGTTCTAGTCGTGTCCGTCGATCCGGCGGAACAATCCAGCATGCACATTCCCCTCGATAACAGCATGAGCTACACCTTCAACACGGAACTCGCTCCGGGAACCTCCAAGACGTTCACTTTTAATTTGCGCGCCCAGGAGACGGGTATCTTTCGCGGAGAAGTTGACGTCACCCAGGGAATGCAATTCACATCGGCTGTGGCGCAGACGGTGGTCGGAGAGGCTGGCGCCCCATCGACGGACGAGTCTGTGACTGAGTAACGGTAGCCGAACGGAACTTGGAGTCCCCATGCGCGTTGCAGCTTGGATTCTGGTCCTTTGCGGCGTGGTCCTGGCCGCAACCCAACTCTGGGAAGCCATGTACGAAGACGGGGGCAAACCCTTGTTCTGGATTCTCAGCGGGATGTTCCTCGTGAGCGGGACCGCGCAACTGATCCGATCGCGCCGAGCCGATTCATAGCGGCCGAGGGTCGCCTTCATGACTGAAGACAACGTCTTCGACTTCACTTCTTACCGGGACGGCACTGGCAACCGCGTTCCGTGTAAACGATGTTCGCGCCCCATCCCCGCCGGTTCCACGCGCTGCCCCCACTGCGGACTCTGGTACCAGGGCCGCGCTTCTGAGTTTGCTCCCGACGCCACCGGCGAAGTGCGCATGCGTTTCGGATGGATAAAGGCCGTTGCGGCGCTCGTACTCGCGCTCCTGGCAGGACTGTTCCTGTTGGCGCTCGCCGCAGCCGTCCTCGGGTAAGGCGCCTGGCAGCGTCGCAGGCTCACGCGGGTAGATCGGGTGCGACCTATGATGACCTACACGGAATACAAGAACGTCGCAGAGTTTCTCACCGTCGTCGAACCGTACCTGCAGCGGGACGAATGCGTGAACAGCCTCATGCTCGGCATTTGCCGGCGGTTGGTGGCGGAGCCCGGCTTCGATGGCGAACAGCCGCTGCTTGCCTCCGTCACGTCCGATGGCGACCTTCACGCTGCCGCCCTGCGCACGCCGCCCAGGAAGAACATGCACGTCTTCGCCGCTGACGCAGACAGCCCCTGCGGCCTTGACGCCCTCGCCTCCCACCTGCACGATTCGGGCGCCGAAGTCCCGGCCGTATTCGCGCCCACGCCGGTCGCGAGAGCCTTTGCCGCGGAGTGGACCCGCGTGTCCGGTACCACGCCGCGAGACGGAACGCATCAGCGCGTCCACCGGTTGGATTCCGTTGTCCACCCTAACTTCCCTCCGGGAGCCATGCGCCCCGCGACGAACGATGACATGGAACTCGTCCGCCAGTGGGCCGTCGGGTTCCAGCAGGACTGCTTTCACGAACCGCCCGACGCACAGACCTATGCCGATGCGGAAATGCGCGTCGCCACAGGCACCTTGTTCTTCTGGGATGACGGCGAGCCCCGCGCCATGGCCGCGCGCAGTCGCCCCACGGCGCATGGGGAATGCATCAGCTACGTCTACACGCCGCCCGAACACCGCAACCACGGCTACGCCAGCGCCATCGTCGCCCGGCTGTCCCAGCAGATCCTGGATGAGGGAAAATCGTTCTGCACCCTGTTCACCGATCTCGGGAATCCCACGTCCAACAGCATCTACCGCAAGCTCGGTTACGTCGGCGTCGCCGACTTCCTCGATATCACGCTTGATGGTTCCGCGTCGTAACTGTTCAGGGACTTTCCGGACGGACGCTGGGGACCGGTGAGGTTCGGCCGTTGCCGACATTTCCGGCCAATTCTCTCTGCCCAAATTCGTTCGAGGGTGGAGAGAATTGCTCCCGGAAAGGCCTCGGGAGGACCTGCCAGTACGCCGCGGAGCGTTTCGGGGCAGGAATCCGAATCGGAGACGTCGCACCCGTACATGTCATAAACATGGAAAGCCCCCGCAACCTTTCGATTGCGGGGGCTTCGGTATCGTACTAAGTAACCGCGATCTGCTTAGAAGCAGAGTTTGGTTTCGAAGTAGATGTAGTCGGAGTCGTCGTCGCCGGAACCGCCGTTGAAGCCGAGACCGTTGAGCGCGCTGAACTGGCCTTCTTCAAGGCCTTCACCCACGAACAAGTGCGCCCAGCCTACCTCGAAGCTCAGGTCTTCGCTGTAGTTGTAGGTCACGTACAGGCCAACTTCGGTGCCGAGCTCGGAGTCATTCTCCTGGGTCCAGAAGGACAGAGCCGGAGCCAAGGGGACCCGGAATCCGCCGACCGAGAAGTAACGCGGGGCATCGAACTCTTCAAGCGTGTTGTAGTACGAGACGGCCAACAGCACTTCGACGCTTTCGGTCGGGTTGGCGCTCACACCACCGCGAATGACGTACGCATTCGACAGCTCGGTGTTTTCGATGAACTCGCTGTACTCCCAGTTGGAGAACAGACGATTGAAGCTCACGCTCGATTCCGGACGATCGAAGGGGTTAAGCCATTCGATGAACGTAATGTCGCGCTCGTCTTCGCCGTCAAAGTAGGCGCCGCCCAAGTAGACACGCGGCGTCCACATCACGTCGAAGGTGTAACCCAGCTCGAGGTTCGCACCCCAGGCCGAGTAATCAGCACCGTCATCGCCATAGATGAACGGCTTGAACAGGAATCCAACTTGGTCAGCGTCGCCAAACTGATAGGCAGCTTCTGCTTCGAAATCAAAGGCGCCGATGGTGCCGGCTCCGCGGAGGCCAACAGTGTGAAGGTTGGTTACATCGTAGTCATCCAACTGGAAGATGTCTTCCAACCATTCGATCGGTGCAATGAAGTTCGTGTCGTTCAGGCTGCGGCCATCACGAATCCACATCCAGTAGGCGTCGATCGTGATGTCTTCAAGCCCGAGGTAGCTGCCGTAGACGCCGTAGAACCAGACGTCGCCGTCCTGCTCGTTGATTCCGCTCTCGAACAACGTCGAGGCCCACGCGTCAACGCTGAACACGTCGGTCGCATAGGTCAGACGCACGCCGTCGAAGGACAGGCCGTGGAAGAAAGCAGCCGTGTCGTTCGTGCCGACCAGCCACTCGCTACCGAAGCTGAGCTCCTGGCGACCGATGCGAAGGCGCAGCGGGAACCCGAACATCTCGTTCGCTTCGATGTAGGCCTGATAGATTTCGACGTCATCGTTGGTCACGGCGCGGTTGTCCAGCCCTGTCACATAGTCGGACCGGAAATCCTCGCCCCAGATGTCGTAGCTGTCCAGCTCGATGAAGGCGCTGACTTCGTTCGTGAAGTCCGCTTTCACATTGAGCCGGGTGCGCTGTTCGACAAACTGCAGGTCGTTGCTCTCTTCATCGTCCCACGCAAACGAGCTGACGATGCCGTTCCCGTTGAAGGGACCGGTGCCAATCGGACGGCGGGGAAGGAAGAAGTTCGGCCAGATGACCTGATTGCCAGCAAAGGGGTGAATGGTCTGGGGAACACCCTGACCGGCGATATCATACGTGTAGTTCGAGTAGTAGTTCGCACGGATGCGGATTTCTCCGCCGACCTGCACGTTCTGCAGCTCGGCCATGGCCGGCAATGCTGCCAGCACCATGGCCGCCGTGAGAACAATCATCAATGATTTACGCATTGATTGGTTTCTCCATTTTATGTTGGAGGCGGCTGAGCGCCTCGCTATACCAGCTTCGAGCGAAACCAAAGTTTCATTTCGCCGAAACGCTGAGTTCGTTCACCAGATCTATTCGCACATCCATATCGCGTGACCTCGGAGTAAGTCTCTTCGGACTGGTCGCATCCCTCCTTTCGTCTCCGATGTGAGATCACGATTGATGGTTTTTTCGCGTGTGTGTACTGAGAATCTACCCCTTGCAGTCAGCCTCTGTTTTCCGCTTTCGTATTTTTCCGTCTACCCGTCGGCAGAATCCCCAAAAATACTTCGCGTACGATAGCAGAACTGGTTTTGCGTGTCAAGTCGTTTTTGGCAATTAAGTTAATCAATTGGCACCGTCAACCGATACCTACCGGTCGGTAGATATAAGGTCGCAATCCCTTCTCCCCGCTTCCTCGTCCCTCGTCTCCCTGCGGTTACGTTCCTCTACGCGGCTGTTGACCCGGACAACGCGCTCCGTGTACGCTAATGCGCGTTGTGCTTTGGACGCACAATTGGAATGCGCGACACCAACCCTCGCGGGAATGCGAGGTCAATCGACGGAAGGGGCCGTTTTCATGAAAAAGCACTTGTTTGTAGCGATTGCACTGCTTATGGCGATCTCGCTGCCGTTCGCGGCGACGAGCTGTAGCGGCGGAGGCACTACCACGTCCGAGCCGGCGGAAGCCACGGAGCCAGCGGCTGCATCCGAACCCGCCGCGGTAGAAGAACCGGCCCAGATGCCGGATAGCGAAGCGCCCGCGGCAGGCACGGAAGACATGAGCGCGGAAGCCCCGGCCGGCGAAACCGCGGCTGAGGCGGCGGTCGAAGCGGCCGTGGAAGGCACGGAAGCTGCCGGCGCGGCCCTCACTGCGGAGAACATTGTGGGCAAGAAGTTCAGCGCGGGCGGTATGACCTTTTCCTTTGAGCCTGATGGCGTTTTGAAGGTCAACGATCAGATTCCGGGTACGTGGTCGCTGGACGGCACGACGCTGACAGTCGGCGCCATGGGCCAAGATTACGCGGCCACCATCGAAGGCGATAAGATCATCTATGATGGGACGCCCCTGGAACCTGTTCAGTAAGCGCTCCGCATAGCATTCGTGATTTGAAGCGGACTCTTCCGCGTGAAGGGTCCGCTTTTCTGTATGATGGACGCGAAACCGCAGGAGTGAGATCCGATGGAAACCAGGAATGTACGCTGGATGTTCGCCTTGGTGATGGCCCTTGTCTCCCTGCCCGGTTGCGGATCGTCCAATTCGGAAGATTCCGCGGGCTCCGCAGAACCGGTGGTCGAGGTCTCCACCGGCGATGAAGCGCGCGTCCCCGACGAGTTCCCTTCAGACATTCCCCTTCCCGGCGATCTCACCGTCATCAATGTGAGCGCCCTGCCGGACCAGGGCACGTACGTGCTCCAGGGTCAGGTGCCGGAGGCTCTTGAATCGGTTTCGGACGCGATGAAGGTCGCGATCGAAGAACAGGGATGGAAAGAGGAGACGCCTGCGCAGGCGCAGGAACTGCCGGACATGAAGATGATGAACTTCAGGAAGGACGGCAAGATGCTGAATGTTACCCTGTTCCGGGAAGACGCGGGCACGTCGGTCAACCTGACCACAAGCCCGGGCTGAGCGCGGCGGAGCGCAACCATGTCTCGAACGGCCCCCACTGGAACGGCGCTGGCCCGCGCATTCGCGGAGACTCCTGGGCTTCCCATCGCACTGGCGCATATCGGCGCCGATGCCGCGATACGATTGGCGGAATTCGCCAGGGAACGGTGCGGCGCGTCCTGTCTTGTGGTTTCGGACGAGCACACGCATGCCGCGGCAGCGGAACCTGTCCTCAAGGCCTTGGCCGCTGCAGGGAAGTCCGTGACGGAGAAAGTGCTCACCGGCGGGCATATCGACGCTACGGAAGCCCTCGGCGATGAAGTGGCCGAAGCCGGGGCAGACGCCGATTTCTTCGTAGGGATTGGCGCCGGGACGGTGTGCGACCTTGCCAAACACGCGGGCACCAAGAACGATCGCCCCGTGCTACTCTTCGCCACGGCCGCGAGCATGAACGGGTATACCTCCGGCATCACGGCGGTCAAGGTGCGGGGACTCAAACGTACCGTGCCGTGTACGCCCGCCCTGGGGGTCTTCGCCGACCCGGAAGTGGTCGCTGCCGCGCCGCCGCGCCTGGCCGCCGCCGGTGTGGCCGATTACCTGTCCAAGTGTTCCGCGGGCGCGGACTGGCGGACCGCCCATTTCCTGCGCGGGGAGTATTACGATGCCAACGCGTTGCGATTCTATGAAGGAATCCTCACGCAAGTGCTCGATTCAGCAGAACGTGTCGGGAAAGGCAATCCGGAAGCCATCGCGATCGCATTGGAAGCGCTGCTGCTCTCTGGCCTCTCCATGCTGGTGGCGGGCTCGTCCTCGCCGGCCTCCGGTGGGGAACATCTCATCTCTCATTACATCGACATGAAGCAGGCCCTCTACGGAACGCCGAACGATCTGCACGGCGTGCAGGTCGGCGTGGCCACGGTGCATTGTCTCCGCCTGTGGGAGAACGTGCTCGCCCTCGATCCGACGAAGATTGATCCCGACGCCCTTGTGGCCCTTCAGCCGACAGACCAGCAGGTTCAGGAATGGGCCCTGGCCGATTGGGGGGAGGCCGTCGCGGAAGAAGTGCTGGCCCAGTGGAAACAGAAGTCGCTCCCGCCGGACCTCATGCGCGCCGAGATCATGGTGTTCCGCGACAAACTGCCGGAGATCGCGGAAGCAGTGCGGCATGACTTGTTGCCCTCGAGCGTCGTCGAAGAAGCCATCCGGCAATCCGGCGGCCCGACTGCCCCGGAGGACATGGAAGCGCCCCTCGAAGAGTACCGCAACGCGGTGAAATACGCGCGGTACATCCGCAGCCGGTTTACCATTCTCGACCTCGCCGCCGAACTGGGCGTGGGGTAAAGAGATGTAGCGCAGGCGTCCCCGCCTGCTTCAAGTCCTTGCAGGCGGGGACGCCTGCGCTACATACGGGCACAAAACCCGGCTTATTTCCTTACTTCACCACATCCTTCGCGTGTTGCACGACCCGCGAGATGATCCCGTACTTCACGGCTTCTTCGGCGTCCATCCAGTAGTTGCGGTCGCTGTCCTTGGCGACTTTCGCCACGTCCTGTCCGGTCTCCTTGGCGATGAGTTCGTTCAACCGCTGGCGGATACGCATGATTTCCTGGGCTTCGATGCGGATGTCCTGCAGGTGGCCGCCCGCCCCGCCGCTCGGCTGGTGCAGGAGGAAGCGCGTGTTCGGCAGGGCCACGCGATGGGCCTTGTCCGGCGCGCCGAACAGGATGGGCACGCCGATGCTCGCCACCCAGCCCGCGCCGATGGTATACACCGGCGAGTTGACGTAGCGCATGACGTCGTGGATGGCCATGCCGGAGTCCACGTGCCCGCCCTGCGACGTGATCATCACGCGAATCGGATCGTGGTTTTCGTTGTCCAGCACCACCAGTTGCGAGATGACCCGTTCGGCCATTTCCTGGTCCACTTGACCGGACAGCACGATGGTGCGCGTCTTGAGCAGATGGCTCGTCATGCCGTCGTTTTTCTTCTGCTCCTCGTCATTTCTTTCGGGGCATTCCATCAAAAAATCCTCGCTTTCCGGATGCACGTGGAAGGTCTCTGCGACGCTGCCGCGCAGGATGCGCTTGCGGCTCCCGGTATTGTGCCATCCGCGCGCGAGACGGTTCAAACCGAAGCTGGGAAGGGAGGCGTGTGGAGTCAGCTCAACCAGCGCGTCATTGAATCAAACCGCAAGCCGCGATACCATTGGAGCAGGTGTCATTTCCGGGCCTTTTCGGTCCGGCTGATTCGTGCCGAAGAAGCCCAAAAACGGGGACAGGCACGAATTGCTCCGCAGTATTTGGTGAACATCAGGGCGGCTGGATCATTCGCGTAATTCGAGCCAGTCCCCAATTTTTGGGCAAGGAGAACATATCGTGGCAGTGACGGCTTCCCAATCGAGTGGCGCGGTGGCGGCGTATCTGGCCAAGACGGACCCGGACCAGATTAACCCGGGGTTTCTGGGGTACTTGGCGAATCTGAGCACCGTGGCGTCGGTGGCGCCGCTGGTGGCGAAGGAGATCGTGCAGGAGTTGGCCGATCAACGAAGCTACCTCAAGCTCATCGCCAGCGAGAACTACTGTTCCCTCGCCACGCAGCTCGCCATGGGGAACCTGCTCACGGACAAATACGCGGAAGGCTTTCCCCACTCGCGCTTCTACGAAGGCTGCGACAATGTGGACGAAATCGAAGCCTACGCCTGCGAACAGGCCTGCAAACTCTTCGGCTGCGAGCACGCCTACGTGCAACCCCACAGCGGCGCGGACGCCAACATGGTCGCCTTCTGGGGCATCCTCCAGGCTCGCGTGGCGGTGCCGGCCCTGGATGAACTCGGCGTGAAGGACCCCGGCGCGTTGTCGCACGAGGACTGGGAAACGCTGCGCCAGAAGCTGGGCAATCAGCGGATGCTGGGTCTGAACCTCGCCGCGGGCGGACACCTCACGCACGGGTACCGCCACAACGTGTCCGGGAAGATGTTCGAGGCCCACGCCTACGGCGTAAGCGAGAAGGATTTCCTCCTCGATTACGACGCCATCGAGAAGCAGGCGATGGACGTGAAGCCGTTGATTCTCCTCGCGGGATACAGCGCGTATCCGCGCGCCATCAACTTCAAACGGATGCGCGCCATCGCGGACAAAGTCGGCGCGGTGCTCATGGTCGATATGGCCCACTTTGCGGGGCTGGTGGCGGGCGGCGTGTTTACGGGCGACTTCAGCCCCTTCCCCCACGCGCACGTGGTCACGTCAACGACGCACAAGACCTTGCGCGGCCCCCGCGGCGGCGTCGTGCTGTCCACGAAGGAATTCGGCCAGTACATGGACAAGGGCTGCCCCATGGTCCTGGGCGGACCCTTGCCGCACGTCATGGCAGCAAAGGCGATTGCCTTCACCGAGGCGAACCGGCCCGAGTTCAAGGACTACGCGAAACGGATCGTCACGAACTGCCAGGCCCTCGCGCAGGCCTGCGTGGACGAGGGCATGAACGTCGTTTCCGGCGGCACCGACAACCACCTCATGCTGATCGACGTCACGTCCTTCGGCCTCACCGGACGCCAGGGCGCCAGCGCCTTGCGGGATTGCGGCATCACGCTGAATAAAAACGCCATCCCCTTCGACCAGAATTCGCCCATGATCACGAGCGGCATGCGCCTCGGCACGGCCGCGGTGACCACCCTGGGCATGGGCGTCGAAGAAATGAAAGAGATCGCCGCCATCATCAAGCTCGCCCTCGGCAATACCAAGGCGGGCGTCGTCGATTCCGGCAAGAACGCCGGCCAGCCCAGCAAGATCAATTACGTCCTCGACGAGAAGGCCCACGCCGAAGGCAAGGCCCGCGTAAAGGCGCTGCTGGACCGGTTCCCGGTGTACCCGGAGTTGGACTTGGGGTTGTTGCAGGAGTACTTCGGGTAGGGTGGGCGGCCAAGAAATCGGACGTATAGGACCCATGGGACCTATAGGACGAAAGATTGGGTGCGCTAATGGAGCGATGCCCTCGGTAATTGGCTGGCACAAGCCGGAGCATGGAAGCATAGCAGCGCTGCGGAAAGTCTGATATCGCGGCATACCCACTGCCAAACTCCGTCCGCGTCAAATGGCTTCGTCCTATTGGTCGCATAGGTCCTATACGTCCTATTCTTCGTAGCCTCATCCTTCCCCTGCCACTTGACAGCTTTCCCGCCATGACAGCACAATAGCGACGGGCCGGGGAGTTGGAATCGCATGGCAACGTACCTGCAAACCAGACGCCGCAAGGCGGGCTTGCCGGAATTCCTCTTGGTCTGCGCATTGATCATGGCTGTGACGCCGCTGACGCTGGTCTGGTTCAGCCTTAACCAGCCGGAATGGCCCGCGGCCGGGGGCTGGATTCTCTCCGGCGAAATCACCCGCACCCATTACAACGCCCAGGACTACAAGCAAAAAGTCACGGTCAACTACGAGTACTTGATCGGGAGCACGAGCTACAAAGGCGAATTCGTTGGTCTCTGGCCGGATGTGGGCAGCCCGAACGCGCTTCCCCCGGACGAACTCGAAAAGATCACGCAAAAAGGCCGCCCGTTGACCGTCTTCTACGACCCCTCCAATCATGCCCGGAGCCGTCTCCACACGCGCGGTCACGACGACCGGCTGAGCCTGATCCTCATCGCAGGGTGCTGTGTCGTTCTAGCGGGCGCGTACTGCTTTGTCGCGTACCCAGCCTGGCTCAGGCGGTAGGCGGCACCCGTCCGAGCGATTTCCCGGGGAACCCGGTACAGCGCAGGGGTGTTTAACCTGCTGGAGGTGCGTCCCATGACAGGTGCCAAAATTGCGATTGCTGCCATCATCGCGCTCGCCATCGGTGTGGCGTGCGGAATGTACACCGTGCAGGCGCGGTTCAACCCGCAGCTTGAACAACTCTCCGCCGAGCGCGACCAAGCCTTGGCCAAAGCGTCGGAACTGCGTAAATCCAATGCCGAAGCGATTGACCTCGAGCGGGAAATCGCGCGGCTTCGCGAGGAAGTCGAGCGGCTTCGCGCGCGCCCGGAACCGGCTGCGGATGCGACCCTCGCCCCCACGGAAGAAACCGGAGACCCGGCGTTCAACCTGGAGGAAGCGACCGATGCCCTTTCGGCCGCACTGCAGTCTGAAGACCGGGATCGCGGCCGCGGCTGGGGCGACCGGGAACCGCCGAAGGAGGGTACGCCGGAGTACGCCGAGTGGCAGGCACGGCGCGAACAGTGGCAGCAGGAACGGGAGGAGCGGTCCCGCGAATTTCGCAGCCGCATGGACGGATTCTTCAACGACGCCATGCAGAAAACGAACGACCCCGCGGCACAGCAGCGGATCGCCGCGATCAGCGAGTATACGAACTACACCATGGACCTGTTCCGCGAGATGCGCGACGCCGAGTCGGACGAGGAGCGGGATCAAATCCGCCAGGATTTGTCTATCACGTTTGAAGAGACCCGGTCGCTTGTGCGGGATCAGCAGGACTATCTCATCGGCGAAGCCCTGAAGGAGAACGGCGTCTCCAATCCACAGGAGCAGCAAGCCCTCGTCAACGCAGTCCGGGAGACCATGGAAGACCCCTTCTTCCGCATGCCGGGAGGCGGCGGCGGCCCGCCCATGTGGGGCTGGGGCGATCGCGGCCGCGGACCCGGTGGTGACGATCAAAGCGGCGACCGGGACTAGACCAATCTACGGCGCCTGGAAGTGTAACGTCACGGTCTGTGGTGTGCCGTCTTCGGGCACGGTGCAGAAGGCGGTGGCATACCCGTCAAATTTCCCGGAAGGGTGCGACAGCCACGCCAGTACGGCGTAGTCGCCTGGCGGTATGGCAGTGAATTCAAATGGTCCCGACCCCGTCGTCATCGCGTTTGCCACGGCCTCTTGGGAAACGACTACGACGGTTTCCAGGGTAGGCTCGCTGAGATCAACGGATGCCGGAACCAACATCAGCGGGATTTGACGCTCGGCGGGCGCCCCGCTTAGGGTCCCTCCAATCGTGCCTTGCCCGTTGAACTCAACATTGCGGATCAGCGCGTCGCCGGGTGCGATCTCGAATTCCAGTTTCCGCGCGATCCCCGCGAATGGAGTCGCGGTAGCGGCCGAGGATCGCAGGGTGGCGTGGCCGGCGGCAATAGGCGCAATGACATACGCACCATCCGGGTCCAACTGGGCCATATGCGTTTGTTTGCCTTCCGGAGATTCCACGGTCAATACCACGAAGCCCTGCGGGACAGGCTTCCCCTGAAACAGCACGCGGCCCGCGACGGATGCGTCCGCGACGGGAAATTCGAGCAGCACTTCGGTTTCCGCGCCGGGTTGGACGAGAATCGCGCGGCTCAAGTTTTTTTCGCCCATGGGCATGATGGCGTTCCTATGACCCATGGTTGCCGATACGTTGTACTCACCTTCCGGCACGTCCTCGAATCGAAATGAACCGTCCTCCTTGATAAACTGGTTCGGCGTACCGAATGCCGCGGCTTCCGGCGACAACAAACTGGTGGCCATGAGATTGACCTCCGCACCAACGGCGGGTAGTCCGTCAAGCAGAACTTGGCCTGAAACCGTGCCTAAATTGTTCCGGAGGACGATTTCGACGCCAGACGCGGAAGTATCATAACGTGCGGCTCCCATGCCGAAGTCCGCGTGCCAGGCCGAGAGCACGCCGTAGTCGTCTTTCAATGATTCGACGCGAAACTGGCCGTCGACATCCGTCTTCGCAAGGAGTTGTGTCTCCCGTTCGGCGGCTATCTTGGGTACCCGCTTGGCGAAGAGAAACGCGCCTTCCACGGGCGCGCCGCGCTCATCGACCACACTACCCTCGACAGCCAGGCCGCGTTCGAGCCGCGCGTCGATTCCGGCGACTTCGCGGCCAGGAAGCACGGTGACCGGCGTGCCGGTTTCCTTGTACCCCTCCGCCGAAATGAGGACTTCGTTTTCCCCCGCGTCGGCGCCTTCGATACGGAACCGGCCTTCCTCATTCTCCACAAATACCGGTTGGTTATTGCCTTTTTGCATGCGGACGGAGAAGGCAGTAACGGGCATCCCCGTATCGGCGTACCGCACCTGACCGGAGACGGTCCCCCGGTCTTCGAGCACGATGTCCATGGACCGCTCCACGGGTTCCGGCAGCGACTCCATGTACGTGGAAAAGTCTGGGTGCTCGACGCGGAGCATGGTAAGCGGTCCCGCGTTGACGTCTCCGAGTTCAAAACGGCCATCGGAATCCGATTTGGTTTGAGGCGCAGTTCCGCTATGGCCCATTTCCCAGGCCCGCACGACGGCGCCCTCGACAGCGTTTCCGCGCGTGTCGCGGACGCGTCCGGCGAGGGTCCAACCCGTTTCAGCGCCGAGTTGGGAATCGGGCGCGCTGGCGCGAAGTTGAACGCCGCGCAGATGCTGATCCCAGGTCACCTCGATACGTTTCAGGACGAGTGCCTCGTGGGGCGTCCATCCGTACATGTGTTCGTCTTCGCCGGGATTGCGTGGATTCCAGGCGAGATCGTATTCGCCCTCAGCCATTCCTGAAAGGACAAAGTCGCCTTGCGCCCCGGTCTTGGCAAACCGGGACCCGAAGTACTGCTTCGCGTTCGAACGGGCCATAACATTGACGTCGACTAGGGGCTTCCCGGTATCGTCGGTGAGGACTCCCGTTACGCTGGCGCCGGGATGAAGTTCCAGCCGGATGTTCTTCAGTCCATCTTCCGTAACGGTTACAGGTCCGGCAATGCTGCTGACCCGGGTCTGCGTCTCGGGAGATAGCGCTTCTTGTTCGCCGATCGCCTCGACGCGAATGCCGGGCCGGGTGCGACCCTTCTCCGCGATCGCCCGCACTTCGTCCGTCACGGGGAACCCGCCCGCTTTGAACCAGCCGTTTGCGGCGGTTCGCACGTTGACGAAGGTTCCCGAACCGTGAACCATCACATCAGCATCGGCCACGGGTTTTCCGTCATCTACGACAAATCCGGAAACGGTCTCACCGACGATGGCATCGAAGTCGGGCCCCGCCTGTGCGTCAGCGCCAGTAACCTCGAACCGGTGAATCGATTCGTTCCTGACGAATCGCAATTGCACTTCGTAGTCCTGTGGGTCGCCGGGGTCGCGTGTTTCCCAAGTGCTCCCACACAGGAGCTTGTACCGGCCTGGCGCCAAACCGGATATGCGGTAACGGCCCTCTGCATCGGTGTACACGCGGTCGTCGTCGTCGAACCGGAAACGGTTCGCGCCGTCGTCGGACTGGCACACGAGATAGACGCCGGGCAACGGCTGACCCGAGTCTGGTTCGCGTACGAAGCCTTCGACGATTGCTCCGGCGTAGGCGGTGGGCGTGTCTGCAGCAGATTCCACCGCTGGTGTGGCGCTCTGGCGCGTGGCAGTGTCTGCCGCAGTAATGGGGGCAGCGTCTGGCGGACGGCTGGTATCTCCGTCAGCACGATCTTGAATCGGGATCGCGTCAAGTTCCTCGGATTCTGTCACCGATGAGCGGTAAGTGACGATACCAGCGCCTCCTATCGTGAGCAGAACAAGAAGGGCCGCCAAGATACCTTTCGCCGTCAGAATGCCTGAGAGCATCCCCGCCCCCGCGTGCGCCGCGCCTGCATATACCGCGAGGTTCCCCAGACTTGCTGTCAGGCCCGCCGGAACAGCGACGGCCTCGGCCAGGTGTGCCGTCAGCAAGCCCGTGAGCGCAGTCAGGGATACCGTGACACCGCGTTTCTCGAGGGTAGCCCGGATCGACTGCAAGGCGCGGTTGATGCGCTGCGAGATGGCCGATCGCGTGACGCCTTCCGCGTCGGCAATGACGTGCTGCGGGACACCCTGGATGAAGTGGGCGATGATCGTGTCGCGGGCTTGGTCGGGCAATTCGTTGATGGCCGCGTCCACGTGCTCCCGCAGATCGTTCCAGGTCACCTCGGTCGTAGTGGGAGTCCGCTCGACGAAAGTCGTTTCTCGGGCGTTTCGCGCGGCATTGCGCCGCATGTGATCGATGGACAGGTTTACTGCGACGCGGTGCAGCCACGCCCCGAGCGATCCGTGGAGACCCGTGGACGTGCGCGCCAGGCGTAGAAAGCATTCCTGCGTAATGTCTTCCGCGTCCGCCGCATTGCGCAGCATCCGCAGTGCCGTGGCATAGACCATGCCCGAATGCTCTTCGCAGATTCCGCGAAACGCGTCCGCATTTCGCTGTTCGAACCACGCCCGCGCCAACGCCTGTTCTGTCATCGCCCGTCTCCTCCAGTCACGATATCACGTCGGTCTCTGGAAGAAAGACGGAGCAGCGCCGGTTGCGTTAAGTAGCCCTAGTCGGATTCTCCTGCCGACATGACTTTCGGCCACGCCTACGGAGACCGCCTACGTCTCAAAAACATGCGCCGGCATAGGCTTCACGTCGCGGACGATGAGCTTGCATTTGGCCAGCGCCAGGATTTGGGTGTCCACATCGATTCCGGGGGCGGCTTCGATGAGTTCCAGGCCGCCTTCCACGAGGCGGAACACCGCGCGTTCGGTGACGTAGAGGATCTCTTGCCCGCTCAACAGCGCGCGCTTTGCTGAGAAGGATATCTGCTCCACGCGTTCGACGAACTTGGAACTCTTGCCCTCGTTTACGATACGGAGTTTGCCGTCTTCCACCGCGACTTGGAGGCCGCCAGCGGTGAAGGTCCCGCAGAAAACGACGCGTTTGGTGGATTGCGTAATGTTGACGAAGCCGCCGACGCCCGCGAGTTTGGGCCCGAACTTGGAGACGTTCACGTTGCCTTCGCCGTCGACCTCTGCGGCGCCGAGCAGCGCGATATCCAGTCCCCCGCCGTCGTAAAAGTCGAACTGGGACGGCTGGCTCACAATGGCCTCGGGATAGTTGGATGCGCCGAAGCTCATGAACCCCGCGGGGATGCCTCCGAAAGGCCCGCTCTCGACGGTTAGGGTGATATGGTCAAGCGTTCCCTTTTCCGCGGCAATGCGCGCGACGCCTTCGGGCATGCCGAAACCGAGGTTGACGATGTCGCCGTCACAGATTTCATCGTAAGCACGGGCGGCGATGATGCGGCGCTCGCTCATCTCCATGAGAGGCAACAGTGCGCTCATGTCGGTGCCGGGAGGCGCGGAGGAGCAGTAGGCCGGGTTGAAGGCTTCGCCGAAGGTCTGGTCGTGTTCGCCTTGCTGCGCCAGCACGACGTAGTCGACGATCGCGCCCGGCACTCGCACCATCTGCGGCGATGCGGGCTCTTCTCGTATGGACTCGACCTGGGCAATGACAATACCGCCGTGGTTGTGCGCGGCCTGCGCGATAGCCAGGGTTTCCCCCGTGATGACTTCCCTATCCATGACGAGGTTGCCGCGTTCGTCGGCGGAGGTAGCGCGGATCAGCGCCACGTGAATGGGGAAGCTGTGGTACAGGAGCCAGGTCTTTCCGGCAATTTCAATCCGCTCGACGAGACCTTCCGGGGTGCGGTCGTTGAGGCGTCCGCCCCCGTGGATAGGATCGATGAAGGTGTCGAGCCCGACATGGGTGATGCAGCCGGGCCTGCCGGCCGCAATATCCCGGAACAACTGGCAGATGACACCCTGGGGAATATTGTACGCTTCGAAATCGCCTTCCAGGGCGCGGCGTCCCAATCCCGGCGCCAACCCCCAGTGTCCACCGACAATGCGACGGACCATGCCGTCGTGGTTGGCGTGATTGAGTCCACGGGTTTGGAAATCGCCTTGACCGGCGGCATAGACGAGGGTGAGATCGCGCGGATGCCCCTCTGCGAGGAAGCGTCGCTCCAGCGCCGCCATGAGGCCTTCGGGATGGGCGGCGCCACCGAATCCGCCGATGGCAATGGTTACCCCGTCGGCGATGTGTGCTATGGCTTCGTCGGCGGTGCACAGTTTTTCCGCCGGACTGGTCTGTGTGGACTGCATGAGACTTCCCCCATACTCGATACTCGGCCGCGGCAAACTTGGTGCGGCACCCCCGTCGGGTATCATACCTCTTAACCAAGGAATTCGTAAAGCCGGATGAGCGCCAGTGCGACGGTGCGGCTACGCGATCGGAAATTCGAAACAAGCACGAATGACCAAAACTCGAAACGATCTCCCCGGGGACTTGGGTGTTGCACCTTTTGCAATTGCCGTTTTGGTCATTGGAATTTGGAGATTCGTTTCGGATTTCGGATTTGGAGCACACGCTTGGTCGGGGCTATCGGAAAACACCCGCGCTAGATATGAATCTCTCGCCGCGCCACGGCCAGAGCGGCTTCCTTGACGACTTCGGCGAGGGTGGGATGGGCGTGGCAGGTACGGGCGATGTCTTCGCTGCTGGCGCTGAACTCCATGGCCATGGCGCACTCCGCGATGAGGTCGCCGGCGCGGGGTCCGATGATGTGGACGCCCAACACACGGTCCGTGTCGGCGTCGGCGAGAATCTTGACGCGGCCTTCGGTCTGGCCCAACGCGCGGGCGCGGCCATTGGCGATGAATGGGAAAACGCCTTTTGTGAAGGCGATCTCGCGTTCCTTCAGTTGTTCCTCGGTCTTGCCGACCGATGCGATTTCGGGATGGGTGTACACGATGCCCGGAATCGCGTCGTAGTTCACATGACCATAGCCGGTTGCAATGAACTCCACACAGGCGACGCCTTCTTCTTCCGCCTTGTGGGCGAGCATGGGTCCTCGAATGACATCGCCGATGGCATACACGTTGTCCGCCTTGGTGGCAAAGTGATCGTCAACGGGGATGGTCCCCCGTTTCTCGAGTTCGATGCCGATTGCGTCCAGACCAAGCCCGTCGGTGTTAGGCACACGCCCAACGGCGAGTAGAACCCGGTCGCACTTGATGGAATCCTGTCCTTCCATTTCGACCACACAGGTTTTTCCGTCCTTCTCGACGCGCGCGCCGGTGACCTTGCTGCCGAGCCGGAACGTGAGCCCCTGCTTCTTGAAGATCTTCTCGGCTTCCTGCGACAGCTCGCGATCCATGCCCGGCAGGATGCGGTCGAGGTATTCCAGCACGGTAACTTTTGCGCCGAGCCTGCGCCAGACCGAGCCGAGTTCGAGGCCGATGTAACCCGCGCCAATGACGACGAGATGCTCGGGCACTTCGGGGTAGGACAAGGCTTCGGTGCTGGTGCCGATGCGATCGCCGTCCACTTCGACGCCCGCCAGGGGCGCGGATTTCGAGCCGGTTGCAATAATGACGTTCTTGGCGTCGATCTCGACGCCGTCGGGGCCGTCCACCACAACGTGACCCGGTCCCGCAAAGCGGCCGGTCCCTTCGTAGCGGGTGATCTTGTGCTTCTTGAAAAGGCCGTCGATG
Organism: Candidatus Hydrogenedentota bacterium; assembly: GCA_045863335.1. Classification (GTDB taxonomy): domain Bacteria; phylum Hydrogenedentota; class Hydrogenedentia; order Hydrogenedentales; family SLHB01; genus JAHDWY01. The sequence goes on along the minus strand of BTVY01000013.1, from coordinate 101,147 downwards.
CCTTGCGTCAGAGCGCGAACGACGCCGTCCTTGCGCTTGAGCATGGCGGCGAGGTCGAGTTCGACGGAACCGGCGTTGACGCCGTGATTCTTGAGGTCATGTTGGGCGACGACAAACAACTCGGACGACTCGAGAAGTGCCTTACTCGGGATGCATCCCACGCGCAGGCAGGTGCCGCCGAGAGGTTTCTCCTTCTCAATACAGGCGACGTTCATGCCGAGTTGCGCGCCGCGGATTGCCGCCACGTATCCGCCCGGCCCTCCGCCGATCACGACAAGGTCATGAGTCTTGCGTGCCATGAACGACTCCTTCCTCCGCGGCGGGCGAGAAGAGTTTGCTTGCGAACAGCAAGAAGATGCCCGCCATGACCGCCACGTCGGCGATGTTGAACACGCCGGTACGGACCGGGCCGACGCCCATGACCATGAAGTCGACGACGGTCCCGTCGCGGAAGACCCGGTCAATCAGGTTGCCCACGCCCCCGCTGAGGAGAAGGCCGAGGGAGATGACGTCCGTTCGGGAGAGGCCGCGGTTCGTGAGCAGGACGTAGGCGATGCCAGTGAGGATCGCGCCAGTGAACACCGTCAATAGCCAGAAGCGGGCGCTTTCCGGCAACGAAGCGCCCAAACTGAGGAATCCGCCCCTGTTCTCGGCGTATTGAAGATAAAACAAATCGCCCGCGATAGGGATGCGGCCGTGCGAGTGCCGCATGGTCGCATGGGCGATAAACTTGGTCAACTGGTCACAACCGACGGTCGCGACGAGAATGCTGCCAATCAGGGCCATTCTGGGGCCGGATACGAATTGAATCATGCGTCTCTCTATAGCTCCAGCAACAGCCGTGCGGGCTTTTCAATGGAATTCTTGATATGCCGCAAGAAGGTGACCGCTTCGCGGCCGTCGACAATGCGGTGATCGTACGTGAGCGCCACGTACATCATGGGCCGAATCACGACCTGGCCGTCAATCGCCACCGGGCGATCCTGGATCGCGTGCAAGCCCAGGATGCCGCTCTGCGGCGGGTTGACGATCGGCGTCGACAAGAGCGAGCCGTAGACGCCACCGTTGCTGATTGTGAAGGTGCCGCCTTCCAGTTCCTCCAACTTGATCTTGTTTTCCTGGGCGCGCGCGCCGAAATCCGCGATCTGCTTTTCGATGCCGGCGAAGGACATGGCTTCCGCGTTGCGCAGCACGGGAACCACCAGACCCTTGCCGCCGCCAACGGCGATGCCTACGTCGTAATAGTGGTGATAGACGATGTCGTCTTGACGTATCTCCGCGTTGACCTTCGGATACTCCTTGAGCGCTTCGACGGAGGCTTTCACAAAAAACGACATGAAGCCGAGCTTGACGCCGTGTTTCTCCTGGAACTCGGCCTTGTGCTCTTCGCGCAGAGCCACTACGCCGCTCATGTCGATTTCATTGAAGGTCGTCAGCAGCGCGCCGGTGTGCTGCGCTTCGACCAGCCGCTCCGCAATGCGACGCCGCATGGGCGTCATGGGCACACTCTCCTCGTCGCGCGAACCGCGAACCTTGGCAGGTTCCTCCGGGCGTGATTCCGGCTTCGGCTTCGCTTCTTCTTTGCGAAGGCGATCTTCGGAGACCATACGGAGCACATCCTCCTTCAGGATGCGGCCGCCGGCTCCGGTCCCTTCCACATCATCGACATCAAGCCCATGTTCCGCCATGGCGCGACGGGCCGCCGGCATGACGCGGGCTTTGGCCTTCGAGGGCGCGGATTCAATGGCTTCTTCTTCGGATACGTCCGATTCTTCAGATTTCGCCTTGGACTCCGCAGGTTCCTTCTCTTGGGCCGCATCCGCTTTGGGAACTTCCACCGTGGCTTTCTTTTTGTCTTCTACCCTGCTCTTGGGTTCGCCGTCTTCCTTTTTCGCTACTTTCTCGTCCGACGTCCTCTTGCCGTCGCCCTTCTTCCCGGAGTCGTCGACATACCCGATAACTTCGCCGACTTCGGCCGTGTCGCCTTCCTTCTTGAGGATTTCGGTAATCGTGCCGGCGACGGGTGCGGGTAACTCCACGGTGGCTTTGTCAGACTCCAATTCGACGACGGCTTCGTCCTGTTCGACCCAATCACCGGACGATTTGCGCCAGGCGCCGATCTGCACTTCCGTGATCGACTCGCCTACCGTCGGAACTTTTAATTCAACGGCCATTCGGAATGTTCTCCTAAGAATTCTCTATCAGGGACAGTTACCTTTTTCTTACCTGGCCGCTGAGTCGCTTAGTCCACGAATCAAAATGAAAAAGGAACATCTCCCATTTTTCCCTGGTCATCTGCCTTCTGATTTACGGCCCGCACAGATTGGCCTAGCGAGAATACCCGATCGGCTCGCCAAATGCCTGATCAAGAAGTTCCCGCTGTTCGATCTTGTGGCTCGCCGGCGAGCCTGTCGCAGGGCTTGCCGAAGCGGGGCGGTACACGCCATAAAAGGGCAGCCTGCCGAGCAGGATATATCCGAATTTGCCGCGCATTCGCCGCCACGCGCCCATGTTCTCCGGCTCTTCCTGGACCCAGAAAACGGGCGTATTGTCCGGATAAGGCTCGAGGGCCACCTGCAAATCGTCGGGCTGTAGAGGATAGACCTGTTCGACGCGGAGTATGGCGACGTCGTTGCGCTCCAACCGCTCACGTTCTTCCTGGAGATCGTAATAGATCTTGCCGCTGCAAAGAACTACGCGTTCCACGTCGCCGCGGATTCCTTTGGCGTCGGGCAGGATCCGCTGGAAGCGTCCTGTCGCGAGATCGTCTAAAGTCGATACGCATTTCGGGTGACGCAGTAGACTCTTCGGGGTGAGGACCACCAACGGCTTGCGCCACGGCCGCACCACCTGCCGGCGCAGGCAGTGGAAGAACTGCGCGGGCGTCGACGGAATGCAGACCTGCATGTTGTCTTCGGCGGTCAGCGAGAAGAACCGTTCGATACGCGCACTGGAATGCTCCGGCCCCATGCCTTCAAACCCGTGCGGCAACAACATGACGAGCCCGGACAAGCTGCGCCACTTATCTTCGGCGCTGGATATGAATTGATCGATGATGACCTGGGCCACATTAAAGAAGTCGCCGAATTGGGCTTCCCACAACGTGAGGCCGTCCGGGCACGCGATGCTATACCCGTATTCGAAACCGAGCACGCTGGCTTCCGCCAGGGGGCTGTTGAAGATCTGGACGGGCGCCTGATCCTTCGACAAATGCTGCAACGGCATGTACCCGTGACCGGTTTCCACGTCGTGCAGCACAGAATGACGATGACTGAACGTGCCCCGTTGGCTATCCTGCCCCGTGAGACGCACGCGCGCACCTTCCGTTGCCAGGGATGCAAAGGCGAGCGCTTCGGCGGCGGACCAGTCCAGAGGCGCTTCGCCCGCGACCATTTTCTTGCGCTGATCCAGCAGGCGAACCAGCTTGGGATTGGGCTGGAAATTCTCGGGAAACCGGGTCGTCGCTTCCAGCAACTCCTTGAGGCGGTTCTTGTCCACGCCGGTATCGACATCCGGCACGTCCTTGTCGGGGCCGCCCTGGTAGTTGCTCCAGATCCCGCGCAAGGCGCTTGGCGGGCGCGGACCGTCTTCCCGGCGCGCGACGGCGAGTTCCTCTTCCAGGATTTCCCGGCGGCGCACGGCGATGTCTTCGGCCTCGGAGCGCGTGACGCCACCGAGCGTGAGCAGGTGTTCGAGATAGGCTTCCCGGATGGGCTTCCGTTTCTCGATGGCCCGGTACAATACCGGCTGCGTGAACGCCGGCTCGTCGCCTTCATTATGGCCGCGGCGGCGGTAGCAGTACATGTCGATGACCACGTCGCGCCGGAACGAACGCCGGAACTCCATGGCCAGGTTGACCACCTGGGCCACGGCTTCGGGATCCTCGCCGTTCACATGAAAGATGGGGCTTTGCAGCATCTTCGCCACGTCGGTCGCATAGACGCTGGAGCGCGATTCCGCGGGCGTGGTGGTAAAACCGATCTGGTTGTTGACGATAACGTGAAGGGTGCCGCCCGTCGTGTAGCCTTCCAGTTCGCTGAGATTAAGGGTTTCCTGGACGATCCCTTCCCCGGCGAACGCGGCGTCGCCGTGGATAAGCAAGGCCATGCCCTTCTTGTGTTCCTTGTCGCCGTTGCGGTCCTGGTAGGAACGGACGCGGCCCAGCACTACGGGGTTCACGTATTCCAGGTGGCTCGGGTTGAAGGCGAGCGCGATGTGAACCTTGTGCCCACTTTGGGTGATCCACTCGGTGTGGTGGCCGAGGTGGTACTTTACATCCCCGCGGCCCTGGTAAATCTCGCCGTTCTTGTCTTCAAATTCGCGGAAGATGAGACTCGGGCTCTTGCCCATGACGTTGGCGAGCACGTTCAGCCGGCCGCGATGAGCCATGCCGATGACGATCTCGTCGATCTTCTGGTCGCCCGCCTTCTCAATGGCAAGGTCCAGGAGAGGAATGAGGCTCTCCGCGCCTTCCAGGGAGAAACTCTTCGCGCCAATGAACTTCTTCTGGATGAACTCCTCGAAAATGACTGCGTCCGTCAGGCGCGTGAGAATGCGCAACTGTTGCTCGCGAGTCAGAGAAATGCGGTTACAGGACCCCTCCATGCGGTCATAGAGCCACTCGCGGATGGACAGGTCGTCGATGTGCATGAACTGCACGCCGATGGACCGGCAGTACGTCGCGCGCAAACGCTGAATGATCTGACGCAGGGGAAGCACGCCGGTGGTCGACAGGGCGTCCGCGTCGAATTCGAGGTCCATATCCTCCGGCGCGAAGCCGTGGTACGCGGGATCGAGTTCGGGCTTTCGCGGCCGCGGCATGCCGAGGGGATCGATCCGGGCAATCTTGTGCCCTAATACGCGGTAGTTGCGAATCAGCATGTCGACGCGATGCTGCAGCGAGCCAATCTCGCGTTCCCGCCCACATACGTTGCACACCTGGGACCGCTTCTTCTTGGAGCGAACGACCCGATTGGTGCGGGGTGGCGTGGGCGCGACCGCCGTCGGCGCAGCGGCTGCTGCGGAAGTCCGGGCGGAACCCCCGTTCTGCGATCGGAAATAGGTTCTCCATTCTTCCGAAACCAATGCGGGGTCGCGGAGGTAATCTTCGTAAAGCCCCTCGATGAAGGCGAGACTCAGGCTATTCGGTTCATTGCCCGTGGCGGGCGAAGAACTCCCGGTCGACTCCATAACTACCTCGTGTGTCCGCCCTTAGCGACGGGACCCACAGTCCCCCAGTTCGGGGATACGCTCCTCAGCGTTGCGAATTGCCTTGGCCAAGCACATGCGGCCGCGTTCTTGCAGCCATTCTAGCCTATCATACCTAAAGTTAACACCCCTTTGCACCTGGGAAGTCCCGAAAAAGGGAGGATGGTAGGCATAGCGCAGAACGTTTGTCCTTCGCCCGCTTCGAAACGATTCCCCAGTTGCCGTGAAGCAACAGCCTCTCAGTCAGATGAAAGCTCACCAGTTTCTGCCGAACAGGAATCGTGGTACGCAGCCGCCGGTTCCAGTTCTCGAACTGCCTCTAGCGTGAGGCGGACGGTCATCGTTTGTAACGTTCCCGAAGACGCGCGATGACTTCAGGACCTGACACCGTTAAGGTTATGCCGGAGAGTATCGCCTGTCTGCGGGTTTCAGCTTCTGCGGCCCATGCGGCCTCTATCTCGGAATCGATTTTCACGTCACACTCTGGTCTATCTACGCGGAAGTTCCTCGTCCAAATCATTCGTATCCACCTGAAATGAGTCGCGCCCCATACGTGCGAGTGCGAGCAGAAAATCAGTGCGGTTCAACCCTGCTATTTGGGCGGCGATTTCCTGGGGGACTTTGCCGTTTTCATACCAGGTAACGGCCGCCGCAAGTCGTAGCTCCCCTGGAAAATCCGCTGGCGCTAAACGCAGGGCGGCAAGCACACTCTCGGGCAATTCCAACGTAAACGTAGCCATCCAATTCGGCCTCCGCTAGAAACTCTAACTTTCAATACTCCGCGCTTAATCGCTCGGACCGATCATTTTGGTGGGGTCGACGGTTTGATCGAACTCCTCGGCAGTCAGGAGGCCCAGGTTGATGGCTTCTTCCTTGAGGGTCGTGCCATTTTTGTGCGCGGTTTTGGCGATTTTGGCGGCGTTGTCGTAGCCGATCTTGCGGTTGAGCGCGGTGACGAGCATGAGCGATTTGTGGAGCAGTTCGTCGATGCGCTTCTCGTTGGGTTCGATGCCGACGGCGCAGTGTTCGTTGAAGGAGTCGCAAGCGTCCGCTAAGAGCCGGACGGATTGCAGCAGGTTGTAGATGATGACCGGCTTGAACACGTTGAGTTCGAAGTTGCCCATGGACCCGCCGACGTTGACGGCCGTGTCGTTGCCGATGACTTGCGCGGCCACCATGGTCATGGCCTCGCACTGGGTGGGGTTGACCTTGCCGGGCATGATGGAGGAGCCGGGCTCGTTCTCGGGGATGAGGATCTCGCCGAGTCCGCAGCGGGGGCCGCTGGCCAGCCAGCGCACGTCGTTCGCGATCTTCATGAGACTGCACGCGACGGTCTTCAAGGCGCCGGAGGTCATGACCATGGCGTCGTGGGCCGCGAGCGATTCGAATTTGTTCGGCGCGGTTTTGAAGGGCAGTCCCGTCAGTTCGCTGATCTTGGCCGCGACCTTTTCGTCGTAGCCTTTCTTCGTGTTTAACCCCGTGCCGACCGCGGTGCCGCCGAGGGCCAGTTCCGCCAGCTTGGGAAGGGTGGATTCGATGCGCTCGATACCGTTGGTGAGTTGTTGCGTGTAGCCTGAGAACTCCTGACCCAGCGTCAATGGCGTCGCGTCCATGAGGTGGGTGCGGCCGATCTTGATGATAGACTGAAACTTCTCCGCCTGCTCTTTCAACGTGTCGCGGAGCGTAGCCAGCGACGGCAGCAGGCGCTGATGGATCTGTTCCACGGCGGCGATGCTCATGGCCGTGGGGAAGGTATCGTTCGACGACTGGGACATGTTCACGTGATCGTTCGGGTGGACGGGCTTTTTGCTGCCCATCTCCCCGCCGAGCATTTCGATGGCGCGGTTCGAGATGACCTCGTTCGTGTTCATGTTGGTCTGCGTGCCGCTGCCGGTCTGCCACACGACCAGCGGGAAATGGTCGTCCAGCTTGCCTTCGATGACTTCGTCCGTGGCGTCGCAGATCGCTTTGCAGAGATCCTCCGGGAGCAGGCCAAGGTCCTTGTTCGTCAATGCGGCCGCCTTTTTCAAGATACCCATGGCGCGGATGAGTTCGCGCGGCATGCGTTCCGTGCCAATCTTGAAGTTCACGAGCGACCGGGCCGTCTGACAGCCGTAGTAGCGGTCGGCAGGGACCTTCATTTCGCCCATGGTGTCGCGTTCAATACGGTGCTTCATGATGGAGAACATCCCCCTTTGTCCCCCTTCGAAGGGGGAAATTGTCGATCCCAGTTTCTCTGTTACTCAAACGGATTGGTGGGCGACTCGTGCGTCGCAGGTTCCACTCAGAATGGCGTACCGGGCTGGACGAAGGCAAGCACGAGATGGGTGCCGCGGGTGACGGGTTTACCCTCCAGCACGTAGCGAAAATCGCCCCGGCCTCCCTTGGCTGTGAACTTCCCGTCCGACTCCGTGAAGCTGGTCGATGCCCAACGGCCTTCGGCTTCCAGGGAATCTTTGTAGAAGGCGGAAACATCGGCGAACGTGGCGGCGACGACGCCTTCGTACGCAGCCTGATAGTTGGGTTTGCTGCCGGTAGGCATGGTGTACTCCGGCAAGGTCGAAGTGCCCGCAAACTCCAATCCGGGGTAGTGCGGAAACTCGTGGAGCGGTATGGCGACCATGGGGGCTTCCGAAGGCGCGCTCGATGCAACCGATGCCGGAGTCCCCGCGATGGTAATAAACACGGCCGTGCCGCCGGTATGGGCGACCGTGCAATACGCCAGGGTCTGATTGCCCTTCTGCGCCACGATAAACACTTCCTTGTTCGCCTGGTTGCCGTAGCCGGAACTCGTGATGGTCCAACCTTGGGCTTCGAATTGTTGATAGAAGGCAGTCGAGACCGCCTCGTAGCCCTCTGGCGTGACGGCGCGAAACGTGCGGGCGGAAGCCGGATCCACGCCGGTCAAGGTGGAGAACATGGGATTCTCCTGGTTCTGCGCCGCCGCGAACTGCAGCCCCGGATAGGTCGGCAGTCCCGTGGTTGCGTAGGCCGAGTTGGACTGGGTGCCGCGGCTGGGCGCGGGGCCGAGAGGTTGGGGCGGTCGCAAGGCCACCTGGGGCGCGGGAGCATCCTGCGCGGCAACCGTACCGGTTGCGGCCGGTTCAACGGTTGTCGATCCACCTCCGCTGCCCATGGCGTTAACCATGGCGTATAGCGTAAACACGAGAAACGGTATGCCGAGAACGACCGCCACAACGATCCCCAAGACATGCCTCGTCTTTCGGGCTTGCGGCTCCCGCAAGAGATTCTCGATCTCGGCCGGCTCCTGCCAATCGTCGTCCACGCGATCGAGGTCATCTAGCGATGTGGACACGGGGGCCGGCGCGGGTCTTGCCGGTTTCGGTGGAGGCGCGTCTTCGAGGTCGGCAAGGGCGGTCGACTCGACAGGCTCGGCCCGGTGCCGGGGTTTCGGGGTGGGCAGTTCCCGTTGGAGAGGCGGCTCAGCGGGCGCGAGGGCGGGCACCGTTAGCCGGCCATTGCACTTCGCACACTTGCCCTCGCGGCCCGCGTATTTGGTTTTGATACGCAGGGCAAACCCGCAATGAGGACAGTCGATTTCAATCATGGACTTCGCCTCCAGGGCGATGCCTTACTCCGAGAGGAGTCATGACACGCAACCCCGCCACGACAGCCGCAAATCAGCCACCGTGCTTGAGCGTACGACATAGAGGGACTCTTCCACAATTTTGCCATCGCCTTACGGCATCCAGGCGGATTGACCGATCCCCAAGGTCTTGTGGCAGTGGGGACAGAAATAGACGTACTTGTCCGTGACCTTGAAGAAGCCTTTGTCGAATTGGCGCGCGACGATTTCGCGCAACTCTTGTTCACAATGCGGGCACAAAGGAAATTCGTTCTCGCGCGCCTTCTGTAACTCCATGGTCCCGTCTCCCCAGGTCAGGTACTAGGATTTGCGCACATAGATTTCGCCAAGCCGGTAATCGTCGGATGGTGTGTAGGCTTCGCGCATGTATGTCTCGATTTGCTTGACCACCTCCGGATATTGATCGGCGACATTGTTCTGCTCGCCGGGATCCTTCACGACGTCGTAGAGTTCGATGGGGGCGTCCGCGCCGATGCGGAGGCCCTTCCAATCACCCCAACGGATCGCCTGCATGTAGACCTCGCGCTGGTGCCCATAGTCCCAGTAGAGATACTCATGTTGTTCGATCTGTTCCTTGCCCAATAGGGCGGGGAGCATGGATATGCCATCGATCCCCTTCGGCGCCGGCAAACCCGCGACTTCCGCCAGCGTCGGCATGACATCCCAGAAGGCCCAGACCTGTTCGCTGGTCTTTCCCGCCGGGATCTTTCCGGGCCATCGCGCGATCATGGGAATGCGGATGCCGCCTTCGTTGACGTCGCGCTTGTATCCGCGGAAGGGCCCTGTGCTGTTGAAGAACTCGGGGTCGTGGCTGTCCGTCTTGCACGGGCCGTTATCGCTGGTGAACACGATGAGCGTGTTTTCATCGAGCCCGAGCGACTTGACGAGATCCATGATCCGGCCCACGTCCCGATCCATGCGCGTGATCATGGCCGCGTAGTTCTTTTCCGTCTGCGGCCAGTCGCGGTTGGTATAAGGCTCATCGCTTGGCACGATTTGCGATTCGGGCGAGTCCCGCGGGTAATCCGACCAATGGGGGATCGTGTACGGGAGATAGAGGAAGAACGGATCGTCCGCGTGCTGCTGGATGAACTGTAACGCGTGTTCCGTGAAGAGATCGTGGGTGTATTCTTTCCGCCCCTGGCCTCGGTTGCCAGACAGCAATTTGATCTTGTCGTTTTCCCACAGATAGTCGGGATAGTAGAAATGCGCCTGGTCCTGATTCAGGTGGCCATAGAAGTAGTCGAAGCCCTGGTAGTTCGCAATACCCCAGGAACCCGGTTCGCCAAGGCTCCACTTGCCGATGGCGCCGGTCGCGTACCCGGCCTGCTTCAAGACCTCCGCGACCGTGAGGTCGTCTGGGCGCAGGAAGATCTCGTGGGGGATGTTGTCGCGGATGCGGGCGTGGCCACCGTGCATCCCCGTCATGAGACAGCACCGGCTCGGCGCGCAGACCGTCGATCCAGAGTAGCACTGCGTGAAGCGCGTACCTTCCGCGGCAAGGCGATCGATGTTGGGCGTCTGGATTTCCTTCTGGCCGTAACACCCGATATCGCCGTAGCCCAGGTCGTCCGCCATTATGAAGATGATGTTCGGCCGGTTCGGTTGCTGGGCCCGCGCGGCGCGGCCCAACATGTTCGCGCCCAAGACTCCAGCCCCGGACTGAATAAGAAACTGCCGCCTGTTCATGTATCGCTCCTTCCGATCCCGCCTAGTATTCCCATCCCAGATTCGGCGAGTCGCATGCAAATGTCAAATGAAACCTCTCGGAGCGAACCGGTGTTAGTATCTTTGAGTTCGACGCGCTTATCGTGAGCACGCATGAATTGTGGAGGCGCAACGCGATGAAGTCCCTTTTGCGAATCGTGACTTTGGCCACAATCGTGTTGCTTTGCCCGGGTTGCCCGGGTGCCGGCGGGAAGTGGTTTGAAAACCAGACGATCTCCATTGGCGACACGACGCGGTACTTTCGTTACTACGTTCCCAAGAACCTCGCCACTCCATGCCCCGTGGTTTATCTTCTCCACGGCGGCACGCAGGATATGGAAGCGATCTTCGATCGCAATGCCGGCGGCACGCAAGAATGGCAGGACATCGCCGATGACGCAGGATTCCTTCTCGTAGTTCCGAACGGCGTCAACGCGGAAACCGGCGAAGCGTGGGGCGACAATCAGAACTGGCGCGATTGCCGGGGCGATGCGCCTGCCATCGATACAGGGGCGGACGACGTCGCTTTCATCAGCGCATTGATCGACTGGGCACAAGCGAACTTCAATGTCGACGCGGATCGTGTGTATTCCACGGGGGCCTCGAACGGCGGCAAGATGTCGTACCGGCTCGCGCGCGAGCTGGACGACCGCATTGCGGCGGTTGCCGCGTTCATCGCGAACGAAGCCGCAGTCGATATCTGTGCAGATCCGGATTTACCCGTTTCGGTGTTCATCTGCAACGGCACCGCCGATCCCTTGCAGCAATGGGAAGGCGGCGCAATCCCCGGCGGACGCGGCACCTCCATTTCGGCCCTGGCGACGCGCGACTACTGGATTACGCAGAACGACTGCGACAATGCCCCTTCCGATGTAGTCATGTACCCGGACCTGGACCCCAACGACGGCTGTACCATCAGCAGCGAATTGTTCACCGGCGGCGACGAGGGCACGGAGGTCATGTTTTACACCGTCGAAGGCGGCGGCCACACGATGCCCAGCATCGATTACCGCGTGCCCGCGTGGCTCCTCAACCTGCTCCAACTCGGCAACCAGAACGGCGACATCGAAGGCGCGCGCCACGCGTGGGCTTTTCTGGAGCGGCAGCGGTTGTAGGCGAGGTGGAACGAGGCGCGGTGCTGCCAGCCGGTATTTTGGATAGGACACGTAGGACGCATAGGACCGATAGGACCTGAGGCCGTTGGGGGAGGATATTCGCAGCTTTGTATCGTTCGAGTCGTTAGTCCAATAGGTCCCATGGGTCCTATTTGTCCTATTCGGAACCCCCGCCCACACCTTCTCGAACTCCCCCAGTTTCAGCACCGCAAAAAACTTTTTGACAATGCCTACATTTGTAGGCTATAGTCTAATTAAGTAGGCAAAAGACCAACGAGGTGCGTCATAATGGATAAACCCCGAAATCCAGAAGTCCCAAGGCTTTCCGAACTTGAGTGGGAGATCCTTAAACCCATGTGGGACAACGGTCCCATGGCCGCGCGGGACATCTACGAAGCGGTTTCCAAGGATCAGGATTGGGCCTACAAAACCGTCAAGACCATGCTGGCGCGGCTCGTCAAGAAGGGCGCATTGGTCTACGACCAGATTGGAAACTCCTACTTGTACCGGCCCGCATTCGGTCGCGAGGCGATGACTGGCGCGGCCACGCGGTCCTTTATCCGGCGGGTATTCGATGGGGCATTGAACCCCTTCGTAGCCCACTTTGCCGAGCATGCATCGCCCGAGGAGTTGCAGGCCATAAAAGCAGAACTGGCGCGGATCGAACGGGAGCGCGCGAAGGAGTCTGAGCCATGAACGCGTGGACAAGCACCCTGAACGGCGCTGCCGGCGCCTGGTCGCAGTGGATGCTTCACATGTCGTGGCAAATCGCCGTACTCGTTGGGGCCGTATGGCTGGTCTCGCGCTTGGCGTCCAAACGTTCGGCGCGATTCCGCCATCTGTTGTGGGTGGCGGTGTTCTTGAAACTCGTACTGCCACCGATGCTCGCGACTCCCTGGTCGGCAGGAAACCTTGTCCCTGACGTCTCCCCCAGATACCTTCCGGCAGTGGAAGTCCTATCCGCGGCGCCGGCGTCTCGAGACAATGGAGATTCGCCTGCGCCGGCAACCGGCCCCCCGCGGCCGATTGAGCCAGCGTCTGGATCTGCTGTGCAGACGACGCAGATTGCGCAGGATTCCCGGTTAAGCGTGGCGGCGTGGTGCATGACTGCGTGGGCAGCCATCGCGCTCGCATTGGCCGCGGCGATGGTCTGGCAGTATCGCCGGTACGCGCGGCTCGTTCTGCGGCATGCCACGCCCGCGCCGGATACGCTTCAGTCCGTTGTGAACGCGCAGGCCGAACAGCTTGGCGTTTCGCGCACGGTGCCGGTGCTGGTCTCGCCGGTGATCCACACGCCCGCCGTATTCGGCTTTCTGAAGCCGTCCATTTTGCTTCCCGGCGACTGGAACGAGCAGTTCGCGGCAGGCGATCTGGCGGGCATTCTGGCGCACGAAGTGGCTCATATTAAGCGGGGCGATCTGCCGGTGACGGTGGCCGCCGCGATGTTGAGTTGCGTGTATTGGTTCCATCCCGCCGTGTGGTTTGCGAACCTGCAACAAAGGAGGGAACGTGAAATGGCGTGCGATGATATGGTGTTGGAATCGAGCCGTCAGCCGGGCAAGGCATATGCGGCATCGCTGCTTAAAGCGGCGGAACACTTCACCGGTGAAACGCCCGTTGGCGCGGGATTCCTGGGGCTGCTGGAACTCTCGGACAACTTGCTGCACCGGGTGCGCGCCGCGACGGACGGACGGCGCGTGCGGCGCATGGGCTGGGGCTCGGCGGCCACGTTGATCGCGGTGTTGCTGGCACTGCCGATGGGCGTCTGGAGCGCGAAGGCGCAGAATCCAGAGGACATCGAGAGTGCCGTCAACGCGGAGATCGCAGCGCATTACGCAAAAGCCGATCCTGAGGTTCAAGAATACATCCGATGGACGGCCCGGCAATTCAGCCGCGGAGGACTGTGGCTCCCCGAGAACGCCTTCGACGATCTCTCGGCAGACCAACGTGAGGAAAAGGTCGCCTATTGCGTGAGCGTCCTCGACGGCGAGTACGGCCGGCATCAATGCGAAGCGCTCGCGGCCGCGGGCGTACTCAAGGATAAGCGATTGCTTCCCGGCGTTTTGAAGGCGGCAACGTATCACCGCGACGACCGGGACTACGATTGCCGGCCGAAGTGGATTGCCGTCGAAGCGGCGGGACGTATGGATGATGAGTCCGCCGTTCCGGCGCTGGTGCCGCTCGTAGACCACGGGAATCAGAATACCCGCATGTGGGCGCGCGCATCGCTCGCGCGCCTCACGGGGCAGAGTTTCAAAGACGACAAGCAGGCTTGGGGAGCGTGGTGGAACAACGCCGGGAAAACACCCGAATTCAGCCCAGATGACCTGAAACCGTGGACACCTCCAGCCGGCGCCGATGCACCCGCCGCGCAGGCAACGGGCTCTGCGCCGGAGATCGTTTCCGTGTCACCGGCCATCGGCGCACAGGAGGTCGATCCCGCGACCACGGAAATCCGCGTGTCCTTCGACCAGGACATGGGTACTGGCGGCTACTCGTGGACGGGCGGCGGCGAGATGTTTCCCAAAACAGCCGGCAAACCTGAGTGGGTGGATAACCGTACCTGCGTGCTTCACGTGGCGCTCGAACCCGCGAAGGTTTATCGCGTCGGCATCAATTCCAAGAGCCACCAGAACTTCCGCGGCGAGAACGGCATTCCGGCCCGGCCCCGCGCGATCTACTTCGCGACCCAAGGCGCAGACCCGGCGGAGATCGCCAAGCTCGTGCCGCCGAGCATCGTTTCCATGTCGCCCGAAAACGGCGCAACCGGTGTAGCGCCGAATATGACCGAGCTGACCGTTACGTTCGATAAACCCATGGGCGGGGGATTCTCGTGGGTGACCCTGGACGAGCACTTTCCCGAGACGACCGACAAGCCGCAGTGGAACGATGATCACACGGTGTGCACGCTGCCGGTCAGCCTCAAACCGGACGCATCGTACCATCTGAGCCTGAACAGCGGCCGTCACATCAATTTCCAGAGCGCCTCTGGCGTGCCGCTGGACCCGGTCGAGTGGTCCTTCTCAACGGGGAAGTAACGCGTTTAGCGATCCGGTGCGCCGCTCCGTCGGCTACCGGAAACGGGGGAATGAACCATGTCGAAGAACATTATCATCGTTACGGCGTGTGTCGTGGGCGTGATGCTGCTGTTCCCGTTGCTGCCTTCACTGCTCGGGAAAACAGATGACGACGTGGCGGCCACACCGCAGACCGCTACGCCCCAACCGCCACCCGCGGCGGCGCCCGCATCTCCGCCACCGGCGCCGCAACCGCGCCCTGGCGTGCCGAGCGTGATCGGCATGAACCCGGAGAATGGCGCGTCCGGTGTGAGCCCGTACACGACGCAATTGGTCGTGACGTTCAGCGAGCCCATGGCAGGAGGATTCTCGTGGACCGGCGGCGGCCCTGAGTTTCCGGAAACTACGGGGAAACCGTATTGGGCCGCGGATCAACGAACCTGTGTATTGCCCGTCCGGCTGCAGCCGAACTGGTCGTACCGGGTCGGCTTGAACAGCCCGAGCCATAAGAACTTCAAGAGCGCATCGGGAAGACCGCTCGACCAGGTCGTGTGGCGATTCACGACGGGGAATCAGTAGAGAGTCCGTCGGCCTCACCAAGCTCGAAGCTATCGCTGAAGAATGATCAGGACGCCTGCCACGATGGCGAGGATTGCCATGATCAGGCTTAACCCTGTGAAGGTGAGGTTGACGGTCGGAATGATCCCGGTGAGTATGAGCCAAATGCCGAGCAAGATAACTCCGAGATGTCTCGGAGCACGGACGGTGCTTGTCCTTCGTTTAAACATGATTGATTCCCTTGTGCTCAAGGTTTTCCCGCAAATTCGCAGGCCCGCGTACTTTTCATTGGTAACGCTGCACCCAACCGCGTTATGCCTCAATCCTCGCGGGGCTGGACAGCGCGGATTCACGACTCTAGACTACTTCTTGTAAGTGCGCCAGTGTTCGCAGAACGACTTACGGGAGATAGATTCTCATGCATGCCTTTCCTACCTTTGGCGCGGTAACCGCCACGTTTCTTTTGACCGCCTTTTTCGCCAGCAGCCAGGAGACCGACATTGTACGTGTAGACTATGACGTCCAACTCGATACGGTTACGTCCGGATTCGATCAGAAGACCTGCTGGGTGCACCCACGCGCAGGGACAATCCCGGGTGAGACTCCGGTTGTGGTGATGACCATGCAGAAACTGCTATTGAGCGGGTCGGACGTGTTTTACGCGCTGAACGAAATGCGGACCGATGACCTCGGCGAGACGTGGAGCGGCCCCGTCGAGCACGACACCCTCGGCCGCCGCAATGAAGAAAGCGGGTTGGTATCGGTGGTCTGCGATTTCACGCCTAAGTGGCACGAAGCCTCCGGCAAGCTCCTGGGCACGGGGCACCTCGCCAAGTACGATGGCGATCACCTTGCGAAGGATTATCAGCGCGCGACGACCTACTCCTGGTACGACCCGGAAGTGCGAACCTGGGCGCCGTGGAAGTCGGTCGAGATGCCGGACGACCCGAAGTTCTACAGTTCCGGCGCGGGCTGCACGCAACGGGTGGATCTGCCCAATGGCGATATCCTGCTGCCCATCTATGTGAAGGGCAAAGGCGATAACACGTCCACATCGACGATCATGCGATGCCGGTTAGACGGTGAGACCTTGTCGTACATCGAACATGGGACCGAGCACACGGTGGACGTACCGCGCGGATTGGGCGAACCCTCGCTGGCAGAGTTTCAGGGGCGGTTCTACCTGACGCTACGCAACGACGAGAAGGGCTACGTCACGAGCGGCGACGACGGCCTCCACTTTGACGAAATCCAGCCGTGGACCTTTGACGACGGGGAAGAGCTGGGCAGCTACAACACGCAACAGCACTGGGTCACTCACCCGGACGCCTTGTTCCTTGTATATACTCGCCGCGATCCCGAGTACGACCACGTGTTCCGCCACCGTGCCCCGCTCCGCATCGCCCAGGTTGACCCGGATCGGCTCTGCGTCTTCCGCGACACCGAGCGCATCCTGGTGCCGTCCCGGGGCGCGCGCCTGGGCAACTTCGCAGTGACGAAGGTCAACGATCGCGAAACCTGGGTGACCGTGGCGGAGTGGATGCAGCCCGTCGGCTGCGAAAAGTACGGTTCCGACAACAGCGTATACGCCGCGCGGATCATCTGGAAGTAGTCAGCAGCGATGCCCAAACAAACTTTCCTAAGGGTTAATCCATGTCCTGTAATCACTTGCCAAGGCTGCCGGGGGTTGACAATTCAGCGGCGTCTTCGTATAGTGGCGCGTGCTGGACGTAGTACAAGGCAAACGGGAACCCCCGGGATTCCATTGTGTAGGGGTAGCCGGTGGGTTCTACCGACAAATGTTCGCGGAATAGAGGAGGGTAAGTAATGTTTATCTTGTGGACGCTGCTGTGGGCCCCGTTGTGGACGTTCTTCTTCATTCTGGCATTTCTTGCCGAACGGCGCGCCGTCGTTTAGTCGCGGCGCCGTGGCCACACGGCAATCGCTACAAACAAATCCGATTCTTAGATGCTGAAGGGTTCAGCGGGGACTCCCGTTGGACCCTTTCCTCTTTGTCGGGGCCTGTACCGCACGATTCCGACGCCAACCGTCCGCCAAATCAACGTGAGGAGATACGAGAACGCCCGGCCTTTCAGCCGGGCGTTCAGAATCGAGGGTAAGTCCGTAAGGCCGGTTACGCGGCCCTGCTTACTTGATGAAGCCGTGGTACAGCCCCATGTAGTACGGCAACAGGTAGACCGTGCCGCTCGCAAGTTCCTGGCCGTTGCCGCCGTAGTTCAGGTTCCACGGGTTGTGGTTCCAGTGGTTGAAGTGGCGGTTCTCGACCGGCAGCACCTTTCCATTCACGCGGTACCCGTAGTGGGGCCGGCCTTCTTCCGTCAGTTCCACCGCCTGCTGGCGGGGCAGCAGTTCGATATCGAGCCGATGGCTGTTCTTGCTGGCCCAATTGCAGCGGTCCAGCGGGAAGCCTTTCAACGTCTCGATGGAATCTTCCAGCCAACCGCCCCAGGGACCGATGTTCGCAGTGCCCCACGGGCTCGTGTACGTGGCTTCGAGCCCATGCGCCGCGTACGCGAAATTGAAGAACGGGTTCATCTCGGGTTGCTCGTTGGTCCAGGCGCTGTAGAACGAGAACATCAGGTCCTGGGTGAACTCGTCGGGCGTCGTGTACTTGAGCAGGTTGTAATAGCACATGAAGGCCATCTCGTCGTCGGAATGGTTGCCCGAACCCGGACCGCGATGAATCTTGTAGATCATGGCGTTTGTATCGTACGCGTGATTTTCGCACAGATTCCGGATGTGCTCGCCATACTTGTCGTCGCCGGTCATGTGGCGCGCCACGGCGAGGTACGACAACATGCTGAGTGACTTAAGGCCGCGCTCAACCCACCAGTTGGGATCGTGATTGAGGGCTTCGGGATTGTAGACGCCCCACCGCGTCACGGTTCCGTCGAAATCGATCAACTGATAGTTGTGCTCAACGAGGTGATCGGTCAAATCGCGTACGACCTCGCGAACCCGCTCCTTCTCTTCTTCCGTGTCCGCGACGAGATCATAATAGAGCGGATAGAAGAAGTAATGGCCATCCAACTCGTCCGAGCTGGTGTCGCTCTTCCAGAACCACTTCTTGTCGGCGCTTAAGGGCCAACGCGGCTCGTACACTTTCCAAAGCTTGTCTTCGGTTTCACGCTTCTTGCGGTCTCCCTCGACGCGGCCATCATTCGGGTTGGGTCCGTCTGCGGGAAGAATCGTGCGTGCAACGTAGCCCTTGGGCGGGCTGAACTCGGTGCCCTGTGTGACTTTCTGCAAGAATCGCAACGCTTCGAAGGCGCGTTTGGCCCGGTCTTTTGCCTTCGGATCGCCCGTGGCCGCGTAGGCGAAGCACTCGCCCGCGCCGTACATGGCCGTCCACAAGCCGTCGTTGTCGCTGTCACTGTATCGAATCTCGCTCTTGTCACCGGGGGCACTCAGGCCGACCTCGGACACGTAGCCGAACTTGGTGCGGCGAATATATTTCTCCATTTCCTCTTCGTAGAAGTCCGCCTTCTCCGCGAGGGTCATCATGCGGCGTTCGATGCACCCAACGCCGTCCGCGGTTGCGAACCAGGCGTTGCCGTGATCATCCACCGCGATGGACCGAATCTCGTCGCTGGGCAACCAACGAAGCCCTTGCCGGTACGCCCAGTTTTCGCCGTCGAAGCGCACCGCGCCGATGCGGGTACCGAACCACACGACATCGTCGGGTCCCGCGGCCACGCACGTGAAGTCGTTGTAGGGAAGCCCGTCCTCGCCCGTGTAGAAGGTCCAGCCAGGTCCCGTTTGACAGGCGACACCCGCCAGCGACGCAACCCATAGTCGGTTGGAAGTGTCAAAGGCGACGCCGCGCACGTCCTCGACCGCCCACTGGCTGCCTTTGCCGGTGTCGATGACGATCGGTTGAAAGCCCGCAGGCGTCTTCTCCAGCAGCCCTTTGCTGGTCGCTGCGACGAGGCGGTTCTCATCAGATTGAGCAATCTGGTTCGTGATTCCGGCAATCTCGGTGAAAAGCCGGTCGTCGACCCGGCCGGGCAACACGTTCTGCCCCGGCTCGGCGACCCTGGACCAGTGGTGTTTCTTCAGCACGGCCCAGCCCAGGGCGGTTTCGGCGTAGACCATTCCATCGGCGCCGACGTAGATCGCGCGCACGTCGTTGGAGGGGAGTCCATTGTCCGTGGTGTGCTTCGTCGCCACTTCCTGGGGAAATCTCCCAACCGTGATGCTGGGCACCTCGGCCAGTCCCGTAGCGACCGCCAAAAGGCACGTCAAGATGAGAATAGAGAATCGCATGAGTACAGAATACCTTTCACGTATGCGCGGATCGTTCACAGCATTTCCCTGATAGATACGCGCGGATTCTGTGCTGCGGCGCACCCGCTGGTGGTGGGACGATAGCACGTTTTCAGGGGAAGGGTAGCTTACCCGGCTTTGGGGCCGGGTTCAATACACGCCGAACGGAATGGTTTTGCGCACGTTACGCGTCCACGATCCCGATGGGCTGCCAATGCTTCCAACGCCCCCGGGTGAAATCGGGGAAATCCACCGTTTCAGCGCGATGAGCAACCGATTGTTCGCTCAACGGGCCGACGACGGTCCACGCGGCCGCGTCATAAACGTCCATATCGAGGGGCAATCCTTCGCGCAGGCACTTGATGAGCCGGTAATTCTCCAGGAAGTCCATCCCGCCGTGCCCCGCGCCGGTGGCATCCGCGCCGATTTGGCCCCACAAGGGATGCTCAAACTCGGGCCGGTACTGCTCCAACGGTTCCCACGTGTCCTTGGGACTTCGCCCCTCAATGTAGATGCGATCGGGAAATCCCTCGGTGATCGCCCTGGTGCCTTGCAGTAGATTGAGTCGGCTGTATGGCCGCGGTGCGTCGCAGGTGTATTGGACGACGATCGTTCTTCCCAGTTCAGTCTTGATGATGCTGGTGCTGTAATCGCCGTTCACGAAGGTTTCGGCCCGTCGCGGGTCGTCTTCCGGAAAGTGTTCCTCGGCGAAGCGCCGCAACCCCATGGACGGCGCGCTCATGGAAACCATATAGCTGAACCGGTCGCCGCGATTGATGTTCATGCATTGCGCGATAGGACCGAGACCGTGCGTGGGATAGAGGTTTCCATTCCGCGTCATGCTGAGTTCGCGGCGCCAGCGGCCTTGTTCGCCGAAAGAGAATTTAAACTCGCGCAGGTCGTGCAAGTACGCCCCCTCGCCGTGCAGGAGATCGCCGAAGACCCCGCGCCGTACCATGAGCAGGATCTGCATCTCGGCTCGACCGTAGCAGCAATTTTCCATCATGATGCAATGCTTCTGCTGCTTCTCCGCGGTTTCCACGAGTTGCCAGCATTCTTCAATCGTCACCGCCGCGGGGACCTCCGTTGCCGCGTGCTTGCCGTTTTCCATGGCAGCCACGCACACGGGGACGTGCCAGCGCCAGGGTGTCGCGGTGAACACAAGGTCCAAATCCTCCTCGGCGCACATACGTTGGAAGTCGGTTTCGCCATTGGCGTATCCGGCAGGTTTCGGAAAGCCTGCGTCTACCACCAACTGCTGCGCGGCGGCTACCTTGGACTCGACGATGTCGCACACGGCGGTAATCTGGCAGCCCTCGATCTTCAGCAGGTTGCGTACGTGATTGGTTCCCATGTTGCCCACGCCGACGAATCCGATCCGCACGTTCTCGATGGGTGGCGCGGCGAAAGGCAGCTCCGGTGCGGAGCCCAGCGACTCGGGTATGGCTGCGTAGGCCGCGCGACCGGCCAGCAGTGCCGCGCTCGCGGACGCGCCCGCTCGCATAAAATCGCGCCGGTTCAGGTTTCGGTGCATCGTTGCGTCGTTCGGCTTGTCGTTCATTGCGGATCCTCGTTCCACCAGCGGGCTTCCCCATCGAGTGTGTCTTTGTACGGGCCTCCGGCGGCGGAGGCGGGCGGCGGCAGAAAGTCGTGCGTCGCGTTCATCCACTTTCCGAGGGCTTGTTGCATCGCAGCGATTCGATCGGCCTGGCCGGGATCGCCGGCAAGGTTGTGCCACTCGCCGGGATCCGATTCGAGGTCGTAGAACTCGACGCGAGGTTTTGAATCGTTCAGATACCAGGTATGCGGTTCTTTCAGTTCGCCGGATTCAGCCAGCAGGCGGATGGACTCGAAACTCGGCGACCGCAGGAGATCGAGGCTGTTCAGATGGCCCACTTCGGGCCGGTAATTCTGGATCAACTTGTACCGCTCCCCGACGACGCTGCGAATGGGATCCCAGTTGTCGTGCCAGTTGCGCTCGCAGAAGACATATTCGTGGACGCGGTCCACGTCGCCCCGCAGGAGGGGTACCAGCGACACGGACTCCATCGCGTCCGGGATGGTTGCACCGGCCACGTCGAGCCATGTCGCCGCGAGGTCCATAAGCGAGACGAGGGTGTTCGTCGAGCGTCCCGCTTCGATGCGCCCCGGCCAGCGCGCCAGCAACGGGACGTGGATGCCCGGTTCGTACACGGTCGCTTTGGCACGGGGAAAGGGCCGGCCGTTGTCGCCGGACATGACCACGAGCGTATTGTCTGCCAATCCATGTTCGTCCAGCAGCGCGAGCAATTCTCCGCATTCGCGATCGAAACGGCCGATCTCGTCGTAATACAACGCGATATCCCGCCGCACTTCCGGCGTATCGGGAAGATGGGGCGGCACCTTCACGGACTCGGGATCGTGCGGCGGATCGACGGCGCCCGGCTCGTAGTCACGATGCGGGTCGGTTGACCCGAACCACAGGAAGAAGGGCTTGTCCTTCGGACGCTCCTCGAAGAACTTGGCGAAGGGGACCTTGTTACCGCCGTAGAAATCGAACTGCCTTTGAATGACGCCTTGATAGACCTTGCGAAACGCGCCAGTGAAGTATCCGGCTTCTTTGAGCAAGGTTGGAATGCTTGCGGCGTCGGGATAGGCGTTCACGTGAAGACGCGATGCGCCCACCGCGTGCGGCGAGCGGCCGGTCAGGATGCTCGCGCGGCTGGGGCTGCATTGCGGGCTGGTGACGTAGGCGCGATCGAAGCGCATACCCGCCGCGGCAAGGGCATCGAGGTTGGGCGTGCGAATCGTGTCGTTCCCGTAACAGCCGAGGTCCGGAACGCTGTGATCGTCGGAGAAGAGGAAGACGATGTTCGGGCGCTCGGGCGCGTCTTGCGCGTTGGCTCGGTAGGCGCCGGCGAGGGCCGCGCTTCCGAGCACAGCGGATTGCATGAACGTCCTGCGAGTCGGTTTGTGCATGATGGACCCACTCCCCGTGCGAGACCTCGAAGCGCCCCCACGTCGATTCCTGCTCGTCATCCCCAACCGGGATCGTCGGGGAAACAGTTGTTGTACTTCACGCTCTGGCGGGGTTCCGCCATCATGGGCTCGACCGCGTCGCGCCATTTCTGATAATGAGCCGTTTCCTTGTGCCGCGCGGGATCGCCGAAGGTGCGGTATACCTCAACCAACACGAAGCGCGTCGGATCGTCGACCTGTTGAATGACATCGAACCGTGCGATCCCCGGCTCCTGAATGCTCTGCCGCGCGTTCTCCAGCGTCGCATCGCGAAATGCTTCGACGCAGTCGTCTTTCACGCGAACGTTGACATGTACGATGAACATGCTGCCTGTGCTCCTGCTATGGATGAATTTGATGTGAACGGGCGATTACGCGCGACGATTCGTGCCGTGGCATTTGCAGCCGGGCCAGTTCGGTGAATAGAGGTGCGACTCCTGGCGCACGGCGAGTTTGCCGTCTTTCACGAAGGGTTCGCCGCGTTCGGATAAATGATCGATCATGCGCTGCCGCCATTCCGCGACGCGCTCGGCGTACTGCGGATCCTGAGCGAGGTTCTTCTTTTCGCCACGGTCGGCGTCGAGATCGAAGAACTGCTCTTCGCCGGTCTCGCAGTGGAAGATGAACTTGCTGTGTCCGTCGGTGACCGCGGTCCAGTGGTTTTCCGGCGCGTAGCAACGGTCGTGTTCGAGGTCGATGTACGGCCGCCACTCCGCATCGCTGTCTTTGACCAGCGACAACATGCTTTTACCGTCCAGCGTTTCCGCGCCCGGAATTCCCGCCGCATCCATGAACGTGGGCAGGACGTCGCGCAGCTCGACCGGATGTTGGAGCACGCGGCCGCGGTCTTCGGAGAGCGTGCCCTTCGGCCAGCGCACAATCATGGGCACGTTGGCCGAGCCTTCGTAGGCGTAGCTTTTTCGCCACATGTGGTGGTCGCCCACCATGTCGCCGTGGTCGGAGGTAAACACAATGAGTGTGTTCTCCATCATCCCTCGTTTGTCGAGGGCGGTCAGAATTTCGCCGACCTTCTCATCGATAAACGTGATGTTCCCGTAATACCCCTGTCGCGATTTGCGCACCTGGTCCGCGCCCATGTCGCCGTGCCAGATGTTGTCGGAATCGTCGCTGCGCGGCGCATAGCGATCCGCCCAGTCGCCGACGCTCGCTTCGGGGAGGTTGGCATTCTCATACATATCCCAGAACCGCGGGGGCGCATCGTAAGGACTGTGGGGGCGCGAGAAGGACACTTTCAAAAAGAACGGTTCGGGCCGGTCGTAGGTTTCGATGAAATGGCGCGCAGTATCTCCCGTCCAATGAGTCGGGTGATACTCCTCGGGCAGCTTGTATTGCCAGCCCCGGTAATCGTTCCAGCCGAGACCGGTCGCGTCGGGATCGACGGAGGGATCCTTCGAGTACAACCACGCGCGGTAATCGCTTCGGAACTCAATGGATTGTTCGCGACCCGATTCGTCAAGGATGGTCCGGTGGAACCCATGCGTGTGCCGTTGCGGATGCCAGTGCATCTTGCCGATGCCGGTCGTGTAATACCCGGCGTCGCGCAGAGCCTGGGGCATTTCGATGGCGTATCCTTCACCGACGCGGCCGTACCCGAGCATACCGTTGCGCCAGGGCGCGAGCCCGGTCAAGAGCGCCGCGCGCGCGGGCGTGCACGAAGGCACGCAGGAGTAGGCGTTGCGGAACAGGATGCCTTCGTTGGCAAGACGATCCAGATTCGGCGTCTTGATGGACGGGTTCCCCGCGGCGCCTACGCAGTCGCCGCGCTGCTGGTCCGTCATGATGAAGAGGATGTTGGGCTTGTTCAGGCCGGGCAACTCCACCGCCTGCGTGCGGCCGCTCGTCAGTGCTACTGCCGCGCCCGCAGCAATGCCGGTCTTGAACAAATCGCGTCGGGAAAGAGTCGTAGAACCTGGTTGATTGCTCATGGGACGCAGTATGGCACAGGGTTCCTATCGGTGCAAAAGCGAAATGTCCACAGATTTGCACAGATTCAAATTCAAGGGAGATTCACGCTCACCCCCGGAATCGGCCGCAAGCTGGACAACGTTCGTAGCGTTCGGCCCGTCTTCAATCTGTGCAAATCTGTGTAATCTGTGGACGAATGTTCCCTACCCCAGCGGGTGCAGGAGTTTCTGGATTTCGGGATCGTTGAGATTCTCCTGCGTGATGACTTCCACGCCGGTATCGACGCGCGCTTCGACGGGATTGCCCTGAAGCTTGTCGTAGGCGGTCTTCACGCCGAGGTATCCCATCTTGAACGGATTCTGCACGATGAGCGCGTGGATGGTGCCGCGTTCGAGGGCGGCCAACTCGTTTGGCGACGCGTCGAAGGCGACGATTTTGAACTCGCCTCCGCGTCCCGCTGCTTCGACCGCTTGCGCCGCGCCGATGGCAGCGGGCTCGTTCGTCGCGAAGAGACCCTTCATGTCCGGATAGGCCGTCAGCATATCCTCAGTAACGTTCATTGCCTTGTTGACGTCGCTTTGGCAATGCTGGGTGTCCGCAATCGTGATGTTCGGAAAGGCCGCGATCCCCTTCTTGAATCCTTCTTCGCGCAACTCGGAGGTCGCGGCCCCTTTGACGAAGGGGATAAGCCCCACCGATCCTTCTTCGCCAATGAGTCGGGCGAGTTCCCGCGCGGCCGCTTCGGCGCCGGCGATGTTGTCGGTCGCGACGAAGGAAACCGGAACATCTGAATTGACGCCCGAATCGATGGTCACCACGGGAATGCCCTTGGTGTCCGCGCGCTGGATCACCTCTACCAGCGCGTCCTGATCGCAAGCCGCCATGACAATGGCGTCCACACCGCGGCCGATCATGTCCTCGACGATGTTGATCTGCTTGATCACATCGGTCTCCTTCTCCGGACCGATCCATATGATCTCCACGCCCAACTCTTCGCCGGCGGTCTCTGCGCCCTTTTTGACGGTCAACCAGAATTCGTGGCTGAGACCCTTGGGGATCACCGCGAAGGAGAGCTTGGCGTCGCCCGCCGCCGCACCGTCGCCCGTAGACGCGGTGCCGGAATCTTGCGCGGGTTGTCCGCAACCCAGAATGGTCAATACGGCCAGAAGACCGACGAGTACGCGTGTCATAATGAGTTCTCCCTCTTACCGGAGGGCGGGTTTTCCAACCCGCCACGCCAACGAATACGTTTAAGTCTCAAGCACCAAGAGTCCCGCGATTGTATGGATATTGCCCGCCATAAGTTTCTTGTTGTTACTTCGTCGATAGAGGATGTCCTGAGCGCGGGGCTTGGCGGATTGGAAAACCCGCCCTCCTTGCTACTCCTTCAACTTCCCGGCGCGGCGTTTACGCATGTTATCAAAGAATACGAGGACAACGATCAACACGCCGACGACGATGCGCTGCCACTCGTCGGACATGCCGTTCAACTGGCAGATGTTGACCAGCGTGCCGATGATTAACGCGCCGATCAACGCGCCCACCGCGCCACCTTCGCCGCCCATGAGACTGGCGCCCCCGACGACGCAAGCCGCGATCGCGTCGAGTTCCATGCCCTCAGCCATCGTGGGTGTGGCCACGCCGGCCCGCGACGCCATGACCACCCCGCCGAATCCGGCGAGCATGCCGCCCAAGGTGAATGCGACGATGCGCACGCGATCTACCGGAATACCGGACAACCGTGCGCCGCTGAGGTTGCCGCCCGTGGCGTAGATTTCGCGGCCGTACCGGGTGTACATAAGCACCACCGCGAAAATGGCGACAACGATCAGCGTCACGATGAAGGGGACAAACCAGTACCTCGTGCCGCCGAGGAAGCGGTAGGCCTCGGGAAGCCCGGTAATCGTGGCGCCGCCCGTTAATAGATGCGCCGCACCGCGCGCGGCCAGCATCATGCCGAGGGTGACGATGAATGAAGGGATGCGCCCCTTCGTGGACAGAAGCCCGTTGATGAGGCCGCAGGTCAGCCCCGCCAGGATGCCCGCGAAGATACCCACGGGGACGCTGTATCCGTATTCGCGGATGACGATTCCCGATACGCAGGCGGCCAGGGCCGCAACGCTGCCGACGGAGAGGTCAATCCCCGCCGTGATGATGACGAGCGTTTCGCCGACGGCCACGATGCTGACGGCGCTGATGCGCCGCGCCACGTTGGTCAGGTTGTCAGGGGAAGCAAAACTCGGTGTAAGCATGGCCAGGGCGATGCAGACCGCGGCCATGCCCAGTATCAGCGCGTTCCTGGATATGAACTGCTTCACGTGAAAGACTCGATTCTAAGCCATGGGCAAGGCAACGGGTTTGCCCTCCTTGCCGGACAGGTCCGCCGCGAAGCAGGCCTCGTGCGTCAGGAACGAATCCGCCACGTTGGCATGCGACTCTTTGTTGTTCTGGATACAGTCCACGAGGTGCGCGACTTCGTGCGTGAAGGGATGGTGCGTCACGTCGCCGCTGTCGGGAAGGATCGTCGGAATGGTCGCCCACCCGGTCTGCCCCGGCATGGTTTCTTTCGAGTACAGCTGGTTGTTTTTGATCGTGCCACGCGTGCCGACGAGATTGATGTTGAACACATAGGGTTGGATGCACTCGATGCAGGAAGCGACCTTGCCGATGCGTCCATCCTTGAACTTCAGCACCGTGCAGGTGGTCGCGTCGTACTCGTACTCTTTGAAGTCGGGTCCTTTGCCGGAGGTGGAGTACTGGAACACCTCCGCGATTTCGCCGCCCATGAAATAGCGCAACGCGTCCAGCGCGTGACATCCCGCGGACAAGAGCGAGCTGGCGCCGACGTCCTTCTTCACATTCCAGCCGTATTGCTTGTACCAGGGGCCGATGCCGTGGAAGTAATCGACTTCGCCGAGGAACACGTCGCCGATGGTCTTCGCGGCGAGTTGTTTCTTGATGATGTCGAACAGGGGATTCCAACGGAGCACGAAACTGACGACAGTTTTGACCTTGGCTTTTGCGACCGCATCGCGGATGGCGCGGGAATCTTCGAGGGTTGTCGCCATAGCTTTCTCGAGAAGGATGTGCTTGCCCGCTTCGGCGGCGCCGACGGCCTCGTCCCGATGCACGTTGGGCGGCGTGGCGATGGCGATGATGTCGATGCCTTTCTGATCGAGCATCTTGCCGTAGTCGGTGAAAATGTCGCATTGGATGCCGCACTCGGCCGCCTTGGCCTTCGCGCCTTCTTCCGTGCGCGAGCACAAGGCCACGACCTTCGTGTTGGGGTCCTCATTGAACGCGCGAATATGTTCACCAGCCACCCATCCCGTGCCGACGATGCCCACTCCCATCTCTGCCATGTGAATCTCCTCCTAATCGTTCCGCGCTTCCACGAAAGAAGCCGTCGTGTAAGGACAAATTTAAAATTCGAATCTCGAAATCCGAAACAAATTCTAAGGTTCAAATATCAAAACCGGAGCACTTCTCCCCGTCACCCTCGCGAAAGCGGGGGTCCATCTTCACTGTTTCAATGCCGCCTTCGAACAGTAGATGGATTCCCACGCCAAGGGGGTGGGAATGACGGTTGATGGTGCTATTCACCGAGAGCCTTAACGCGATTACATCTGTCTTCCCATCGTTTTGGTCATTTCTATTTTGAATTTGTTTCGGATTTCGAGATTCGAATTTCGAATTTAAGCGCGCAGCGCCACGACTATCCCTGGTGCCAGTACACGTCCCAGCCCATATACTGATCCAGCGCTTCAAAGACCGCGCGCGCGACCTGGCTGTGATTCGCGGCCACGTGGTGTTCGAACCCGTTTTGGCAGATGAACTGGAGCAGCCCCTGCAAGTTCGGCACTTCCGCCACGCCAAAGCCGCCGAAAGTATCAATGGGATCGTCGGTGAAGCGGCCTTCGCCCACGTACACGGCAATCCGCCCTTCCGTGTCGAAGGTGCTCGCACGGCAATAGGTCATGGGCTGCGCTTTGATGCGGCCATACATGGTGCCGTAGGTGTTGTCCTTGCCCACGGTGCCGGCGATGATCTCCTGGTAATCCATGCGGGTCTCGCCCATACAACTCTTGGGCAGGTTCGAACAGTGGAAGCACACGCACTTGTCCGGGTCGTCGCCGTAGTTGTTGTTCCAATCAAGGAGGAAACTCGGCGAACCCGATGCCAGCGCCAGCGCGTGCATGCTGACCGTTCCCGCCACATCCGTCTCGCAGGCCGACGACGACAGTTGATCGCTCAACATGCTCATGACCGTACACGGCACGATCCCGAAGAACTCCTCCATGCTGGTCCAGCATTGAATCGCCGTCGCGTCCAGATCATAGTCTTTCATCCAGTTGCCAATGACCGTCGCGAGTTTGGCCATCTTCAACAGTGCGGCTTCGGGTACGCCCTTGGTGTTGGTGTACCCCTTGATTGCCTGCAAACGTTTCTTCAGTTCGGGGTCGTTGTCTTTCATGCGCGTGGCGCGCCCGAAAACTTCCGAGAGGTCCAGCGTTTCCACGGTGATGCCGGATTCCTGGAACAGCTTCTCGCTATAGCGCACGGTGTTGAAGGCCGCCGGGCGCGCCCCGAGCGCGCCGATGCGGCAGGAGCGCAGCCCCTTCACCACGCGGCAAATCGCGGCGAAGGTGTGCACTTCGTCCTCGAAAGCCTTCGTATTGGGGTCCATGGTATGGCGTTGCGTGAGGGAGAAAGGGATGCCGTACTGGTTGAGGTTGTTGCAGACGCTCATCTTGCCGCAGAAGGAGTCGCGACGGTGTTTGATAGTCATCTTCTTGGCATCGTCCTGCCAGGCGTGAACCAGCACGGGCACGTCCAGCCCGGCCAGCTTCAGCGTGTCCGCCACGCCGCGCTCGTCGCCGAAGTTGGGCAGGGTCACGATGACGCCGTCAATCTTGTCCCGGTTCTTCTTGAAGAGATCGGCACAAGCCTTCGCGTCGTTCCAGGTCTCGACCGAGCCGAACTTGGTGTCGCCCGGCTTCAGAACCACGACGCCGTAGCCCAGCTTCTTCAGGAGTTTCGTCATCTGCTCATGCCCCTGTTGGGCAAGTGCATCGGGGAAGAAGCCGCGGTTTCCGACAATGAGGCCGAAGGTGGTCTTGGTGGTAACAGGCATGGTCCGGAACTCCCTCTTTCCGCAGGTTGCGATGCGCCCGGCACGGCGCAGCCGTCAAGCATGGTAGCGCCCGCAAGGGGGACGCCGCAACCCGTCCGCATCGTGGATCTAAACGTGGGCCTTCTAAGCGAGGTGATATTGGCGGTGCGGCATCCGGTCCACGTCTGTTCTTTGACAGAATCCGCAGTTCTGCGCTACCATCGGCGCCTTGACCCGGCGTGCAGCACCCCGGTTATCCTTTGCCTTCCTCGCAGGGCGACCCGCGCTTGCCGGGGTCGTGAATACGCGTAAGCAGTCCAGGAAAGGCATCCGGGTAATCTGATGAGTTCCACCAATCCGCTATCGCGCCCTTCGCGCTATGCCAGTCTATCGTTGTTCCTCGCCGTATTGCTGTTCTTCTTGGTGTCGGGCGCCTGTGGTTTGCTCTACCAGGTCGTGTGGACCCGCAGTCTGGTGTTGCTCTTGGGCACCACGTCGTACGCAGTCAGCACGGTCCTGTCCATCTTCTTCCTCGGCCTGGGCATCGGCAGCGTGTGGGGCGGGCGCATCGCGGACCGCGCGCGGCGGCCGCTCCTCTGGTACGGCGTTTTCGAGATCGCAATCGGCGTCTGGGCGTTGCTGTTCATCCTGTTCATCGGCTGGGGCGAGTCCCTCGTTGTCGCCATTCTGCAGATGTCGTCCTCTTCGCGGGAACTCGGCATAGCGCTGCGCGGACTCCTGGCCGCGGCGTTCCTCATTGTGCCGGTGACCTTGATGGGGACCACGCTACCGCTCCTGGCGAAGGCCGTCGTGCGCAAAGACGATGGGAAAGGCCGTCGTGTGGGACTGCTCTACGGCGTGAACACCTTCGGCGCCGTGACAGGATGCTTCGTCACGGGTTTCTACTTCATTGAACACTTCGGCTACACGCGGACCACCCTCATCGGCGCCGTAGCCAACGTGGCGGTCGGTATCGTCGCGATCGCGATCGCGAATCGTTTTTTGATCAACCTGGCGGACGCGGAAGAGAAGCCGGATGAGGCAGCGGCCGAATCCGCGGAGAAATCGCACACGCTCGCCATCGCCGCCGTGTTCCTGGCCTTCGGCTTGTCGGGTTTCTGCGCGCTGGCTCTGGAAGTGTTGTGGACCCGCATGCTCACCATCGTCTTTACCGGCACCACCTATGCCTACACCACCATGCTCACGTCGTTGCTTTGCGGCATTGCATCCGGGAGTTTTGTGGCGTCCTGGTTTGCGGATCGGCGGCGCCACCCCGTCTCGTGGTTCGGCGCCATCCAGGTCATCGCGGGGATCGCCTGCCTCGCCATGCTGACGGCCTTTGCCCGCATGCCGGAACGCTTCAAAGAGTTGGCGACAACCGGCGGCTACAACTTCGACCGCGTCACCGAAATCCAGTTCATCCTGTCCTTCTCCGTGCTCTTCGTTCCGACCTTCTTCTTCGGCGTGGCGTTTCCATTCGCCGTCCGGGCGGTCGCCCAGATTCCATCCCGTCTCGGACGCGACGTGGGCCGGCTCTATGCGCTGAATACCTTCGCGGGAGTCCTTGGCGCGTTGGCGGGTGGTTACTTCGTGTTGCCCCGTCTCGGCGCGCACGACGGCATCGTGGCGTTGGGCCTGGTGCTTGCCGCCACGGGCGTGATGCTCATCCTCGCGTGTCCGACGCGGCCCTGGTTCGTCAAGCTCCTGTTGCTGCTTTTCGGTGCGGGAGGCATCGCGGCCACATGGCGCACCATGCCGGATGACGCGGCCTATGCGCTCAACAAACGCTACATCCCCGAGGACCATCGCGTCATCCATTACAAAGAAGGCGTCGAAGGCACGGTCGTCGTATCGGAACCCGAGAACAACCTGACAGAGTCAGACCGAGTGCTTTGGATCAACTCCGTACAGGCGACGCAATCAATCGAAAAAGGCGTGAAGATGAACCGGTTCCAGGGCGTTCTGCCGCTTCTCTTCGATCGACAGCCGAAGGAAGCCCTGTTCATGTGCTTCGGTTCGGGCGTCACGGCGGGTACGCTCGGGCTCTCTGATTTCGAGCGTATTGACGCAGTCGAGATCGCGGAAGACGTCCTCCACGCAGCGCCGTTCTTTGCGGCGGACAATCTGGACGTGTTGGACAACCCCAAGCTGAATTTCATCGTCGACGACGGGCGCAATTTCCTGCTCACGACGGAAAACCGGTACGACCTGATCACCTTCGAACCGATGCCCCTTGCCGTCGCCGGGGTGTCCACCTTTTACACGCGGGAATTCTACGAGGAGTGCCTTGAGCATCTCAGTCCGGGCGGGCTCGTCTCCCAATGGGTCCCCCTGCACAGCCTGAATCTCGACGTCGTACGTTCGCTGGTACACACGATACGGAGCGTGTTTCCCCACTATTGCGTTTGGTTTATCAACTCCGACCTGTTTGTTATCGCGTCCAACGAACCATTGAGGGTTGACTACGCTAACGCGAAAGCGACGTTCGAGGATCCGGCCATCGGTCCCCGCTTGCAGGACGTGGGTATCGGCGATCTTACCGAACTGCTCTGCTGTTTCTTCATGACTCAAGACGGCATGGAGGCCTTCGCCGAAGGCGGCGGGATCATGGTGGACGACCGTCCTTGGGCGGAGTTCATCGCGCCGCGGCTAATCTATGAATCCACCGTAGCAGACAGCCTGCGGGCGCTACAACCTCACTACGAAAGCCCTTTGACCATGATGTCTTTTGCGGGAGTGGACGATGCGGCCATCGAAGTCGCGACGGCGCGACTGAATCAGCGCCATGCTTCCCACTCGGTCGCGTTGGAAGGAGTTATCACGCTCTATGGATCGATGGCTGGGGGGAACCCGGACGACATTTTCATGCGCGCGCTCGACATCGATCCCCACGACTACATGGCGCTTTCCTATCTTAAGGACATCGCCGATCAGCGCATGACGCTGTTCATACGATGGGATGAGCTTGCGGACGCGCGCGCCTACTACGAGCGCGTGGCCCCGTACCTGGAAGAGACCGCGGAGCTTCACCTGATTCGAAGCGATCTTCTGGCTGCGGAAGGCAATGCAGAGGAGGCGGCGCAAGCCTACGCAGCATACCGGGCAGCGGGCGGCGGAGAGCATCGCGCGTTTACGGAATAGTACCTGGTTTCAAGCGGACCGAACGCGCTCAATCGAGGTTTGTACCGGGTTCACGCCGCCTCGCGCGGAATCGAATGAGCCACATCAAGGCAGCGACGAGATACGCCGTCGTCGCCACCAGGGAAATCCATCGACCGTACACATACCCTGGCGGCGCGTATTCCATGACGATCCGGTGCTCACCGGCCGCGAGCGGCACCGCGCGCAGCGCGTAGTTCGCCGGCAACACTTCGTACTGTGTCTGCGGCGGATCCGCTTCGAGTGAACGCGCGCGCCAACTCTTCGCATACGCATCCGTCACGAGCAGAATACCCGGCGTTTGGAGCGAGGCCTCCAGAACAGTGTGATCCGAATCGCCGCTCAGAACGCGAACCTCGTCTACACCCGATCCGGGCTCCGGTGCGGGCATGGGCTTCTGCTCCAGAACGACGGTCTGTGCCGGATCGAATGCCGGATCGTCCATCGCCGCGAAAATGCGCTTCTTCCCGCGCATCACCTGTACGTCGCGCACGATGAGAAAGCGCGGCATCGGATCGCCCACTATCCGCACCCCCTTTTGGGATGCGTTCGGCGAGATCAGATACTTGCAGCGGAGCATGCGGTGGAGCGGTTGGTAGCGAATGCGTGGGAGGTGCGTGTCGACGACCCGCTTCGAGTAGTCTACCGTGTGGCCAAAAAACTGCGCGTAGCGATCGAGGACGAGGGCATCGTAGCCCCACACGCCGTAACCCCGCGCGGTCAAGGGCGCGTTGTACTCGTCCCGCATGAGCACACGGTGCTCGCCGGGATCACCTGCGTATACCGCCGCCGCCGTGGGACCATCCATTTGTTCAAACGTTGCGGCGCCGCGGTGAATGCGTGCGAAGACACTCACTTCGACGATTCCCAGGGCAAAGATCATCAGGACGACACTGGACCGTTTGCGCGCGCAGGTGAACAGCAGCGCGAGGATCATGCAGGTCCCGGCAGCGACGAGTAACGAACCAGCCGCGAAGTAGACTTGATGCACGCTTTCTGGAAACCGGGTCGGCCAGTTCTCGACAACGGCGTTACGGATGGCCAGCAGTCCATTCACTTGCGGCAACGCGCTATACGGCAGGATGGCAATCAGCGACGCGACGAGGAGCACGACTGCCAACGCGGCGAGGCCACCCGCGATCGAGCGGAGATAATCTTTTCCCCCGGCAAGGAGCACGGCGAACCCCTCTCCGGCCAGCAGGGCGGCGAACATGGAGAAGTAGATGGTGAACCGGCCCATGGCGCGCAATTGATCGAATCCCGGTATCCAGTCGTACAGAACCCGGTGGACCGGCGAGGAGCCGCCCAGGGCCAGCACCAGCAGCGCGAGCAGGATCGGCGCCAGCACGCGGACCCGTTTTCCCGGCCCGCAGAGGGCGCCGATGATGGCCAGAACCAGCGTGGTAATGCCGATGAACGCGCACGACTCCCAGAAATGGTTCCACACGAAATAGGGCACATGATGATCGTTGCCGAAAACGGTGGGTGCCAGGTAGGTCAGGAGATTCTCCCGGGGCAGGCTGAAGCCCATGGCGTACGCGTAGGGCAACCCTCCGCCCCGCACGCTTTCTGCGCTGGTTTCCATACCCGTCCACAATTGGGCCGTGGCCATGGCGCCGGCAAAGAGCGCCATAGCGGCCATGGAGGCGCTCACGCGGATTGGGTGCCTGGACGACCAGATGGTCAACACCCAATACAGGGCGAAAACGATGACCACCATCATCAAGCCTTGTGGCCAACCGGCTACCGCTTGAAGCGCGGCCGAAAACGTGCCCAAGAGAAACCAGCCGAACCCGCCACCGTCGCGCAGCTTGTCGTACGCGAGGAAAAGAAGAGGCGTCCAGGCCAGGCATGCGAGCATGGGCAGATGACCGCACATGACGTGCAGAAAGAAAGGCCCCAGCATGGGCACGGCCGCGGCATAGAAGGCGGGCAACGGCGATAGCGTGTGGCGCGCCCACGCGTACATCGTGAGCCCCATCAAGGTGACGTGAAACCACAGATCCAGGTTGATGGCCGTGGTAAACGGGAAGATGAGATAGATGGCGTTAAACGGATAGAGCAACCCCGCCTGAAACGCCCCGAAGCACGGGGTCCCAGCGAGGATATGGGGATTCCACAAGGGAAAGTTGCCGTTCGCAAGTTCCCCGTACGCGTAGTGCCGAAGGGGCCCGAAGTATTCGAGCACGTCCGACTTGGTAAACGTCGCCAGCGTTCCCGGACGCACGAACACATCGGCGAACATGGCGATACCGAGCCCAACGATACCGCAGACCGCGAGCGCGTCTCCCCTGCTTCGATTACTCAGCGCCATGTTCCCCGCAATAGTCTCGCTACCTCCTCGTGCCTGTTGGCCGTCTCGTTTGCGTCCAGCCAACGTTCAGCCCACTCGCATTCGACCAGATGAAAATGCCTTCTTCTGACCACATGATGCAACCACTGCGCGTGCCTTCTGTCCGGCCTGAGGAACCCACCGCGAGATTCGATTCGCATTCCACGGGCGGAGTCGCGATGGAAGTAGCCGGCATCCGACATCAGTGCCATAGTCTCAGCGCAACTGGAAGGAATCGATCGCGATGTCCACATCCGCCGCATCGCAGGGATCGAACCGCAGCATGGTAATCGGCCCGCGCCAACGGGGATTCGCGCTCAGATCGAAGGTATACCTGTGCATGGCGCCGTCGGTCTGGAGCGGAACCACCACGCTGGCCGACTCGCTAGTCCCATTGCCGCCCCGGGACCAGAAGAGCTGGGCATGCATCGCAGGCGGCAAATCGCCGGTGATCTGCATCGTCACTTCCGCCGCTTCGAAGGCGGACGCCCGCACCCCGGTTAGGGGGACGACGATCGCGGGATCGCGGCCAAGTGTCTTCAGCCGGATGGCGCCGTCCTCTGCGCGGAACGCGCCCACATCCATCATGGCCCGCCATTCCCCCGGCCCTTCTTCGAAGTCCCATGCCGTAACGGGTTCAAACGGCGGATAGTCGTAGGGCCCGCGCCCTACGTCGCCGGGCGCGACGTTTACCGGCCACGACGCGGGGTCGCCTTCGGCAAAGACATTGCGCACGGCTTCGAGCATGGCGAATCCGTATTCGGTGCAGGGCTCAATATAACTGCCCTCACCCCATTCGTTGACGGGACCGAGGATCACGACCGACTTACCGTTCGCCGCGCAGAACGTTTTTGCCTCTCGCAACAACTGCTCGAACAGCGCGGGGGTGCGTCCCTCGATTGCCAGCGAGTTGTCGCCATGCCAGGGCCGGGAATCCCAACCGGTATCCACGAGAGGATAGTAGGTGAGGGGTTTGCACATTTCGTTGCGCCGCGCCCAAGCCTCCGGCGCCGAAGCCACCACGTCTTCAAATCGGGCGCGCTGTGGGCGCAGCATGGAGTCCGTCGCCTTGCCCCATTCGTGATAGTTGGTGGCGCCTGCATAACCCTCCGCGGCGAGCAACTCGACGTAGGCAGGTGACTCCGCGGTGTTCACCGCTACAAACTCGATGCCCTCGTATCCCGCGTCCCGCGCCATCTGTTGCGAATCGTCCAGGGCGGCCTTGGCGCCTTCGGACCCGCCGAGATCGTTACGCAGGTTCCGCGGGTCCCACAGGAAGAGGGCGGGTTTGCCGTCGATGCGGTAGTAGCTCTCCATGCCGAAGTACTGGTCGATCCACTCCTGCGTCACGTTGCGCCAGTCTTCCCGCGAGTGGGTATCCGGCGGATTGTGGTTCGCCCACATGATGGCGACCTTCAGATAGTCGCGGTAGCGCGATTTCTTGTACGCCTCGAACCAGTGCGTCAGGTGTTGGTTCCCCTTGACCCAGTACCAGTCGACAAGGAACACGGAAATGCCATTCTCCACCGCCCACTTGATTTGCCAGTCCACGCACTCGGGATTGCTCTCATCGTAATAGCCCAGCACCGGTTTGCGAACTGGCGCGACGCGTTGGACGGGGTCCCACTTCGCGGGAGAATCCCAGCCGGGGAAATAGTACGCCGCCACTTCGACTGACGTCTTCACCGGCCGCGGCTCGGGCACGTAGTCCGCCGCCTCCAGACCTAAGGGTTCCGAGAACGTCAGATGCGCCGTCGCCGGCTCCGGCAGGTTTCCCTTGCCTTCAAAGTGGACCAACGCGCTTCGTGCTCCCGGCTCGGACGCGCGAACGGTCCAGACGAAGTCCACGTACTCCTCGTGGTCCAACCCTTCGACGTGCAAGTCTTCTGGTGCGGCAGTCACTTCAAGCCCTTCACCGGGTTCCAGGTGAATGCCGCGGATGCCTTGCCTTCGACCGCCAACATTCGTGACGCGAAGCAGCACTTCACAGTTTGCGCCCGCGCGATTGATGCCGTTTTCGAACCCGAAATACGTTACCGCAAGCTCGGGAGGCCCCGCCGGTTCTTCCCCGATGGACACCGTCGTTGGCACGGCTTCAGAGTCCTCGATTCGCAGCCCGATGGTCAGCAAGGTCCCCGTCCAGGCTTTGTTGCCAAACAGTTCCAAATTGTACGCACGCGGATGATCGCCCCCGCGAATCGAAAACGATTCGCTCTGCAGACCCGGTATGCCCTCGACTGCCCACAATAGCGTGCCTACCGTGTCGCGCTCGGACTCGATTTCGATGGTCGCCCAGCCGCGGTCTTCGATCGCCAATCGCAATGGCGGCGAGAAACGCTCCTGCGCCGAATCGGCTACGCGCCACACGCCGTCGGTAGCCAGGTTCCACGCGAACTGCCCGGTAACGGGGTTCTCCGCGTCGCCCCAAGTTCGGACCTCAATGGATTCGATCTCAAAGTGCGCGCTATCGTAAAGGTCCAACCGCAGCTTCACGATCTGGCCTTCCGCCTGCCAGAACGGAAATACGAAGATGTCGCGAAATTCGCCGTCGCCGTCAACGTGAAACCGCCGGCTCCGGTCCTGCGACAAGCCGCCGTACTCGCCTTCCTCCGTCCCCGTGAAGAACAACTCGCCCGAGCCAGACTGGTCGGCTTTCATGCGAATCACCACGTACTGCCACGGCGACGCGGGAAACGAGAGACCAGAGCAAACGAAGAAGGGATCCCAGCCTGTGGCATCCGCCACAAGGACGCCGTCGCGCACCGCGACATTGCCCAAGTGCGCATTCGCAACCCATGCCGCCCCATCCTCCGGCGCATCAAAACCCCACGACGGCAATCCAGCCGCGGCCGCAATAAAAGCAAGAGCAAGGCTTGGAAACGAAATCATGACGACCCCCTCCTGGAATGGGAACTGCATTTCATGCGGACAATCTTAGAAGATTCACGGGGCGGAAGAGTATAAGGTTGATCACGACGTGCTTCACGGGAGCGTTGTCGGCGCGTCTTCGTCAAGACGCAGGCGCATGGCACGGAGGACGCGCTCCGCGTCGGCGTCGCGGTTGTTGTCGCGGTAGAGACGGGAGAGGTCGAGGCAGATCTGCCGGTACACGGCGTCGGCGTCGGGGCCGAGGCGCTCGCGATTCTCTAGGGCTTGTTCGGCGGCGCGTTTGTAGACCGATTCCGCGGTTTGGCTGTCGCCCGTATCCGCGTAGTACTTGCCTTTCAGAATGGACAACTGGAGCCCGGACAAGGTCACGGCCGAACCTTCGGGGTACGCTTCCAAGAGTCGTGGGCCCGCCACAGTCCACCCCTGATTCTGGAGCACGTTGATCTCGGCAAGCACGGCTGCATGGGCCGCTTCGGCAGTCTCAGCGAGACGCGCGGCTTCCCGCAAGCTGGCCACGGCCAGATCGTCCCGGGGCGGATCCGTTTGCAGGTAGAGCTTTCCGAGTGCGGAATACATGGCGGTCGCTTCCGCGGCGGACGCGATTCCGGGCAGCCGCTCGACCAGGAAGCCGACCCCCTCCACGGGGTCGAGTTGGGCGAACGCTTCCATGGCGAGGCGCTCGCCCTCATTGGAAGCAAGCCGTTCCCGAAGACGGCTGTCCATCAGCAGCATCCTGGTTTCCTTTTGGGGGGCATCGCGACGGGCGAGATCTTCCGGTTCAAAGTCCGGCGTATCGGCTTGTTCGCTGCGGGCGATGGGCATGGTCACATCGCGCGGTTTGTCGGTGGTAAACGGCTTGGCGGAACCCGTGGCCTGGTTGAATCCGGAGTCCTGACCCGCCATGAACGCGAAAATCATGGCACTAACCGTGGTGGTTACGATCACGATCACCACGATCGTCTGCTTGCGCTCCGGGGTCATACTGGGCGGCCCTCCGTGGTGGTGGCCCTGGGCCGACGCCCGATCAAACTAGGGCTTGGGCTCCGCGTTTGTAGACTCCGGCGGCGCCGGCGCGGCCGGAGGTTCGTAGATCGTAATGTCGTTCTGGACCTTCTCCACGCCGCTGATACTCATCGCGAGGCTTTCCGCAAGTTCGCGTTGTTTCGGCGAATCGACGCTGCCCGTTAGGATGCAAAGTCCATCGACCACTTTGACGTTGAGATTGCGCATGGTGATGTAACGGTTCAAGGTGATGGCCGTGGCCACGCGCCGCTCCACCCACTCGTCCGCCACCTTCTTTTGCACGACCTCCACAGGCGTGCCGTCCTGCGACGCGTGTACGGTGAGGTTGTTAATCACCTTGTCGACGCCGCGCGTATCCATGACGATCTGCTCGATGCGGTCCTTCTCGAAGTAGGTATTGGCCACCCCGAAAAGCGTCACCACGCCGTCCTCGGCGCCGACGCCAATCTTCAGACCCTTGAGTTCCTTGTTGTACAAGAGATTCGAGCGCACCGTCGCGGCCAGGGTCGCATCGTTGATACGTTCCCTCCACGTACGCGTGGGCCGTTCCGATACCACGGTGCCGACTACGGTCAAGTTGTTGACCACCTCTTTCACGCCATCGGCTGACTTGGCGAGATCCGTGGCGAGGTCTTTCTGGATTTCGTCCGCCACGCTGCCCGTCAACGTGACCACGCCGTCTTTCGTCGTCGTGTTGATGTTGAACGGATTGAGATGCTCGTTCAGCAGGAACGTGGTTTCGACCCTTGCCGTGGTGGCGGCATCGGCGGCCGCGTCGCCCAATTGCTGAGCCGCAGCCGGCACGGAAAACACGACCAGGAACGCCGCGACCAGAAACCAAACGCGATGGACTTTCATGGCAGGTCCTCCTCGTTTGCTACAGAATGCCAAGCTCCTTGAGGCCGTCAATCCCCGTTCGAACTTCCTCTGCGGACTTACGCAGCGCTTCCATTTGCTCGTCCGTCAGCTTTATCTCGAGAATCCGTTCGACCCCGTTCTTTCCGAGAATGCAGGGCACGCCGGCGTAGACGTCGCTCAGCCCATATTCCCCCTGCAAATACGCGGCGCACGGCAGAACCTGGTGCTCGTCGCGCAACACCGACTCGACCATGCGGGCCGCACTGGCGCCGGGCGCGTAGAAGGCGCTTCCGGTCTTCAGCAGCGCCACAATTTCGCCGCCGCCTTTCCGCGTGCGTTCCATGATGGCATCGACGCGGTCTTTCGGGAGCAGCTGGGTAATGGGGATTCCCGAAACCGTCGTATATTCCGGCAGGGGCACCATGTCGTCGCCGTGAGAACCGAGCACCATGGTGTCCACATTCTCCATACTAACCTTGAGTTCCTCGGCTACGAAGGTTCGCATGCGCGAACTGTCCAGGATACCCGCCATACCGATGACTCGGTTCGGCGGGAATCCGAGTTTCTTCAGCGCCGTGTAGCACATGACGTCGAGAGGATTGGTCACGACGATGACGACGCTGTCCGGCGCGTGCTTCGCGATGCTCTCGCAGACGTCGCTGATGATCTTCCCGTTCTTCTCCAGCAGATCGAGCCGCGTCATCCCGGGTTTCCGTGGCAACCCGGCCGTAATCACGCAAACGCTCGCGCCCTCGATATCCTTATAATCGTTCGTGCCGCGCGCGGCGTTGCTATACCGGCGAACGGGCCCCGCTTCGGTGAGGTCGAGGGCCTTGCCCTGAGGCATTCCTTCAACCACATCGGTCAGCACGACGTCGCCCAACTCCATATCCAGACAGTATTGAGCCGCGGTCGACCCGACGTTGCCGGCGCCAATACATGCGATCTTGAACCGTTTACCAGTAGGCATAGCTATTCTCCATTCCGATGATGCTTCCTTCAGCTTACCGCGCAAGTATAGCGCATGTTTTGTAGCGACTTCATCCTGTATCCGCCTCAGCCATGCAGGGTTCCGCGAGGACTCCGAGAAAATTTGACGGGGGACTCATTTTCTTGCTACGCTTCCCGGCCGACATGGAAACGTGTCGCAGGTCAAAGACAGCCGGCGGCCAATAGGCCTTAAAACTCGCCTGCCGAGACCGCGGAATTGGATATTACGAAAACTGTCCGTATCCCGCATTGTCTTTTGACCGTGCGGGATATTTTTTTGCCCGCACTGCGGTTCCACGGGGAACCGCGGACCGAAATTGGAGGGCCTTCGGCCCCATACCGACTTCTGGAAAGGAGGTGAATGTACCGTGCCGAAGCAATACAAGATTGACTCCGTCGCCGAGCTGAAGGAGAAGATCCAGGGAAGCCAGATCGCGATCCTGTCGAAGTACATCGGCATCAACGCAGAGCAGGCCACAAACCTGCGCAAGAAGCTGCGCGATTCCCAGGTGGACTACAAGGTGTTTAAGAACACCCTGGCCAAACGCGTCCTCGACGAGCTGGAACTCTCCGATGCGTCGACCTACATGGATGGCCCCACCGCGTGGGCGTTCTCGGCCGACCCGGTGGCCCCGGCGAAGGTTCTGAAGGACTTCTCGAAGGAAGTGCCGCTGGTCGAAATGGTGGGCGGCATTCTGGAAGGCAAAGTAGTCTCCAAGGATCAACTGGACGCGCTCGCGAGCCTTCCTCCGCGCGACGTGCTGTTGGGCCAGGTGGTGGGCACCATCGCCGCGCCCCTGCGCAATTTCGTCAGTACCCTCAATGCGTTGCCGACCAATCTGGTCAACGTGTTGGATCAAATCAAGAAACAGAAAGAAGAAGGTGGAGCGGCCGCGTAACGACGCGAATCGCCGCATGACAAGTGGAGAATACGATTCATGGCAACCAAGAATGAAGAAATCATTGACAAGATCGCCGAGTTGTCGGTGCTTGAGCTGAGCGAGCTGATCAAGGCCCTCGAAGAGAAGTTCGGCGTCACGGCCGCGGCCCCGATGATGATGGGCGGCATGATGCCCATGGCCGGCGGTGGCGAAGCTGCGGCGGCCGATGAAGGCCCCACGTCCTTCGACGCGATCCTCGCCGAAGTCGGCGGTCAGAAGATCCAGGTCATCAAGGAAGTCCGCGCCCTGACCGGTCTCGGCCTGAAGGAAGCGAAGGACCTCGTCGACGGCGCTCCGAAGCCCATCAAGGAAGACATCTCCGAAGACGAAGCCAAGGAGATCAAAGAGAAGCTCGAAGCCGCCGGCGCCAAGATCGAGATCAAAGGCCACTAAGCGCGACGCGCCAGTTCTTCACGAGTGGCGGAACCGGCTGGTTTCGCCACTCGTGTTCTTTTTGTGACGGATCGATGCCAACCTGTCGCGACGCGATTCAGGTTTGGTTGCCCGTCGCGGTCTGCTCCAAGGCCTCGATAATCGCCAGATACCGCCGTTCGTTGGCGAACATGGCAAACGCGAACAGGACTTCGATGGCGACCACGCCGAGGCACAGCAAGAAGACGACCGGCAACAGTACCGCGGAGAGTTCCATGGTCGACGCTTCCAGCGTGTCCGCTTTCACCTGCTCGGCGACGTAGAACGGGTTGGCCATTAGAGGCACGCGGAAGTAGATTGTCGCCCCCAGCGCTGCCAGCAGGCCGAGCAGCAGCGCGCCCACCAGATTCCAGGCTTTGGCGAGCTTGCGTCGTCGCTGGAGAAACGCCCGGTCTTTCTCATCCATTTCTATTCCCCCATCACCTTGATAATCAGACGCTTACGGCGTTGGCCATCAAATTCGGCGTAATACACCTGCTGCCACGGCCCCAGGTCAAGTCTGCCCTCCGTAATGGGAACAATGACCTCGTGATGAACGATCAGGCTCTTGAGGTGGGAGTCCCCATTGGTTTCGCCGGTCTGGTGGTGGCGGTAGTCTTCCCGGAACGGGGCAAGCCCTTCGAGCCATTCGTCGATGTCCGCGAT
Source organism: Candidatus Hydrogenedentota bacterium (assembly GCA_045863335.1). Classification (GTDB taxonomy): domain Bacteria; phylum Hydrogenedentota; class Hydrogenedentia; order Hydrogenedentales; family SLHB01; genus JAHDWY01. Next base: position 58,343 of record BTVY01000013.1, on the reverse strand, counting down.
CAAGCCCGATTCCGCGTCGTTCACATAGACGCCCGCCGTAATATGCATGGCGCTCACGAGCACCATCCCTTCCTTGACGCCGCTCTTGCGGACGACCGCTTCAACCTCGCCGGTGATGTTGATGTACTCCCTGTGTTTCTTCGTGTTGAACCACAGGTACTCCGTCGCAAACTTCATGGCTCGTCCCCTTCCGGATTCTCTGCTATGATGTGTGTGCAAACGCGCGCACATGAGCGGATGTTGCTGCGCTTCACCCGATTATAGAACCGGGCGCACCGTACTTGCACGGTTCGAACCGGTCAACGCCCGCTTCCAATCGTGCGTTCAGTTGAAACGAGGCGTTGGATAGCTCGGTCTGAAGTCTGGCGATACGTGTGCCGCGGCCAACGGTCAAAAAGGAATTCATGCAGCATCATCGTGGTATCTGGTTGTTTACGGGATTTTTCGTCCTGGTGGCAGCCATCATTCTTGCCGTACGCGATGCGCGCGCGCCGGCCCGCGCACCCGTCATCGACACCCCCGTCAAGGTCGTCGCCTCCGAACTTTCGGAACGGCAGATCGAGATGCTCGTCGTAACCATGAAAGCCTGCCTCGAAAACGACCCCCAAGCGCGCCGCGCCAACACCCGATCCCTCGTGGATGGCGTGGCCGCCCTCGCCGCAGACGGCATCTACGAGACTGCGGACACGTACTACGCCTTAGGCGTGTTGCGGACGGCCCAGCTCGACTTCCCCGGTGCGGAAGCGGCCTACCAGAAGGCGGTAGAGCTGCGACCGGATTGGAACTGGGTGTACAACGGGTTGGGAATACTGAAGCACACCCAGGGACAGTACGCCGAAGCCGAGGCCGCCTTCCGGAAAGCCATTGAACTCGACCCCTCCTGGAGCCGCGCCCATAACGACCTCGCCATCTTGCTCCGGCTTACCGGGTGCCTCGAAGATGCCGAAGTACACGCCCTTCGCGCGCTGGAACTCAACCCCGATGCCGTGGCGACGCACAACAACTACGGTAACCTCCTCGTGGCGTTGGAACGGTATGACGAAGCCGAAGCGGAATACCGGGCCGCCATCGCCCACGAACCCGACCATCCTGCCCCCTATTACAACCTGGCCTGCCTCGCCAGCCTGCGCGGCGACCGGGAAGAGGTTGTTCCGCTGCTCCTGTGCGCCATCGAATTCGACGCTTCGTACCGGGACGAAGCGAAGTTTGACGAGGACTTCGACGCCGTCCGCGACGACCCCGCGTTTCGGCTCCTCGTGCAAGGCACGAACGGGGAACGGATGACACGCCTGCCCGAATAAACCTGTCTGGCACGCAGGTTGCTCCTCCTACCGACGACCGATCACGTTCGAAGGCAGGAGGAGAGTCTCATGGCGTTCCCGATTCTGGAAGGGGTTCAGTTGCTGCATGCGGCACGGGGACTGTTGCATGAGATCAAGGGAATCGGCGGCGGGGGCAAAGCAAAGGCTCCAAACAATTCTGTGACAATGACTTCCGGTGCCTTCGCGAAGCTGCTGGAGGCGGCGCAGCAGGGCAACACCAAGGCCGTTGCCACCAAGCAGGACGAAGGCATGGATGGCGTATCGAGCGACCGGTTCACGAATCTGCCCACCAACCTGGCCGCGCGGCTCGAGGAAGAAATTGCCGCGTTCCGGGAAGAACTCTCCGCTCTGTTTGATGAACTCCCCATTGACAATCTGCCGGAACTGGTGCTGGCATCCGACGCTAACGGGGACGTGGTCGTCGCGAATGACCACCCCGACGCGGAGATGATCGAGGCCCTCTTCAAGGCTCACCCCATGTTGGCCAACGCGTTTCACCGGCTCAGCGTGAATGCCAGCCTGGTGCGAACCGCGGCGGTCCAGTTCCCGGCCAGCCTGGGCTATCTGCGCGATCCGCAGGGCGCCACCATGGCCATCGGCGAATCGCTCTCCGGCGCGAACAGTCCCCGGAACTTCCAGTTGACCATCGGCCCCAACGGCGTCTTCACCTCCTTCGGCTCGACGACAACCGACACGAGCGGCGAAACAGCCACGGCGTAACGGCCCTCTTTCACTGCGGGATTCGTCGGCGGTACACTTCTCTCGTGCGCATCCGGCGCCTATGGAAAGAACCGGTCATGGCTGCAACGCGACGCATCGCTGCAATTCTGTTGTTTCTCATCTTCTGCACATTAAGCCACGCCGGAGCGCCCATCTCCGGCGACTCTGAAATCCTCGCTTTGATCGATACCGAATACGCCTCCGTCGAAGACTTCCTCACACGCGTATCCGACCTCGAAACGGTGCTGGCGAGCAAGGGCGACAACCGCGCCATTTTTGCGGGCATGTATCGTGTGTTGACGGAGAACGGGCTGGAGAGCATTCAGAACGGAACCTACGACGATCCCGATTGGGTCGCGCGGTTCGTGGTCGCATTTGCCAATTTGTATCGCGAAGCCTTCTATCATTTCGAGACGGGACAGTACGACGCGGTGCCGGAGGTTTGGCGCATCGTCTTTGAAGCGGCCCGAGCGGACGAGATCACCGCGTTCCAGCACGGCTTGTTGGGCGTTCACGCCCACATCAACCGGGACCTGCCTTTCGCCCTGGCCCGCGCCACGCCGCGGGAGGAACGCCTCACCCGGTTCATCGATTTCCAACGAACCAACATCATGGTCGTGAATTCCACGGAGGACGTGGAGTCAGTCGTGTCCGAAACCTATGCGCCCGCGCTACTGGGTTTGGATACGCGCTTCCGCATCATGGACGAAGTAGTACTCGGTCAACTCGTCTCCACCTGGCGCCAACGGGCCTGGCGCAACGCGCGCCTGTTCGACGGCAGTAAACCCGAATGGGTCGAGCAATTCGCCATGACCTGCCTGGATCGAATCACCGCGCGTCAGGCGCGAACGATGGCCGCGGAGTTCGGAAAGTCCTCCAAGCGCGAGCGCAACTACGCGTGGGGGTGGGATTCCCGGTAGACCTCTTTGAGGCGGTCGATGCTGACGTGCGTGTAGATCTGCGTGCTGGACAGGCTCTCGTGGCCGAGTAGTTCCTGCACGACGCGGAGGTCGGCGCCGCCGTTCAGCATGTGGGTCGCGAAGGTGTGGCGGAGCGTGTGGGGCGAAATGGCGCGACGGGTGGGCAAGGCTTGACGCACGTACTGTTCCACCACCCGTTGCACGCTGCGCGTCGTGAGCGGTCCCCCGCGAAAGTTCACGAAGAGCCGATCATGCTTCGGATTGCCGAGTGATCCGCGGACGCGCAGATAGGCCTGCACTGCGTCCACGGCGTAAGAACCGAGATAAGCGATGCGCTCTTTGCGGCGCTTGCCGAGCACGACCGTTTGCCCGCTCACGAGATCGACGGAACGTAACGTCAGGCCCGCCAGTTCCGCCGCGCGGATGCCGCTGGAGTAGAGCGTCTCGAGAATGGCGCGGTCGCGGATGCCGAGCGGCTCCGTCGTGTTCGGCGCTTCCAGCAACGCCGTGACTTCAGGGATGCTGAGGACGTCGGGCAAGTCGCGGGCCAGTTTCGGCGACTTCACCGTCTGCGCGGGGTTTACCTCCAACTCGCCGATGCGCACGTAGAACTTGTACGCGGCGCGAATGGCTGCCAACTTGCGCGCGGAAGTCTTGGGCGTGCCGCCCGCGGTCTGCACGTGCGCGAGAAATGCGCGTACATCGTTCCGCGTCGCGCGGCGCAGGGCTTCCAGCGACGCGGGCGGACGCTCCTCCGTCTCACGCGCAAACGCGTCGGGCCCGTTGTTCACGTAGTCGCAGAACTGCGCCAAGTCCAGTAAATACGCGCGCAACGTATGCGCCGAAAACGCGCGCTCCGTTTCAAGGTAGTTGATGAATTGCTGCACTGCTTCAACGCCCGCTGCATGAATAAGCAAGGCCGGCCCATGGTGTTCTCATTGGTACTCACCAATGAGAATAAAGGCGGCCCAGCAAAATGGGGACGAATAGTCAGACGGTTCGCCATCCAAGCTACGACCCTCGCGCAAAACGGTGAGTTGCGCTTGCCGCAGCGCTTCTGCCCGATCAACGCTTCCGTCTTCAAGATGCTTGAAGAACTCCGGTACCAACTGAGTCGTCGGCCCGCTGGGAACCTGCCAGAGACTCGCGCAGACACTCTCCGCACCAGCATAAAAGAACGCTGCACTTAATCCCACGAGACCCTCCCCGCCCCGCAAACGACCAAGACCTGTCTGGCACGCGGAAAGCATGACGACATCCGTGTCCAAGTCCAACCCCATCACCTCTTGGGCCTGCAAAAAGCCGTCTTCCACTGAATCGGAATCTGGAGAAGATAGCGCGAGGCACGACAGCATCCCGTTGTACGTATCCGCCAGTCCGTGCGTGCTGAACACGAGGTACTTCCAGCGGGGGGTGGCATCGGTATTGGCGACAACTGATGTGGAAAGTAGCCGTTTTGTTGCCTCCTCCGACGCGGCACGACCGCTCAGAACGACTGCTCGTCCCTCCGGAAAATCGGTAATGGGGTCGCGTAGTTCCTGAGGCGGGGAGAACAGGGAAGCAATGCGAACAGCCTCTCGCTCAGTCTCCGGCAGGCTGGTCAATTGCAGGCCACCGCCCTTGTAATACTCGTTGCGAAAGGATCGCGTCCGCGTAATCATGTCGTCCGACGCCCCCATCAAGGGCGGTGCGTCGCTTCTATACTCGGGATTGGCGATCGCCAATAGCGCCCGTCTTTCCATTGCGCGTTTTTGGTGGCGCTCGGCGCTCTGGTTCCGAATCGTGTCGAGCGTAGTCATTGCCGGGACGTAGGAACTGCTGAACTCTTCCACAAGATAATGGGAATCTGTTCCTTCTGCGTTCTTCAGACGCAACATTGCAAAGGGTACGTAGTGCAACCCGCCGTCAGGTACGATAAGCAGTCTCCGGATATTCTTCTTCCGGAGAATCGAAAGTGCGGGATCAGGCAGAACGACTTTCGCCAGCTGCTCCAGAATCGCTTTCTCCTGCGCGGCGTCGACGAAGTTTGCCTGATCTTCTGCGGCCTTGCCAGAGCGTTCCGCGCGGGCGCGGGCCAAGCGGACGAGGCCATCTATTCCGACGGACGAGGCGCGCTGCACCCACGCTTCAGCAAGTTGGTGGAGCGTGGCTTCCTGACGGGGCAGTAATTCCGGCAAGGCGGGCGTACTCACGCCTAAGCGGTATGCGGTAACTCCGTCGCGGGTAAGAATCAGCAGCCATCCGTCCTTCTCGCCAACCGAGTATTGAAGTACTGCCCGGTCCGATTCCATTTCTGTGGCGAACTCCATGGGCCTGCGGAATTCCGGAGCGACATAGTCTCCCAATGCTGTTCTCTTCAGTTCCACTTCAATCATGTTGCGCCGCTGCTGGAGTGCCTCGATTTCTTGCGTAAGCGCGGCACGATTCTGGTCTTCGTCGGGCAACGGTTCTCGCAATGAACTCAGTTTGCTGATGCGCTGCGAGAGTCTTTGATCTTCCGCGAGTAGTGCCGTGGCCGGCTTCGCCGATGCCAGCGTGGCCTTCTCCCGCATGGCATCCACCAATGAGCGTCCTTTCCCACGATCCGCGATGTGGAATGCCGCTTCCGATAGGGTCGATCCTGGGCTGGCATCGCGCGACAGCGCGGCGAACATTTCGTCTGCTAGGGGTTTTGAATCGTTACCGGCCGCGGCAAGGTACGCGACGCAGTCGGCAAAAACAGGCTGGTAATCCTGAAAGACACCCGCACGATGTTCGGTCGCCATAACGGAAGAACGTGCATCCTCGGCCATGCGTACGGCCTCCAGGAGCCGGGCAATCGCCTTTCTCGAGTCGCCGGGATCGTTACGCTGAGCGTACGTCAGAGCCAGCCCGTGTGACACCCACCACGCCGATTCCTGGACATTCTGGTAGGCGGTAAGTGCATCCTCGGTCCGGTTGTCCAACCGCAGAAGATCGCCGATGTTCCCCCAGCAGATGTCCCGGTCGAATTGGTTTTCTCTTGCCGTTCCCAGAAGATCCAATGCGCGCATCTGCACTTCGAGCGCCTTGTTGTAGGCGCCCAGATCCTTTAGCGCTGCGCTGATGCGGGTCAAGGAATTGGCCTGTAATGTTGGACTCCCCTTCCCGTCCCGCAAAAGTTCTAGCGATTGCAGGTATTGCTCAATCGCATCCGGATGTTCTCCAGCGCCAGCCAAAGCGTCCCCCAAGGCCATATGGTACGTCGACTGCAAATCCGGTCGGGTTTCGCCCGCCGCGTTGTGCAAGGCAATTGCCCGCCCCAGTGGTTCGCGCGCCTCTTCATATTTTCCCATGCGTGACAATGCGCTTCCAATCGCATAGAGGCATGCCGCCTGGTCGTTTCCACTATCTTTCACTTCCCGGAGCAAAGCGAGCGCGTGATGGGAATGTTCGAGAGCAGCCTCATGCCTGTTCGTTGCGAGGCATACGAGTGAAGCGAAGCTCTGCAGCTTCGCTTGCAATACTTCGGTGCCGTCCAACTGCTCGTACACAGAAGCCGCTTTCGAGATATCGGCAAGCGCCTGTGCATAATCGCCGCTCCGTAACTCCCGTTGCGCCTGCTGAAACAACAATGTGCCCCAATCCAACTGCTCGGCTTCCGTGACATCAGAATTGTTGGCCCGCGCGTCTTCGTAAGAATCCACCAGGAATTCGACCACATGGGCGCCAGGGCCATCCGGATCCATCGACGTTTCGTGCTCCGCCAACGCGTCCAGTGCCTGCAAGGACCCTTGGCGATCTCCTTCGGCCAAGCGCTCGCCAAACTGATCGAGAAGATCCATGGCCGCTTCGGCGCGAGCTTTTCCTTCTTGCAGACTGGCTGCGAAGCTATTCCGTTCCGCCGCGGGCATCCCGGCCGCGGCCATCTCGAACTCCGCCTGCTCTTTCAATAGGTGGCCATTGCCTGCCCCGACGATCTCTTCATAAAGTTGAATTCGCTTGCGCACGCCTTGTGTCAGGCTCGCCTTCAAGTCCTCAGGACCCGAACGACCGGATACGCCAACCTCCGGCATGTTTTCATGCAATTCGAGTTGAAGCCGAAGGTTGGAGATTGCTTTTTCGTAATCCTCCGTCAATAGCAGGGCATTGTGTTCGCCATCAAGCAGCATCAGGGTCGAGACAGTTGGATCGCCATCGTGATTCAAGATGCCCTCGCACGCGCGAATCCGATCGCGAAGGGACTTTCGGGCTTGTTCGGCCCCATTGGCTTCCTCAAGCAATGCGAGTTGGTCCTGTAGATTCACCAGCGCGCCCGCGTAGTCAGCTCGGGCCAAAAGTTCGTGATGTTCTGCGACAAGTTGGCGGGAGCGATATGCAAACGCGTTCCCTTGCTCCGGCAGCGTTGGCTCGAGGAATGACGACGGACTGGCGATCGTTCCCGGCGGGGATTCGCTTTCGATAACCGACTGCGTTTTGAACGTCTTCAGGGCCTCAGTTGCGGCATCTCTGACCGCTCGATCCGGGTCGTCTATTGCAAGTTGTTCCAGAGTAGTCCGAACTACACGCAGACGTTCCCCCAGGATTCCGTTCTCGTGGGCCACGACTAAGGCCTTTATGGCAGCCACACGCTTCGACGCGGCATCACTTTTCAAGTCAAGAAGAGAGCCTTCGATCAAATGCTCGAGACTCTGCTCGTTTCCGACCAGAGATTCCAGAGCCTCGATTTGTTTTCTTTGCAGCGCTTGAAGCTCTTCGGTTCCGGGGAGTTTCTCGTAGAACGCGAGTTCCTCCTTCAGGACCGCCAGTGCCTTTTCATACTCTCCACTTTGCAAGTGCTTCTGGTAATCCCGTTTGTACTTCTCAAATTGAGCCTCGAGCGAGACCAGATCCTGCGTCGCGTCCAGGGGAGAAACGCGATTGTCGTTCTGCGGATTGGCACTCTCCTCGGTCACAACCAGTTCTTCCAGGGCCGCGATGATCTCCCGCTGGAATACTTGTAGTTCTTCGCTCTGGGGCAGCTTCTCATAGGCCACCAGCGCTGCCTTAGCCTTGACTACCGCGCCACGGAAGTCCCCCTCGGCCACGAGACGTTCACTCTCCGCATTGAGTTCCAAGGCTCGTTGGGCAAGTTCGGCGTTTTGGGTTTCCTCTTGATCTTTCTGACAAGCCAGCGAACTCAGGAGTAGCAGTATGGCCGGCATCCCTGACCGCGCGAGCGCGGCAATGCAGCAGTGCTTTCTCATTGCGACTGTTTCCCCTTGGTTTCGGTTCCCCTCTTCGCAAGGCGAACCGCGTTTGCGAGGTGCTGTTGCGCCTCCTCATCGCGTCCTTGCTCCTGGCATGCCCGGCCAAGCAGCCGCCAGGGAAGAGGGTTTTCAGGCTGTTCCGCGCTCCACTCCCGGCAGACCGTTTCCAAGGCCCGGAAATCGCGGTGTTCCAGCCGCTGCATGGCAATGATAACGTATGGTGCTGCGGAGTCGGCGGCATCGGCGGCGCGTGTTCTGAAATCGTCCGCCGTGGGCGAGGCCACTCGGTCCCCCTCGGATTCCCACGCCAGTAACTCGACTTGCTGCCTCACCTCGGGTTGGTCGTAATCGAGTGCAAGCGACCGCTGAAATGCGTCCAGGGCCTCCGGCTTCCGATCGGTCGCCGCATAGAGACGTCCCAGTCCCTTGTACGCCGACGAAGAACCCGGTTCGAGGTCGATTGCCTTCTGGAGGGCTTGTTCTGCGTTCGTCACGAGCTCCGCGTTCATCCCGGCGGACTGCACTTGGTTGAGGTACAACAGCCCGAGATTGACCCAGCCCTGCGCGTCCGTTGGTTCGCGGTCGAGATAACGTTTAAACATCAGTTCGGCGTCGCTGGTCTTGCCCTCCCGGTATTTCAGAATCCCGAGGTTTGCGAGCGGCAGAGATAGATCGGGATTCAGCGAAAGTGCTGTTTCGTAGTGTTTCCGCGCCGCGCCGCTGGTATCGTCGGGATCCATGAGCAAATAGGCGTTTCCCAGATAGTTGTGAAACATTGCATTTTTCGGGTCCCGATCGACGAGTCCGAGATAGTGCTCAAGGAAGGGTCTTTCAAGCCGGCCCTGGCGCGCGCAGTCTTCAATGCGGCGGTGGTAGTCGATGTTCGCGGGGTCGGCCGCCGAGAGTTGAGTGAGTATGTCGAACGCCCGCGAATAGTCTTTGTCCACGATTGCGGAACTTGCCGCCTGCTCGGTGATCGGGGCACCGCTAAATGGCCGTTCATAGATGAGCCAGCCGATCATAGCGACTATCACAACCGCAAAGACGATTAAGAGCGTTTGAGAAGCGGTGACAAAGAAAGACCACCTGTTGTATTTGCGCCGCAGATCCTCCAGAGCATTCTTGATCTCGTGAACTTTGCGTGCGAGTGCGTCGTCGCTTTTCAAATCCACTTCATGGAATAGGTCCGGGTTGTTTTCGGTCCGGATACGCTCGCGATATGCCTGCTGCAACTCGCGCTTATCTTCGGGCTCCGCAACGGCTGAACCGGGCGTCACGTCAACAAAGTGGAATACCTTTTTGCCCTGTTGCAGCGCGTAGAGGGCTTCATACTGTGTGTAGCTGACGCGCCCGAATTCTGCCGTCTCCATGGGTGGCTCTGAGCCATAGTGAAAACCAACGAGTTGAATCAATCCTTCACAGGGATCTATCAAGTCTCGAAGAACGCCGCAGAGGTTTCCTGTCTGGGTGCCAAAAATGTCCTGAAAGACCGGTTGGTATCCCATGAATTCCAGTGTCTTGGCAACTAGATCCCTGGCGCCTTTCAGTTCCGAAGTCACTGCGGAAATAAAGATTGTCGGGCGTGGATTCATGCGCCGGTCACTCCGTCGTTCCCCTGCTCGCTTCCGTCGCTGGAATGGCGTTGCCGGAAGAGTGATTCTGATCCATCTAATCAGGCGGCGGCAAAAGAAATCAACGTAAATACTGAGACCGGGTCCTCGTCCTTGCAAAAGATAAAGACGGAATTCTGTAGCAGTTAAGACTTACTGAAGAGCAGCGGATTGCGGTTGAAGGTCAGAAGGTCAGGCCTTCGGCTTCCGCTTTGCCTTCGTTTTCGCTTTGGGTTTGGCTTTGCGCTTGGCCGGTTTCTTGGCGGCGGCGTTGGCGAGGAGGTCTTTCGCCTGATCCAGGGTGAACGCCGCGGGGTCGGCGTCTTTGGGCAGGGACGCGTTGACCTTGCCGTTGGTCACGAAGGGACCATAGCGGCCTTCGCAGACTTCGATGGGCTTGCCGGAATCGGCGTCGTCACCGAGCGTGGCGATGACTTTCTTGGTGGCGCGACGGCTCTTCTTGGGTTGGGCCAGCAGTTCCAGCGCGCGCTCGAACGTGATGGTGTACACATCGTCGCCCGCTTCGAGACTGCGGAACTCGTCACCCCACTTCACGAAGGGGCCGAAACGGCCGATGGCCGTTGTCACCAGTTCGCCGTTTTCGGGGTGTTTGCCCAACTCACGGGGCAGCGACAAGAGCTTCAGCGCGAGTTTCAGATCGACCTGATCCAGCGACGTGCCCTTGGGCAGGCTCGCGCGTTTGGGCTTCTTGTTTGTCTCGGTCTTCTCGCCCAATTGCACGTAGGGACCGTAGGGACCGAGAAGCGCAAAAATGGGTTCTCCCGTATCCGGGTGGCTGCCCAAGGCTTCGTTGCTCTTTTCCTTGTGCTTCAGCAGTTCCAGCGCTTTGTCGACCGTCAGTTCTTCGTAGGTGACATCCATCGGAATCGTCACGGTGTTTTCCGGACCGCCTTCGCCGCGCTGGATGAAGGGTGAGGTGCGGCCGACGCGCACGAAAATGGGCAGCTTGCTGTCGGGATCTTCGCCCAGGGGGATCGTGGGATACTCCATCCCCGGCAGTTCCCGCTCGATTTGTTGCACCAGCCCGTGACCGTACTTGCCTTCTCCGCGGTAGAAGGCGGCGAGGAAGTCGACCCAGTTGAGTTTGCCGTTCGAGATGTCGTCGAGGGCGTCTTCCATCCGCGCCGTAAAGCCAAGGTCCACGTACTCCTCGAAGTGTTGACGAAGCAGTTTGATCACGGCAATCGCGAGGAACGTGGGTACCAAGGCCTTGCCGCGACGTTCCACGTAACCACGCGCCTGGATGGTCGAGACAGTCGGAGCATAGGTCGACGGGCGTCCGATGCCTTCTTCCTCCAATCGTTGTACCAGTGACGCTTCCGTGTACCGGGCCGGCGGCTGGGTCCGGTGACTGTTCGCCGCGATATCGACCAGCGTGGGACCGGACGACGGCGAATCTTGCGCCGTGACCTCCTGGCCTTCCTCGAGGTGGGGCAGTTCCGTGTCCCGTTGTGCCGTGTCCGCCACGCGGAGGTAGCCGGGAAAAGCGACCACAGAGCCGTTCGCGCGCAGCACGACGGACTTGCCGGCGGCGGTTGCGTCGAAATCAACGGTCGTCTTCAACAAGACGGCCTCGGCCATCTGAGAGGCCATGGTCCGGTTCCAGATCAGCCGGTAGAGCGCCAACTGATCGCCGTCCAGGTACTGGTCCATCTGTTTCGGCGTCCGGTCCACATGGGTCGGGCGGATGGCTTCGTGCGCTTCCTGCGCATTCTTCGATTTCGTCGTATAGCGACGCGGACCCGTGTAGTAGTCCTCGCCAAAATTCTTCTTGATGTAGTGGCCCGCTTCCGCGAGGGCCTTTTCGCTCAACGTCAGCGAGTCTGTACGCATGTAGGTGATGACGCCTTCGCGTTCACCCCCGCCGAGATCGACGCCTTCGTACAGACTCTGCGCAACTTGCATCGTCTTGCGCGGCGACATATTCAACAAGGAACTCGCGGCTTGCTGCAGCGTCGATGTGATGAAAGGCGGCGCGGGGCGTTGCGTCGTCTTCTTCTGCTCTACGCGCGCAACGCGCCACGGAAGGCCTGCTTTCAAAGCGTCCGCCAAGGACTTGGCGTTCGCCTCCGTCAGATGCACCACGTCTGCCTGAGTCTTGGGATCGTCCTTGAGCGCGCCTGTGGCGGCGTCGAAATCCTTACCCGTGGCGGGGCGGCGTCCGTCCCATTCGACCAGGCCCGCGGAGAACTCGATGCCGTCGGCTTTGAGCGCAGCCTCGACGCTCCAGTAATCCGACGCGCGGAACGCGCGGCGTTCCTCTTCGCGCTCCACGACCAAACGTACCGCCACACTTTGCACCCGCCCGGCGCTGAGTTTCGGCGCGACCTTTTTCCAAAGGACCGGCGAGAGTTCATATCCGAACAGGCGATCCAGCACGCGCCGGCTTTCCTGGGCGCGGACCAAGTCGTCGTTGACCTCACGCGGGCTGGCCAGGGCTTCGTCGATGGCGGACTGGGTAATCTCGTGAAAGGCGATGCGCTTCACGGGAACCTTCGGGTTGAGCGTTTCCAGCAGATGCCAACTGATGGATTCCCCTTCGCGGTCCTCATCGGTGGCGAGCACGACTTCGTCGGCTTCCTTCAAGGCTTTCTTAAGTTCCGCGATACGGGGTCTGCTCTCCTTGGGAACGACGTACACGGGTGTAAACCCGTTCTCCGTATCGACGGCCAGCCGGGCCCAGGGTTTGGACTTCACGGCTGCGGGGATCTCGGATGCGGAACTGGGCAGATCGCGGATATGACCGTAGCTGGCCATTACCCTGTATTCCTTGCCCAGAAAACGGCCTATGGTTTTCGCCTTCGCAGGCGACTCTACAATGACAAGTTTCAATGCGCGCAATCCCTCTTTGATCGATCGTAGAACATTCGCAACGGCACCCTCTATTCGGTATTTGGATTTTGCCACCCCGTGGACGGGGACTATAGCGTGCTTGGGCGGGCGCTGGCAATCCCGGCGCTCAGAATGGGGATGCGCTCAAAACAGCGGACGCCGATCCCCGAAGGGACAGGCGTCCGGGACGTTGCGATAAAGTCCGCTAGTGGAAGACTTCCTGCTCGCCTTCCATGACTCCGTAAATGGTCTGTTGCGACTCGAAATCGCGGCCGCCGCAAACCAGCCAGGAAATCAAATAATCCAACTCATCCAAGCCGATTTCGCCATCAAAATGGTTCAGACGATCCAGGATCATCTCCCGTTCCATGGGATCGATCAACCCGTATAATTCCAAGCGGATCAACGCGTTCCTGGCTTCCGGGGTCAGTTTGTATTCTTCGAGCATGGAGTACATGCGGACTGTGCGCGGGGAGGCGTCCGTAACTTGCGGACGTTGTGCGATGCGCCGTCCAACCAGCTTGATGACGGCGTCGATATCACGCTTCTTATATCCTTGACCGGCCAGCCACGAGCGAATACCACTTTCCGTGGGCTTCGCCTCCGGCTGTTCCTCGATATGTTTCAGAATGACGTCTACCAGCTTCGTCAGCGATTGCTTCATCCAGAACTCCTGCAACCATTCCCCGAATCAGGCGCGTAAACTACCGTGCCACGTGTATTCTAAGCGCCTTGGGGGGGCGTGTCAACCGCGTTCCTTTGTAGGGACGGGTCCTCCCCTCCATTGGGCGGCAGAACCCCGGGAATTCCGGATGCCAGCCAGAAGCGTTGCCTGATTCATTACTCAAGTGGTAATCATTATTGAAGCCCTAAGCTATTGACAGATTCCCCAATGCCCGATATTCTAGAGAATGCAGGGCGGGGAGGAACTGGTGACGATGTAGTAGGTGTGCCGATATCCGCAGGTTCGGGCGCGGCACGTGATGTGGGAGAGGGTATAGCAGTGGCAAATGGAGTAACTCAGTCGGCGTTGCGTGGCAAGGTGAAGTGGTTCAACGACCAGAAGGGCTACGGGTTTATCACCCGTGATGACAGCCCTGACGTGTTTGTGCACCATTCGGCGATCCAGATGGACGGATTCCGCACCCTTCGCGAAGGAGAGGAAGTTCAGTTCGAATTGCTGGAAAGCCCGAAGGGGTTGCAGGCCGTCAACGTAACGCGCCCAGACTAGCGGTTGAAATTCCCGCCGTAGGGGCAGTAGGCTGCCTGGACCGATTGGCCGCGTAAGGTGTGCGCGGTTCATGGAACACAAGAGTCAGCGTGTCCAGCCACCGATTCAGGTTCGCTATGTCCCTCATCATCCTCGTCGTTCAGGTGTGCCTTGGAACTGCGGGGCAAGCGGAAGTATTGTCTCCCGAAGTCTTGCCCACACCGATTCTACGGATATCCGGTGTAGAATTGGTCACTGCCGGCGCGGCCGCAGAGTGGCATTCACAGGGAATTCGCGGAGCCGTGCTCCACCGGCCCCTCGCGGAGGTTGAGGCCGCGGCGTCCATCCTTCACGAGGCGGGTATCACACGCAACTTTCTTCGGGTGGACGCCCTCGGGATCGGTGTGCTCCAGACGGCTTCCACGGCAGCTCAATCGATGAAGTTGGTCGGGCTTGTCATCGACCTGAGCCAGATTTACGATGTCGCGATCGGCACGCCCCATTCCCACGAATCCCAGAACGCAGTTTCAGACTTAAGAACGCGCGGCCGTTCAATCGTGGAAGCCGTGCAATCGGAGCACCCTGCGGGCACGCTCGTGTTTCAGTTGCCCGGCCGGGATCGCGATGATGGGCGAGTCGCGGAGCTGTTAGCCGGCGTGTGTGACGGTGCCGCCGAACCGTCCCTGTTGCATCTTGCACTTCCCTGCCGTAACGGATCTGACGACGCTCGCTCCCGTGCCGCGCGCATTCAACGGCTTGTGCGGCAATTCCGGCAGGCCGCAGGCGGCGATTCCCGAGGCTTTGACAGTGGCGTACAAATCGCGCTGCCGAACTCACCGGTGTCCAGTGCGACACTGCTGTCCGGAATCCTGTCCGCAGATTCGTACGTATTCGTGGGGCCACAGGTGCTGGCCCAACGCGGTCAAGAAGGTGCCATGGGGGACGCTCCCGCCAAGGCGGGACTCGCGGCCATGCTCGAGCACTTGGATGGGCTGGAGCGGGCAGGCGGAATACAGGTCGCAGCCACCCACGCACAAATCCTTCGAGGGGCGGACGGCGCGGCAATTGTCTTTCCTTCTGGCATTCCGAAGCCGATTCCCCTCGAAGTCCATACGCCGGAAGCGACGGTGATAAACCTCCGCACGCACCAATCGACAGAAGTTCATGCCGAAAACGGCAAGGTCGAGTTGGCCACGTCCAGCGATCCCATCATGGTCAAGGGACTCCCCGTGCGCGCCTGGGCAGTTCCGGCGGGGTTCTCGATGGACGCCGACACCGCGGCGGTGAGCCCGGCCGGTTCGATTCCGGTTCGTTTCGGTTGGGCGAACCGTACCGGCCTGAGTTTTACCGGTACCTTGGAAACGGTGTGCCCGGACCGGTTTGCGCTTCTGCCTCGCACCCAAGTGGTCGACGTGGGCCCCGGGGAGACGTTAGCCGCCGTGGGAAGGCTTCAAGGCAGGGCAAATCCCGGGGAAACGGTACCGGTGAAATTGGTGCTCACGAGTCCCGGCGGACCGCCAGTCGAACGCACCTTTCCAGTAACGATCCCGCCGCACTTACTCTGGCAGGTGCCGGTGAGGATTTCGGGAGACTCGGGGCTGACGTTGGCCGACGTGAACGGTAATTCGACCGCAGCGCTGATTTGCGCTTCCGCGGGCGAGGTGAGTGCCTGGGGTGGTTCCGGAGAATTCCTCTGGCGCAGCACGGTGACCGGCTCCGGAAGCAAACGCGTTGCCGGAGGCCGCTTGGCGTCGGGTCAGCCCTACATCGCGTTTCCTGCGGCGTCAGGGGTTGTAATCTTGGACGCGATGGGGTCGGCACTGTGGCAGGCGTCGCTGCCCGGCGGGGCGCGCACGGTCCGGACGGGGAATCTTCACATCGCCCCCGGTGAGGAAGTGGTAGCGGGATCGGACAAGGGGGTTGTCAGCGCATTTCTTTCCAACGGGAGTCCCATGTGGTCGAAATTGACGGATGCTCCGGTCAGGGATGTCGAGGTCGAAGATCTCGATAACGACGGGAGGGATGAGTGCCTCGCGCTCGCCGACGGGCTTCTTGCACTGGATGGTGCAGGGAACGAGTTGTGGCATGTGCTGGAGGGGTCGGGAGACTCCGCCTGTCCCATGCTGATTGCCGATCTAAACGGCGATTGGCAGTGGAACGTCGTTGTGGGGTTGGTCAATGGAACCGTCGCCGTGGTCGATGCGGCAGCAGGTTCCGTGTTGCATGAGAAAGCGGTCGCATCCGAACCCGCGATCGGGGTCGCTTGCGGGGAACTGCTGGAGAACCCCGGCCAGGAGATCCTGATCGCCACTGACGAACGGCTGTACTGCTTGTCAGCGGCGCTGGAGACTCTCTGGGAGATTCCGTTGGAACTTAGCGGGACGCCTGCCGTTAGCGGCGCCGGTACCGGTGCGAGGATTCTCGCGCCCACTCGCCACGGCGCCCTCGTGTGTCTCAATGGGTCCGGCACCGAACGCTGGCGAGACGAACGGGCTGCCGCCGCCATCACTGGGACTCCCCTCGTTGTCGCGGCATCCACCGGAGATCAAGAGGTGTGCATCTTCGGTTCAGAAGACGGATTTCTCCGGGCGATCATACTCCCTGAGTAGTGAGGATGGGGCCAGTCAGTGACGCGTCCGCTTGGTTCGTACGGTTACGTCCGTCCGCTATGGAACTAACGGATTCTCCCATCGGAGATTGGGAAAACGCGCGAAGTCGCCGTCGGTTGTGCACAAGGTGAGGCCGTGCTCGATGGCCAGCGCAGCGAGGTGCGCGTCGGGCACCAGCTTCGCGCAGATTCCATGAGTGCCGAGCAAGGTGCCCAGCACCTCGGCATGTCGCGATGTGGGCTGCGGAATCCAAACGTTATCGCGCGCTATCCAACCCTGAACTTGCCCCCAGGCGCTGGCCATGGTCTCCGCCGGATCAAAAACTCGCGGATTTGTTACCAGCCGAACGAAGCCGAGCAAACTCTCCCATGGCATCCCGACTCGGTTCGGGCCATTGAGGCGACCGTCAAGCCAACGGTGGGCCACCTCATGATCGTGGCCGAAAGAACCGACGCTCGCGTAGAGCAGTAGATTGACATCGACAAGGATCACTTGTGATTCTCGCCTTCCGCGATGGCGAGCACTTCGGCGATGTTGTCGATGTTGGGAAGGCGGCATCGGGTCGACAGAACTCTTGTACGGAAGGGTTCTTCTGTCCGGGGCGGAGAGGCCATAGCCTGGAGCCCGAGTCGCAGCGCGTCGTTTACTACTGCCTTCATCGAGCGTTTATCCGCGGCCTTCCGGCGCTCCAATTCCACAGCCACATCATCATCGAGTGTCAAGGTCGTTCGCATACATCAAAACATAGCATAAATGATGTCTTGATGTCAATTGAGAGAGCCATTCGTCGGCTTGATTAGCATCATTCTCGCATAAGCCATTGCCGCAACCGCGTATGCAGCAACTGCGATCAGCACGACGGCGCGAAATCCGAGATGCACCGCGCACAGGCTCGCCGAGAGCGCGCCGACCACGGATGCGCAACCGTTGATGCCCCAGGCCCAGGGCAGGAGCGGTTCGTGGTGGGTGGATACGTATTGGAGTCCCAAGGGGAACGGGATGCCCATGGCGAATGCTATCGGCGCAAGGAGCATGATGCTGCTCCCTATCTTCCCGGCGTCCGGCCACCCCGATCCAAAGGCGAAAAGGCTGCCCAATAGGAGCAAATACACCAGCGATAGAAAAGCGATCGCCGCGACGCTGGGGACGATTGGATTGCGGCCGTGTTGCATGGCGCGATGGGCGTAGAGGCTGCCGAGTCCGGAGAAGACCAGGAACGCGGTCAATACGACGGTGACCGAGTACATGGGATAGGCGAGAAACAACATGAAGCGCTGAATGAACGCGATCTCGAGGAACATAAACGCGAAACCGAGGGCGGCGAAATAGACGAGCACCCAGCGCTTGGCCTTGGGGCTGGTCTTCTTGCGCGCAAACAACACGAGCGGCGCGAGGATCAGGATCGCACTGACGGCGATTCCCTGCACCAGCGTGGCCACGAGGGCGAGGTACCCCCATTCCATATAGGGCAGCCAATTCGCGCCGAACTGACGCAGTAAGCCCGGCAGCGTGCGCCACTGCACGAAGCGGGAGAAGTAGGGGCGGTCGTCCGTCGCCGGGCGCACGTAGAACATGCTCTCGCGATAGGCCCGCTCCGGGTCGCCGAACAGGACCTCCTGGGCAAAGCGGTAGTACGTGGGCTGTTCGAGGAGGACAAAGTGATTCGCTTCTTCTTCACGCAAGCCCGGCAAGTGGCAGAGGTCGAACCAGCGTGCATCGCAGAACTCGCGAACGGCCACGATCGCGCCTTCGTCTAACGGCGCGCGCGAGACCAGCACGGTGGCCACATTCCAGGTGCGGATGAATACAAGATGATTCTCCGGATGCTCGATGCCGGACCGGCGGCACGCGTCAACGGCCGTGGCAAAGAGTTTGAGTGCGGTGCGCGGCGGCGTGTCGAGCCAGCAGGTCATGGAGAGGACGCCGCCGGGTGTAAGGCGGTCGATGTAGATGCTCAGGGCTTCGGCGGTGTAGAGGTAGCTTTCGCTCACCGCGTGCGCGCCCGCAGTTGACGCAAGGAAGGAGCCTTGCACGGGCAGCATGATAAGGTCGAGCTGTTCGGCGCGGGATTGGAGAAATCCGCGGCCCTCCGCGATGACAGGGGAAACGTCGTCGCGACTGTAGAGTTCCCCCGAGAACTTGGCAAGCGGTCCATGCACCATGTCGAAGACCGCGGGATCGACTTCGACGGCCGTCACGTGGGCCGCGCCATGGGCAAGAGCGCCGAGGACATCCGTGCCGCCTCCAGACCCGATCACGGCTACGCGAGGATTCTCGGGAGTGACGCGATAGGCCACGGCCGACGTGACGTAATCCAGATACGTGACGGAGTCGAGGCCGCCCTCAAAGCGGTTGATCGGCGACACGGCGCCCGCATCGAAGTACAAACCTATCTGCTCGGGCAAGGCCCCCAGATCGTCCATGGGGTAGTTGGAGATCTGGCCGGGCGTTTCGCGAATCTGCTTTGACGAGACGGCGGTGATAAGGGACATGGGGCTCACGGCTTCTGCAACGATCTCCGCGTCGGGCAGTTGGAGCGCGTAGGACAGCCCCTTGTACTCGGAGATGCGAATCGGTTGCATCCAGCCCGTGAGGATTGGCATGAGCGACACTGCGGACGCACTGATCCCAAGTACAACGCCAAAACGTCGACGCCACACGAGGAGGGAGAACACGAGGGCAACCACGACCGCGAATCCATAGGGCAACGTGGCCGGGTGGAGGTAGCGTAAAAGGACGATAACGGCCAGTGCGCCAAGTCCGGAACCGAACATGTTGACGAAGTAGAGCCGCCCCACGGCGCCGGGCGCGAGCATGAACCCGCACATGATGCAGGTGGAGACGAAGGAGAATGGCAGGGTCAGCAGCACATACAGGGCGACGAGGTTGAGCCACTGCCCCTGCAACGCGACGAGTTGGAGCGTTTCAAAGGGAATGCGCTGGCTTAGGGCATAACACGCGACCAACGAAACCGCGAGCAGCAGCGTGCTCCAGCATAGTAGCCCCGTCTCGCGTCCGCGCAACCATTCCTTGCTCAAGGCGAGCAAGGTGCCGCTGAGACCAAATCCCAGCATCGCGATACTGATGACCATGTACGCGAAGTGGTGCCATTGGCCGATGGTAAACACGCGCATCAGCACGACCTGATAGGCAATGCCCACGCCGCTGGTGGCGAAGATGGCAACATGAAGCGCGGGGGCGCGGATGGGCGCGGGGATCGCCATGACGTTGTACCCGGAGGTTATGCTTCGCCCCGTTCGCGCCGGGGCGCTGCGGCCGGTGTGCACACGAAGTGCGCGAAGTTCCTCTCCGTGTACTGTAACTGTTTTGCGGGATGATTGGCCACCGTGCGCGGTGCTTCATGCCGGGCGGCAACCGGCGCGATTACGTGCGGAAGCGTTGGATGCTAACCCAGATACCCGGCAAACCCTTACTAACCGCCGAGGATGGAGCGAATCAGGCGCGCGACCTCCGGAACCCGAATCGGCTTGGCGAGAAAGTACGAAACACCGATGCCGGCTATCCGCTCCCGCAAGGAGTCGTCGGCATGGCCGCTGGCGATGACGACGGGCAGGTCAGGTCGTATCGTGCGAATTTCCGCGGCGAATTCCATGCCTGTCATCTTGGGCATCGTTAGATCAGAGATGACGATATCGAACGCGTTGGGGTCGGATTTGAACAGCGCCAGCGCATCGACTGGATTCGTTTCTGAGGTGATGGCATAGCCAAGCTTCCGGAGCCCCCGTTCGAGAATCCGTACCAGCGCCGCTTCGTCGTCGAGCAACAAAATTCGCTCATGACCCGACGGAACGTCTTGAATGGTCTCTGCCTCTGCCTGCCGCTTGTGAGTGGCCTGTGGCAAATAGACGTGGACCGTGGTGCCGGCACCGACCTCGCTGTAGATCGTGAGCGCTCCGCCGTGGGACTTGACGACGCCGTGTACCGTGGAAAGTCCGAGGCCGGTGCCCTCTCCTTGTTCCTTCGTCGTGAAGAAGGGCTCCAGCACACGCTCCAGATTCTCCGGAGAGATTCCATGGCCCGTGTCGGCCACGGTGAGGCGGACGTAGTCGCCTTGGCGGAGATCCGGGTTCGATCCGGCGATGGCGGCATCGACGCCAAAGGGCTTCAAGCTCACCGTCAAGGTGCCGCCTTTCTCGCGCATGGAGTGGTAGGAATTGGTGCACAAGTTCATAAGCACCTGATGGATTTGCGTGGGATCGGCGAGTACGGTCGTCCCGGTAACGTCGATGTCCGCCCGGATTTCAATGGTGGCGGGCAGCGAAGGCCGTAACAGTTTTAGGGCCTCTTTCGCGATGAGACCGATCTCGATTACCTGGAGGTCTTCCTCCGACCGGCGGCTGAACGCGAGGATCTGCCGGACGAGTTCTGTGGCGCGGTGCGCCGCTTCGAGCAGATTAGTAATATCATCGTGCGTTTCACTGCCTGGAGGAACCGCTTCCGCGATGAGCTGACCATAACCGAGAATGGCGCCGAGAATATTATTGAAATCGTGAGCGATACCGCCCGCAAGTGTGCCCACAGCTTCCAATTTCTGGGATTGGCTGACCCGGCGCTCCAATGCAAGCTCATCGGTCACGTCCCGCTGGATGGCGACATAGCTCGTGATCGATCCAGACTCGTCTAGCACCGGCGAAACGGTCATCTCCGCGTCGTAGAGATTGCCGTCCTTTCGCCGATTCTTTAGTTTTCCGGACCAGACTTTTCCGCGACCCAGAGTCTCCCAAAGCTCATCGTAGAATTCGTCGTCTTGTTCGCCGCTCTTGAGGATCCGGGGGTTTTGCCCGTGTGCTTCGTCGCGACTGTAGCCGGTAATGCGTTCAAAGGCCGGATTTACATAGGTGATTTCGCCCCGGGCATTCGTAACGACAACGGCCTCGGCGGCCTGCTCCAGTGCGATGGCAAGGCGGGCGCGTTCGTCTTCTGCAAGCCGCCGCTCGGTAATGTCCTGGTTGACGCCGTGGGTCGAGATTGTGTCGCCTTGAGCATTCTTGATCGTTGTGATGCGAACGACGATGAAACGCTTGCGTCCGTCGCGGGTTCGGATCCGGTGCTCGAGTTGCCATGCCGCGTTGGCGTCGGATTCGGCCATTGCGCGCGCCACTTCGTCAGCAACGAGATGAGCATCCTCCGGGTACAGGAAGCGGCTTGCGTAGTCTTCCGCAGACATGCGGTACCCGCCCTCCTGTTCCGCAGTGGTCCCGTAAAGCGCGTAGAAGCGGTCGTTGAACGTGAATGCTCCGGCGGAGAGGTCAAACTCCCATTCGGCCGCGTTCGCGAGGTCCATGGCCTCAGCAAGCCGGCGTTCGCTGCGCGTCAGGGATTGTTCGGCGGTCTTTCGAGCCGAGATATCGAAACAATAAATGTGGACAGCCCTGTCACGGGCAATCGGGGTAAACGCGACCAGGAAGGTCCGGTTATCGGACTCAAATTCTGTATTCAGAATGCGGTCTTCCGCAAGGGCCCGACTGGCAATCGACGCGATATCATCGGGAACGGCTACGCCGGGCCGGCAGTCCCACGACGGGAGCATCGTCTGCGCGGCCGGGTTCGCGTACAGGACGTTGCCCCCTTCGTCGACACGCAATACCGGGTAGGGATTCTGACTTGGAAAATGGGCAAGGCGTGTAATCTCGTCGCGCGATTGCGTAACCTCGGTCACGTCCTGAAAGTACCCGCGCAGCGACACAACCTTTCCATCCTGAACGACAGGCCGGCCGACCGTTCGCACCCAGCGGCGGTTTCCCTTCGCCGTGGTCATTTCGAGGATGAGATCATAGGGCGTGGCCGATTCAACAGCCTGCCGTATTGCCTCCTCGATCCGCGCCCGGGATTCGCCGTGATAGAAGCTCAAGCCAAGTTCAGCGGTCACTTCGATCTCAGGGTCGATCTCATGAATGCGCGCGACCTCATCCGTCCACACACCCTTACCCGTTCGTGGATTGAATTCCCAGCCGCCGATATGCGCGAGGCGGCCGGTCTCCGCCAGCAGTTCTTGGGTGTGCCGCAGCCGCTCCTCTGCATGCTTGCGCTCGGTTACGTCGATATGGGTTCCGATCACGCGGGCGGGATTTCCACGTTCATCGTTGTAGAGCGATGCGCGCGACAGGATCCAGCGGTACGATCCGTCCTTGTGACGCAACCGGAATTCGTCTTCATACCCACGGCTGGGATCGGCCAGGAACTCGGCCAGATTCGTGGTAATTCGCTTAACATCGTCGCAATGAATCCGGGTCTCCCACTCCTCGTAACAGTGATCGATCTCGTGGAATTCATAGCCCAGTTGGCGCTTCCATTCCGCCGAGTAGTAAACGGCGTTGGTGCGCAGATCCCAATCCCACAGGCCCGTGTTCGACGCAGCCACTGCAAGTTTTAGTTGTTCCGCCGTGTCCGTGAGTTTTGCTTGCGTCTCGCGCTGATGCTCGCGGGCGCGCAACGCGCCGATTCCGTAGGACAGGTCCGCCGCGAGCTGCTCAAGCACCCGTATCTCGGCTTCGCGAAACGCGTCTGCTTGAGTCGAGTAGATGGCCAAAACACCGGCTGCCCGGTTGTCGACAATGAGGGGAAGCGCGGCCAGGGATTTCAGATTATGTTCCGCGGCCCGACCGCGCCATCGCGCAGATTCCGCGGCGGTGGTGATGTTTTGAATCACGAACGGCTTGGCAAATCTGACCGCTTTCCCTACGGGACCGCACCCCGTTGATTCATCGTTCCAAGTGATGTCCACGCCGGCGATATAGCCGCTTTCACGGCCAGCCCACGAGACGGGCCGAATCGTCTTGCGCGCGTCGTTCTCGGCGAATCCAACCCAAACCAGAGGGAACCCGCCTTCCCGTTCGATGCTGTCACAGATGGCGCGCAGAAGCTCCGTTTCGTCGGTGGCGCGAACGAGGGCCTGGTTGCAGGAGGTGACAATACGCAAGGCGCGATTGATCCGTTTGACGTCGGCGCGCGATTCCTCTCGTGCAGCGATATCTTCCAGCGACACGATGATGTGGCGGACCTGGCCGGTGTCGTCTTCAACGGGAAAGGCGCTGGCGGAAAGCGACGCCCGGTTGCCGTCAGGAAATTCCGCCACAAAGCGAACCATGCCGCCAGGTTTCCCGGTCTTCAACGCGCGGTGAAAGGGAAGCTTGTCGTCCGGCATCGGCGAGCCGTTCAGGTGGAGGTATCGACTGAGAAGGATGCGGTCTCGTTGGTCCGGTGTGGGAGCGGGGTCGATTTGTAGCAGTGCGGCTGCTGGCGGATTCACAGACTCGATTCGCAGCTGCGGGGACAGAACAACGATTCCCTCGCGCGCGGACTGCAAGACCGCATCGTGCAGTGACTCGTCCTGTGTAGACGGGGCATCCGCAGCCCGCAATTCACCACGTTCGAACGCTGGAAGTTCGGCGTCTCGATCGTCGCTTCCGTGAGAAGATTGAGCGTGACCCAGGCACTCGTTCAGGGGATTACCCCGGCCCGGTTCGCGCCCTTCGTGCCTGTCCGCCATCAATAGTACTATGCCCCGCAATCACGGTTTTAGTGTAGCACATATACGGGGGCATGTAAACGAGGCAAGGGCGAAAAACATTGCGCTATCGGGGAAATCGCTGATGCGGTCCGGAATTGAACGCCCGTGCGGTATGGCGTTCCAATCAGTACAACACGATGAACGAAATCGTTTCGATCTTGGTAAGGTGCGGCCGAACGACTAGACTGACGCTAGATTCTAACCTACTTCTTACGTGCTGAACCGAAGGTTCTAGGGGTGCTTATGAAAAAGACCTTATTTCTGTTTGTACTATTTGGAATTCTCGGGATTGAAGCGGAGGAGTGGGACCCGCCGAACCTGGTTACGAATCCGGGGTTCGAGGAGGTTTCGGACAGCGGGCTGCCCACCGGGTGGAACGGTGACCAGAGCGTGTACAGCCGGGACACGGCCGTGGCGCATTCTGGCGAGGCGTCGCTGAAGTTCGTGAATGCCGATGCGGAAAAGTATGTGTTGTGCTCGCAACGGCTGCCCTTTGAGGTGGGGAAGAAATACGAGTTCAGCGCGTGGGTGAAGTCGGAAGGCATCGCGGGAGAGGACCACGGCGCGACGCTTTGCATCGAGTACATTGATGCCGACGGGAAGTGGGTCGGCGGCGCTTATTGCCGGACGGGAGTGAAGGGCACGACGGACTGGACGCTGTTGGAAGGGGTGTCGGCGCCAGTACCGGAAGGCGTCGTGGGGGGCACCGTTGCGTGCTACCTGCGCAAAGGGATGACGGGCACGGCGTGGTGGGACGAGGTCGAGGTCCGGGAACACCGCGACGATCCGCTCGCGATCAAACTGCTGAGTCCAAACTATCGCGGCGAAGTCACGGATGCCGGGCCGGAAGCGGTTCGCGTAGTCGCGGAGACGGGCAACCTGAGAGACTATCCGGTATCGAACGGCGACGTGACGTTGCATTGGACGATAACGAACGCGGACGACGGCGCGGCGGTTGCGTCCGGTACGCAGGCGGTGTCGGCATCGCTGGAGGACGTGCTGCACATGCCGGGTGCGTCGCTCGAACCGGGGCGATACACGATCGCGGTGGAGCTGCGGAAGAACGATACCGACGAGGTGATCTCATCGAAATCTTGCGAGGTGGTACGGCTGGTCGGCATACCGCAGCGGACCGCGTACATCGACGAACACAATCGGCTCATCTATGAGGGGAAACCGTTTTTCCCGCTGGGCATGTATTGGGGTTCCGTCGATGAAGAATCGATCGGCGTCTTCGCGGACAGCCCGTTCAACTGTCTTATGCCGTACCACATGCTCAGCCGGGAAGACATGGACCTGGTCGATGCGCATGGCTTGAAAGTCATCTATTCCGTGAAGGACTGTTACGCGTTTCTCGGGCATTTGGGTGACGCGATCAAGACCGAGGCCGACGAGCAGCCCTTCATCACGAATAAGGTGGAGTCGTTGCGGGATCATCCCGCGCTGCTGGCGTGGTATCTGAACGACGAAGCGCCGTTGACGCAACTGGACCGGCTCATCCTGCATAAGGAATGGGTCGAAGAACTCGACCCGAATCATCCGACGTGGTCGGTGCTGTATCAGATCGGCGAAATCGGCGGCTACTTCGACACCTGCCACGCCATCGGCACGGACCCTTACCCCATCCCGGAGAAGCCCGCGGCCATGGCAGGCGAGTGGACGCGCAAAACGGTCGAGGCCATGCACGGCGCGCGGCCGGTGTGGATGGTGCCGCAGGTGTTTAACTGGGGCGCGTACCGGGAAGAGAAGGCGGACCAGTACCGGCAACCGACCATCGAAGAAGTGCGGAACATGACGTGGCAATGCATCGCCGAAGGCGCGAACGGCCTCATTTTCTACAGTTGGTTCAACATGTACTTGCCGCAACGGAATGCCGGGCTCGATTTCGAGAGCTACTGGCCCCAGTTCAAAACCGTCGTGCAGGAAGTGAAGGACATGACCCCCGCGTTGTTGTCCGTAGACGAACCCCCGGCCATCACCACGGACGATGCCGAGTGGCTCAACTGGACCGTCAAGCAGGTAGGCACGACGACCTACCTCATCGCCGTAAACAACTCGCCGGAACCGCAGGAGACAACGTTCACGTTACCCTTCGAACCCGCGACCGTGACGCGCTTCGGCACGGACAAAGCGATCCCGATGGCCGAGCCGAAGTCCCTGCGACTCGCGTTCGACCCGCTTGGCGTATGGTTATGCGAAATCGGGGACCAGTAAACACGCCGTGCCGCGGGGTGAACCAGTACGCCCACGTCAAGCACAGCCCCGTCCGCTATTTCACCGCTACCAGCGCCAAATCCACCTGGGCGGTTTGGTTGTCGGTGAGTTCGAATTCCGTTGTCGCCGACAGGCCCTGGGCGTGGATATCCGCGCGGATGGTGGCGTGGCCGGCAGGGACGGCGTCGAACCGGTACGCGCCGGTGGAGTCCACGTTGGTGTTGCGTTGCTCGGTGCCGAACGGGGTCAGTACGAGCAGCGTCATATTTGATGCGGGGGCCGGCGCGTTGTCGTGCGTGACGAATCCTTCGACCGCCGCCGTCACCGGGGGCAGATTGAAGTCCAGCGGAGTCGGTTTCCCTTCCTGGAGCGAAACGGATTGACTGAACCATCGCGTGATGGGCGCGTCGTCCAGCAGGATGGGTATCAGGGTGAGGGCGTGCGCACCTCCCGTGGGGAGGTGCTCGAACCGGTAGGCGCCCGCCGTGTCCGTCTTGGTGGCGTAGCGCTGCACGTCCGGGGCGTTGCCCATGAACAGCCGGACCTCCACCGCCTCAGCGGGTTCACCGTCGACGAAGACCCCGCCTTCCAGCATGCAGCCGGCAGAAAGCGTTACGTTCACGGTGTTGGCGCTACCGGCGTTCAGGGACAGGGGAACGGTGGCCAAAGCGTAGGACTCGTGGTAGACGCTGAGCAGATCCAGCGTGGACGGCTGGTTGTCGAGGGTGAACTGGCCTTCGGCGTCGGTTTGCGCGGCCGCAGCGAGCCGCGGTTCCATATCGTTCGGCACACCGCCGGGTATGAGATAGGCTCCGGCGACAGGGTCACCGGCGGCGGTTTGCACGGAGACTGTCAGGGTTGTGCCACCGCTCAGCGCAATGCGCAGATTGGAAACGGCCTGGCCTGGGGCCAGGTCTTCCACCTCGAGTTCTGTTTCCGCGTACCCGTCGGCTTTGGCAACCAGGAGTACGGGGCCCGGCGCGACGTTGTCGATGCGAAAACGGCCTTCCGGATCGATCTGCGGCCGCATACGGGTTCGTTCGCCGACGTGGTTGCGCGTGGTCGTGTCCAGATGTACGAGTTCGAACTGTTCCACGGGCTCGCCGGTGACGGCGTCCACCACCTGTCCTTCGAGCGTGCCGAGGTCATCCATGACGAGTTGGAGTCCGGTCGTACCGGCGGCGACGTTTTCTGTCGTTGCCTTCGCGTGTTCCGCGTGCTCGGCGACCAGCGTCACCGTAATATCGGGCAGTCCGCCGATCAGGAACTCTCCGGCATCGTTGCTCTGCGTGAGCCGGAAAGCATCCGCGCCGTGACTCCGGACCTCGGCATTTGCAATCGGCGCCCCTTTCGCATCCACGACCCGGCCCGCGATGGTCAGCCCCACCGAATCGGGGTCTTCGTAGACCAAGCGCAAACCGGTGACCGATTCGCCGGAGGCCAGTTCGATGAACTCCGGTCCGGTCGCAGGTTTGCGAAGAATGCTGGCGTCGGGTACCTGGAGAAAGACGCGGTGGTTGCCGGGGGCCAGGCCCTCCAATCGGAACGCACCATCGCTCGCCGTCTCTTCGGTGGCGTTGCCGACGTAGCGTTGTAGTTCCTGCTCCATCGGATTTGCCGATACGCGGATCCCGGGGAGGGGCCGTCCGCTCGCGTCAACGACGGTTCCGGCGATGGAAGCGACTGGGCGCATGACGACGCGCACATCCTTCACGTCGCCGCCCTTCAGCGGGGTAGGGCCGTAGAGGTCGCTGACGAGCTTGCCGCGTACTTCCGCGTCGATAGTGAAGCGGGGCGTCTTCGGAAATCCGGCAAGCGTGAATCGTCCGTCTTCTCCCGTAATGTACGATTCAAGCGAGCGGTAATTATCGCGGTCCCTTCCTTCGATCTGCGCACCGGAAACCGGGTTGCCTTGTTCGTCGACGCAGATCCCGGACACGCGAATCCCCATGACGATGGGGAAATCAAGATCCTCCACGACCTGGCCTTCCGCAATGCGGATGGTGCGTGGTTCGATCTCCGGCGACGGGAGCCCGGGGTGCGAGTACGATCGGCGAATGTGGTATTCGCCTGGGACGGGCACCGTCATGCGGTACGTGCCGTCGCCATTCGTCCTGACGGTAGCTTGAGGCTCCGGTCTGTCGCCGAGCGGCTCCAGGACGATCTCCATGCCCGACACCGGCTCGCCGGTCTCGACAATATAGACCCGGCCGGTGATGGCGGTTGTGGCGGAAGAATCGGCGCCGGCATCTGCCAATGCTTGCGTCATAGCGCGCGCGATATCACTTGAGCCCGACGGTAGCGAAGGCGTTTGCGCTGCGTCGCGACTGGAGTCCGGCGATTCGTGTTGCGTTGTCGCGAATGCGGTGACCGAGGGTGTGTCTGAAGCTGGTTCCTTGCGCTCGAGACCCTTCCACACCACAAATCCGGCAACCGCCGTGAGGAGGCACGCGAACACGATCTTCGCCGCGACGATGGTCGCACCGGCCGCCGATGTGGTGACCGCCGGTCCGGCGAGGGCGAGTTTGGCGATTGATACCGTTAGTGTGTGCGGGATGGCTTCCGCGGCGGTGCTCTTCGCAAGGAGCACGCTCAAGGCCCCCGCCGCAATCTCGACGCCGCGACGTTGTAGGGCGTTTCGCAAGCGGTCGACGGCGCGGTGGATGCGGTGTGTGACAGCGGATCGTGTCAACCCGAGCGATTGGGCGATGTCGTCGTGCGACTCGTCTTCGAAGAAATGGCGCACGATGGGCTCGCTGAGGTCCGGTGGGAGTTCCGCGATGGCTTCGTCCACGAGATCGTAGAGATCGTTCCACTCAATCTCCGCATTCGGGCGGGATTCCAGGGTGTACGCCGATATCTTCTCCGCGCGGCGTTTGTCGGAGCGAATACGGTTGATCGCACGGTTTGTGGCGACCGTGTGCAACCAACTCGCCAAGTTCTTATTTGGACGGCGATGGGTCGAGCACAGAACTTCGAAGCATTCCTGCGCGACCTCCTCCGCATCGGACGCATTACGGAGAACGCGCCGGCAGGTGGCGTAGACCATGCCCGCGTGACGTTGCGCGATGGTCTTGAACGCCTCCGCGTCGCGGTGTACGTACCAGCGTTCGAGAAGGGCTTGGTCTGAGGCTGTCATGATGGGTCTCCGCTCGAATGTACTGTGTGATGCGACTTCCGATCAATTAGACAACCGAAGCGGCGATTGGGTGAATCGGTGGATTCCTGTTCCCTGCCGAATGGCGGCGTTTGCGTGGCGCGACGCGTCACGATAGTGTCATGGAGTTTTGCGTAATGGGTGGTTTTCTTTGCATTTGCGGGGAAGCCGGTACGCATTCACGCTGAGTTCACGCGCGGGAAACGGTATTCGTTTGTCTCCGCAAACGAGTGACGTTCACTCTGCACGGTCACTCGGCTGAATGTTCCGTTGATCGTCGCTACACCGTCCGGTCTGCCCGGTGTCAGGGGGGTACAAGCATCGATGTGATTTCTCTCATCGTGAGTTCACCAGGTCGAGCGTTTGCAGCCGACCCGGTCGAACCGTCGCTCCGGGATCGCGGCCTCGAATTTGAAAGCGGCGCACGCGCCCGTAGTACGCGAGGTTCAACGCGAGGGGATAAACGAACATTCGCAGACCGCCGGGCATGGTGAGCCACCGGTACAGGCGCTTCAGGATTCTGGATGGTGCGTAGAACTTTCGGATGAGCCAGTCCGCACCACCCTGCAGTTCGCCGGCAGTCATGTGCTT
This sequence comes from Candidatus Hydrogenedentota bacterium, assembly GCA_045863335.1. Taxonomy (GTDB): domain Bacteria; phylum Hydrogenedentota; class Hydrogenedentia; order Hydrogenedentales; family SLHB01; genus JAHDWY01. The sequence goes on along the minus strand of BTVY01000013.1, from coordinate 28,399 downwards.
AGGGGTAAACACGGCGTGCCGGTAATCGTAGTGCTCCCAGTTCGTATCCACGATGCGATCCTTCATGGCGTCGTACAACGGCGTGCCCGGCAGGGGCGTCAAGACCGCGAGCTGGATTACGTCGATGCCGGCCCAATCGAGCATCTGTAAGGTGTCGTGGAAGACGTTTCGTCCGTCGGCGTCGAATCCGACGATCATGCCCGCTTCGACGAACATGCCGTGCCGGTGCAGCGTGCGGATCGCGTCGCGGTAGCGCTCCGGCCGGTTGAAGGCTTTGTCCTGTTCGGAAAGCGCCTCGGAATTGAAGGTCTCGAGTCCCACGAAGAGTCCCGCGCATCCGCCGTCCTTCAATGCGGTGAGCAGTTCCGGGTCTTCCGCGATGTCGATGGAGGCCTGGATCACCCACCGGCGTTTCAGCGGGGCGAGCGCACGGAACAGTTCAAGGGCGTAATCGCGATCCTGTGTGAGATTGTCGTCGACGAAGACGAAGAGACCTTTGGAAAAACCGCACACTTCTTCGACCACGTCCGCTATCGGGCGTGAGAAGCGGTTGCCGCCGTGAAAGGCGTTGATGGAACAGAAGTGGCAGCGGTTGCGGCAACCCATGGTGGCCAGCGTGGCGTTGACGGATTGGTAGCGGCTCGACTCCAGCAGGTGGCGGGGAAGGGTTTTCGGGTAGGGCGCGTTCGGATCGCCCGGGTAGCGGCGTTGGAGCCGGCCCTGCCGGACGTCGTCGCAGACCCGTTCCCAGGCGCCGGTCGCGGGGCCGGTCACGATGGCGTCGGCGTGGCGCAGCGCTTCCTCGGGATTCAGGGTCGCGTGGAACCCGCCCATCACCACCGGGATGCCGCGGGCGCGAAAGAGATCGCAGAGTTCGTAGGCGCGCGGTGCCAGGGCCGTCATGGCGGTGATGCCGACGAGATCGAAATCGTCGTCCGGGATGTCTTCGACCTGTTCGTCCACGATGGTGACCTTCGCGTCCTTCGGCGAAAGGGCCGCGACCGTGAGCAGGGAAAGCATGGAGAAGCGGAAAGTCTTGCCATTAAAAGTCCGGTGGCGCTCGATGCGTTGCCAGGGTCCGGACGCCGGTGCGATCAGCAGGATGTTCATTGTCGGTTCCCCTGAGCCGCGGGGCTGGCGGTGCCAACCCGTTCGGTCCGTTTGAAGTTTTTAACTTTGACTGACTTGAGAAAGCACAGGCGGTGCCAAGGGAAGAAGAACCATATATAAGTGACGAAATAAGAGCAATTTGTAGCTAGTTCTTATCAAACGAGGCGCAGTTTCCAGCGAAATGCATTTATCCATTTTATGTCCAATATGTATACAAATTATGCCCGCTCTATTTGACTTGACCTATGGATTGTTTCGGGGCACACTTCTAGTACAGGGTACGTGACTCAGCCGGCTCTACCGGAAGGAGTGCAGAATAGATGGAAGTGTTCCTCGCAATGATCGGGATCGTCATCGTGGCCGTCTTTCTTCGCCTGGCTGCGGGGTCCTTTGACGGGGATCGTGTGGAGCGCTACGTGAACGAGCGCGGCTGGGAACTGGTCGACCGCAGTTGGGATCCGTTCGGCCCCGGCTGGTTCGGCGAGCAAGACGCGCGCATCTATCAGATCGTCTACCGCGACCAGCAGGGGAACACCCACCGCGCACATGTGAAGACGTCCATGTTGAGCGGGGTCTATCTCACGAACGACGAGATCGTGAATACGGCCAAGCGGCCAGAGGCGCCCGCGGAAACATCACTCCAGGAAGAAAACCGGCGGCTGCGCGAGCGCATCAAGGAATTGGAAGACGAACGAAGATGAATGCCTACTCTGTTCACGTCGTGCTTGATGACTCTTACGGCGAGAGACTTCGTGCGCTGCCGAGTGGTGAACCGGTTTGGATCATCGGATCCGCGGTGAATCGGGCCGCATGTGAAGCGCTATGGAAAGAACGAAGGCCCGAGAGCCACCTCGACGGGTATACGGCGTTCAACTACGACGAGTCCGCGACGCCGGAAGAGCGGTTCTTGTCCATACTCGGGGAGGTCGATCTGCATCACGGCGAAGTATCTCACGATCCACCGTACTCCATCCTCCGTGTTGTCGGCGCGAGATGGACTTCTGAAATCGAGGACGCGCTTCTTGAGTATGGCTTCCGTAGGCAATCTGAGGACGCAAACGGTTTCGTCGCTGTAGAATTGTGAGCTTCACGTTCACGGTCATTGATTCCAACAGCCTCGACAAAGGCGTCAGGTGATAGTCACGCCATAAGTGTGATGGAGCGAAGCGGAACCTTTGGACGAGGCACTCGCCACAGGCACAGAGCCCACAATGCGGGCGATAGACCGGTATGTAAGGCGAGAGTGCAACCGCGCAGGAGCCGGTACCAACTACAGACCGTGTTTATGGCAGATCCGTCTGGCCAATTGTCGGAGCGAGACGAACTTGTTCGCCCGCCTTCATGGTAAACGTCACGACATTCGATTCCGGGCGAGCAGCTTTAGTCGTCTCTCCTTCGAACTGCAGCGGTTGCGGTGAACGCACTCGGCAAGGGCCGTCGACGGTGGCGTGGATGGTGCTTGATGCAAGGCGGCCCTCGTTCCAGGTCATGTCCACTTCAAACCCGCCGCGGGCGCGAAGCCCTTTGACGTGACCGTTGGCCCACGCCTTCGGCAGCGCGGGCAGCAACTGAATCTCCCCGCCGTAGCTTTGCAACAGCATTTCCGCGATGCCTGCCGTGCCGCCAGAGTTGCCGTCGATGATGAAGATGTTCTCCTTTGCGCCGGCGATGCCCGCGGCGGAGAAGGTGAGCAGGTTTTTGTCCGTGTGGTTCTGAAGCAGGATGCGCACGCTTTCGTAGGCCAACTCCGGATTGAAGAGCCGCGCATGGAAGTTGATGAGGTTGGCGCGGCTCCATTCCACGTCTTCCCAGTCCGGACGGTTGACGCGCCTGTCGATAGTCACGCGGCAGGCCTTCGCGAGTTCCGGCGTTGTGCGCGGTGTGATCTGATCGCTGGGATAGAGCGCAAGCAAGTGACTCGTCGTGCGATGATTCGGGAGCGCTTCTTCGAAATCTTCCAGCCACTCCTGCAATTGCCCGTACTTGCCGATTTGAAAGGGCGGTAGCTTTTCGAGAGCGGCTTCGAGCTTCGCCCGGAAGGCGGGGTCATCGTCCAGAATGCGGCTCGCTTCAATGCAATGGGCGAAGAGGTCGCGCACGAGCACGATGTCGCAGGTGGGGCCCATGGTCTCGCTGCAACGCGATCCATCGGGGGCGTAGAAATGGTTCTCCGGCGAGGGCGAAGGACCGGTGACGAGCCAACCGTATTCCGGGTGCTCGACCATATACTCCAGGAAGAACTCGGCGGATTCCTTCAGCACCGGATAGGCGCGTTGCGCGAGGAACTCGCGGTCCTGCGTAAACTCGTAGTGGTCCCACAGGTGCGATGCGAGCCACACGCCGCCGGTGACGAAGGCGCCCCAACCGAGGCTTCGTCCCTGTGAGGTGAACCCCCACGCGTTGGTGAAAATGTGGCAAACCCAGCCGTCGCAGCCGTAGGTTTTCCGCGCCGTGCGGCGGCCGGGTTCCCGCAGCGATTCGATCAAGCGGAAGAGGGGCTCATGGCACTCGGGAAGATTGCCGACCTCCGCGGGCCAATAGTTTTGCTGCGTGTTGATGTCCATGTGATAGTCGCAGGTCCACCCCATCTGGCAGGCGAGGTTGTCGTTCCAGATGCCTTGCAGGTTCATGGGCAGGGGCGAGTTCTCGCGAGAACCGGCGATGAGCAGGTAGCGCCCGTACTGGAAGAACGTCGCGATGAGTTGCGGATCGTCGCCGCCCTGCCGGAATTTTTCCCACCGTTGATCGGTCGGCAATTGGGCGGCGTCGGTCATACCGAGATCGATGTCGACCCGGCGGAACAGGGCCTGATGATCGGCGACATGGTCCGCGCGCATCTGCTCGTACGGCTTGTTGATGCCTTCAAGAATCTGCGACCGGCATAAGGTCAGCGGATCGCGGCCTTGGTAGTCTGTATTGATCGCCACGAGCACCGTGGCGGCATCCGCATCCTCCACGACGACGCGATCATCAGCAGAAACGAAACGCCCGCCGTCGAGTTGGACAGTGACCTGTCCGCGGAAGTGAACCCCGCAGGTTCCATCGCTGTGCCGGGTCTCGTGCGCGTCCCCCGCAATAATGAGCGACTCGTCGTGCTCCTTGCGAAGCTGCCACGGTTTGTTGCCGCAATCGAGGCCGGCGGTAAACGAGATTCGGCCCGGCTGGTCGCAGGTCAATCGTATCACCAGGAGATCGTCGACATTCGTCGCGAAGACTTCGCGCGTAAACCGCGCGTCGCCGGCGCGGTATGTCGTGGTCGCGATAGCGCGATCCAAGTCCAGCTCGCGACGGTACTCTTCGATCGTGGCGTCGCCGTGGTCGAAGTCCAGAAAAAGATCGCCCATGGGCAGGTGAGTGCCAAAATTTGTTTGACGGCCCATGAGATACTGTTTGCTGAGTTGGTCCGCCTCAGCGTAACGGCCTTCGAAGATCGCTTCGCGAATTTCGTCGAGATGCGCCAGGGCCTCGGGGTTTTCGTGATCGTCGCGCGGCTCGCCCGACCATACGGTTGACTCGTTCAAGGCGATGCGTTCCCGCTCCACGCCGCCGAATACCATGGCGCCAACGCGTCCGTTGCCCACGGGCACGGAATCCATCCACCGTTCCGCAGGCTGGGTATACCAGAGTTTCCAGGCGTCTTCCGCGGGAGGTTCGGCCTCACACGGTACGAGCCCGCCCAGCAGGATGCTTACGATGACTGCGCCAATTGCGATTCGAGTCATGCTTTTAACTCCACAGCGCGGTTCCCCTCCATCGTGGTGTGTCACATGCCTACAAGGTTTTTCAAGCATGGCATAGTCCTTCAAGCTGTGGCCAACTGCCGGCTCGCCAACTGCCGGCTCGTTGTCCGCCTTGCCGGCAAATGCTACACTGATGGACAGTGACTATCGAGGTATCAAGTCGTGGAGAAATCGGCTGTGAAATTCATGAAATCCCTCCGAACGTTACGTTGGCTTCCGATGGTTCTGATCCTGGCAGCAGGTTGCGGCTACATCGCCGATAAGGACCGCATTCGCATTGCGAAGATTGACGACGAGTACATCACCCGCGGCGACTTGGCCAAGGTGATTCGTGAAATGTCGCCCGACGAACGGCCCATTATCCGGACCCGCGGCGACGTCCTTCGCGCGCTCGAAAGCTATATTAATCAAACCCTCAAGGAGGACTTGGCCGAGCAACTGCGCGAGCAAGGCAAGATTCACGTGGATCGCGAGTTGGCCCGCGAGGTCGCCCGCGCCAAGAATCCTGAGCAGTTCCTCAACATTCAAAATCCCGAAGAGTACGGCGGTCAAGCCGGAGACGAGCGGTACTTTAAGGAAGAACAGGAGTACCTCATCGACGAGGAAGTGCGCCGGCTCGAAGCGGAGCAGGCCGTGTTTGTAAAGATCCAGGAGTCCGTGGAGAGCGGCGCGCTAAAGCCGACGGAAGAAGAGTTCCAGGAAGAATACGAGATGCGGAAGGACGAGCTGAAACACTTCGAACGGCTTGCCTTCAGGGGCGTCCTGATCCCAGGTTCTTCGGAGACGATCGTGCAAGCCGCGGCGGCGATTCGCGCCAAGCTCGCGTCCGGCACCGATGTCGAGGCGCTGGTGGATGAATATAGCCACCTCAACGCCCAAGTGCTCGAGTCGGGCCTGGAAAACGATCCCATGAACGCAAAATATGCTGGTTTCTGGCAGCAGGCCTCCGGCGCGCAAACGGGCGATATCCTCGGGCCCATCTACATCACGGGCTGGCAGGCGATTCGGCGAAACGCGCAGGGCAACGCCGTTGCCGCGCAGCTTCCCGACGGGCTGCTTGTCTGCCGGGTCACGGACCACACGTCCGCGATTCAGAAGACGCTCGAGGAAGCCAAGCCGGACATGATGCGCGACATACTCTATGCGCGCATGATGGACATGCTGCGGGAGCAGCGAGGTGTCGAGATCTACGAAAACAAACTGCCCGATCCGTCCATGTACGAGTCCGGTCAATCCATCATCCAGCAGCAGCGTCCATCGGTAGTAGGCGGTTGACCGGTCACCCGTCCGCTTCATTGGAGTCGTTAAGCGATTCCATGGCGGCATAAAGCGGCTCTTTGTCCGCTGCAATGTCGTATTCCAAATCGATGTAGCGCAGGACGCCTTCCTTGTCCACCAGGAAGACGGATCGTTGCGCGTATTGATTCTCCCCGCGCTCCATCAGGGGCACGCCATAGGCTTTCACAATAGCCTGGTCCGGATTGCCCAATACGGTGAACGGCATGGTGAACTTGTCCCGGAACAGGTCGCTGTCCTTCTGCTCGTCCGTGCTGATCGCGATGACTTCCGTATCTATTCCCTGGAGTTTCTCGATGTCATCGCGGTATCCGCACAACTGCTTCGTACAGCCCGGCGTGTCTGCCTTGGGGTAGAACGCAATGAGCACGTTCTTCTTACCCTTAAAGTCGGAAAGCTTCTGCGGTACTGAGTCGCCTTGCGTTGCCGCTTCCTCTTTGGCTTTCGGCAGCGCAAAGTCCGGCGCCTGGTCTCCTACCTTCGGCGCCTCCAGCGTCTCCTTTGACTTTTCTTCCGCCAACGCCGCGACCGTCGCACTCAATGCGAACACCGCGCAAACCGCGATCTGAATTCTCGTAAGCATAGGTGCATTCCTCCATAGTTGATAAGGGTCAAGCAAAGGTCACCGGGACAATAGATAGATTCAGCATAGCACGAAATCAAAGGCAAGAGTCGCTTCAGATAATGGGTTGGACGTAGAAATCAAAGCGGGGTTGCCACCCGCGCGGTCCCGGGGGCGGGTCGAAGCGGACGCTGGACTGTCGTGGGCGCCACAGCGGCGGCCGCGGTTCGTTTGGCTCGAATATAGTCCTCAATGGCAATGGTCCGGCTGACTACGGCGAGCGCCACGAGGAACCAATACGGCTCCATGATGCGGACGATCAGAAAGGAGATCGTTCCTAAAGAATGCACAATGAGCGCTATTGTCGTCACGAAGGCCCCGAGCGATACGCCGCGCGCCACCCAATCGCTGGACCATTGATAGCCTTCACGTGTGGTTTTCAACTGACGCATCTGGAGGAAGATGAATGCGATGAATCCCAGAACACCGGATTCGATGAGGACTCGCGCGTACTGACTGTCGAGCACGCGATCCCAGGACACGCCTCCGCCCAACCACGGCCAGACACGGAGATTGTACCGGACTTTCTGCCAAACGTAGATGCGTTCGTGCGTGGACTTGTCCACTTCAAGGCCGGTCTCGTATCCGCCGATGGCGACTTCCTTGCCGCTGCCGCGTTGAAATGTGTAGTTGACGCGGTCCTTCACGTCTTCCGGCATGATGAATGGAGATGCAATCAACACCGCGGCAACGGCCACGATGATAGACATCCTGCGCGAAGCAATACCTAAAGCAAGCAAACCTGCGATAAACGCGAGGTACGACGCGCGCGACAAAGTAAACAGAAATGGAAAGAACGGAACTAGTGCGAGGAGGAGCATGGCCCGGCGCAACTTTGGGGTCGGGGCCTGGGTATAGAGGGACGCCGCGACGCACATGGCCATTACCAGATAGCCGCCGAGCGTGTTGGGCTCCGTGCCGCCCTGCTCGAACGGCGCGCTCACGCGTTCCATGCCAGTGAGAAACCGGGTATACAGTCCAAACAGCGACACGACAATTGCCACGCCAAAAAACACAACGAGCTGGCTTCGCACCTGGCGCAGGTTTCGAACGGCCGTACCCACGAGGATGAAGATCATGTAGAACTCGGCCATCTTCAGCAGTGTGAAGAGCGCTTCCTTCTTGTCGAACAGTGGAAGCGAAGCTCGGAAGGCGAACATGGTCGATAAGAGACAAACGCCGTAGTACAGGCCAATTGCGGGGTTGATCGGGCTGGGTATCCAGATCGCCCGGTCGCCTTCAAAGGCGGTCTTTACCAGCACCCCGACGAATACGACGATGATCAGCCCGTCGTTGTAGCGGAGGTTCAGAATTCGATTGCCCATGCCGACTTCGCCCGCCTCAATCTCGGGAGAGAGGAGCATGGCGATGACCAGGAAGAACACACCCAGCTCGACGCGCAGGATGGTAAGCCCGAAGATGAGAAGACTCACCCCGACCGCGATGGTGATGGTAAGGTTCTGGACAACCGTGTGGAGAACGAGCAGCCCGATAGCCGACGCCAGCATGAAGGCCACGAAGAAAGGAAACTCGACGTGACTTTCGGCTACTTCACCGCGGCCTACGCCGTACTGGGAGCGCTGAAACAGAGCCACCGGTTAGGTCTCCAACAACGAAAGATCCGTGAATTCAAACCCGCGCGCATCGCCCGTACGGGCGATCAGAAATAGTACCACCGCTTCGGCTTCTCTGACGCGGATTCGTCGTAGTAGTAATAGTAATAGTAGTAGTGACGGCGGGTCGCCTTGAGGTTGTTGAGCACCACGCCCGCAATATTCGCGCGGGCCGTCTCGAGAAGTTTCTTCCCGCGCATGACCGTCTCACGCCGCGCGTGGTCGGCGGAGACCACGTGAACCACCGTATCGACTTCGGTCGCCAGCAGAACGGGGTCGGTGACGACGAGCATGGACGGCGCATCGCAGATGACCAAATCAAACTCGGCGCCGAGCTGTTCGAGCAGTTTTTTCATGCGATCCGAACCGATCAGTTCCGACGGGTTTGGCGGCACACGGCCGCTGGAAATGATCCAGAGGTTCTCCACGCGAGTTGGACGAATGACCGTGTGCACGTCGTACCCCTCGCGGAGCACATCCGCCAGGCCGGGTCCCCGTTCCATGCGCAACACGTGGTGTACGTGGGGCCGGCGCAAGTCCGTGTCGACGACGAGCACGCGTAATCCGCTGTCCGCGAAGGTAACCGCCATGTTGACAGCCGTTGTCGTCTTGCCCTCTGCGGGGACCGAACTGGTGACCATGACGGTCTTGGGTTTCTGATGAAGTGTCGCTAACTGAAAGGTCGTGCGCAGGGTGCGGTACGCTTCCGAGATGGGCGATTTGGGATCGTGCTGCGTCACGATGCAGGCATCCACGTTTCCTTCGTCTGTCATGACAACGTAGTCGCCGCGCCGCTGCGTCTTGGCTTTTCCGAATCGCATCTGCGGAATTGTGCCGATGACGTCCAGGCCGATGTAGTCGGTGACGTCTTCGATGGAACGGATTGACGTGTCGTTCATTTCGGCCATTACCGCCAGACCGAACCCAATGACCAGACCGACGAACGCGCCAATCACGAAATTCATCCAGGGCTTGACCCGCTGGTCCATGGGCGCCGCGCTGGCCGTCGCAACCGTTTGCCGTTCCACGTAGCCTTGCTCCCGGTTCAGGCCGGTGGCGATCTGCAGCCGCTTTTCGAGCAGCGCGTCGAACTGCTTCCGCAACTGATCGGCTTCGCGCAACAGGTTCTGGTAGTCCTTGTCCATCTCCGACAACATGGGAATGAGTTGCTCAAGCTCGTTGATCAAACGCCGGTTCGTTGAACTCTGGATGTCGAGCGACGTCAACTGGAGCTGAAGCGCAAGGTACTGGTTGCGAAGGTTGCGACGATCTTCGAAGACATTCATTCCGCTGCCAACACCTGCGTCGACCTCTTGCATCGCGTGAAGAATCGCCTGTTCCTTCTCCTCGATCCGCGCTTGCAGGTCGCGCAACGGCCCCTGGTTCGGCTGCCAGACTACCGAGAGGGAAATGCGCTCCCGATGAAGTTCGTTCAATTCCTCCAGCAAGCCTGTAACGATGTCGTCCGAAATCTGCCCGATGGACATGGGCAGTTGTTCGTTCTTCGCGGCGAGCTGTTCTTCGATGCCCGCCATCTTGGCGCGGATCTCTTCCTGGGTCGTTTCGGCGTTGAGAACTTCCCCCGTCAATTGTTGAATTTCGGCAGATACCTGGTCCTTCGTTCGGAACCCCATCTCCTTGCGAAATTCCCAGAGGCGGCTGTCCGCTGCATCGAGTTCCTGCCGGACGTCTTCCAGTTTCTGCAATACGAAATCGTGGGTCTCCTCCTCTTCTTCCAGGAGAAACTGGCGGTTCCGGTCGATGAAGACGCGCGAAGCGAATTCGGCAATTCGTTTTGCTTCCTGTTGGGTGGGCGCCATCGACGTGATTTGGATCATGCCCGCGTCAGGGAGCGGCTCCACATTGACCCGGGTCTCCATCTCGGCGACCTTGGCGAAAAACTCTTCTTCCGACGAGATGGCGCCGCCCGGCAATCCGTCCGCGATCGCCTGCTGGACCAGCGCGCGCGTCAAATCCTCCGCGAGTCCGTGTCGGCTGACCCGCTCGACCAGGGCCTGCGGTGTGTTGAGAAACAGGGGCTTTCCGCCCACGTCCTTGAGCAGGTCCTTTTCCCAAGGCGACTGCTCCACCCGCAACTGCGCAGACCCGACGAATTGCGGTTCGTACTCGAACTGGAACAGCCCGAAGAAGCCGTAGCCGACGGAGGCGGCGATCGTGAACAGGGCGATAAGGCGCCACCGCCGCAGTCCCACATTCAAAATGTAGCGGAACTGGTTCTCGCGGGGCGCCTGACCGGCTGCCTGCTCGAGGCCTGCAGTCTCCGTTGCCATTCGGGTTAGTTTCTCCGAGCTTCCATCATTTCCTGGGGCTGCGAAATCGCGGGGCCGACGATCTTCGAGTTCGCCGTGACATCCAGCATTCGGTCCCACGTTACGCTTTCCGGCGTATCATGCACTGTCGGCGTGAGGAAAAGCATCAATTCCGTTTGGGAATGGGCCTTCTCCGTGTGCTTGAACAGGTTGCCGAGCAAGGGCAACTTCCCGAGTCCGGGAACGCGCTGCTCCACGTCGCGCAGGTCGTTCCGGTAGATCCCGCCGACCACCAACGTCTGACCGTCGCGCACGTTGGATTCGCCCTGATACCGGCGGACGGACCGGATTGGGATTCCGTTGTTCGACCCTGTCGGGAACGATACCTCGGGTTCGAACTCCAGCTTGACGTAGCGCCCGGTGTTGTCCTGGAACACGTGAGGGGTGACCCACATCTTGATGCCAAGGTCGAGGAACTGCACCGAGAAGTTGGCGCGCCCTGACGCCTCGATGCCGAACTCGGTGTACGGGAACTCGTCCACCATGGAAATCTCGGCTTCCTTGTGGTTGACGGTCAAGATGTTCGGGCTCGCGAGCAGCTCCGCCTCGTCGTCGGCCACGAGGGCGTCAAGCAACAATCCGAGATCCACGTGCTCGTTCATCAGCCCAAAGAACAACTGGCCTGCCTTCGGTATCTGAACCGGCACATTCAACAGACGATCGAAATTCGTGCCGTCCACGAAGTTGCGCCCCGCACCGCTGTTGGACTGGCCGGTTTGCGAGTTCTGAAAACTCTCGTTGTTGAGCGGCGATGCCGATTGGCCTTTCAAGGCATTGATGCCGATGTCCTGCCCCGGCAAGGGATAGTATCCGCCATTGACGTCGTTGCCTTGAACGAACCACCGGACCCCCAATTCTTTCATCGCGCCAATCTTCACTTCGGCGATCTTGGCTTCGATGCGCACTTGCGTGAGCTGACTTTGCATCTGATCGAGGCGCGAGGTGACGTGGAGAATATTCTGAATCGCGTCGGGCGTGTCGGTGATAATCAAACTGTTCGTATTGGGATCGTAGGCGATGCTGCCGCCTTCCGATGTCATGCCCTGCAATGCCACGCTCAGCGATTCGGCGTTCGCGTTATTCAGCGGCAGAATCTCGGTCTTCATGTTGGGCATTCGGTAGCCGCCGCCGCCGAATTCGGGAGCGCTCCGCGATACGGTGACGCGCGGATTCTTGAGCACGGCGGAGAGCGCTGCGCGCACGCGGGCTGAAGCTTCGTTCTCCGTCAAGCCGGCGATGTTGACGTTGCCCACGAAGGGAATCTGAATGTTCCCGTCGCTGTCGATTTGGGTGGTTGTCGATACTTCCGGCCGGCGATATACGTCCACGAAGACGAGTTCGCCCGCTTCAAGCGGCGCGCCCAGCGCGGGCAGATCCTGCGCGGCGCCGGTCCATGCGGCGGCCAACGCGCAGAACAGGCCAATCCAGCGCATCCCGGAGCAGTTTCCGCCAAGGCGCGTACGCAGTCGATTAGCTCGTAGAATCACGGTTTTCCTCATCGTTCTCGCCCTCCGTTCCGGACGGGACGGGTTCCTGCGGTTTCGGCCCGTGAATGACCAATTCTTGCCCCACGAAAATCACGCTTTCGGTAAGGTTGTTCCACGCCATCAAGTCGGCCACCGTCGTCTCATGGGCGGTAGCGATCCCTGAAAGGGTGTCGCCAGCCACAACGTGGTATACCGTTTCAATCTCGGGTGCTGCGTCAAGGGGCGCGAATTCGCCGCCGTCCACAACGGCCGCTTCCGCGCTGCCGTCGGGTTCGACCTCAACGATGACTTCGGTAGCGTCCTCGGGCTCCGGCTCCACGATTGGTGTTTCCTCCAGGACGTCTAGGGCGTCTTCGTCCACGGCCGGCGCGGTCGCTTCCCACGGCACCACCGTTTCGGCAGCCGGTTCGTCAACGGCGTCGTTCACGACGGGCGGGGTTTCGGGCGATTCTTCCATCAGAACGCCCTGCTCCCGCATCACGTCGATCTTGGCGCGCAGTTCCTTCTTGGTGGCGGGATCGATGCCGGGAGACTGGACCGCGTGCGTCCACTGTGCCGCGGCAAGCTCTTCGTATTCGCGGCGGACCTCCGGGTCCGACGCCCGCTCCGCCATTGACCGGTAAAGGGTCCCCAGTTCCATGTAGTCGACGTCCGGCGTGTGATTATCCGGAAGGCCGACGGCCTGGAGATAATACGACCGCGCGGAATCATCCTGGCCCAGTTTCGCGTAGGACCGCGCCAGAATGCGCACCGCGGGCACCGCGGCGATGGGATCGAGAAGCCTCAATTCGGGATCGCGAAGGAGTTCGATCGCCTCCTGGTACTGGCCCAACTCGTAATGCAGACGACCCAGCAAGGTGCGCGCTCGCGGCGCTTTCGCATGTGTCGGATTGTCGCCCAGGAACTGGCGAAACAACTCGATGGCCCGCGTGTAAACCTGCGTCTGTTCATCCTTGGACGCGGGTTGGACCTGCTGCAACGTGAACGCCGCCGCAAATTGCGCCTCGGCCCGTAATTCGTGCTCGGAATTTCGAGCGGCAAAGGCGGCATACTTTGACGAAGCCTCGCGGAAGTTGCCGTCCGCCGCCAGCATGGCAGCGTCGTTGTACAGCGACACCGGGTTGGATACGCTCCGTTCGTACCAGGCGTGGACTTCCATACCGCCTACCGCCAGCCCCGCCAACACGAGCAATCCGGCCGCGATGCGCAGGAGCCGGCGCCGCGCGTGTTTGCGATGACCAGACCGGCGCCGCCGGGTCTTCGGCGCGCTATGCCGCAGATACATCGCCTCCTCGGCTTCTTCGACAGACGGAATGCGGACGCGATCCCCCAGTTCCTCGGGAGACGCGGGAGGTTCGGGCGAAAGGCTCGCGGGCGCATCCATGGGTGGCGGCGTATACACTCGGGGTGTCGGCAGCACATCCGGTGCTGGTGGAGGCGCAACGTCCTCGACTTCGGGCAAAGCGGGCTCTGGACTGACGAACGCTTCAGGCTCTGTCGCAGCCTTTACCGATTCCTCATCTACGAAGGCTTCCTCGGAGAAACCTTCTGGCCGTGCTTCTTCGCGCGATTCAAGTTCGAACGGCTGATCTGTTGGGATCGGCTTTTCGGGCGATTCCATTGACACCGGTTCGAGAGGTTGAATGTTTTCCAGCGGTTCGGCGCGGGGCGTGAGTTCGAACGGTTGACTCGAATGGATAGGTGGTTCGGGCGCGGCAGGTTCCGGCGATTCGGGCTCGCCGGGCGCGCCCTCCTCCAGCACTTCCGCATGGCCGGCCGCTTCCTCTGCCGCAGCTTCGGCGGGCTCGGGCTGCTGCGAGTCTTCCGGCATGGAAGGAGGACTGGGCTCGTCCTTGGTTAGTTCGGCGATCATGTCGCGCAAATGTTCCATGGCAGCCCGGTTGTCCGGTTCGGACGAGTAATCCGGTTCAGATGGGACATCGTCCACATCCGGCGCCATGGAAGCGTCCACATCGGCGACGCCTTCTTCGAAGAAGCTGATAGGTTTCTCGGGATCGAGGTCGTTGGAGGCTGGGGCTTCCGGTTCGGGTGATTCCCGGTCGGCTGGGGGCGGCGCCGTAAGGCCGCTCATCTGTATAAAGTCGAGATCGCTGCCGCGCTCGCTGGGCGACACACCGCTTTCCAATCGAGGATCCGACTCGAGCCGCCTTTGGATCTCGTCGTCATACGCCTCGAAGGGATCTCGTTCGTCCTCCGATTCCTGTCCTTCGTCCTCAGGATTTTGATCAGGATGCTTCGTCATGGAGTTCCGTCAGCATGACCCTGTCTGGATTGGTTCTCGCTGCCTTCAGGAGCAGCCGGTTTGCCCGCGCATTCGAGAATCCGCCCATCCGGCCTGCGCCCGACGCCTGTTCCGCGACCGTTAACGCCGGAGCGTCCAGCCGATGGTCGGGCACTGCACGGGGGACGACTGCCATACGCTCCGCGACGCGCGCGCGCTTCTGCTCGTCGGGGAGTGTTGTCTTCTGGATCGTGTGCAGCACAATAGCCTGGCCAATCTGCCGGGTGTGGAGCTGCGAGGCCAGCAACAGGGCGTTCCGGCACAAAGTAACGGTGACGCGCGGGCTGCCCTCCGCGTACGAATGAATCACGTTCACGGCGTCATCGTCAAATACAGGCGCGCGCTCGGTCAGGCCCGCCTGGCGCAGGCGGAAGTCGATCAGGCTTCGCGTGTCTCGCTCGCTGAGGGGGCCCAGGGTATAGGTCATGTTGACGCGCTGTTCGAAGTTGGGCGCGGCGCGCAACACGTGCATCCACTCCAACTGCGCAAACAGAATGAGATTGATCAGTTTGTGCTGGGGCGTCTCGAGGTTCTGCACCAGCCGGAGCAGTTCCAACTGACCGCGTTTGTTCAGGTTTTGCGCGTCATCAATGATCAGCGTGTTGATGCGATCCCGCTTGGTAAGCAAGTAGCCGTATAGCGATTCCATGTACCCGACGAAGGACCGCGTTTCCGGGCGCAACCCAAACTGGGTCACGATGCTCTCCAACAAGGAAAAGCTGGTCCAGGACGGAATCGGAGATCCGATGACCGCGGTATTGTAGCGGTCGGACCGGGTTCGCATCCCGGTCAGCAACTTGCGAAGGAGCGTGGTTTTGCCGGTGCCGTAGTTCCCCAACACCACCGCGATACCATGGCGTTCGTCGACCGTGTTCCACAAGTGAAAAAGACACTCGCGGTGGGCATTTGTTGCGTAGTAGTAGGCGGGGTCGGCCGTCGCCGCGAAGGGCTGCTCCGAAAAGCCAAAAAAGTCCAACAAAGGTTGCCCGCTTTGGACCGCGTCGCGCGTCTCAGGAACCCCGGCTGTCGTTGGGGTAGCCGTATGTCCAGTCATAATGTGCCCCCGCATCCCGTTGAACCGGCCATCCTGCATGCGCCGGGGCGGTGGGCTCGCTGGGGCCGGGCCGCGAATGGATCCAACTTGACCCTACCCTGCCGACTGGCGAATCACCATAGGAACCACGCCCACAATCCGTTCGACACGCTACGCACACCATCCGGTATACTGTACGGATGCTGCCGTCTGTACGGCTCGTCAACTGCGAATCTCGCTTAAGATACTGATATTCTAGCCAAGCGGACATAGGGTGTCAAGGAGATTTTACAATTTGTGGTAGGGATTTTCGGGTTCCATACCAAATATTGTGGTCATCCAACCGGGGGCTGGATACCTCGTTGAGCCGGCTCCCGAATTCCGTTGCGCCTATTCCGGGTGTATGTTATAAGTGAACGAAACCCAATGAAGTAGCTGCAATCTATGAACTTGAGGCTAAGCCGGGTTATCCAATGAAGCGTGAATACCTTGTACTGATGACCGGACCGCTCCACGGTACCGAACGAGACATCGTCGGGTCGCTCACGATTGGGCGCAGCCCGGAGAATGGTCTGCAAATAAACGATTTACAGGTTTCCCGCAAACACGCCGTCATCCAGCAGACCCCGGCTGGCACAATCGTACGCGACCTGGGCAGCGGCAATGGGACCTATATTGGGGATCGGCGGGTCTTGGAGTATCGACTTACTGACGGGGATGTCATCCGTATCGGTCCCGTAGACATGAAATTCGAGATTCGCGTGGGCGACGCCATGACCACGCCACGTCCGGTTCAGAGTCCGCAGCCGGCCGTGGGGTCTGATCCCCGGCAAAGCGTCCGGTTCCATGCCGAGGAGTCTGCCAGCAAGATCGAAGCGAACAAGGCGGACAACGTCTACCGGACCTTCTTCAAAGCGCCCCAGGATGGGATCAACGCCGAGCAACTTCGGGACGCCCAGAACCGGTTGGCGGCGGTCTATGAGGCCAACCAGATCATCTCCAGCGAGCGCGATCTGCGGAAGCTTTTTGAGCGGGTCATGGACCAAATCTTCGGTCTCGTACCCGCGCACAACGGCGTCATTCTGCTCAAGGATGAGCGCACCGGTGAACTCGTTACGGAGTACGTGAAACGCGGCGACCGGCAATCCGAAGTCGCCATGAGTTCCAGCATCGTGTCGCGGGCCTTCGAAAACGGCGAAGCCGTGATCACCTACAACGCCGCCAGCGACGCGCGCTTCGAGACCGGCGCGAGCATCATCGCTCAGAACATCACGTCGGCCATGTGTACGCCGCTGAAGCATCAGGACGATATCCTCGGCATCATCTATGTCGATACGCGCGGCACGCAGAACGCCTTCGCCCAGAGCGACCTGGAATTGCTGGTCGCGGTGTCCGGGCCAGCGGCCACGTCCATCCGCAACGCCCAATACCTCGCGAAGATCCAGAAGGCGTACCAGGACACGCTGATCGCGCTCGCCAACGCCATCGAACTGCGCGATCACTACACCGTCGGACACACCTGGCGCGTGACGAACTTCGCGTTGGAGATCGCGCGCACCCTCGACTGGCCGGAGGAGAAGCTGCGCGAATGCGAAATGGGCGGCGTGTTGCACGACGTCGGCAAAATCTCTATCGACGATGCCGTGCTACGGAAGCCCGGTGGGCTTACGGATGAAGAGTTCGCCAAGATGCGGGTCCATCCCGAGCGCGGCGCACGCATGATGCAGGATATCGAGTTTCTCGTGCCGCTCATTCCCTATGCGCTCTATCATCACGAACGCTACGACGGCAAAGGATATCCCTTCGGGCTCAAGGGCGAAGAAATTCCCATCGAAGGCCGCCTCCTCGCCGTCGCCGATACGCTGGACGCCATGACCAGCAATCGCCCCTATCGCAAAGGGCTGGACCCCGAGTTCGCCATCTCGGAAATTGAGAAGGGGAAGGGTTCACAGTTCGATCCCGCCATCGTCGATGCGTTGATCAAATGCTATCGCGACGGCAAGATTGATCGGATCTTGCAGGACTACTACAAGAAGGACGAGAAGAGCATCGCGTGTCCCTTCTGCAGCACTTACATCCGGCTGCCCGAGAACGCCGCCATCGACTTTGAATTCCAGTGCGGCGTGTGCCACCGCCAGATTCGCCTGCAACACCAAAACGAAGCCTACTTCGGCGAACTCGTCTCGCGCAACGACTCCGGACCCCTAGGCTCTTCCCCCAACAGCGACTCCGATCCCGACACGTAGGCCCCCCAGGAGGGCGGGTTTTTCTACCCGCCACGCGAATCACCAATTCACGAGATAACCTCCACACTCAAAGATACACGTAATCGAGTCGTTCTTTGGCCGACGCGTTTTGGCACGGAACGATCGATATCGGTTTGGCGGGTTGGAAAACCCGCCCTCCAGACGCCTCTCGCATCGCCGCTCACGGGAACGCGATGTTCACATTCACCACCGCTTCGCCCTCACCTACGGTGACGGGCGTGCCGATCTTCTCTCCAAGGTCATCCGTCACGACTATCAAGGTGTACTCGCCGGGATCGACCGCGTCGAATTGGAAGCGGCCCGCCGCATCCATCTGGACCTCCCCAATCGTCCGTTCATGCAAGGCCAATGCATAGGCCGCGTTGTTCAGGTTGCGAACATCTAGATCTCCGGCGACAAGCACTGCGTAGAACTCGGGGTGATCCGAGTGGATTTCGGCGATTCCCTGGACCTTCGCACCTTGGCCGAAATCGAAGTGTTGTGTCATGCGGCTGCCGGAAGAAATCGTCAACGCCGCAACCTTCATCCGCCTGCCACCATCGGCGTCGATGCCGACGGCCATCAACTCGGCTTCACCCGCCTGCACATTGTCGAAAGCGAAACGGCCGTTGGGATCCGGCGGAGCTACGTACCGAACCAAGCCTGCGGGCGTCGCCACATCCAGCATCAGCATGGTCTGTTCAAGTTCCGGTTCCGTCGCGGTATACCGGACAGTTCCGGTGACTGATGCCGTGCCGCCCTCAAAAATGAAATCGGCCCGCGAAGTTTTCCCGCGCGACACCGCAATGTGTCGCTGCAACTTCTGGTTCTCCACGTGAACGTTGATAATGACTTCGCCTGAGACAAGCCCGGGAATCCGGTACGCGCCATGTGCGTCGGTCTGGGCTTTGGTATGAAAATGTTCGAACCCCGGCAAGTCCGAGTCTGCATAGGACAACCGAACATGCGCTTCTGCGACGGGGCTTCCATCGGCTGCGACGACACCCTCTAACACGCCGCCTTCCTGCAGCGTGAAGGTAGGCGACAACGTCGCGCCTGCCCGCACGTCCAACTCAAACTGCGATGGCACATAGTCGGAATGGGTGACAAAAAAGAGATTCGTACCCGGTACCAGGTTCTCCAGGGTCGCGATCCCCTCCGCGTTCGTCTTGGTGCTTCCCTTGTCCGGCCTCAGTTGCACACCCAAGTCCGGCCAACCGTTCGGGAACACCTCCGCGCCCTGGAGCGGCTGCCCCTGCGCATTTACGACCGTCACATGGGCGACCGCACCGGGGCCGAGTACCAGTGCGGGAACCGTAACTGGTTGCCCCGGCAGAACGACCACTTCAGCACTCGCGGGGAACAAACCTGCGGCTCGCGCGACCACCACCCGTGTGCCCGGCGAACAGTTATCTACACGGAACGCGCCGGTATCGCTGACAAAACGGTTGAAACGCAGACTTAACAAGTGCCCCCGCGCCATCTCTTGAGGTGTAGTTACTGCAACCTCGAACTCCTTGAGAGGATGTCCCGTCTGCCCCTGGATGACCCTTCCGTCGATCGATCCCTCGCGTTCCAGCACAACCCGGAGATCGGTTGTGCCCGTTGCGATCGCCTTGAGTCGTCGCGCGGAATACCCTTCTGCCCGCACCGAAACATCATAGCTGGATGGCGCCAACCCCTGCACTACAAACTCGCCATGTTCCCCCGACGTCTGGGGTGCACCACCGAAATCGGGACCACGGACCCGAACCTCGGCGCCCGGGATCGGCGTGCCGGTGTCGTCCATGACGTGCCCCGCGATCACCTCTCCGCCCCCTCCGAAGTCGATGACAATTCCGGTAAGGGCTTCACCCGCGGCAATGCTAATGGGCAGCGGCTCCGGCAGCGATGCGTTATACGCGCGGGCACCAAGTTCGTAATTGCCAGCCGGAAGGTTCTCTATTTTGAACGTACCGTGCTCGTCCACTTCAGCACGAGCAATATGGGATCCGTCAACGTGCTGCAATTCGACGTCGCCCTGCGCGACTGCGAGTCCGTTTCCATAAACCAGTTTTCCGCTTACGGACCCCAGAGGATTCTCCAGGAGGGTAAGCGTCACCCCATCGATTCCATCCATCCCCGGAGTGAACGGCCCGGCCTCCGCGCTTTTCCATTTGCCGCCGCCCGCCCGAAGTATCACCGGTTCACCTGGCAGAAGACCGGCAAGCCGGAATCTACCGTCGGATTGGGATCCCGAACTTCTGTGCTCGTCTTGCCTGACTTGAACTGCTTCGTCCACATAACGGAAAGAAACCATGGGCTGCTGCGCCAAGATTTCTGGTGGAGCGACGATCGTGCCCCGAATGGTGGCGCCTTTCATCAGTCCGAGGTCTACGCCGGAGATGGTCTTCCAGTAGTCGACTTCCAGCGGTTCGTGGTCAGGAACGACGGATCGTACGTATTCAGTGGCATCCGCCCATTCTACGCGGTAGGTGCCCGGCAGTAGTTTCGTGAATTTGAATTCCCCCTCGTTGTTCGCGGTAGTCATCTCCGGACGCGAGAAGGTGGAATCCGCACCGCTCTCCCGCTCAATCCTGATATCGGCCATGAGGATGCCTTCGCCGGTCTGTGCGTCATAGACCCGGCCCTCGATGATTCCCCCCTGCACGACTTCCAATGCGACACCGAAAACGTCTCCCCCCTCGGGTACGATGAAACCGGGCTGTAGGGAGAACAACGTTTCGTGCTCGACGCGCACCGCATTCTGTCCCGGCTTCACGCCTTGGAAGAAGAAGCGGCCCTCTTCGTCGCTTACGGTCTCCCGATCACGGTCGATCAGGAGTCTCACGCCCGGGACTGGTGCCTTTGTATTCGCGTAGATGAGTTGGCCCGCCACACGCGCGCCGGGCCGTAAGGTGATGGACGCTGGCTTCTCGACCGGGATCATGTCGGTTTCGTGGACGACATAGGTGGGCGAGTCTACCAGAAGGCTGCACTCGCCCAGCCAGACGGCATCGATCTGAAACCTGCCATCTTGGCCGGTCTTGACTCTACGCAAGTAATACCAGCGAGGGTGCAACATCCAGTCTTCTTTAACGCCGGTTCCTGCGATGGGTACTACCCACGCGTCCTGCACAGGGTTCCCATTACTGTCTTGAACGCGGCCAGCGACCGGCCCGGATGGATACATGACTACATCGCGAACGTTGGACTTCTCGCGAGAGGTGCTGTGCAGGTCGGTCATTGCGAAGTGGTCGGATCCGGATGCCCTAACGATGTAGGTTGTGCTGTTCAGGTTCTTCAGTGTAAAGCTACCGTCTTGGTCGCTGACGGCTTCGTGGTGGCGGCCATCCTCCGCATAGAAGGGGTCAACCGTCACCACCGCGCCGGGCACGGGATTCCCAGCCTGGTCGACCGTGCGGCCGTGGATGAAGTAGCCGCCTTCGGGAGTTGTCGTTGGATTATCGGTTGGATCAGACGGATCGGTCCGATCGGTCGGATCGGTCACGCTGGTGGTTGCGCTGGCCAAAGTCGTTGCATCTTGGGCGATGGCCGATTGCGGGGTCGCATCCGGCGACACATCCACCCCCGCCTCGGGCCAGTACATGACCGCGCCAGTCACGGCAATCGCCGCGGCCACACCCGCAACGATCTTCGCGACCATGCTAGAGGCGACGCCGCTCGCCACGCCGGCCGCCCCCGCACCAGCGGCCACGCCGCTGGTGGAGGCCGCGCCCGCTTCCCACGCGGCGGTGACGCCCGCCAGCAGTCCCATGATGGTCTTGACGCGATCCTTGTGGGCGTGTTGCGGCGCAACCGCCGGTTCGAGGTGTTGCAGCATGCGCGCGCTGAGGGCTTCCCGCGCCCGTTGCAGGCGCTTCTTAACAGCGTCCGGCGAGAGTTCCAGCAGGGCGGCGATGTCTTTAATCGACCGTCCGCCGTAGTAATGAAGGAGCAGCACTTCCCGATGGATGGCATCCAGCGCATCAATCTGCGCGCGCACGACCGGTCGCAAATCTTGATCTACGGGTTGCCCTGCCGGTTCCTGACCCAGCGCGGCGAGCGCGTCGGTACGCTCCTTTTCCCGCGCGCGGCTGCGCTGGTGGTTGCGGCACACGTTGCGCACGATGCTCAACAGCCACGGCCCGAACTTCGCCGGTTCCCGCAACCCGTCCAGCGCTTCATAGGCCTTGATAAAGGCGTCCTGCGCGGCGTCTTCCGCGTCCGTCACATTGCGGAGTTGCGCGTAACACACCGCATGTGCGACCGGCAGATACCGATCCACCAGTGCGGCAAATTCGTCGCGCCGCCCTGCCCGCACGCGCAATACCACCGCGGCATCGCTTGCTGTTTTTATGAACCACGACATCGTACTATCCAGCCTCCCTGCCGGAGGCCTCCGACCGGCTTAATCCTGCCGTGCCTCCAGCCGTTTTCGTATCGCGGCGACGTCCCGGCGTATCCCTTGGAGCGTGATGATGAGCCATATAACGATGGCTATCGGGATTCCCCAAACGAACACCAACATAAACAGCATGATGACGAGTTCCGCCATCCCTGGTGCGCCAATCTGCGGTGACATCGGCATTGA
This sequence comes from Candidatus Hydrogenedentota bacterium, assembly GCA_045863335.1. Lineage (GTDB taxonomy): Bacteria > Hydrogenedentota > Hydrogenedentia > Hydrogenedentales > SLHB01 > JAHDWY01. The sequence goes on along the minus strand of BTVY01000013.1, from coordinate 6,047 downwards.
CCTCCTTCGTTACCGGAACCACTCGTTCCGGTCGAGTGTAGGCCATGGCCGCGCCGTTCACCAAAGAGACACCGCCAATGATGAAAGGTGACCGGCCCGTAGGGCGGGAATGATTCCCGCCCAGCCAATTCTCAGGCGCTAAACGAAGTTCAGGGACTGGGTTCGAATCGAAGAATGGAGAAGCGAACGTCTTGGCTTTGAGGATAGTCTTCGGTTAGGACTTCGCCGGGGGGGAATTCCCTGGTCGGGAATCATTCCCGACCTACTTTTCTCAGATCACTTCGAGGTAGTCCCGGTCGGGCAGCGCGGGGAAGGGCGCGTGCGGCTCGGCCTGGTACCAGAAGGCCACGGACGCGATGTCGTCCTGGTTGGGAAGGTAGCGGTGGCCGCTGCGCCAGCCAAGGGCCTGGATGGTCACGCGGAGGTCCTGTTCGAAGCGGATGGGGTCCATGATGTGCCAACGGTACAGACCGAAACGCTGTTGGGATTGATAGCTGCCGTCGGGGCGGATCACTTGGGGCAGGCCGGCGTAGGCGGTCGAGAATTCGGTGTAGTTCCCGTCGCGGTCGAAGTTATAGGACCCGCAGAAGTAGTCCTCCGTGCCCGTTCCGCAGATAGTCGGCCACTCGTCGCCATCGAGATAGAACTTGATCTCGCCTTCGCCCCACCAGCCCGTGTTGTTCACCTGCCAAGCCATATAGGTGCCCACGAAATGGCCGTGCCCCTGGATGCCGTCGGCGATGGTATAGACCTCTTTGTACGGCAGCGGATTCGTCCGGCGGAACTGGGCGTGGAAGTACGCCGCATCGTCCGGCACTTCGGTGAGCGTGTAGTTCACCTGGTAGTAGAGCACCATGGCGTCTTCGGCAATGTTCTCGAGCGTGATGCGGCAGCGCTTGCGGAAGGGCATTTCCCAATAGCAATTGAACGCGCTGCCCGGGTTCACGCAAACCGGCAGCGAATTCACTTGCGCGTATTTACACCACCCCATGCAGAAGAAATCGCCCACCGGCACCTCCACACTTGGCGTGTCTTCGCCGTCCCAGTAGAACCGGAGGATGGCGTGCCGCCAATGGCCGGTCGGCGTCATCCAGATCTGCTGGATCGCGCCCGGGCCTTCGATGTCGGCGATCTCGAAGGTCTGTCCGCGCTGGATGGCGACCGACGGCGAAATCTTCCACCCCTGCCCAAGGTCGCGCGCACAATGGGCGCCTGTACCCTCCGTGGCCATGCCGCCTTTGCCTTTCGCGCCATCGAAATTTTCGGGCGAAATGGAACGCGTCTTCGCGCGGGACAGACGCGACAGGTTTCCCAGGCTCAGGTTCAGACCGTTGTACATGGCGCTGGCTCCTTCCGTGTTGGCATAGACTCATTATGCCGGACGGAACAGCGCTACCGAAATTCGCGCATTGGCAGAAACCTTGGTTTAGACACCCGGAAACAAGGGCATCCATTCATACGATCATTTGGAGTGCGGCCCCTTGGGGCTGCTTTGACCGAGCAGGCTTGCCTGCGGCTCTGCGGCAGGCGCGTCTGCAAATTCGGACCGACGTTGTTTCACTCCTACTTCTTAGGGCCATTAAAACGACCTGAATTAAAGCAGTCGCAAGCGACCGCACTCCAAGTCTTGCCCCACGTGCGAGGGAGCCGCATTAAGGAGAACGTCCCGGTTGGGGTTGCCAACCGGGACGTTCCCTTTCGATGCGTATTCTTCTACGGGCGCGCTTCGAGGATCAGGTTGAAGGGCGTTTCCGTCGCGCGCCGGAAGGACCGGAATCCGCCGGCTTCGGCGACCTTGCGAAGCTTGGCTTCGCCGGCCTGCGCGCCGAGGGCGTTCTTCACGTCCTGGCTCAAGGCCGACGGCGTGCACACGGCCGTTGAGAACCCGTAGTACACGCGGCCCACCGGGTTCAGGTTTTCCTGGAGCGTGTCGTGGGCGAAAGGTTCGACCATCATCCACGTCCCGTCCGGTTTCAGCGTCGTGCGCACGTGGGACGCCGCGCCCGCCGGATCGCCCATGTCGTGGAGGCAGTCGAAGAAGGTGACCAGGTCATATTCCGTTCCCGGATAGTCCTTCGCCGTCGCTACCTCGAACCGCACGTTGGTGATGCCCGCCTTTTGCGCGGTGTCCCGCGCGCAACGGATGGATTCCTCATGATAATCAAACCCCGTGAACGTCGAGTTCGGAAACGCCTCGGCCATGATCATGGTGGAGAGACCGTGTCCGCAGCCCACGTCCGCGACCTCCGCTCCCGCTTCGAGCTTCTCCGTTACGCCGTCCAGCGCGGGCAGCCATTCGGCGACCAGGTTGGCCTGGTAACCCGGGCGGAAAAACTTGGCCGTGCCGCAAAACAGGCACCCGTCGTGATCGCCCCACGCCACACCGTCGCCGGTTTGGAAGGCTGCGGTCAGTTTCGGCTCATCCTTGTACACCGACGCTACCGAGTAGAAACCACCCGTCATCAGAAACGGACTTTCCTCATTGGCAAACACCATTGTTTGCTCGGGCGTCATGTAGAACCGCTCCGAATCTGCGTCGTATTCGACATAGCCCGACGCTGCCTGCGAGGAAAGCCATTCGCGGACGTACCGTTCGCTCGTGCCGGTTTGCTTTGCCAACTCGACAGATGTGAAGGGGCCGTCTTCCGCCAGGGCCTTGTACAGACCGAGCCGGTCTCCGGTGATAACGAGCGCGCCGTTCACCGCCGCGCCCAAGTCGCCTACCATCTTGCCAAGCATTTTGTGCAGTTTTTCTTCGTTCATGACCACTGCCATAGTGAGATTCTCCCAGGACTCGTTGGTGCTGCTCGATACTGCGCCGTTGTTTTATAGACCGATAAGTCAAACCACGCCGTTGGCGTGGTTTAAAGCCTTGCACAAAATGATGCGCACTTACGCCGGTACCAGTGTCTCCAGGTACTGCCGAAACCACCGGTTACCCTTGCGGATGCGTTCCGGATCGCAGTGCGCCCTGCCCAGCACGATCGTCCCCTCCATGATGGAGAGATACAGCTCCGCCAACTCCTGCGCCGTGGGGAGACCGTCCTCGCCGTTTTCGCTCGCGAACGGCGAAAACATGCCGGCAATGGCCTGTGCCAAACTGTCGAACGTCTGGCTCACCCGCTCTTGAAGACGGGAATTCGACCTCGCGGCGCCCACCGCAAAGTTGCCGAGAAGACAGCCGGTGCGCTGGAGCTGCTCCGCCTTCCGGTCCATGTAGTCGAGATAGCCGTACACGCGAGCCACCGGGTCATCAAGTTTCATGAACTCCTGCGCACCCACTTCGTCCATGGAAACCTGAAAGAATGCCGACATGGCCGCCAAACCCAAGTCCTCTTTGGATTCAAAGAAGTGGTAGAAGCTGCCCTTGCTCACGTCGGCCTTCTCACAAATCTCGTCCACGGTAGTGACCATGTAGTCTTTTTCCGCCATGAGTTCGAGCGCGGCATTGACCAATTTCTCTTTGGCGGTGATGCGTGCCATGGCTGAATTATAGACCAACTAGTCGGTTTAGTCAAGCCATTTGATGCTTCCCCATAGCAAGTCAATCCTAAAAGATTGATGCCAAACAACTTAATTCGCTATTGGAATGCTAGAAAAAGTAGGCCAAATGCGTGAATACCCACCCTGCCGCCGCCACCGTGACCGCAAACGCGCAGACACTGTAGGCCGCCACCGCGCGCCGCCACCGCCGTATCGACCAGAGTGATGGGCGAATGCCGAGCACCAGCAAGGGCCAAAGGAGCAGGCCCGTCAGCAGCACCCAAACTGGAATCAGGTTGGGCGTGAGTTCCCCGCCGTCCAGGAACGCCTGATCGATCTGTACGGCCGCGAAAAGGGGAATCGCGCGTAGGCCCATGTCCACCATCAGTAGAGCGCGCAATCCTGGAACGGAGAGTGCCAGGTACGTCAGACATGGAAGCGTGAAGAACAGAAAGGAAATCAGAAGAAGAATGCGTACTCCCACATGGGAGGTGTTCATAGTAGACTCCCTCGTGAGTGCCCGCAGCGTATGCCCTTGGTTATCGTATCACGGAACACGGATTCGGGCAATGGCAGATGGCGTCCATGCACCCCGAATTCATCCGGGATTCGCCAGTTGTAGAGATGCCGAGCTCGTCGAGCGCAGCAGTACCAGAAATCAAAACGCGGGGCCGAGGCGCTTGCCGAACTCGTCCCAGCGGTAGAAGCCTTCGCCGGTCTTCGCGCCGAGTTTGCCTTCGCTGACGAGACGATGCAGCAGTTCCGGGGCGACGGGTGCGTAGTCCGGATCGAGCGCATGCATGACGTTAAAGGCGTTCAGGGAAACATCGAGCCCGGCCAGGTCCGCAATACAGAGTGGCCCGACGTGCATGCTGAAGCCGTCGCACATGCCGTTGTCGATGTCTTCGATGGAACCCGCGCCGCGTTCCAGAAGCCGAATGGCTTCGCAGGTCATCGCGCCGAAGATCCGGTTCATCAGGAAGCCTGGTATGTCCTGCTTCACGAGAACCGGGTTCTTGCCGACCGACTTCGCGAAACGAAGCGCGGCCTGAACCACCTCGTCTTTCGTTTGCGGATTCGGAATGATCTCGACGAGCCGCATCAACGGCACGGGACCAAAGAAGTGCATCCCAATGACACGGTCGGCCCGTTCCGTAGCGGCCGCGAGCTTCGTAATCGGGATCGTCGACGTGTTGGAAGCGAACACCGTGTCCGGACCGCACATCGCATCCAGTTCGCGAAGGACTTGCTCCTTCAGAGTAACTTCCTCATTCACGGCTTCGATGAGCAGGTCCGCGTCGCACGCCGCGTCATACGACGTTGCCGTCGCGATCCGGTCCAGAACTTGATCCATGGGTTCTTTGAGTGCGCCTTTTGAAACCAGTTTTCCTACAGACCACTCGATCGACTCCCGCGCCCGTTCGAGGCGCATTTCATCAATGTCGACGAGCACCACATTGTGGCCGGCCTGCGCGCTTACCTGGGCGATGCCGCTGCCCATGAATCCCGAACCGATGACCGCAATCTCCTGGAACTCCATCGTGAGACTCCTACGTCGTGTAGCCGCCATCGCAGGTGATGACGGCGCCGGTCGTGTAGCTGGCCGCGTCGGAGGCGAGGTAGATCGCCGCGCCGACCATTTCGTTGGGTTGCGCATGGCGTCCCATGGGCGTTTGTTCTTTGAAGAACTTGTACATCTCCGGCGTCTCAATGAGCAACGACGCGAACTTCGTTTCCACGAGCCCGGGCGCGATCGCGTTACAGCGCACGTTCGCGCCGCCAAGTTCCTTGGCGAACATCTTTGTCATCGCGATGACCGCCGCCTTGGTCACGCCGTAGACCCCCTGCATGGGCGGCGGTGATATCCCCGCGATGGACGCAATATTGATGATGGACCCGCCACCCTGTTCGATCATCATCCGCGCGGCGTGCTGCGACATGAGGAAATAGCCTTTGACGTTCACCTCGAAAGTCTTGTCAAAAGCGCCTTCCGCAATATCGATGGCGGGACCAAAATAGGGATTGGTCGCTGCGTTGTTCACGAGGACGTCCACGCGGCCCAATTCGGACCTCACGCGCTCGAACAACGCGGCAATGGCCTCGGTTTTTCCCGTATGACAGGAGATGGGGAGTGCCTTGCCGCCGTCGGCCCGAATGGATTCGGCGACCTCGTCGAGCCCCTCCTGTTTGCGCGAACTGAGCACGACCGTCGCGCCTTGCTCCGCGAAACCCCGGGCGATGGCTTCGCCAATACCCCGGCTCGCGCCGGTCACAATGGCGACCTTGTTCTTCAAACTGAAGTCGGCGATTGTCATGAGATCTCCTTGCAGTGGACGTCGCTTATGACAAAAGGAATTCGACCGGAGCGCCCGAGGGACAACAGAGACAGCGGGGACACCAAGGACATTAGCAGAGCGGACCCGTCAAGCCGTAGCGTCGATTCACTTGAGAATCTCAGCGGGATCGGATCGCCGTCCCTGTCTTCTCTGTTGTCCCTGCCGGCTCTGGATCTAGTGTATTGATTCATGCTGTTGCCAACTTATCGAGCCGCGTTCTGGCACGGG
>BTVY01000012.1:0-137007 GCA_045863335.1 Candidatus Hydrogenedentota bacterium | reverse complement strand
ACATATCAAGCAATTGGAAAACGCCGCATGAAGCGGTACTCACAGAACTGCACCCGTCCCAGGTGCGTTCGGGGACCCAGTGCTTCACCGTGTTGATGAGCGGCATCCCAAAGGTGTCCTGGAGTTTCCGGATGCGGTAGTAGGCCCAGCCTTTCGAATTGGGAGCGCGGTCAGCGGATCTCGACGCCGTCGCACCGTTCGGTCCGAGCCCCAACTTTGCAACGACCTGCGGTAATAAGTGGCTTCCGGTGTAATTCGGCCGCATGCCGGAACCTGAGAACACAATAAAGTTGGCGTCGGGCGCGCGTTCGACGAGGTCCGCGATAACCTCGTCCTGTTTCGCGAAAAGGCGCGCGAAGAAGTCACCGAACTCGTCGTCAAACTCGGACTGGTGATCGGGATGGTCCGGTTCCAGGAGGTGACAGAGCACGTGCATGGCCCAATGGGTTTCCGGCAAGACCGTGAGAAACAGGTCCCATGGCTCTTTCTCCATCAGGTAATTCAGCAGTTGCCGCTTTCTCTCCATACCGTCGAGCAACGCCGTGGTCACCGCGCGGTACTGTTCGCGCGTCGTGGGTTTGATGAAGATGCGCGGATCGCCATGCACGATGGGATGCTTGCCAATCGTCCCGTAAAGTTCGGCCATCAAATCCTTCGGCCAACTGTCCGGCGGCCAGCCTGGGAACTCGCCGCCCCATCCGGTGACGTGGACGCCATGGAAGTTCTCCGCGGGCCGGGTTTGGGGGACATCAACAATGGCGACGCGGCGGCCTTGTGCCGTGGCGGCATCCCAGAATGGCGATCCTTTCAAGTCGTCCGCGTACCGCTTGACGATGTGATAGGTGCCGTTCTTGAGTTGCATGTGGGTGAAATACTGACCATGACGGTGCGGCAGATGGCCCGTTACCAACGAGGGCCAGATGGCGCCGCTGGAGTAGTTCGACACCGATTCGAGCGGACCCCAGGCGCCCCGTTGCCGCAATTGCTGGAGTGCGGGCATGGTGCCATCGCTGCAAAACCGATCGATCTGATCCGGACGCGCCGTATCCACGCCGATCATGACGACGCGGCCACGGCCCTGTTCTTCGTTGGTCGGCATTGAATCCTCCTTCACATTGAGTCGGCTCGCACGCCGCTCCGTCGCCGTTGCGGCATGACCAGCCGGCGCGCCATGGCATGCCCGGCAAGTCGAGCGGCAACATAGGCACAACGAAGCGGAAGTACGCCTAGAAAACACAACCATTGGAATGCGCTTGCATGCCGGTGCATGAGGACAAACAGATTCCGGAGCTTCGCGCGTTCGTAGGCCGCGACGATGCCACGACCGGCGTGACCGCCCTTGTGCTCGACCACGGCCTGCGGCGCATAGCGCAACCGAAAACCCGCCTTTCGCACACGCAGCGAGTAGTCTACATCCTCCCAACCGTAATGGCGCAGACCGTTGTCGAAAGGTCCCACACGTAGCACGACCTCCTTACGCACGAGGAACGTGAATCCGGGGCAGGCAACCACGTCCCGCGGTTCGTCGAACTGACCGCGATCCAACTCCCCGGATCCGGTATCCCGGAACAATCCCATGCCAAAGTTCGCCGTCATCCCGCCGGCACACGCCAGCCGGCGCTCGTGGATGGACTGGTATGCCTTGGGCGTCACCATTCCGACTTCCGCATCCGCGCGCGCGGCCGCAACCATCTCTTCCAGTGCGGACGGTTCCAGGAACGCATCGTTGTCGAGATAGCACACATAGTCGAAATTCAACTCGGACTGGGCAAACTCGAGCCCCGCGTTGCGCGCCGCAATGACACCGGACGGCTCCTCAAGCGCGACTACATGAATGCCTGGCCAGAAGCTTCGGGCACCCTCGACGGAATCGTCCGTTGAGGCGTCATCCACGAGGATTACGGCTGACAACGGGATGGTCTGGCACCGCAGCTTTTGCAGACATGCCGCAAGCAGATCGCTCCGGTTTCGATTGAGGACGATCGCAACGACACGCGCAGGTTCGCGGGTATTGATTGTAGCGTCGGATTGCACCGCGTGGACATCCTGGGTATGGGTAAAGAACAGCAGCCGTTGGGGCAATTGTAGACGATCCGGGCGCAAAGTCCCAAGCCTCGAAAACTGAGTAAATTGCGGGTGCGCCAAGGTGTGTGCGGAATGGCCGCAATTTGGTATGGTGGACGGGTCAGTCCTCAACTGCAAGGTGGTCTAACAGTGAAGCACACTTCAGGGAAGATTGCGCGTATCCTGTGCGCCCTTATGGCGTTGATGGTGATTGCGGGGGGAATCGTGACTGCCGCGTCGGCCGAGGTCGACTTCGAATCGCAGATTGCGCCTATCTTGGAAGAGCGGTGTTACGCCTGCCATTCGAGCGACAAGCGGAAGGGCGGTCTGAGTCTCGAGTCTCTCGCTGACGCTCAACTCGGGGGTGATTCCGGTCCGGCGGTACAACCAGGCGATACGGCCGCGAGCGAACTGATTCGGCGGATTACGTCGGACGACGAAGCGGAGCGCATGCCACCCAAAGGCGATCCGTTGCCGGAAGAGACCATTTCGCTCTTACGCACGTGGATCGAGGAGGGCGTGTCCTGGGGGGATACCGAATCAGCCGCGCAAGAACCGCTCGAAGGCTCCGATCATTGGGCGTTCCAGAAGCCCGCGCAACCGGCCTTGCCCGAGACCAGCGGTACCGATTGGGCTCAGAATCCCATCGATGCGTTCACGCTCGCCGCCATGCAGGCGCAGGGATTGGCGCCGTCGCCGGAGGCGGACCGCTACACGCTGATTCGCCGTCTTTCGCTGGACCTCACCGGACTGCCGCCCACGCCGGAGGAGGTCGAGTCCTTCGTGAACGATACGGGTTCGGATGCGTACGAGCGGCTGGTTGATCGCCTGCTGGCTTCGCCCCACTTCGGCGAGCGGATGGCGATTCGCTGGCTCGATGCGGCGCGGTATGCGGACACCAACGGGTTTGAGAAAGATCGTCCCCGATCCATCTGGCCCTATCGCGACTGGGTCATTGACGCGTTTAACGAGAACATGCCGTACGACCGGTTCGTCGTGGAGCAAATCGCGGGCGACCTGCTGCCCAACGCGACGGAGGACCAGCGTGTCGCGACAGGGTTCCTGCGCAACTCCATGATCAATGAAGAGGGCGGCATCGACGTCGAAGAATACCGTTACGAAGCGATGGTCGACCGGACGAACACCGTCGGCACGGTATTCCTTGGCTTGACGATGGCCTGCGCGCAGTGCCACACGCACAAGTACGACCCCGTCACGCAGCGCGAGTACTTCCAGTTTTACGCCTTCCTGAACAATACCGACGACGTGGATATGGAGCTTCACGATGCGGCGGTCGCGAAAAAACGGGAAGCCATCGAAGCGGAGATCGCGGCGCTGATAGCGGACTTGCCGAACCAATTTCCCGTGGACGATCGCGTTCACGAGGAACGCGTTCTCATGCCCGCGGTGTTGCACGCGGAAAGCGGCGCCACGCTGGAGGCGGATGAAGACGGGTTCGTGCTCGCCGGTGGCGAACCAGCCGAGCGCGATACGTACACCCTCGCTTTCGATCTCGGCGCGGACCCCGTTGACGCCCTTCAGATCGAACTGGCGACCGCGGACAGCCTGCCGCAGAAAGGCCCCGGCCGCGCGGACAACGGAAACCTCGTTCTCTCCGAAGTCCAAGCGTTTCTGAAGCCCCAAGACGGCGAAGCAATCCCGATCAAACTTCCCCGCGCGGAAGCGACGCGCTCCCAGGACAAGTATCCCGCCGAGCATGCGGTGGACGGAAATGAGAAGACCGGTTGGGCGTTGGGCGCTGCGGGAGAAGGCGCTACGTTGACGCTCTGGCTTGCCGAGCCACTGCACGCGACTGAGCCGTCGCAACTGGAACTGCGCCTGGTCCAAAACCACGGCGCGAAGCACACGCTGGGCCGATTCCGCATCAGCGCGGTGCGGGACTACCTGCCGGAGTCCGACCTGCCGGACGATGAACGGCGCGCGCAGCATCTCGCGCGGAAGATGCAGGCGTGGGAAGACGAGGTAGCGGCGAAGTCGGCGGAATGGTCCGTCGCGGAGCCGGTCGAATACGTGTCCGCGAATCATGCGACCTTCGAGCGGTTGGACGACGATTCGCTCCTGCTCAAGGGGGATATCCCAAACACGGATACCTACGAGGTTCAGTACCGAACCGACCTGAATAACATCACGGCGATCCGCATTGAAGTGTTGCCGCATCCAAGTTTGCCGAACGGCGGACCGGGACGCGGCGTCATCATGTCTGCGGGCGGCGATTTCCTACTCAGCGAGATCGCGGCGGAGGCGGCGCCTTGGCTGGACCCGCAGGCCGTGGAATCCATCGCGCTGCAGAATCCGACCGAGGATTTCGCGGCCCCGAATCGTACGGCCGCGATGGCGCTGGATGGAAAGCTCGATACGGGGTGGTCCATCAAGGATGGGGAAGGGAAGCCTCATGCCGCCGTCTTCGAGTTCGCCGCGCCGGTGGGGTACGACGACGGAACGCTGCTGAAGCTGAAGCTCGATCAGTTCTACGTGCACCAGCACACGCTGGGGCGGTTCCGCGTGTCCGTGACGAACGATCCGCTTCCCGTGCAGGCGTCGGGCGTGCCCGCGAACATCGAAGCGATTCTCATGACGCCGGGTGAGCAACGCAACGACGCCCAACGCGTCGCGTTGACGAAGTACTACCTGTCCATCGCTCCGGAGTTGCATGGTGAGCACGAGAAGATCGACGCCCTGCGGGCATCCATGCCGAATTTCCCGCGGACCATGGTGCTGGAAGAGCGGGAAGACCCGCGCGTTACCCGGATTCATCATCGCGGTGAATTCCTGTCGCCCCGCGAGGAAGTAACGCCCGCGGCGCCGGCCGTGCTGCACGAACTCGAACCGGGCGCGCCGAAGAACCGGTTGGCGTTCGCGCGGTGGCTGGTGTCCGAGGAGAATCCCCTGACCGCGCGCGTCGCGGTGAACCGATTGTGGCAGATGCTGTTTGGCCGCGGCATTGTGAATACGCCGGAGGATTTCGGGTTGCGCGGCGATACCCCCAGCCATCCGGAGTTGCTGGATTGGATGGCCGTGGAGTTTATGCGGCGCGGATGGGATACCAAGGACTTGGTCCGGATGATCGTGACCTCCGCCACGTACCGCCAAACCTCGCGCACAACGCCGAAATTGATCGCCGCCGATCCCGACAACGAATGGTTGGCTCGCGGCGCGCGATTCCGCGTGGACGCGGAGATCGTGCGCGATATCGCGTTGGCGTCGAGCGAACTGCTGAATCCGGCAATTGGCGGGCCCAGTGTGAAACCGCCCCTGCCGGATGGCGCGCTGTCGCTCGTCTATCCCGGCGATCCCTGGAACGTGGCCGAAGGGGCGGACCGGTACCGGCGCGGGTTGTATACCTACTGGAAACGAACGTTACCGTATCCGACGGCCATGGTGTTCGATGCCGCCGCGCGCGACACGGCCTGTGTGCGGCGGGTAGAATCGAATACGCCCTTGCAGGCTCTGACCATGTTGAACGACACGGAACTCATGGCCGCCGCGAAGGCCCTGGCGGAGCGCGTGCTGGACGAAGCGCCGCCGAATACGAACGCGCGTATCGCGCACGCGTTTATGCTGGTCGTGTCGCGGCCGCCCGATGAGCAAGAGTTGGCGTGGGTCGATTCGTTTTACACGCGGCAACGTTTCCGGCTTCAGCTTGGCGGAGCGAATCCCGAAGCGATATTCGCTGCGGAGCAAGAGACCGATTCGCGGATTGAACTCGCGGCCTGGACCTTGGTGTGCCGCGCGATCCTGAATACCGACGAAGCCATCACGCGAGGATGAAACGAAGTATGGACGCAAGAACGAAAGACGAGCGATTGCGCGGCATGACGCGGCGGCACTTCTTCCAGGAGTGCGGCATCGGCGTCGGCAAGATTGCCTTGGCATCCATGCTGTGCCGGGCTGCGGGCGCGACCGCGACCACCTTCGAGAACCCCCTCGCGCCGCGCCCCTCGCATTTCGCCGGCAAGGCGAAACATGTCATCTACCTCTTCATGGCCGGTGCGCCGAGCCAGTTGGATCTCTTCGACAACAAGCCCGTGCTCAAGCAGTACGACGGCAAGCCGATCCCGGAAGAGATCGTGAAGGACCAGCGCTACGCCTTTATCCAACGCGACGCGGCCTTGATGGCGTCCCGGTTCAACTTTGCGCAACACGGCCAGTCCGGCGCGGAGATCTCGGAGATGCTGCCGCACCTCGCGGAAATCGTCGACGACCTCGCCATCATCCGCTCGGTTCACACCAACCAGTTCAACCATGCGCCCGCACAGATCTTCATGAACACAGGATCGCCTCAGCTTGGACGCCCCAGCATGGGGTCCTGGGTGACCTACGGACTCGGGAGCGACGCGGAAGATTTGCCCGGCTTCGTTGTGCTGAACAGCGGGCAGGGGTCCAGCGGCGGCGCGAACAATTGGGGTTGCGGATTCATGCCGACGGTGTACCAGGGCGTGCCCTTCCGCAGCGAAGGCGACGCCGTGTTGAACGTGTCCAATCCGCCGGGGATCACGGAAGCGATTCAGCGCGACACCATCGATCTCATCGGAAAGCTCAACCAGCACCAGCTTGGCATTCAGAACGATCCCGAGATCGCCACGCGCATCAATTCCTATGAGATGGCGTATCGCATGCAGACGAGCGCGCCGGAGTTGATGGACATCGCTCAGGAAAGTCCCGAGACCCTCGCCATGTACGGCGCGGAACCGGGGAAAGCGTCCTTCGCGAACAACTGTCTGCTGGCGCGGAGGCTCATCGAACGGGGCGTCCGGTTCGTGAACTGCTATCACGGCAGTTGGGATCACCACAGCGACGTTGAGGGCGGCTTGAAAGCCAAGTGCAAAGAAACCGATCAGGCCTGCGCGGCGCTGCTGAAAGATCTGAAACAACGCGGCATGCTCGAGGAAACGCTCGTGGTCTGGGGCGGCGAGTTCGGGCGCACGCCCATGGTCGAGTCAAGCGCGGCCCTCGGGCGCAGCATGGGCCGGGATCATCATCCCCAGGCGTTTACCATGTGGATGGCGGGCGGCGGCGTTCGCCCCGGGCAGACGATTGGCGCCACGGACGAGTTGGGTTTCAACGTTGCGGAGCGCCCCGTGCACGTCCACGACATCCAGGCGACGATCCTGCACCTGCTCGGGCTCGAACACACGAAGTTGACGTATCGCTTCAAAGGACGCGACTTCCGGCTGACGGATGTGTTCGGGAATCTGGTGCCCGAGTTGATCGCGTGAGGCTGGATAGGGCCTATAGGACGTATGGGACCAATAGGACCTGCCGGGAATCTTGTCTGATTGGCGAGAATCTCAGGTTTCCGTTTGTCTTTGTTGTCCCTTGATCCGCTCTGATCACCACCCACTAAAACTCATACCTTAGTCCCGTCTTCAGCATGTGATTCCAGGCTTCCACGTCGCTGTCTTCGGCGAGGCTGTCGTACTCACTTTCCAAGCTGGCGCGCAGGCTCAGTGCTTTGGTGAGCGGCGTCGTGAAGGCAAGTTCGTTGATGAGACGGTACTCGCCGAAATCTTCCAGGTTAGGCAAGACGACTACTTTTTCCGAAAGCGTACTGTCCTTGAACAATCGCTGCGTGAATTCGCCGGTAATACGCACGCCGAAGAAATCGTTTTCCCGCGTTTCGTAGTTGCGCAACGGCTCGCGAATGTCGAGAAAGATCAGGCGCAACTCGTTCCAGCGGCTCGGGTCCAGGCCGCCCTCGCCGTCGATCTCGCCGGCGAACGCGGCGAGCCGCTCGTATGCGTTGTTCCGGATGCGATTGCGCGTGTCGGTGCGCTCCTGTGGCGTGAAGGGATTCCAACGTTCCCACGTGTGCTCGACACCGGCCTCCAGGCTGAGAAGCCGCGTCTCGTTTTCAATGAAGATGTATCCCGCACCGGCGCCCACGGTCGCCCGCAGGTCCAGCTTGCGGCCGTCGTCTTGTTCCGCCGAAGTCAATCCGAGCAAATAGAACCGCTCCGTAAGATAGCCTTCCCACTTCGCCTCGCCCTTGTAGCGGCGCGTATTGATAATCGATTCGGCCTCGCCGTAATCGGCTCCAAGGGTCAGCGTGAGCTTGGTCCACTCGCCCGCCCGTTCCGCGCTGGACTTGAGCGAGAAATCGATGGTGTCCGTGTTTCCGGAGCGCACCGTCAAACCCGACTCCACAAATCCGGACCAGATGGACGGCTTTTCTTCTTCAGCAGTCTCCGGCTCGACCGTGACGACGAGTCCGCTTATGGATGCGGGCTGGAAGCCGGCGTCAGTTTCGACCCCGGGCGTGCCGCCTTGCAGCGTAAGAGGGCCTTCAACCGTCGTTCCGTCCTCCAGTTGCACGGCGAAACTGCCGTCTGTGTCCAGGGCGAAAACCGCCGCGCGCTGAACCTCCAGGTCGCCCGCATAGTCTGTCGTGATTCTAATGGCGGACGCCGTAATACCGGAAACAGCCCCCGAAATGCGGTCGCCGTTATTGAGATAGACCGTATCGGCAAAGGCCGTGAGATGAAGCGCGAGGAGTGCGGGAATGAGACCAAAAGCGCGAAGAAAAGTATTGTGCATGATATCTTTCCAACAGGTTTAAGAATCGGCTTTTGGCCGATGTGATGCGAGAATGAATTGATCATCTGTGCAGGAATTGCTCGTATAATACCCTATAGGGCGATGAAGATTCCTCGGGGGAAACGATCGTAATTCAGCATATTCTTCAGAAGCTGAACCGTAACACCTGAATTGGGAAGGAGCTAAGGAATGAAAACCCACAACGTGAGTCACCATTGTGCGTTTCGCGTATTGGGGATTCTGGCCGTGTGTATGGCGGCAAGCGCCGTGCCACCAACAACGGCATTGGAAGAGGTCCGCGCGCTCGAGCCGAGCGGTGATCCCGAACTTGAGACAAGTCTCTCCGCCGTTGTCGACAACGCCCTTCGAGCCTTCGATGCCCCGGTAAACCTCGAGATACATCCGACGTACGGCCGCTCGACACCCAGCACCGTTGAGGAATTGCCGTTCGCGGTCAAGCACGCCGTTCAGAAGAACGAATCGCTCGCGCATTGCCTGGATGAACTCATAGAACTTAGCAGAGGGTTGCTTGAGGTCCAGAATATACTGGGCAATACCTGTATTGTCCCGAGAAAGGTGAACAAAGAGGAGATATTGACTAACCTCGATGTGCAGGTTTCACTCCACGTAAAGGAAGTTTCAACTTGGGAGGCTCTTAAAGCACTTGGCATCGAAGTCAACAGAGCTGATGCGACTGAATACAGTTTACTTGTTACGTTGGCTTGCATCGATCAAGGCTTTAATCCGCCGGATGCGCTGACACAAGAGAGCGTTGTATCAGTGTCTCTTGACAACGTTCAGGCTCGATTCGCGCTGTGCGCCATAATGAACGCGTCGCCGCTGGAGCTGTCATATATATATGTATGCGGTGCGAAAGCGCACGGAGCCACGGACAAGCTGGTGGTCTCCGTGCATGAAAATGGGAAACGTATATCAGAAGGTGAGCCCCTCACTTCGAAGGATTGGCAATGGTGGGAGCGCGAAAAAGGCGAAGTTGGCTGGGAAAAGGATCGATGAGCCAATCTGTTAGGCAAAAGGAATTCAAACGGGAGGAGATCAGATGTTGAGCCGGCGAGCATTTCTGGGGAAGACGGCGGCCGCCTCGGCGGCGGTAGCGGCGGGCATATCCGTTAACGCGGCAGGCGCCAACGACCGCATTGTGGTCGGAGTCATGGGGATTCATGACCGCGGCATGGATCTGGCCGAACAGTTTGCCCGTCGAGACGATGTGGAGATCCGCTACTTCGCGGATCCCGACAGCCGTTTGTTCCCGAGCCGCGTGGAGTTTATCGAGGAAATCAATGGCCAGCGTCCGCAGTGCGTGCAGGATTTTCGCCGCATCCTTGACGACCCCGAGGTGGATGCGATTGCCATCGCGACGCCGGACCACTGGCACGCCCCCGCGACGGTTATGGCCTGTCAAGCAGGCAAAGACGTCTACGTCGAAAAGCCCACGTCGCAAAGCATCTGGGAAAGCCGGAAGATGGTGGAAGCGGCGCGGAAGTATGAGCGTGTCGTCCAGGTCGGCACGCAAAACCGCAGTGCCGAATATATCCGCATGGCGCTGGAGTACGTTCAGTCCGGCGCGCTGGGTGACATCCACTTCGTCCGCATCATGAACAGCAAGCTGCGCGATCCGCTGGAACAACATGCTGACGCGCCCGTGCCGGAAGGCGTAGACTACGATATGTGGCTGGGTCCCGCGCCGGAGCGGCCCTTCAATGAGAACCACTTCCATTACCACTGGCACTGGTTTTGGCGCTACGGCGGCGGCGACGTGTGCAACGACGGCGTCCACCAGACCGACATCGCGCGGTGGATGACGGGGCGCACCTTGCCGAAGTCGGTCAGTTCCACCGGTGGCCTGTATGTGCTCGACGACGGGCGCGAAACGCCGGACACGCAATCCATCAACTGGACGTTCGACGGGCTGACAATGGTCCTGGAACAGACGTTGTGGGCGCCCTATATGAAGAAGACTCCGTTCGAACTGCGGGAGACGGATCAGTTGCCGAATTGGCCCTTCAGCGGGACACGCGTGGACATCTACGGCACCAAAGATTTCATGTTCCTCGGGCGCATGGGCGGCGGCTGGCAAGTCTTCGATGCGGACGGCCAGTCCGTCAAGATCCAGCCGGGACGCTTTGCGCCCGCCAACGAGCATCACATCGCTAATTTCGTTGACTGCATGCGCTCGCGCGAACGGCCGAACGCGGACATCGAGGAAGGACACTACTCAACCTTGCTCACGCACTACGGCAACGTGGCGTATCGTGTGGGGCGGACGCTGACCATCGATCCCGACACGGAGGCTTTCGCGGACGATGCCGAGGCCAATGCGTTGGTGAAACGCGAATACCGGGAATCCTGGGCCGTGCCGGATGTGGTGTAAAGGAGGGAAAGCGAACATGATTGACCGACGTACGTTTCTCCAATCGAGCCTGGCTGCATCCGCGGCGGTGGGCCTTGCCGGTTCGGCCGCTGCCGCTCCCAGCGCACGAGTCACCGTTCGATGCGGCATGATCGGGATCGATCATGCCCATGCCCTGGACGTGTTGGAAGAGATTCTCAAATCCGACGACTTCGAATTGGTCGGAATCTGCGAACCAGACGATGCCATCCGCGAGGCGAAGAAAGATGCGCCGATCCTGCAAGGATTGCCTTGGGTGACGGAAGACGTGTTGCTGAACGATCGGACGATCCAGGTCATCGTCGTGGAGACGGGCGTGACGCGCCTGCTGCAGTACGGACGCGTGGCCATCGACGCGGGCAAACACCTCCACATCGACAAGCCGCCCGGGACCTCGCTCACAGAGTGGAAAGCCCTGCTCGACGCGGCGGAAGCGAAAAACCTCATCGTCCAAATGGGCTACATGTACCGCTACAACCCAGGCTTTGATCTCATTCGGCAAGCGGTGAACGAAGGGTGGCTTGGCGACATTTACAGCATCCAGGCCAGCATGTGCACGGGATTGCCGCCGGAACGCCGGGCGCAGATGGCAATTCACCCCGGCGGCATCATGCTGGAACTGGGTTGCCATCTCATCGACATGATCTGCGTCATCATGGGCCCGCCGCAGAAGGTCACGCCCTTCCTGCGGCACGACGCGCCGACCGAAGAAGGGCTCGCCGACAACTGCCTCGCGGTTCTCGAGTACGAGAACGCCATGGCCGCGGTGGAAGTGGCCGCGCTGGAACCCGCAGCCTTTCCGACGCGCCGCTTCAAGATCGTCGGTCCCAAAGGCAAGATCATCCTCGAACCCATCGAGCCGCCGAAAATCCGCATGTACCTCAGCGAGGCGGCCGGCGGCTACGAGAAGGGGTGGAACGACATCGAGCTGCCCGACCTGCCCCGCCACGCCCGCGACCTCGCCGATCTCGCTGCCTGCGTCAAAGGCAGCGCCGAGTTCGCCTACTCCAAGGAACACGACTACCAGGTGCAACGGACCGTGCTAAGAGCCTGCGGGGAGGACGTGTAGGGGGATTCGAAAAGGGGGCGTCGATTGGCTGTCGCAAACGCGGCGCCGTATGGAGTGCGGCCGCTTGCGGCTGCTTTGTACCAAACAGAACATGGAGACCTAAGAACGTAGAAGTCTGGGTTTGATGAAGCGCGACATCGATCGGGTTCAGACGAGCCAGTCTGTTTGAACGACGATCTAGAAAAAGTCTCGCTTCGGGACAATCTAAGGGCTCCGCACGCCCCGAATACAAAGCAGCCGCAAGCGGCCGCACTCCATAGGGCGATCAATTCGTAGATGTTTACTCAATCACCACCTGCGCGTACGACAACGTCGTGCCGGATGACTGGTGGCCGAAGACATCGATGATATTCGATGGCTCGTTTCCGGCGCGTACGGTGGCGAGCAGGTAGGAACCGAAGGGGGTCTTGAACGGCACGGGCGCGGTGGGCGGATCGTCGAGCAGGGGATAGATTTGCATGAGCTGGTTCGGGTGTTCGGCGCCGTTGATATGGAGCAAGGCGTAAACCTTTCCGTCGGGCGTGACTTGGAAGCGCGCGTGGCCGGGTTGGACCGACTCCGTGCCCTCGACGAGCACCTTGCGCTGCACGACTTCTCCGTCTTTCACGATGGCCAGGTGCAGCGAACTGACGAGCGATCCGTCCGGCACGAACTTATCGCGGATGAGTGCGGACGCGACTTCGCGCTCGGTGTACATGATGTACGCTTCACCGTCGGGACTAATCCACAGATCCTGGTTGGAGATGTGGCCGCCGGTCTTGTCGACGTTCGCAATCTCGATGGGCTCACCGAAATCCTGTTTCGTGAGGTCCGGCGTCGAAGTGAAGTAGAGAATACGGAACACGTAGTCCCACTTCTGCTGCGTCTGCTCGAACTTGTAGTTGCGCCATTCTTCATTGGGCTCCACGATATCGCCGATGGCGAGTACGTATCCCGCGCGGTCTTTCAGCGCGACCTGGGGATAACAGGCGCGAATGGGAAAATCGATGCCGCCGTTTGCCAGGGTTTCGCCTGCGGCCGTCAGCAATGCCCAATGTTCCGTGCTGGTTTTGGCGTTGATGTTGAGCATGAGCAATTCCCGGTTTGCCCGGTCGGCCGCGAACCCGCGATAGGAGTGGTCCGTGAAATAGGTTTCACCCGCCCATTCCGGCATCAGCTTGCGCGGTTCCGCGACGTTATTGATGTCGAAAGCAAGCAAGTGCGGCTCGCAGGGGCCGTACTCCGTGCCCGGCGGCATGATGGAATCATTCACATTCAAGAAAATCTCGGTGTCGGACAAGGTCGCCAACACGCAAGGTTCCCGCTGGCGGTACCCGTCGGCTTCCGCGAAGACTTCCCAGCCTTCCTCCGAACGTTCCGCCAGTTTCCACTTGGTGTTGCACAGGCGCGGGACGCCTTCGCCGGTCTCCATCTCGCTGACGACGACCCGGTCGCCGAGCCGGGCGATGGTGGTGCATCCGAAACTCCACATGGGGCTGGACCCGTTATCGGGCGGGGTGAAGGAATAGACGTCCTCTTCGACGACGACGCGTACCGCCGGGGGTTGCGCGAATCCGCGCGCGCCTGCAAACGCGGCAAGGAGAACGACACCATTCACGATGAGCAGACGTCCGTAAGACATGCCAACTTTCCCTCCGTTCCAGTTCGCGCGAGCCGTGGGCGCGCTCCTGTCCCTGATTCCTTATCATGGCATCGTGGTCCCAATCAAAACACGTCGCAAGCATTTGCGTGGGTTCGCGCGTTGAAATTGACTCTCCGGACGCCGATACAACACCATGGGGAGAGCCTGAAAGAGTTTGAGGGGGCTGACTCTTGGGGCATATGGGGGGAGTTTCATGAATACGATGGCGCATGATCCACTTGACGAGCTTTCCGCGTGGGCACAGGGTTTGGAAGGCATCGCATCGCAGCCGATAGAGTTCTGCGAAGATTTCCCGCGCATTGCGGAACGATTTGAAGCGTGGTGGAATCACGACGCAATCGACCGCCCGCTTTTTCTCGGCGCGGCGAACGGCAACCCGGGGCGGCCTATCACGCGCCGGTTGGATCTCTTGTCCGAACCGTCCGCGTGGCTCGAAGCGAAGCTGGAAGACCTGCGCCAGATTCACCGCGTGGGCGATAAACTTCCCTACATCCGTACGGATTTTGGCCCTGTGTTTCTCGGCGCGATGCTGGGCGGCAAGCTGGAATTCGGTGCGGACACGGCGTGGACCCACGCCTTCATCGATGACGATTGGTCGAACGCGCCGGACTGGCAACTCGACGAATCGAACCCTTGGTGGAAAACGCTACGGGATCTGACTGACCTGACCGCGCAGGATGCGGCCGGGCGCTATCTCGTCTGCACGCCGGACCTCGGCGCGTCCGCCGACGTGCTGTTGAACCTGCGAGGCTCATCGGGGCTCTGTCTCGACGCCATCACGCGTCCGGAGATCGTCCGCGATGCGATCGACGCCATCTATCCCGCGTGGCACGAGGCATTCACGACGCTATACCGGATCGCGCTCGGCCATGGGGCGGGGCTCATTCACTGGCTCGAAATCTGGTCGAACCGGCCGTATTACGTGCCCGCCTGCGACTTCAACTTCCTCATCGGCCCGGAGCAGTTCAACAGCATTTGCCTCCCCGACATCGCGCGCCAATCCGCCGCCATCGGCGGGGCGGTCTTTCATCTTGACGGTCCCGGCGCCGCCCGCCACATCGACGCCCTGCTCGAAGTGCCCGACATCCAGGCTATCCAGTTCACCCCCGGCGAAGGCTCGCCGTCCGCGCTGGCCTGGATCCCCATGTTCAAGAAGATCCAGGAACGCGGCCGATCCCTTTATGTCTTCGTCCCGGCGCATGAAGTCCTCGAATTCAGCGCGGCGCTCAAACCCGAAGGACTCTGCATCGTCCCCGGCGGCGGGTTGACGCCGGAGGAGTTGGATGCGTTGTTTGACGCGTTTTGCGGGCGGTGGTGAGCAAGTACGGCCGGCCGAACGCGATGTTGGATTATTGTCAATCAGTTCTCTTGAAACCGCGAGCATTTCTCCGTCACAAAGTGCTCGCGAGTGTTAAGGCGTCGCTCAAACTCGGTATCGGGGTGTACCTCGTGTCGGCCAGGTTTCCCAAGAAATCGAAGAACACTGACCGCGCCGAACAACGGGATTGCTGGGGGACGGTGTACCGTCGGCTCTTCAACAAACGGGTGCGATAATGTCAACACAAATACCGGAACGTGACTGGCGTCAATTCAAGCTCGTGCATGCGGAACTGCTCGAGCGGTTCTGTGCGCGCGTGCTCGAAGAGATTGCCGTCGCAGTTACATCGACCGACGGGACTGCGCATGAGCGGTATCTCCGCGTGTCCAAGTTGATCGAGGAGCGCGACGGCGAGTTGGCAAACGCCTTCGACGACTTCCGGCGTTCGACGGCGGAGATCCAACTTATCATCATGCGAAGGATGGGCCTGTTGACGGACGCCGATCTCGAAAGTTTTTCCGAGCAGACCCGGAAGCGGATTCGTAGTTTCGATGCAATTCCACGAAGCGAGCCGGATGATGCGCCCGAAGGAGGGTGACCCCTTATCGGGGAGATGCTTCAGATGGGTATGCGTTGCGGTGGTGTAAGTTATTTGTGTGAGGTTGTTTAGATGGTGGGCGACGCTGGGCTCGAACCAGCGACCTCCGCCGTGTGAAGACGGCGCTCTAACCACCTGAGCTAGTCGCCCACCGCGAAGCGGAATGCTATCATATTGCGGCAAACACGGTCAACATTTCGTTTGCTGGTAAGCTCAGTGCTTCAGGCACCTTGTACCATCCTGGAAAACCGTTGACAGCGTTGCGTCCCAGTGATAGGCTGAGGATGAACACAAGAAGCGGTTCTGGCCGTAGGTTGCCTTGCGGTGCGAAACGTGTGGGGCGCGCTGTCCGCCTCGACACGACATATCAGGAAGGGGCGATTGCTATGAAGCGCAAGCGGTATTCACGAGGTTTCACGCTGATCGAACTGCTCGTCGTTATCAGCATCATCGGTATCCTCGCGGCACTTCTGCTGCCGGTTCTGGCGCGTGCGCGCGAAGCGGCACGCAAGGCGAGCTGCCAGAACAATCTCAAGCAGATGGGTTTGGCGTTCATGATGTACGCCAACGAGAGTTCGGATTCATACCCTCCGGGAGCGCCGAACCATTTCTGGGGCGAGGCGCAGTACATTCCGCCGAATCCGACCTTCAACTATCCCATGCAGATGGTACGCAACAATTTCATCATGGACGCGAAGTCCATTTTTCCGGATTATCTGACTGATGTCCGCGTGCTGGTGTGCCCGTCGGGCCTGGGTGCCCACACTCCCAGCGACAGGGATCGTTGGTACCAGGACGAAACGTTTTCGCCGGAGCACATCACGCCGCAATTCTTCAACGGCGTTTCCTCGGACCCGCTCGATGGCGATCCGGAGTTCTGGAGTCGTGTACGGCTACTGGGCTTGCGGACCGACTGGGAATGTATGACAAGCCAGATGTACACGTACTTGCCGTACTCTGTTGTGACGGAGGAGCAGGGCCTGTTTCTCTTTGACGAGATTTACCGGCGGATGTGGCTCGCAGAAACCAATTTCATGAATCGCGATCTCAGCGTTCCGGGCGGGCATGGCCCTGGCGGCGGAAACACTTTTTATCGCACGCGAATCGGTGCGGGCCGCCTGTTTATTACCGACATCAACAACCCCGCCAACAGCTCCGTCGCCGATTCTCAGATTCCGGTCATGTTCGACTCGTTTACGGAGAACGGGCGAATTATCATGAACCACGAGCCAAGCGGCGGAAATGTCCTGTACCTCGATGGCCACGTGGAAGCCAAGAAATACGAGAACGACTTCTTCCGGGTCGAGTTACCGTACACGCAGGACTTCGTGTTGTTCCTCCAGGCGAACGTCTATGATAACTGGCCGCTGCTAAACGTGCCGCCTTGGTGCGGAAACCGCCTTCCGGGCACGCCTTACGAACCGCGGTTCTGGTATTACCCAAGCGATCCGCTGTATGACGGGTTGAACATCACAACATTCTAGCCGGAAGGGCTGTAGTCCATGCCGGTAGGCTGTAACACTGCGCGGGATTTGGCCCACTGGGTCCGAATTCCGCGCATTTCCATTGGCTGCCGGTCGACAGGCATTGTTGACGGCCCGGGATGCATATGCTACTGTTTGGCAGAGGGTTAGCCCGGGTTTCTGTCGCGCACAGCCGAGCGCAATTCGGACTCGCCAGTGTGACCGTATTTACACGGGAACACGGGGAAGCCCGGCCGGACAGGGTGTACGTGCGAGAATTGCGGATTCGGGGAACGGGAGCGCACCAGAGTACGCGCGGTAACGGGGTGGCCGACGGCGGGGCAGCGGGACGTTTTCCCCACGGCCGAGGCATTGCCGGCTACGGCGCGGGCGCAGGCCGTGGCACAGGAATTCAAGGCAGCAGATGGGGTATGATATTCTCCTATCGACTGGCGGGTAGAAACTTGGCAGGCGCTGGCACGCAGTTGTGAGCGATCGCGAAGTCGGCCCGGGTTCCGTCAGATCGGGGTTTCTTGCGTTGAGTTGGATGAGTCCGGTGGAAGTGCGGCCGGGGCCATCGTGATTCGGGGAATACCCCTTCGTAGAGCGTGGCAGTGGTCGCGCACGAGGGGCTGGAACGAAACAAAACCGCAGTCGCGCTTGGGTGATGAGCCCGAAACGAACGAGGTAGACCATGACGTGCAGGTTTCTGTCAAGATTCATCATCGTAGCCGGAATGAGTTTGGGGCTTGTCGCCACCGAAGCGGGGGCTTGGGGCCCCACGGCGCAGAAGTCCATAGTGGCCACGGCCTTTCAGGTGCTGAGCCAACTCTACAACAATCCTTTCAAAAGCGCCGACATCAGTTATGAGTCCGACGTGTTGCGAGGGGCGGTAAACTACCGAAGCGAGCTGGCAGGGATTCCTTTAGGCTCGCGCATGGAAGCGATCAACGCGGTGGGCACGGAAATCCAGGTCCTGCGGGAAGTGCGTCAGTACGGCGTAGGCAGCTATTTCAGCTATCGGATGGGCGTCCTTGCCGGACTGGTGTCGGACGTCATGTTGCCATACTCCTTCGAGTACGACGCCCAGAGCCAGCGGTTGCTGGAGCAAATCAGCGAGGACATCGACGGTCATTTGAAGAGCTATCACATGACTTCCCGCCCGAAGCATCTTGAGTACGTCCGAAATCCAACGCTGTACTTCCGCGAGAAGCAGCAGTTTTTCGATGATGCGAAGACCTTGATTCTAGCGGACTACCAGATCGGCCGGGGCTATGAAGGGTTCATGACGCAGGGCGGGCAGGCGTTCTTCGAGAATGCCGTGGTCGCCGTGGCGGACTGCTGGTACACCGTGCTTCGCTCGGAAGGTGACGCCAGCGACATGGACCCGTCGGGCAAGTCGGTCGTGTCATATGTTGTCAGCGAGATCGAATATCTTCTGACGGAAAAGAAGAATCTGCTCGAAGCGGAGAAGGCATACCGCAGACTGTCGGAGCTGCATTCGACCGACCAGAGTGTCTATGAGCGGATTGGCGATGCGTTTTACGAGTTTGGAACTCAAGAGGCCCGCGAACGTGCGGTGCAAGAGTGGGACGCGTCGCTGGCGATGAACGGGCCTCACCGCAAGCGCATCCTGGGCAAGCTGGCGAATCACTATCTCGATCAGGGCAAGGAATTATTTGACAAGGCGTCCGAGCCGGACGCGCCCAGCGAGACCCTGCAGTTGGCGCTGAATGCCTTTACCCGCGCGTTGGAATACAATCGTGCCGACGAGGAAGCGGCGAATCTGATCAACGAGACGCAGGTTGCGATTACCGAGCGGAACGAACGCCAGCAAATGGCGATCCAAACGGTTGCGAAAGGCGAGGCGGTCTTGCGCGAAGCCGAAGCAAGCTTTGCCACCGAGCAGAACGAAGATGCTTTGGCGAAGTACGAACAAGCCATCTTGGTGCTGGAGTTGGTCACGCCTGAGTTCTCGGAACAGGCCCAGGCGGCCAAAGACAACATTGATACCGCCAATCGAATGATTAGCCGAATCATTCGGCGCGTGTTGGACCAGGCCCAGGACATGATTGATGAAGGCGACCGGCTGGTTGAAGACAAGAAATTCGAGGAAGCCATGAGCCGGTATACCGGTGTGGAGACCGTGCTGAACGTCGTGCCGGATCAAGAAGGCCCGGATGCGGAACAGAAGCAAAAGCTCATCGAAGAGGCGCGCAGCAAGGTCGAGGACGCGGAACGGGCCAAGGTGCAGTACGAGGAGCTTCAGAAGAGCCAAGCTGCCACGGGAGGGGCGCCGGGCGCGCGTCCGGCTCCGCAGCAGTAGAAACACGACCCCGTCTTGAACAACGCTGCCGCCCCCTCGATTGAGGGGGCGGCATTCTTATTGATCAAAATACTTCCCGAATACGGCAGCACCCGGTTGCGCCGAAGTCCCTTTCCGTCAAGATAGCGCTCCCGTCGCGAATGCCTCCGCGATTTCCGCCTTTTTGATCTTGCCGGTTGCAGTCTTCGGATGCTCGGCCACAAAGCGAACGATCCGGGGACACTTATAGGACGCCATGCGCTCCCGGCAATAGTCCATCACGGTAACGGGGTCGATGGATTGTCCGTCGACAACCTTGATAGTGGCGAGAACTTCCTGTCCCCATTGCGCATCGTCGACGCCCACCACCGCGCACTCCTCGACACCGGGGTAGGTCGACAACACATTCTCGACCTCGGTGGGATAGATGTTCTGGCCGCCACGGATGATCAAGTCTTTTAGCCGGCCAACAATGTAGAGATAGCCGTCTTCATCGAACCGGCCCAAGTCGCCGGTCTTCAGCCAGCCGTTCTGCAGGACTTCGCGGGTGGCGTCGGGGTCCTTGTAGTAGCCCTTCATAACGGTCGGGCCGGCGACCAGGATCTCGCCTACCTCGCCGTAAGGGACATCCGCGCCGTTCTCATCGACGATGCGGATGCTGGTGTAGCGCAACGGAGGTCCGACCGAATTCCATTTGATCGGATCTCTTTCGTCCGCCGCGGCGCTGGCGCACGTGGCTTCCGTGAGGCCGTATCCCATGACCAGAGGTTTCTGGAGTACTGCCTGGGTCTCCAGGTAGGTGTGTTCGGGCAAGGGCGCCGCGCCCGAGGCGAAGAGGCGCATGGAACTGATGTCGCGCGGTTCGGCGCGCATCAAGCGGCAGATGATGTTGTAGATGGTCGGCACTGCGCTCATGATCGTCGTCCGGTAGGCTTCGATGGCCGGGAGGATTCCGAACGGATTGAACTTCTTCATGATGACCACGTCCGCGCGGGCCATGAGCGGGGCGAGGATCGAGACGACCTGGGCGTTGACGTGGAATAGCGGCAACACCAGTAGAAAGCGGTCTGTGGGACCCATGGCAATCACATGCACCAGCATGCGCGCGTTCGCCAGGTAGTTGCGGTGGGTCAGAATGACGCCTTTGGGCTGGCCGGTGGTGCCGGACGTATAGATGAGCGCGGCATCGTCCGTCGCATCGGCGGCGAACGTATCGTCGCCGGAGACGGGTTTCATCAGTACATCGAATGGCTCCGCGCCTTCACAGGTTCCGCCGACGACAAAAAAACGAGTAACGCGGGGAAACAGCGCGCCCGCCTGTTGGAGGAGGGGTGCAAACTCGGGAATGGTGATGATGGTCTCCGCGTCGGAGTTGTTGACGATGTGCGCCAGTTCCGCGGGCTTTAACATGGGATTCACGGGAACGACCACGGCGCCGATCCGTCCTGCGCCGAGGAAGACGGATACGAACTCCACGCAGTTTCCCATCAGCAGTACGATCTTGGCGTCTTTGCCGATGCCCCGGGCGGCCAAGTTGCCCGCCACGCGCCGCGCGTTCTCGTTGACCTGGGCGTAGGTCAATTCCTCGCCCTCGCACATGAGATATGTTTTGTCGCCCAGTTCGCGCGCCCGTTCATCGAGAAGTTGCGCAATCGTCACGGATCAGTCCCTCCTGCTTGAAGCGCCACAGGCAACGGGGGGGCGTCTGGAACGGACCCCCTGGCGCGTTACCGAAGGACGGCAGGATACCAAAAGAACCGGGGGGCGCTGCAACGCAACGCCCCCCGGGGACCGTCATACACGGAGACGAGTTCTTAGGTCCCCGCGCTGTTTCCGATCTCGTTCAACATCGTAATCATGGGCACGAACAGGGCCAGGAAGAGCACCATGACCACGAGACCGATAATAATGGTCAGAATGGGTTGGAGCATTTCCCCCAACGTACCGATGGTGATGTTCAGCTCTTCTTCGTAGGTTTCGGCGATATGTTCGGCAATATCGTCCAATTGTCCCGATTCTTCACCCGTGACCAGCATGTCTACGACGACCGGCGGGAAGATGCCCTTCGCGTCGCGCATGGGTTCTTCGATTCCCTCGCCCCGTTCCACGCTGTCGCGGACCGCCTGAAGCGAATGGGCCATCGCCTTATTGTGGATTACGTTTCGAACGAGATCGAGCGTAACCATCATGGAAAGGCCGCTGCGCAGGAGCAGGGAGAGCGAGCGGGTGAAATCCACGACGGCGCGCTTGCGCACGATAGAGTGGCCTATGCGCGGGATACGCATCTTCCAGCGGTCCGCCCGTATGCGCCACAAGGGGCTGACTCGCACCACGATTTTGTAGACGACGACGATGGCCACCAGGGCGACCAGCACCGGCACGACGATTTGCCACGAACTCAGGGTCTCGACGGTCGAAATCAGGGTCGTGGTATACCAGGGCAGCTTGTCCGCGATATCGAGTTTGGCGAAGATTTCCTGGAACTGCGGAATAACCACCTTGGCGATAAGCAAGAGGACGAGCGCGCAAACCGCGACCAGTACCACGGGGTACCACAATGCCCCGCGCATGCGCCGTTTCAGCATGTCCCGGCGTTCGCGGTAGGCGATCAGGCGTTTGAGCACGGTGGTCAAGGTACCGCTCGCTTCGCTGGCTTTGACGAGGTTCACAAATACCGGATCGAACTGGTTGGGATGCCGTTCAAAGGCCTGCCACAGGGCATTGCCGTTTTCCACGAAACTGCCGATGTCGGCGAGCAAGGCGCGGACCCGGGCCCGTTCACTGCGCTGCGCGAGAATCTGGAGCGATTTGAGCAAGGGCGTGCCCGCATCAAGGAGCATAATCAATTGGCGCAACACGTCGGTGATGTCCCGTTCCGGGATCGGGCCCAAGCCGGTCGCGAAAAACCCGCTGCTCGTGAATGAGCGCGAAGCTACGGGAGCCGCCTCGGCGGATTCGGCGGCCTCATCCAGATCGAAGGTGGCTTTCGCTGTCGATTTGCGGCCCCCCGCCTTCTTGGTGCCGCGGGGTACCCGTTTGATGCCGCCTGCCGCAGGCTTATCGCCTTTCGTGGCCATGATCAGTAATCCTCCCTTGGGTCTAACGCTCGCCTAGGCCGCTGGAGCCTCGGGCTCTGGTTCCTCGCTGGGTTCCGCGGAATCGCGCCCGGCTGACTCGTTCCAGTACATGATACGGGTATTGCCTTGATCGTCCACGCACGCAACTGCTTCGATCGTCACCGTAGCCACGGGGACGCTCGC
The DNA here is from genome assembly GCA_045863335.1 of Candidatus Hydrogenedentota bacterium. GTDB lineage: Bacteria > Hydrogenedentota > Hydrogenedentia > Hydrogenedentales > SLHB01 > JAHDWY01. Next base: position 114,323 of record BTVY01000012.1, on the reverse strand, counting down.
ATCGGCCGCTTGCGTGTCGACGAGTTCCGCAGTGCTCAGGATCCGGTAGCACCGCGACGAGAAGCTCAATTCCGGAGGCAGCGTGTTGAGCGCGTCGGGCGCGGGCCGTACGTTGAACGCGGCGGGGTCTTTACCGGCCGCCGCGCTTAGTTCCGTGACGTCGCCAAAAGGCCGCGCATTCGCAACTTGGGTCGCGGTTTCAGGCGTGATATTGAGAAGCGCCTGAAGTACCCGAGCCGGCGCCGTATTCACGTTCATGTACCCGTGGGCATTCGCCGGATCCGGCACAGTGTATACCGTCAACATGCCGGCCATGTCTTCCGAGAGCGCTTCGGGCGCCAGAAAGCCGCGCGTCACCAATTCGTCGACGCTGCTGAACCACCGCCGCACTTCATCTCCTTCGCCCGCGGCTTCTTCGGTACGCGGAAGGCTGCTGCGAATCTGCCGGGCCTTCTCCCCATCGACTTGAAGGATCTCGCGCAATACGTTCGGTGGCGCGTGATTGATATTGACGCGAGCAGCCTCGTCCATTAACCGCACGCTTACGCGGCAAACGCGCCGGTCCGATGCGGCCGGCACGCCGGTGTCAGCGGTATTCTCCCGGTACACAGGAATCTCGAGCTCGATCCGATCATTCAGTTTGGGAGACGTCCCTTCGGCAATTGCCGATTGTACGGCGGCGATACCGGCATTGATGCCGCCTTGAGCCGCGTGGGTGGCGTGGAGTCCGTTGACGTTCCAATCGGTCTCCTGGTGTTCGACCATCATGTACCCGACCCAGGCGGTGCCCAACATCATGAACACGACCAGCAGGCCCAGGACCGTAATCAGAGCGGCACCTTCGTCGTTGCGTCTCGTCTTCGATAGCGTCATGACGTTCCTCACTGGACTTGCACCGGAAAGACCTGGACGCGGGAAACCTGTTCGCGGAGCGGATCGCCCGGTACCGCCAGGTTCAAACTGACGCGGATCGCCGCAGGCAGCGACGAACTGGTCCATCCCTCAACCCACTTTCCGCCGTCTGCGTACTCCACACGAAACTGAAGAACCCCCCGGGCAAGTGTAATCGCGGACTCGGCGTCTTCACCTGCATCTACGGGACGCTGGCCGCGAACCAGCAGGGGGGCGCCGGAATCGTCTCGCGTCACGGAATACGTGGCCAAAACGGGAGTCTGCCGTCCCTCCTGATTCGGCGCGAGAACGGGAATAGACAGCGTATCGTCGGCCAAAGGAATGCCAAAAAACTCGGGCATTGTCACAGCATCGGCTTTCCCCGTCAACGGAACCGGGGTCAGCGAGGCAGGGATTACGGAATTCAGATCCTGTTGGATGCTCGCGAAGATATTCTCGCAACTTCGATCCATCTCCGTCCGAAGACGAAGCCCGTTCCAGTGTCCCGTGATTTTCACGAAAGCAACGGAACCGATGCCGGTGACCACGGCCATGATGGCGAGGACGACCAACAGTTCTAGAATCGTGAAGCCGGAGGGATTCACATGCCGTGGCTTCATGAGTTGCCTCCTGTCGCCGGGATTGGCATGAGGGTCGTGAGGCTGACTGATTGATCCCTGCCTTCGCTCTGCCACCTGACGACTGCGGTGACCTCGCCCATACCGCTGCCATCGCCCAGGCCACGGGCATAAAGCTGCGAGGAAAATCTCTCGTGGAACGACCGCTCTCGTCTGTCCGCAGCTGGGTACGTGGGCAAAGCCACAGGCGTTTGGGAGGATATCGCCGTCGTTTCAGCGGGAGCGGCGACCTCCATCAGCTCGCCCGATGCCAGCGATTCTGATGCCGGCCAGGCGTAGGATTCCGGCGCAACCGCGATCTCGGTCAAGCGCTGTTGCGCGATGGAGTAAGCTACTTGCCGTGACCGATCCCGCTGTCCAAGAGCGACACAGTTGGAAAAAAGAGAAATGAACACCGAGGCAGCTACACTCAAGACCGCGAGGGCGACCAAGACTTCGATCAGCGTAAAGCCAGATGCCCAACGACCCCCGCCTCGACTTCGCGCATAACAGGTTTCCACCACTTGGCCGCTCCCCTTCTGATCGCGATACCGGTGCAGAATCCGGTGTGCTTGGGTAAATACTAAGCAATACGATAAATTTTTCGTGTATCGTTTTGCCCAGTTCCGCTTATCCGGTTTCCCTTCGGTCACCCGGACCGACTCCCCATCTGGTGCTTATCCTAACGCGACCAGTGGCGACATGTCAACGCCTTTCGTTGGTCCTTTGTCGAGTCGATTCAAAGTGTTACACGCGGCAGCGGAGTATCTGAGCCTGACAGCGATACGGTATTCTGATGGGCGCTTCGCCGTTAAGAACAGCAGAAGCGAGAGAACATCCACGTCTAGGAAGGAATTCATTGCTGATAAGCAGGCCAAACTGCAATAGTCGTATAAAGTGCGAAGGATGCGGATATGCGCAGCCTTCGCCACCTGAATATCGTCCCGCGTCGGTAGCATCAACGCTTTGCCGAACCTGTCGGCAACTACGATTTGCGTTGCGAGGGGCAGTCGCTGCAGCCGCAGGAAGTCGCGCGGCCATGAAGCGTACGCCACGTGAGACGGAGAAGGTAGGCGACGCACCCAGCCACGATACCCCCCACAATGAACCATTGAAACGTCATAGGGTAGCCCCCCAACCCAACGCGGTGGTGAGTTGATAGACTGCGAAGGCGCCGGCGTAGGCAAGGAAGGTCATGTAACCGAAGGCGAAGATGGGCCAGCGGATGGACCCGGTTTCCCGGCGTATGACGGCGAGGGTTGCGCCGCACTGACAACAGAGGGCGAAGAACACCATGATGGACAATGCAACCGGGATGGTGAACAGGCGGGTCCCATCGGCCCGCTCGGCGCGACGCAGCACTTCCGTAAGTTCGGGAGAGGATTCATCCACGTCGCCGCCGAGGAAGAACGTGGTGCCTAACGTCGCGACGACCACTTCGCGCGCGGGGAAGGATGCAATGGTCGCCATACCGATTCGCCAATCCCAACCCAGGGGTCGCACGACCGGTTCGATCGCATGCCCCATGCGAGCGAAGAAGCTATTCTGCAAGTGTGCGCCGCTTTCTTGCGACTGGATCTCGGCGAGCCGGGCCTCGCGAACTTCTGGAGCCAGTTCGCCGGTTTCGACGGCATTCCGTTCCGTTTCGAATTGCTGCGCGATTTCCTCCGATCGCGGGAAGTAGGCTAGCGCCCAGACAACGACGGTAATGGCGAAGATGATGGTACCCGCGCGCCAGACGAATTCCTTGCCCTGGTTGTAGACCTTCCGGCCGACGGTACGCCAGTGAGGCATCTTGTATGTGGGCAGCTCCAGGAGAAAGGGCGGAGTCGCGCCGCGCAGCAGAGTTCGCTTCAAACCCCATGCGACGGGGATGGCGACCACGATGCCCAGGCTGTACATGGCGAACAGGGTTAGGCCCTGGAGGCCAAAGACCCCGCCCAGATACCGCTCCGCGGGAATGAACGCGGCAATCATCAGGGTGTAGACGGGGAGACGGGCCGAACAACTCATCAGCGGTGCGACAAGAATCGTGGTCAATCGGTCCCGGCGATTGGAGATGGTGCGCGTGGCCATGATGCCCGGAATCGCACAGGCGAAGCTCGAGAGCATGGGGATGAATGACTGGCCGGACAGTCCGCAGCGGCTGAGCAGCCGGTCCATGAGAAATGCGGCACGGGCCATGTAACCGCAATCTTCGAGGATGGCAATGAACAACATGAGGATCAGGATCTGGGGAATGAAGACGAGCACGGCGCCCACGCCCGCGAAGATTCCATCGACGACGAGACTTTGTAGCGGGCCTTCGGGCAGAACACTTCCGGCCAGGGCGCCCAGTCCCGTACACGCCGCATCAATGGCATCCATCAACGGACCGGCCCAGGCAAAGATCGCCTGGAAACCTGTCGCCATGATAATCGCAAAAACCAGGGTGCCCCACACGCGGTGCGTGACTATACTGTCCAGTCTATCCGAGAACGTCAGGTTGCGCGTGGCCGGTTTGCGAACGCCGGCCGCGACAACCCCCCGAATCCATGCGTAACGGCTGCGGGCTTCGAGCGCGGCGAGCGAACCATTGGGTGCGGCGCGTTTGCGGTGTTCGTCGAGGAGATCGTCCACTCCTCTGCCCAAGCTGCCGGCAAGCCGCTGCTCAGCATATCCGTCCCGGTCGACAAGGAGCCGGAGCACTTCGGTGAAGTGGAATACCTTGCCCAACTCGGCCCCGTGCTCGTCCAGCTTGGCTTTCAACGCGTCCAGTTCCTGCACCAGTGTCGACGGAAACTCAGGGCCTTGCGGCAGGGAAAGGTTCGAGCCGGTTATTGCCTCCTGCAGCACCTTCTTGAGCGTGTCAATTCCTTCGCGACGGTAGGCGCAGACGGGGACGACCTTAGCGCCGAGTTCGGCAGCAACTTTCTCGGCGTCAATTTCGATATGCTGCTTGGCCGCGAGATCGCACATGTTGAGCGCGACAACGAGCGGCTTGCCCAGTTCCCGGAGCTGCGAGACGAGATACAGATTGCGCTCGAGGTTGGTCGCGTCCACCACGGCCAGGATTGCGTCAATGGGTTGTTCGCCCTTTTGCTGACCCAGGAGTACGTCGGCCACGATCATCTCGTCGGGGGACCGTGCCGCAAGACTGTAGGTTCCGGGCAAGTCGACCAGGTTCGCGGTGGTGCCGTTCAACCGGAGTTGACCGACTTTGCGCTCGACGGTAACGCCGGGGTAATTGCCGGTGATTTGTGTGAGTCCCGTGAGCGCGTTAAACAACGTCGTTTTGCCGACATTCGGATTGCCAACGACGGCAATGGCTATCGACCGGGGGGAACTCGATATCGTGTGTGCGGTAGTTTCCATTTCAGAATTCGTTATGCGTCTAATTCAACGAACGCGGCTTCCGTTTTCCGGAGGGATAAATGATAACCCTGGATACGGATCTCGATGGGATCGCCGAAAGGCGCGATGCGTACGACCTCGACGGGGATGCCTTCGATGACGCCCATTTCCAGCAGGCGCTGGTGAATGGCCCCGTCCCCATGAAGCGCGGTGATGGTCCCGGACTCGCCGGGCTTGAGTTGACTCAGGATTCGCATGGCCCACCCATAGGCGCGCAACGGCAGTCAGTATGCCGCCGGCACACGTTTACTCGAGACTGAATTCGACCCCCGCCATGGCGGGAATTGCACCCGGGCCCAGCGCAATCCGTACGACTACACGCGAGGCCTCTTCGCCCCGCAGACAGAACCGGGAATTGCCGACCTCCACAATCATTGGGGATCCCGTTCGCGCGATACGAATTACCGCACCGGGCACGAGCCCCAACTCGCGGAGACGGGATGCCAAGCCGGCATCCGTGTCGAGCGCAACGACAATCCCTTCTTCACCCGCTTCACATTCGTTCAGCGGGAGTTCAAAGACATCCAAACTATCTCCCACTACCAATTCCCCCAAAATCCGGTCGTTCTCGAACGGTCGTTCATGCTGCCGGAAGGCCGGCAACGGATCCTGATAGGGTGCCCGAGCACGCTATGAAATATCAAGATTTCTTGGCCTTTCCCTGCGCGCCCTTGTGGTACTCGCAGTCTTCACCGAGCGGGGTCAGGCATTCCCCTCCATCGCAGAGGGGGCAGTGATCGACCGATTCACAGCCGGGCCGGAATCGGGACATGACATCATGAATCTTCGCCGCTCGGGATTCGTCGCTTAGAATGTACCGCATCAGCCAGACGAGGCGTCTGCCCGTCTCCAAGCTCATGAGATGCTCCATCTTGCACGCGTCGGACAGTGCGGTCTCCGGCGATACGCCGAGGACTTCCTCGAAGAACTTGGACAAGATGCGGAAATTCTGCTCTACAAGGACGGCCATCTGATGGCCTTCGTCCGTTAACAGCAGAAAACGATGGGGGTCCTCCGCGACCCAGCCGCGTTTTTTCAGTTGAGAAATCGACATGGATGCTGCACCGCGCGAAACTTCGAGCATTTCCGCCACGTCGGTCACGCGCGCGTATCCGAATTCGCCGCGCAACGCATCGATAGCCATAAGATAATGGGCGGCAGAATGGGTGATGTCGTTTTTTTCGAAATCACGCCAGTATGTCGAATCGTTGATCGGTTTGCTCATGGTGTTGTCTCTTTGTTTAGTATAGCAAACTTATGTTACATGAATTATATTCCGGAATTCCACAACCTGTCAAGACAAGCATCCCAGCGGGTTAGCGGCAGCATGGCCAATCAGCCCGTGGCTGAAGCCCGCTAGCACCGGATTTCTCTGCCGGGCCAGACTGAAAACCACCGATTTGTACTAAGAAGCACACCAGTTCCGCGGTACGCGGGAGCTGCTATACATTACCGCTGAGCGACCTCTCCGGCCTTCCACCACGTCGGAATTCTGAGCCTGATGCATGAGAACACGCGATGCCGGTCTCAAGATCGCTGGAGGGGTAGACGAATCTAAGACATTGTTTTATAATGTTTTAGATGGGCTGTTGCGGTGGGCGGTGCAACGCGTCGTCACGACACTCGACGGTGTTGCCGTGGACCCATACGTGACGGCGGGGTTGACGCACGTGCCGGGGTGGGGCTGCATGCAGGCGGCCGGCCCTCAATGTGCCGCTTTGGGATACGCTGTGCCATGGGAATGACCCTGACCAGGTTGAGCGAAATGCAGAAGCACGCACTCGTCGTACTGCTGTATGTGTCGGCGTTCATACCGTTGGACGCGGCGACTCGGACTATCCAATCCCCGCAAGGCGTTGTACCGTGGTATCCGCCCGTTGCACTCACTGTCGTGTTGTTCGTGGCGTTCGGGCTTCGGTACGCGGTTGCGGCGTTTGTCACGATCGCCGTGTGCAATTACCTCGTCTGGGACTTTCCTCCCGGACCACTCCATCTTGGTCCGCTGGTGCTTTCCTTCGCCTCCGTCTCGTTGTATTGCACGGCGGCTGCGTGGTTGCGCCACGGTGCGCGCATCCAAACCGACCTGGCCCGATTGCGCGACGCGGCCTGGTTCGTCATGACGATTGCTCCGGCATCGATCGCGGCGGGATTCGCGTTTGCAACGTACCTCTATTGCACCGGCGCAGTTGGCCGCGGGGCATACCTGGTGACAGCCCGGGACTTTGCCCTGGGCGATGTCGTGGGGATTTTCACCCTGGCGCCTGCCCTGTTTCTTGTGATTCGATTGCTTTGCCCTGTGGACCCGGACGCAGCCGGCGGGGTTGCAGGTTCTGGCCGGCGTGGGTTGCAGTTGAGCATGGGGTCCTGGAACCAACGCCACGTTCTCGAAATCGCGGCCTGGGTGGCGGTGCTTATGTTTTCGCTTTGGATCGCGCTGGACGAGCGCACCGATCCCTCGGGCAGCCGGTTGTACCTGACGTTCATCCCGTTGATTTGGGCCGCCCTCCGCTTGGGAAACCGGGGAAGTGCGGCGGCGGTGTTGCTCATTGCCTGCTTAACGGCTGGCGCGATTGTGGCTCAAGGGTACCGGGCGGACGTGGCGGAGATGCAACTGTTTCTGCTCGCGCTGGCGTTGACGGGGCTGTCGCTGGGGGCCGCGGTAACGGACCACAAGAAAGCCCATGATATGTGGCGGCGGTCCGAGTTTATCGCGAACGCACTCGGCGAACAGATGGCTCTGGTTGACCGGGAGTACCGATACGAGGCGGTTAACGATGCGTTCTGCCGCGTACACGGTCTGGATCGAAGCGCGATTATCGGGCAACCGGTCGCGCGCATCTGGGGAGAAACGCCCTACGAGTTTACCATCCGCGAGTACTTGTCGCGCTGTTTCGAGGGGCGATCGGAAGTCACGGAGGGCTGGTACGAAACGGCCGGGCTCGGGCGCCGCTATTTCCGGTTCGAGTACATCCCCTACGTGGAGGTGGAAAAGCGCATTACGCACTGCGTCATGGTGGCGCACGACTCGACCGAAAAGGAATTGGCTCGGCGCGCACAGGAAAAGACTGAGAATCTGTACCGGAGGGCCATTGCCGCTTCCGACGCGGTGCCGTATGTGCGTGACTATTCCGACGGCAAGGATGCGTTTCTCTTCATGGGCCCGGAGATCGAGCGGCTGACCGGGTACACGCCTGCCGAACTCACGACCGGAAAGTGGGAGTCGATTCAGTTGGAAGTGCGGACATTGGGCGAAATGAAAGGGCTGCCCTATGGAGAGGCCGTCGCGCGAACGCGGGCGGGTGAGTTCAAGTACTGGCGCAGCGACAATCGTGTCCGCGCGAAGAACGGATCGGAACGGTGGATCACGGATGCGTCGGTGGAGATCCAGGACGACGAAGGCGTCGTGGTCGGAAGCATCGGGATGTTGTCTGACATTACAGAGCGCAAGGGGTCGGAAGAGGCGCTCCGCGACAGCGAGGAACGATTTGAACTGGCGTTGCGCGGCGCCGATCTTGGGTTGTGGGACTGGGATTTGACGAACGATCGGCTCACCGTGAACGACCGTTTCATCGAGATGCTTGGATTTGCACCGAACGAACTGCTCCCCGCGGGCTATGTGATGCGCTCCCGTATTCATCCCGACGATGTGCGAGCGGCGACCGGGGCCATGCGCGACCATCTGCAGGGAAGGACGCCCCGCTTCGAAGCCGAGTACCGTTTGCAGACGAAAGCAGGAAGCCACATCTGGGTGTTGAATCGGGGCCGCGTCTTTGAGCGCGACGCCGATGGGGAACCCCTCCGGGCGGTGGGCACCCACCTGGATATCACCCACCGCCACACTATCGAAGAGGAGCGCCGGAAGCTCGAGGCACAAATCCTTCATGCCCAGAAGCTCGAGAGCCTGGGCGTGCTTGCCGGAGGTATCGCGCATGATTTCAACAACTTGCTCGTGGGCATCCTCGGCAATGCGGACCTGGCGATTATGGAGCGGCAGGCCGATGGCGCTGAGCGCGAGTATCTGGACGCAATCGTCACTTCCGCGCAGCGGGCGGCCGAACTGTGCAGGCAGATGCTCGCGTACTCGGGGAAGGGGCACTTTGTAGTTCAACCGATCGATTTGAACGGAGTGGTCCGCGAGATGGCTCATCTCTTATCCGTGTCCGTTTCGAAGCGGGTCGCGCTCCACTACAATTTCGCGGACGCATTGCCCGCGGTGGAAGTCGACGTTACGCAGCTGCGTCAGATCATTATGAATCTAATCACCAATGCTTCGGAATCCATCGGCGATGCAGAAGGCGATATCGTTATTCGGACGTCCGCGCAGTACATGAACGAAGCGGCGCTTAGCACGAACTATTTGGGCGAGGAACTGCCCTCCGGCACGTATGTCTCGATCGCGATTTCCGACACCGGTTGCGGGATGGACGGCGAGACCATGGCGCGCATGTTCGACCCGTTCTTTACGACGAAGTTCACAGGACGGGGTCTCGGAATGGCGGCGGTTCTTGGAATCGTTCGCGGCCATCGCGGGGCAATTGACGTCCGGTCCACGCAAGGCAAGGGAACGACGTTTACGGTGCACATTCCGGCGTCGGCCCAATCGCCCCGCCTCCCGGAGCCGGATGATAGAGCTCCAGCGCGTTATGTGGGTTCAGGTTCTATCCTTGTGGTGGAGGACGAACCTCAAGTGCTCGAACTGGTGAATAAGCTGTTAACGCGGGCGGGGTTCTTGCCGATTCCGTCCCGCGACGGGCAGGAGGCGGTGGAGGTTTTCAGCCGGACCGCGAATACCATTCGGCTTGTACTGCTAGATATGACCATGCCGCGCATGAGTTCTCTGGACACGTTGCGCGCCTTGCGGGCGATCCGCAACGACATCCCTATCGTTCTTACGAGCGGCTTTAGCGAATCCGAAGCGGCACAGCGATTCCATGAGGACGGCGTTGCCGGTTTTCTCCAGAAGCCCTATCTGGCCGCGACGCTGTACGACGTCGTCCGGAAAGCACTGGAGCGGTAGCGGCTACTTTCCGCGCGCGCGCAGGGCCGATTCGAGCAGGTCGACGTCCTCTTGAATCATGTTGCGGCCTTCCTTGGTAAATATCCCGACGCATACGGCGTCGCCGGGACGGTAAGCGTCCGCCACGTACTCGAATGCCTCCCGCGGATCGTTGCGTCCCGCAGCCATGACCTTGTAGTGGATCGCGGGCGCGGGCAGTTCCTGGATAAGCGCGCACATGGCCTCGCGATGTTCGGCGCCGTAGTACTCTTCATCCTCGTAATTGCGATGGGCTTGGCGCGTGCGGTCGTCGGGGTTGTAGTAGCTGGTCATAAAGAAATCCAGGTCAAGATGGTCAGCGGCCCACCGGATCGTTTCCGTCCGGTGGCCGGCAGTCCCCACGGCCATGCCGTGGTCTTTGATCATCACGACCGCTTCGGAAACCTCTTTCGTTTCTCCATTGGCGACGCGATAGTCCATCTCGCCGCCGTGAATGAAGCAGCACCGGGCGCGCCCATGGATCGCGTTCGTCACGCCGTGTTGAATCGAACCGACTCCCGGACAGGTCTGAGCGATCCATAGCAGCGATCCGCCTTCGTTTCGATGCTCGCGCAAGGCGCGCAGGATAAATTCGTCGGCGCGGCCCAGATGCGTGGTGACGCCTGCCTCTTCCGCCAGCCGGTAACACTCCTTGACGCGTTCCATGGTATACCAGTCGCGCATCTCCTCGTCCCGTTCGCGGGTCTGGTGGGCGTAGCCGCCGAACGGATTGGCCCCGAGGATAAAGCGGCTAATCCCCACACTTCCGAGCGTCACGCGTTCGGGACACAACTTCAGTTCCCCGTCGATTTCAGACCGGATATCTTCAACGATGGCCATGGGCGCTCTCCTGAACTGATGCGGTTGAACCGGCCTTCAGCCTATCATGGTTTCGCGCAGGTGAATAGTCCGTACCGCATAGCCCCGAGATAATAGGCGGCCCAGATGCGGAAGATGGTAATCCCGAACACGCGGTTCGGGCCATGGAACAAGAAGCGCCAGGCTTCCCGGTCGTGCGTGAGGCGTTTCGCCATGCGGCCCACGATGATGGGCCAGGTCTTGCGAACGTTCCGGCTGAGATCCCGGAAGGTAATGTCCTCAAATCCGGATTCCCACATCATCTTCCGGTAGTCTTCTTCGTCGCCCATGCTGGGCAGGCGGCCTTCCCGGCAGATGGGTTCGAGCAACCAGTCCACCTGCCGTGGCGACGGTTTGTTTCGCGCGAGCCAGGCATAGACGCCGAATCGGCCGCCCGGTTTCAGGACCCGGTTAACTTCGGCGAAAAACCGCGGTTTGTCCTCCATGTGTTCCGAACTTTCGATGGAAATCGCGACGTCTACGGATCCGTCCGGAAGTTCGTTGTCGAACCAATTCTGAAGCCGGTACCGCGGATTGGCACTTCCATTCGTTCGGGCGACGGCGTAATCGTATTGCGCTTGGGAAAGGGTGTAGCCGGTCACTTGCGCGCCGAATCCGTTTGCCAGGATCCGGGCCGTGCCACCGTAGCCGCAGCCGATATCCACCACGACCGAATCTTTCGTAATCCCGGTTTCCCGCGCGATCAACTGGGTCAGTTGCTGGACTGCCAGCTCCGCGCTCTCGCCGCCGGTTTCCCAGAGGCCGTGATGAACGTGCTCGCCCCAGATCTCCAGGTACCATTTGCTGAGGTCGTCATAGTGCTCGGCGACATGTTCGTGCTTCTGGTCATCTCGCGGATAGATCACGGACAAGATCTCGTTTTACAGCACTGCTCGCGATTTGGCGATTGCGCGACGCCGGGTGGTATCATGCCAACTCGCATCGCTGGTTTCGCGCTGGAACAAGGCAAGGGGAGCAATCGTGCATGTGGTCGTATTACCTCTTCATGGCGTTGATGGTGGTTACGCTCGTGCTGTGGGCGATTATCGCACTCCGTGACGATACACGGGAAACGGGGGACGCGCCGGACTCCAAGAAAGACGCCGAAACCAAGAAGACCCAACCGTGAGCCAAGGCCTCACTCGGGCAATTCGTCTTCGTCGTCACCCGCTTTGCGGTTCACTCCCAGCGAGCGAAGAAAACCATCGATGTCGATTTCCATATCCGTTTCACCCATCTCGGGATGAAACCGCAACGGATCGCGAATGTAGGCCCGCTGACACAGCGGACACAGGTCCAGGCTGAATGCCTTGTAGACCGATTCCTCGAGGTCCTTTGGATCTTTCTTCTCCATTCGCTCGATAAGCGCCAGGATCTCGGCACGATGATCGCGGACCAAGTCGGCCAGGCTGATCTCCATCTTGTCGTAGGCGGCCCGCACATCGATCTTGACCGTGTAACGCAGATCGCCCTTGCGCATTTCCTTGCCGCACCCGTCGCAGCGATGAACGATCATGGGAAGAACCTCGCAAAATACCTTCCACTGGAGTATACCAGACGGCCGGAAGGGCTTGGCTTTATGGACGGGATGGACGATATGGGATGGACTGACGGACACCGAAAGGGGCCTGCGCCTACGTCAAGGCGCCAGATTTCCAGTCCATATCGTCCATACCGTCCATAAGAAGCACCTGCGGCTCTGTCCCCAAAAACGGCGTTCCCCGCCGCCGCGACCTGCGCATGAAAGTGGAATTAGGCGACGTTCCTATGCTACGCTACGCCTTCGTTTCCCGATGCCGGTGTAGCTCAGCTGGTTAGAGCAGTGGAATCATAATCCACGTGTCCGCGGTTCGAATCCGTGCACCGGCACCATGTAAAACAAATCGCCCCAGTGGATTGCGAGCCATCCGCTGGGGCTTTTCCATTGCGTCCGGCCAACTCCCGCCGCGTCATTCATTTCACACCGTTCGACGGCCATTCACGGGATCATCAACCGGCCGATGTCCTCTCGGAAATCAAGGTTGTGCGCCGTTGCAACGCGTGTTCGCGAAGAGCGCAGGGTCCGCGTCGCGCGGATCGCTACGTGACGGCCTATCTTACGGCGGACTAAATGCCAAATCGCGCCAGTACTGGAATGTGATCGCTGAGGGCGAACGATTTCGGGTCCTCGGGATTGGTCCGGAACTGTCCCTCGAACAGAATGCGCGCCTCTTCGAGCCTGTCCGCCAAAGCCCCATGGGCCCAGATAAAATCGATGCGCTTTTGTGGTTCGGTGCTGGGAACGGAGACATCCACTCCGCTGCCTTTCGCGGCGAACGTGTCTGACAACCCTGCCTCAACCCACCGCGCATATTCGGGTCCGTCGGGCGCGTGGTTCAGATCGCCCTGGAAGAGAAACGCCGCGCCCCCGTCGAGATGAGGCCGCAAGACCTTCAGGATTTCCGTCACCTCCCGTTCCCGAACGGCGGCATCGCTGGGGTGCAGATGCGCGCTGAAGACCGGGAGCCGGCCCTGGCCGGTCTCCAGGATGGCGTTGCACCAGTGGCGGGTAAACAAATCGTCTGGACGAGCCCCCTCCGCGAGCGGGCAATTCTCCTTCTCCACGATGGGAAAACGCGACATGATGGTCCCAGGAAATCCGCCGGGCCAGTCGTCGTTACCGGGCCAGCCGCCGGGAAAATACGCGTAATGCATGTTCATCGCTTCGGCGATGGCGGCCACGGTGGCCTCGTCGGGTGATTCCTGGAAGGTCACGATGTCCGGCAGGTACAGGCCCAATTCCAGGGCGAATCGCGTGGTCATGGCCTCCCGCGCGCGGACGAGGCGTTCCCGGTTATCGTCCGTCTCCGGGTAGCCTCGGCACGCGAGAACGTTGTACGAAATGCTGGTGAGTCCACCAGGGCCCGTAGCGGTGGTTTGGGCGGACGCACGAGACGTAGTCCCCGTCCCTGCGGCCGCCAGGATCGCGCTGGTTTTCAAGAATGTCCGTCGATTCATGGCAACCCTTCCCCGTTGTTGACGTTTCCCCGAGCGGTCCAGTTAGTTCGTTCCGGCCGCGACCCGCTGCCGGCGGGCCATCAGTTCCTTGTACGTAGTTAGAACGATGCCTTCCTCCTCAATGACCTGCTTGACCCGATCGCTGAGAACCATTTCGAGTTCGGCCTCGCGCTTGCCGCCGGAACTGGAAATGGCACCGAAGTTCTGGCCGGGGCGGGTACCGTGCAGAATAATCTGCGTGATGCCGGGTTTGAGATTGCGCAGATTCTGAATTAGCGCATCGATCATCTCGTTGGGATCGCTCGTGTCCGCGGTGGACGTCATAAGATGGTCGAGCACCGGCAGTCCGCCGTCCCACGCGAGTTGAACGGCCTGCGCCAGGTTGGCCGCTTCTGCCGCGCCCCGGTTCGCTCCTTCCAGGTTCTTCGGGTCCATGATCATGATGGGAATCTGTTTCTCGACGCCGATTTTCACGTAGCGCTCAAAGAACTCCGGCGAGTAGAACAAGGTACCCATGTGGGAATCGAGATGGGTAATGGGCATGCCCAGCTTTTCCGCCAACGCGATCTGGGCGCGGATTTCCTTTTCGACTTCATCGGCGCTGGCATTGGATATCGTCTCCACCACGCCGCGGTGCATGTAGCCTTGCGCATCGACCAGTCCCGGCACCGCGTCACGGCCCGCGACTGGTCCCCATCGGTAGTGATTCCACTCCGACGTCAATGTCAGGTGCAGACCGTTGTCGATCTCCGGGTGTTCCTTCAAATAGTCCGCCCATTCCGGCACCCAGGAACAAGGCATCATCGTGCTGCACGAGGTGAGAAGACCCTTCTCGAACCCCTCGATGGTGCCCAGGTTGCTCTCATGGGACATGCCCGCGTCGTCGTTATGGAAGATCAGAATCCGTTGGTCCGGCCCCCATCCAAGGCGTTCGCCATAGGTGGGCTCCGTCGGTTGTGCGTAGGTCGTAGCCGCGAACATAAGGCCCGCCGCGACAAGGCTGAGTACTGTAAACGTCGAATGCATGGATCGATTTCCTCCAAGAATTGAGTTGTGCCGAGGCACTGACGACTGGCCCGTTTTGGACAGTGTACCCATCGGCAAGCCGTATGCCAATCCACGAGGCGACGCGCGGGCCATCGCAATGACTCCGCAATTTATTGGCGGATTGGGATTCGTCACTCGTGAATTTCGGTTCGGCGTGTTACGATACCAATTCCGGAGCCCATGCAATCGACCCGAGTTGCGAGGTAAACTATGAACAACCTGCGATGCCTGCCTACCCTGGCGTTATGTGGCGTTCTACTTTCGTTCATTGCCCTTCAAGCGGCGGCGCAAAACCCGGTGGCTACTGCTATCCGGTTTCACCCGCCCACCGACGAGACCCGGTTCTATCATGCGCGCGTGGAGCTTGCGCCCGTCGAATTTGAGTACAAGATCGATGCCGCTGTGGCCGGCGGGAACACGGAAGTATTCGTTGCCTATGTGGACGGCCAGTTAACGCAGTGGGAACCGGACGGGCGCGTGGATCGGCCCGCGAACGGGACCGTGCCCGCGGGCAAGGAGGCGGCGTTCAACGTGCGGTGTCCATGGGTGGCGGGGGAGACCGTCACGATCGCGCTCGAAGGGAAGCGGCTGGACACGGAAGAGGTCGTTAAGGTCGAGATCGAGGAAACTGCGCCCACCGGGCAGGGATTCCCCTTTGCCGGATGGGCAGAACATCGCGTGCTCGTGTTGCGCGACGATTTCGGCATCGAACGGAAGCAGGCTCCGTACATGATGTTCATTTCCGATGAGGCCGAGCGCGTGCAGTCGTGGACCAAGGAATTGCGCGTCGCGGCGTACGATCTGAAGACGGGCGCAACGCGCGAGATTCCGAGCCAGGTGTTCTACGAGAAGCGGCGTTTCGATACGCCGAAGCAGGAGTCTACGTATACGACCTGCCAGGCGGCGATCCTGGTCGACGTGCCGGCGAACGGCAAGTCGTACTACATCGTCGCGTATGGCAATGACGAGGCCGAAGCGCCGTCTTACGAATCCGATCTCAAGGTGAGCCAGCGGGACGACGGGGCAACGTGGATCGAGAATGAATTTTACGAGGTCCAACTCGACCCGCAGAATCAGAGCATCAACGGTTTCCGATCGAAACAGTTCGGCGTTGGCGAGAAACGAACCTTCGGCTTTCCGGAGAAGCCGGGCTACACGCTGCACTACAATCCCGACGTGTGGGTGAAGAATCGGCCGTGGACGCATACGAAGGGTTGGAACCCGCCGCCCAAGCGCGTGATGCAGCAGGGTCCGGTGGCGGTCGCGTGGCGGCGCTGGGGGCATTTGCCGGAAGCCACGGAAGTGGATGTGAATGTCACCTACCACTTCTTCGCGAAGACGCCCTACGTGCTGGTGGAATCGACCATCGACATCCGCGAAGATCTCGTCGTGAACGCGCTCCGCAACGAGGAGGTCGTGTTCATGCCGTCCACCGAAGTGGATCACGCGGGATGGCGGCGGCAGAACGGCGAGATCGACTACCGGCCCATGGTGCAGGGGGAAGGGTTGACCCCCGGTATCGTGAACATCGTGGCAGCCGAGGCGCCCTACGTATGTCTCACGCGCGAGGAGAACGGCATCGGCCTGGCCAGCATTCGCTTGAAACAGCACGCCGGCACGCGCGGCGCATGGCCGCCGGCGATCGCGTCCACGGCGACGATCATCGCGGACTACGGGTGGAACTTCCGTTACTGGAGCCGGTCGCTTGTGTATCCCTGGGGCGACTACGTGCCGGATCATCCAGTGATCTTGAACGCCGACACCTACTACGGCGAAAAGAGCGCCTTCTGCGTCTTTCCCATTGGAGACGGCAAGTCGCCGGAGCGGAAGCTGGCCTATATCGACACGCTGTACGGCGAACTATCTCATCCGATAAGCGTTGACCATCAGGGTGCGGGGCCCTGGTAATCCTGAGCCAGCGTTCTTGCAACTCGGGTAAGAGGCGCTTACTATCACGAAACAAATGCGACGCCTATGGCGTCCGCGCGCAGCCGCAAGAAACCGGGAGATTCACCGATGCGACGACATGACTTTGCCTGGCCGCTTCTATGCGCCATTTTCACGATTGCTCCGTTTGCCTTCGGCGACGTAACCCTGCAGGAGGGCAACGGCAAACAGTGGTTCAAGGGCGTCACCCACTTCCACACGCTTTGGAGCGACGGTGACGCCGCGCCGGAGGTCGCCGTAAATTTCTATTTGAATCACGGCTACGACTTCATCTGCGTCAGTGACCATAACATCCTTCAGGTGGGCGAAAAATGGATGCCCATCGACGACGAGAAGAAACGGCTCCCGATGGAAAAGGTCGATGCGTTGCGCGAGGAGTTCGGTGAGGATTGGGTTGTTGTGGAAGAACGCGATGGAACGCTCATGATGCGCCTGAAGACCTTGTCCGAACTGCAGGAGCGTTTCGAGGAGCCGGGCGAGTTCCTCGTCATTCCCGGCGAAGAGGTCACCGCGAAGAAGGCGGTTCACATCAATGCCGTCAACACGCGCGGCGTCATCACACCCATCAATGACGACAGTGTCACGGGCACCTTGCAGAAGAACCTGGATCTTATCGATGCGCATGCGCACGAACACGGCGTGCCTATTCTTGTCCACATCAATCACCCGAACTGGGACTCCACCGTCACCGCCGAGGAGATTGTCGCCGTGGGCGGCGAACGCTTCTTCGAGGTCTACAACGGCCACGGCGGCGTGCGAAACTGGGGCGATCCCGAGAAACATATCCCCGCGACGGACCGGTTGTGGGATATCATCCTTTCCCTCCGTCTCAACGAAGGCGATACGCCGAAACCCATGTATGCGGTCGCCACAGACGACGCGCACAGTTGGTTCTACGAAGGGCCGGGCCAGTCGATCCCCGGGCGCGGCTGGATCATGGTGTTGGCAGAAGACCTGACGGCGGAGTCGCTGATCGGCGCGTTGAAGCAGGGTCATTCTTACTCAACCTCCGGTGTCACACTCAGCAGCATCCGCGTGGAGAACGGCCAGTTCACCATCGAGATCCTGCCGGAACCGGGCGTGACCTATACGACGCAGTTCATTGGCACCCGCAAAGGAGCGGACTTGCACGGCGAACCCGTGAAGGACGAAGACGGCAACATCATCCGCGCGACGCACGTCTACAGCGATGAAGTGGGCGAAGTACTGTTGGAAACCGACAAGTCTCCGGCGGTATACCGGTTTACGGGCGCGGAGCTGTACGTGCGCGCCAAGATCGTGTCGTCCAAGCTGAAGAAGAACCCCTTCCGCGAGGGCGATTTCGAAACGGCGTGGACGCAACCCATCGCCATGATCGAGTAACGTGCGACTGCCCAATCTGCGGAATTGACTTGTCATGATTCGCCGGGTGCGGGAGAGCGATTATCCTCGTCTCGTTGAGATCTACACCGAGGCGGTCCGCCGGACCGCCACGGCCATCTACTCTCCCGAGCAGGTCGAGGCGTGGTCAGCTTTTCCCGCCCAAACAGAGAAGTTCCGGCAGTTCGTCTTCGGCCCGGAAACGTATGCGGTGACTGTCGAAGATATCCCCGTCGCGTTTTGCGGTTTCGACGGCGACGGGCATATTGCGTCCCTCTATGTGCACCCCGAATTCAATCGCATGGGGTACGCCTCGCAACTGCTGCGGCACGTGATGAACCAGGCCGAGAAGCGCGGCATCCGGCGGTTCCACACGGAGGCGAGTTTCCTCTCCAAAGCCGTGTTCGAACGTCACGGCTTCACCGTGGATCGTATGGACGAAGTCGACTACGACGGCGTCCTCTTCCGCCGTTTCAATATGGTGCGGAACGTGGGTGACGAAGCGTCGTAAACGCCCGGAGGTGCGACGAAAGAATTGCTCATCTGCGGACCTGCTTGTTTCTACTCTTCCCCGAACTTCAATACGCCGAAAAACTGCGGCGCATGAAAACTCGCGCCTTCGAGGATTGGCGACCAGGCGCCGTAGTGGTTGTGGGAATTGTTGGTGGCGATCTTGTAGAAGTTGGCGCGCCATTCCTGGCCGGGCAACTCGCCCAAGGGTCCGAGGTATTCCTCGAAGAGCGCGAACGAAATGAGGAACTCGATGTGCCACGTCACCGGTTCCGTGATTTCCGGTTCGACGGTTTCCGGCATGGAATGATAAATGGTCACTTCCTTCGCGAGTTCCCAGGGCACGCTTCCGCCTTCCCGCAGCGAGGGCCCGGTGTAGTCGGGGTTCTCGTGGTACGACAGCAGCATCGTTCCGCCGCAGTTGATCTCGAAATTGAAGTAGCCGCGGTCTGCCTTGGGTTGTACGAAGAACTCGACGGCCGCGTCTTCCCATACCTTTCCGTGGTACTCCGTTTCGATGCAGCGCACGTACTGGTCGTGGACGAGAAAATGAATATAAAGCCCCTTGTCGTCATAAAGTACCCGCGCCTTCGTTTCAGGCTTGTGATCGCTCACGCCGGGGTGCTGTTCCGCGGGGAAGAAGTGCGTCACTTCGAGCGTATTCGCCTGCTCCCACACGGGACTGTCCCAGCGGCCGGCCAGTTCGGGTGCGGTGCTCGTCGGCTTCACGACGTATTCGGGCGCGTCTTCCGACACTGACGCGATGGATGCCACGAGACTGAAGGAGACCAGAACAAGGAGGAGCGGTATTCGATGGTTGTACGTCATGACCATTTGTCTCCAAAAGGGATTTACCCGAAACTACCAATTCGGCCGCTTTCCCGACATTGCCGGATCGAGCATCAGCATACCATCCACGGCCTCGATTCCGAGTTTCTCGTCCAGCGCGGCGGACAGTGGATCGGCTCCTTCCATACCGAGGTGTTTACGCACTTCGTGGCGCAGCCACCAGAATCCCGAGTTCCAGGAATAGAGGTGATGGCCGTGGGGATGGCCATCGACCGTACTGATGGATTCGTGAAACGCGGGCATGACGTCGAGCTCGCGTTCGAGCCGCCAGAGCAGCTTTTCGTCGATCCAGTCCGGGTCCATACCGTGAATGAGACCGTCGAGGTAGACGCAAGCATCGTTGAGGAACCAGGACCCACCGTAGACGTAGACCCCCGTGTGGTCGGGCAGTAAGTCTCCATTTGCCTCGGAAATCACGCGCATGCCGTAGGGCGTCTGAATCCGCATCGTCGTCTCGATGTGCTTCTTCACGATGTCGTCCGGCAACAGTTTCTCGCCGAACACCGCGTACGTGAGCACTTCGCCGTACAGCGAATCCTGGCCGATGTGGTCCTGCTGCTTGAGGCTCGTGGCCATGTAGCCGCCTTCGGCGTTGAACATGCGGCGGTATCCGGCCTTCGCTTTCTCGATGTCTTCGTCCGTAACGGGGAAGCCCAGTTCCCGGGCCGCCATGAGCGCGCCGCAATGGAATCCCTGGTTGGAAGAGGGCGCGTCATCGTCGTCGTAAGGCAGCATGTCATGGTAGGTTTTCATCCAGTCGATATCGGGTTTGAGGCGGGGCGGATAGAAAAGGCCGTCGACTTCATGGTTCCGCATGAAGTGATACGCGCGTTCGACGGTGCGCATGTCGATATCGCCGCCCGCCCGTTTCGCCAGCGCCGACCAGATGAGGTAATACTGCGCGTTGTCTTCGTAACTGATGCGGTCGTAAAAGACCGCCGCCTGGGCCGCCGTGTCGTACATGGGATCGTTGAGACCCCGGCTCATGTAGAACCCGTCGGTGACCCACTGTTTCCACCCGTAGCCCACGCCGGATATGAAGATGTAATCGCTTTCCGGCCGCAGCAAATTCCGGCGCAGGAGCAAATACGAGGTGTTCCGAAGGATGGCTTCCAGACCTGATGCGTTGAATCCCTTCGCATTTGCGAGTGCGAGATGGGCCGCCAGTTGCACGTCGTAGTGCGACTGGGCGGGCGACGCAAGAATCCAGGTGGTAAAGGACTGCACCTCGCCGGCCTCAATGTGCTGCCAGCCGTCGAATTCGGCCCGGTAGACCGTCGTGGCATCCAATTCTCGAGGAATGGAAATCACGCGGCTCGCCGATCCGTCCCCGTTTGCCAGAGAGAACGCGCGCCTTTCGAGGTCAAAGGCCATGAACGAACGATTCTCCCAATGACCCGGCGTATCGCCGATGATGCCGTACAGCGTGTCTCCTAAAAGGCATCCGAGGAAGGGAAAGGTCTGCAAGGAGCCGCCGCCGAACTCGGGCCCGGAGCACCCGGGACTGTACGAGGCAGACACTTCCTCTTTTCCCGTGAAGGAATGGAAGTCGCCGTTTACGTTCACGCGCCAGCCGAAATCCAGGAAATAGCGCATGTCGGCATGTGCCTGCACGGTAACGGTGCGCTCGATGAGCCCCGGCGCGAGAAAACGGTAGCTTTCTTTGATGCTGAGATCGGGCACTACGCCGTCGGAGAACGTGTGGTCCTGCTCGGAGTACGTGGCGAACGAAACTGCGCGGGTAACCGGACCGTCCTCCGTCGCGATCGTGGCGGTGAGATGCGTCGCGCTCTCCGCCGAATCAAACACGATCTGCTCTCCGTCGTGTACGACCGCGGTCCATCCTTCGGGCGTCTCGACGGCGGTGACCCGAAGGTCAGCATGGGCGACAAACGCGCAGGCGGCGATTGACAGGAATGGTACGATGTGCCGGATCACGGTCATGTGAACTTCTCCCTCTCGCTTGAACGCTTGGATTCATTCGACTACGCTCGATTCTGGAGCAAAAGCGTATGCGCCATCATACGCCGGACGGCACGCACGATTCTCCATCTGGTGATAGCCCGAATGAACGAGGGATTACAAATGAGCAGACTCACAAAAGGCCCAATGCTGAAACGTGCATGCCTTGTTCTGGTGGGGGTGCTATTCATGGCGGAACCGACGTTCGCGGATGCGCTCGATAATCCGCTCTTCGCTTACAAGAACAGCATGGAGGTCGACGGGCCGGAGTCCATCGCGGAGCAGGTCCAGATCCTCGCGGACATCGGCTTGGACGGATTCGACAATCGGGAACTCGATAATCTCGCCGAAACCCTCGCGGTACTGGACAAGCACGGGCTGAAGCTCTACACGAGCTATTTCGCCGTGCGCATCGATCCGGGCGAAGAGCCCTACAACCCCGGCCTCGCAGAAGCGTTGCCCTTGCTGAAAGACCACGGCACAATCCTCTGGTGCAACACGCACAGCAAGCAATTCAAACCCTCCGATCCCGCGGGCGACGAGTTGGCGGTGCCCATCTTTCAGGAGATCGCCGACATGGCCGCGCCGTATGGTGTAAAGGTTGCGCCGTACCCGCATATCAATTTGTGGGTGGAAACGCCGGAAGACACCGTCCGTCTCGCGGAGAAAGTCGACCGGCCCAATTTCGGCACCTCGTTCAACCTGTACCACTGGAAGGTGCTGGGCGACCGCCAGCGGCCGATTGAAGAAGTGGCCAAGGCGCTCACGCCGAAGATGTACGTCATGTCCATCAATGGCGATGAAGGCCCCCACGACATCGGCCCCCTGGAGGAGGAGGACATGGACGAATACTACACGGTGCTCAAGGCCTTCCTCGATCAGGGCTACAAGGGACCCGTCGGCTTGCAGAGCTATTTGATCCCGGGCGATCCGCGTCAGAACCTCGGGCAATCCTTTGCGGTCTGGAAGCAGCTTCAGGAACGATTCCGTAATGCCCCCGGCGCACCATAGCCATCGCGGGGGGATACAACCGTGACCGACTCGCTCCTCGAACGCGTGCGCGAAACGATGCGGGCGCACCGCATGGCGGAACCCGGCGACCGCATCCTCGTAGCGGTGTCGGGAGGCGCGGATTCCGTTTGTCTGCTCCATGTGCTCCGCGAACTTGGCCACACTGTGGAGGCGGCCCATCTCGATCACCAGACCCGCGAAGGCGCCAGCGCCGCGGACGCGGAGTTTGTCGCGGACCTTTGCGAGCACTTGGATGTGCGACTCCACGCGGAAAGCCGCGCCGTCGAAGCGGAGGCGGAATCATCTCCTCTGTCCTTCGAGGAGTATGCGCGCCGGGTGCGGTACCAATTTCTGTCTGAAGTCGCTGAAGAAACCGGATGTGCCCTTATCGCGACCGGCCACCATGCCGACGATCAAGCGGAGACCGTGCTCATGCGCGTGTTGCGGGGCACGTCGCCAGGAGGCCTCGCCGGAATTCCGCCGGTGCGCAAGTCCGGGAGGACACGAATCATTCGACCGCTGATCGACTGCACCCGCGCCGAGATTGTCGCCTTTCTCGACTCGCGCGGCATCGCGCATCGCATCGATCATTCCAACACCGATACCCGGTATCTGCGCAACCGGATTCGCCACGAACTCATTCCTTCGCTGACCTCGGAATACAACCCCCGGCTCAGCGATGCGCTCACGCGGCTGGCGGAAGTGCAGCGTGCGGAGAACGAACTGCTGGACGATGCCGCCGCGGAGTTCCTGAATCGCTGTTTCGAAGCGGGGCGGATCAACCGCGGCGCCTTCGCTCGTGGCATGGTCGCGTGCCAGCGCCGGGCCATTGTTGCAATTGCATGGCGTTTCGGCGTGGAGTGTCCCTTCGACCGGGTCGAAGCGGCCCGGGCCTTTGTGATGGAAGGCCCCGTAGGCCGTGCTTTTGATCTCGGCGGTGGCGTCTTGCTGCGAAACGCGCGCGACCGCACGGATGTCGTGCGCGGCGATGCGGCAACGGACGAGCGCGAGATCGCGCTGGCCTGCCCCGGCGAGACTAAGGCCTTTGGATCAGTCTTTCGCGTTCGCGTTCTGGAGCGCATGCCCGAGGAACCCTTGGCACAGTACTGTACGCCCGCGCGCCAGGTATTTGACGCCGCGGCCCTGGGCAACGAAGTGACGGCGCGCTTCCGCCGACCGGGCGACCGATTCTCGCCCATGGGCGTCGGCGGTACCAAGAAGGTGAAAGATTATTTCGTGGACGCGGGCGTTCCCGCAATGGATCGTGACTGCATCCCCTTGCTGTTGAGCGCGGGACGCATCGCATGGGTCGTCGGCTATGCCATCGGAGCGGAGTTCGCTGTCACAAAACACTCCGAACGTTTGACGGAGGTAGAGGTTTTGAATGCGCCGGAGTAGCGAGCCACTTATTGCGGAGACCCAAATCCAGGCTGCGGTGACACGGCTCGCTGCGGAAATTTCCGAGCGTTACCGGAACTGCGACACCCTCGTCATGGTGGTCGTGTTAAAAGGGGGGACGATATTCGCATCCGATCTGATGCGACGAATCTCCCTGCCGCTCGCGGTCGAATACATCCGCGCGAAAAGCTACGACGGAATCGACTCCCTCGGCGACGTGCTGCTCCCCGTGCTGCCGGAACAACCGTTACGGGGCAAGTCGGTGCTCGTCATCGAGGATATCCTCGATACCGGTCGTACAACTTCGGCGATCATGAAAACCCTGAACGAACACGACCCCGCATCACTGGAGTTGTGTGTGCTGCTGGATAAACCGTCGCGGCGCGTGGTGCCCGTAGACGCCCAGTACATCGGCATCACGATCGAAGACCGGTTCGTCGTCGGGTACGGGCTCGACCACGACGAGCGCTACCGGAACCTCCCCGAGATTTACACGTTGGAAGAAGAGTAGGGTGATTCCCCTGGAAATCACGCGCAAGAGGGGTGATGTTTTGCAGCACCGTTCGAAATGCACCCAGCGTCAAGGTGTTTTCTGACCCATCTATCGGTGGAACGTGGATCGGACTTTCAGCCCTTCATATTCAGGGATCCCCGTTTTCATGGGGCGGTGCCCCATGCTGGTATAGAGCGCGCCGTTGGCGCAAACGTCATTTCCCTCATGTCAAAAGGAAACTTTCTGGAGGGCCAACGGCCCGTTCAATACCAGCCTGGGCCGCAGGCCCAGGAAAGGGAGCGTCTTTTGTCCATAGGGCTGAAAGCCCGACCCATTGTGCCTACAGAAATTGGCCAAATCCTTACAACTATATTGCTATTATCGGAGTGCGTGACCGGTATTTTCAGAACTGCACCCCTTTGAAGGGGGAATTAGGGGGGTGTTCTCCGCGTGACCTTAGCGCGGCACGGCGATGGAGACTCCGTTGCGGTTCAGCAGAATATGATCGCGTCCGGACGCGCCGTCCTTCTGAATGCTCAACACGTTGTGCTGCGCCGAGCGGACGTTGGTCTCCGCGTATGCCTTGGCGGCGGTCTCGTTGTCGAAGACTTCGATGACCATGTTGTCGTAGGCATCGAACTCGGCGTGAATGGCCCGGCCGATCTCGGAAAGTCCCTCGTCGCTCAGGTTGGCTGGCACCACGCCGATCATCCCCTTGAGCGAGGGAATCCCCTTCCCGAGGGCAGACACTTCCTCCGGGGAACGGCCCCATTCCTTGACGATGGCATAACCCTTGTCGCCGAAATCGACGGCGGGCTGCGGGGCCGAATCGTCGGCAGCAGGGTCCGGTGGAGCCATGGACTCAGGACTGAGATACACGATATCTCCGCTTCCGTCGGCGGCGCCGGGCGTTGCGCTATAGACGCGGGCGATCTCTTCCCGAAGGCGGCGGTTCTCTTCCTGCAGATCGCCCACGACATAGGAGATCGTGAGGTCGATGGTTTCCTGCAACCGCTTTACCTCCGCGCGCAGTTCAGAAACCTCGGCTGCCAGCGACTCGTAGTCCTGTCCGGATTCCACCGCACCGTCCGTCGGGTCCGCCACGACCTTCGCCCCGAGAGATTCGAGTTTGTCGTTCAGCGACTCGATGGGGTCGGCGGCCTCCGGCGTCGCAACGTCTGGTGCGGGCTGCGGCGCTTCCTTGGTCGCGGCAAGCGCGACTTCGCCCGCGGGCTGCACGGATTGTCCGCAACCGGGCAGTATCAACGCCATC
This sequence comes from Candidatus Hydrogenedentota bacterium, assembly GCA_045863335.1. GTDB lineage: Bacteria > Hydrogenedentota > Hydrogenedentia > Hydrogenedentales > SLHB01 > JAHDWY01. The sequence goes on along the minus strand of BTVY01000012.1, from coordinate 88,683 downwards.
GCGGCTGCGACGAAAAGATATACCATCAAGTTTCGCATGTTGGACCTGTCGTTTGGGCGCATCGCACCACTATACCACGCGCTCGCGGCACACGGCGATCCCTGTTGCGCCAACGCCTTACCGGCGCCAAAGGTTGACGGACCTGGCCGGCGCCTCGGTATCTTCCCTTACGAGCGGATATTGATTAAAATAGCGCCCTTCGGGCTGTCGATGAAACTCGGTCTGGGCCTGTCTATCGGGCACGGCAGACGATTCGGCCGCTCGCCATCCAACCAGCAAATCGCTCTCGGGCGTGCGCGATACCAACTGTCTAAGGAAACGGAGGATACGAATCATGAGCGCGACAGTAGAGACCTTTGAGTTTCAGGCGGAAGCCCGGCAACTCCTGGATCTCATGGTCCACTCGATCTATTCGAACAAGGACATCTTCCTGCGGGAACTCATCTCCAACGCATCCGACGCGTTGGACCGTCGCCGGTTTCAGTCCTTGACCGAGCCGCACCTCATGCCCGAGGGAACGGAACTCTACATCGAAATCGAGCCCGATCCCGAAGCGCGGACCTTGACCGTGCGCGACACGGGGATCGGCATGACGCGGCAGGACGTGATCGACCTGATTGGCACCATCGCGAAGTCCGGCACGCGCGAATTCATGTCCGTCCTGAAGCAGGCGAAGGAGGCCGAATCGCCGGAGCTGATCGGACAGTTCGGCGTCGGGTTCTACTCGTCCTTCATGGTGGCCGACAAGGTCACCCTGGTCACGCGCCACGCCGGGGAAACCGCGGGCGTCCGCTGGGAATCCGCGGGCGAGGGGACGTATACGCTTGAAGAAGTCGACGTGCCGGAAGCCGGGACCGCGGTGACCCTCCACCTCAAGTCCGTGGACTCCGAAGACGGCCTCCACGACTACACCGAGGAATGGAAGATTCGCGAGATCGTCAAGAAATACAGCGATTTCGTGGCCTATCCCATCAAGATGGAAATTACGCGAACCCGCGTCCCGCGCGATGACGAGGGCAAACCCATCGAAGGCGCGAAAGAGGAAACGGTTGTCGAGATCGAAACCTTGAATTCGATGAAGGCCATCTGGCTTCGCGACAAGGACGAAGTTACGGAAGAGGAATACAACGAGTTTTACAAACACGTCTCCCACGACTGGACGCCGCCGCTGGAAACCATCCGCGCCAAGATTGAGGGTACGCTCGAATACCAGATGCTCCTCTTCATCCCGTCCCGCGCGCCCTTCGATCTCTACATGCGCGACGGCCGCCGGGGCATTCAGCTCTACGTGAAGCGCGTCTTCATCATGGACGACTGCAAGGAGTTGTTGCCGGAGTATCTGCGCTTCGTGAAAGGCGTCGTCGATTCCGAAGATCTCTCGTTGAATATTTCGCGCGAGATCCTCCAGCAGAACCGCCAGATCCAGCGCATCCGCAAAGGGGTCGTCAACAAACTCCTGGACTCCTTCAAGAAGCTCCGCGAATCCGATAATGACAAGTACCTCGCGTTCTGGAACGAGTTCGGGCAGGTGCTCAAGGAAGGGCTTTACCAGGACAACGAAAACCGCGAGTCGCTCCTTGATCTTGTGTTGTTCGCGTCCACGAACGATTCTGCCGAGTTGACCACCCTGCGCGCCTACAAGGACCGCATGAAGGAAGACCAGGAATGCATTTACTTCATGACCGGCGAATCGCGCGCGGCCATCGAAAGCTCGCCGCACCTCGAAGCATTCCGCGACAAAGGCTACGAGGTGCTCATCCTCACGGATAACGTCGACGAGCTGTGGACTCAGTCCATGTTCGAGTTCGACGGAAAACGCTTCCAGTCCGTCGGCAAAGGGACTGTCGAACTCGGGAGCGAGGAAGAGCGGAAGAAGGCCGAGGAAGAACTCAAGACCAAGCAGGAAGAACACAAGTCTCTGCTGGAATGCCTCAAGCAAAAGCTCGACGAGCACGTCAAAGAGGTCCGTCTGTCCAAGCGTCTGACCAGTTCGGCGGCCTGCCTCGTCGGCGACCAGTTCGACATGAGCCCCCAGTTGGAACAGCTCATGCGCGCGGCGAACCAGGACGTTCCTAAGACCAAGCGCATCTTGGAGTTAAACCCGAACCACCCGATTCTGAAGAAGTTAAAGACTATCTACACCGCCGATCCAACGGATACACGCCTAAGTGATTATGCCCAATTGCTTTACGGTCAGGCAGCCTTGGCCGAAGGCAATCAGCCGCCGAACCCCGGCCAGTTCGCGAAGCTGGTGGCGGACCTGATGGTGCAGGTAAAGTGACATAATGAATGACTGTTATGGAGCATTACTGTCCCCTTTAGTCTATTGACAGATAATGCTGTTCAGCGTACAATGAGGTCAAGCAATCACGAAGCCATGGTGGGGGCCGGATCGAGTTGGAGTGGCTCATGATTCCCTTCTTAAGGTTTTCTCGATTGTCAATACTCCTTTGCGCTTTAGGTGGCCTGCCAGCATGGAGCGACCAGACATTTGTTGGCGAAGACGCGACCGCACTTCTGGGAAACTTCGTGAAAGAACAGCAGAATGCCCAAGACACCTTGAGATCACTTTCCTTCGAGATGCGCGAGATATGGACGTACTACGAACCCGATGGCACGCGAGAGTGGAATACTCAACATACGCAGTTTGAGAAGGGAGAGTGGCGAAGAATCGAGCGGGATCGGACCTTTGAAGAACGCGTTTCGGATCCTCCGAAGATTACCAAGGAACATGGGATTCTAGTACTGAACGCTCAGTACCTCGCTCAATGGTATGAGCGCAGCGCCGCCGCGTATATGTATGAACACTCCGCTATTGATTTGAAATCCAAGCGCGTTCGGGAAGCCTTACACTCGTTCAACCCAAGGGATTTCAGGTTGTATGCCTTTGGGAATGGTATCAACAGTCTTGCCCAGATTCATGATGCCGCGCTGAATGGTGCCGACGTAACGGTCGAAATCGAAAACAGGCAGGACGAGCGTGAGCTTTTCGAGATCAAAGTCTTTCACAAAACCCATCAGATCTGCACAATCCTGTTGGCCCCCTTGGCAGGATATTTTGTTACGCACGGCGAAGTTTACGACGAGGAGGGAAGAATATCTTTCGAGTACACGGTTGTCCCGCGCGAAGTCGATCCGGGCCGGTGGTTTCCATTGAAGTGGGAGCAATCCGACTACCGATACGATGACGGCGCTGCTATCCTGGAGGGCCATTCACTCAACACCGTAGAGGATGTACAATTAAACCCGCATCTGGACGACGAACTATTTACATGGAGGAGTTTGCCCCGCCGGACAGCGGTACCTTTTTTCCGCACGGATATAGTTGGCCAGATCGATGTTCTGGAGGTGATCGGAAACGAATTGGTGCCCTCGGAATTCGCTGGCGGGATCAAAGATACGGAATAGGTTTGATACACTACGTGAGTGCATATGGGGAAAGGCACAGATCAAGTAACACTTATGGAGGGTAGGATAATGGGATGCCTGAACAAATATTGGATCAAACCGCTTCTCTTGTGGCTAGCCATCTTCACCTTCGCCGCCGCGTTGGAGGGGATCTTCGATGCTAAGTCGGCTTCCGCGGTTCCCTGCTATGAAATTAATCTGGCGCCTTGCCCGGTACCAATCCCACCATGCAACATGAACTGTGATCTGGGGTATGCTTGTACGTATATTCATGCGTACCAAGACGTACAGAACGTTCCTCTTCCCTTCGAAAGACCTTACCCAGGGTACTCAGGTTACGAACTTGCAGATCCTGAGGTCCCCGAGAACTGGTACATTTGCGCCAGAAAGTATAAATGCAAGAAAAATCCCGACATTGAGTGTGAAACGCCGGAATCACACCCCGACTGTCAATACTGTGATTCTCCCGATGAGAACACTTATATGTGTATGAATGCGGTTGACTACGGTCTTGTAGAGCAACTGGCTTGGGTCGGATTGGGCTCGTGTTCCAACTAGGGCGTAGCTCGCCCCTTTCCAAAACGGGACAAATCATGTTTTTGCGACCACGAATGTCCAGGAATCGTGCGTACGAGCTATTCGGCTTGGTAGCGATAGGGGGCGCCGCTCTTTGCACCCTACTTATTACGATGGGGAGATCTGGCAATACGTATTCGCAGTCCGCGCAAGAAGAGTTGTATGACTTTGGAATTGCACGCGCCAACGCGGTAATACACCATTCATTCCTCCTTCGAAATCCCACCGACCTAAGCGTCGAGGTAGCAGAAGTAGGAACGAGTTGCGGCTGCACGGCAACGCAAGACATTCGAGGGGAAGTCATCGAGCCGAAAGGTGTCTTGCCGTTTCCGGTTCGGCTTCACCTCAGCGGACGAAGCGGCCGCGTTAACGAATTGATTCGCGTTCGATGGGTCAATGAGAGGGAGCCGCGTTTGTTTCGTATCACTGGGGTTGTTAAGGAGGAGCATCCGTCACGCATCGATTTCGGCACGGTTCCAAGAGGCGAAGGTCGTGTCCATCGTTTCACGATGGAGGGATTTCCGGGCCAACCTGTCCTTGAGATTCTGAAGGTAAGTCATTTGACTGCATTCCAGGTGGATTACGGAGAAATTGGGGGCAGCGCGGGCGCGCAAGAATTCACGATTCAACTGCGGGAATCCACCGCGTATGGTTTGGTCGCGGAAAATCTGTGGGTAACGACCAATGATTCCGAAGTGCCGGTAAAGCAAATTGCGCTGAGCGCCTATGTCCAGTACCCATTTGAGGTCTCCAAGTCACGCATCTTCCTGGGTGTTCTGCCGGAAGGTGATCGACGTAGTGACATTATAGAAGTCACATCACCGTATGGGTATGACTTGTCCGGTATGAGGGTGATCGATCCGGAGGCGACGATCTTCGCGTCGGAGTTGGAACGGCTGTCAGACGCTGCCCGGTTGCGTGTCTTGGCGAGAGCGGAGCCCGGGCGCACTGGGGCACAGCGGGGTGTATTCAGGATCTTATCTGAAGTACCCGGGGCCGAAGCAGAGGTGCGCGTCGAGGCATACGCGTTTGTGAAATAGCACCGCGCAAGCACCAATGCCCAATGCTTCTGGTGCGATTCATTTCTGAGTCGGACGTACCGCTTGTGTCCAGAGTTTGCTCGCCGTCCAGGAGATTGATGAAATGCGGAGTAGATGGTGGGTGGTGGCGTGGTGCCTTGTCTTGTGCATCCTCGCAATCGTGTTGGCTCTTTTCCAGAGCGGCCACTGGCCGGTAAAGAATAACCGCGACGAAGTATCCAAGCCGAGAGTGCCAGTTCGCGAGCAATCGCGGCCCATCCCCAGAAAAGCCGCTGTGCCCACGCGCGCAACTGCGCCCTCCACGGCCAGCGCAGTGAGCCGGGCTGGTGGCGTCGTTCCCGGTTGGGTGCTGGACCCGTACGGCGAGCCGGTGCCCGACTCCCAAGTCCAACTGTATCCTTCCGTGCATGGAATTTTGGCGGGAGTCTGGCCGGAAACCGGCGATGCGCCGCCGATCGAACACAGCGATGAAACGGGCCGGTTTGTCTTTCGAACGGTATCGGATGGCGCTTACGTAGTTGTGGCGCAGAAGGATGCGGCAATCGCCTGGGAAAGTGTCCTGGTGAAGTCCGGTGTCGCGTCTGGCGTCGTGATGCTGGTTCTCCGCGAAGGTGGTTCGATAAGCGGCACGGTCGTTGACGCGAGCGGCAGCTCGATTTCCGGCGCCTATGTGGCTCCTGCGGTCCATAATGATTGGCCGGTTCCTCCAGCCGTGGAACGGAGTTTTGCTTGCGATACTGGCACCGACGGTCAATTCACCCTTACTTCCTTGCTACCTTATGCGTGGCGCTTGCGCGTTTCTGCCTCGGGATTTGCGACTCGGATGACTGAACCGATCGACGTTGGTACGGCCGGGGTGACAATTACAATATTGCGAGGCGGTTCGCTTTCGGGTCGCTGTGTTCATGCCTCGGATGGCGCACCCGTTCCCGGTGTCAAAGTCGTGGCGAAAGAGGTCAGTGGGACGCAGCAGGAAGAGACACTCGCTGACGATGCGGGGAAGTTCGCTTTCGAGGCATTGCCGGAAGGAACCTATATGCTGGCGTCCGGCGATCTGCGCCTCATAGTTGTCAATACGGACAGCACGTTTCAGGTGTTTGACTCGCAAGATGTGACCGATGTGGAACTGCGACTTGACGAAGGTGGCGTGGTGCGTGGTCGCGTTTTCGTATCGGGCACGGGTGAGGGCGTTGCAGGGGCAACCATCGGGGCGGGGCCTGTCGAGCCCACGCATACAGTCCCCGGGCGATTAGCCGTGAGCGCGGCACCGGATGGAAGCTACGAAGTGCGTGGATTGGCGCCGGCCTTGTATGCAATATCCATGAACCCGCCCCATCCGTACGCCATGCTGGGGTGGACGATACTGGGGCCAAGTCGCTTGATAAGGGTGAATCCAGGCCAGGCCGTCGAGGGCGTGGACTTCACCTTGCCCGAACTTGGTCTTGCGCTCTCGGGTACCGTAGTCCTTCCTACCGGGGAACCGGCGCCCTTCGCCAAGGTGACGGCAAGAACCTTTGAAACGGCCTGCGATTCTGAGGGGCATTTCGACCTGTACGGATGCGGGACCGGCGAAAGCGTCACCCTTGTGGCTTGGACGACGGACCGCGCGAGCACACCCCATGGTCCGTATTCTCCCGGTGAAGAGGACGTCACCGTGACACTTGATGTCGCGCGGAACTGTGCGGTTTCCGGTAGGGTCGTCGACTCGTTCAATCGGCCCGCGCGGGTAGGGGTAATGCTGGAGCCATTAGGTGACGTGCCGTGGTTACTCGGTGAAGCTCTTACCTTTACGGATATGGAGGGCGCATTCACTATTGCCGGGCTCTGCGAGGGCGTGCATGACCTGAAGGTGGGCGGGAAAGGGACTTTGCAGGGTGACTGGGGGTCTACCGCCAGTGCAATGCAGATAACCCTGGGTTCTGGCGAGCACCTGGCGGGGCTGCGAATCGTGTTGGACGATTCTTTACTGAGCATTCGGGGGCATGTGTTATACGAGGACGGCGGCCCGGTCCGGGGCGCGACGATTCGTACCGAGGTCGACGGACGGCGAACTCCCGTTTCAGATAGTTCTGAAATAGACGGTTCCTATGAATTATGGGGGCTTCCCGCAGGAGACTACACCGTGGAAGCGAGCCCCAGTCGACGCGGGGTGGGTGCGGCGATCTTTGCCCGCTCCCAAAGCCGGACCGTTCCGGCAGGTTCGGAAGGCGTCGATTTCATTCTGCCACGCCCCGCAACGGTCTCAGGCCGTGTGATAGATTCCGGCACGGGAAGTCCGGTTACTGCATTTCGTATGTGTGCTGTACGTGGAGTTGCAGATATAGGGCAAGCGTTTGAAACGGAAGCACAGTTGATATCGGACCCGAACGGGGCATTCGTTATGACTGTGGCTCCGGGATTTATTCAACTTGGCGTTCGCGCTTCAGGATTCGCACAGACCGTCGTCAAACTGGGCGCGGTTCATGACGGTGAATCTAAAGAAGGGGTGATTGTGTCCCTTGACCCTTCTGGACCGCCACTGCGAGGAAAAATCCTGGGAAACGACGGACGACCCGTATCCGGAGCAAAGGTGTACGTTGGAGCACACCGGATGCCATTTCCATCCAGCGGCGCGGCGGCCGTGAGTACCCAGGATGGTGTCTTCGAGATCGAGTCCTCTGTCCTGCCTACAGACACGACGGTGGAGCTTACGGTTGTCGCAGCGGGATGGGCGCCGTCGCGCGTTTTTTTCCCTCCGTCCGAGCGATCCGAGGTGCAGATAAACTTGGCGCCGGAAGCCGTTGTCAGCGGCACGGTACTGGTCAATGGTTCCACTCCGGAAAATTGTTCCGTGTATGCCAGTTTTCCCGATGGTGATGGACTAACCGTGGAAGTACCAGAATCCGGCGAATATGCAATCGAAGGTCTGCCCGAGGGGATAGTGGATGTCACGTTATTCTTGAGGGCGCAACGAAGACACCTGAGTTATCAAGCGGAACTGCGCGCAGGCTATGAAACCATCGTCGACTTCGACCTGTCGAACGAGATAATGGATTCTATGGCACACGATGAAGATGGGGAATTATAAGTGTCTGTGCGTAATTCATTTTCTTGTATTAACTTACGGCCAGGCGGCTCTCGCCGAAGGTAATCAGCCTCCCAACCCGGGCGAGTTCGCCAAACTCGTGGCCAACCTGATGGTCCATGCGGGATAGCCATCTTCTGTTGTGTGATTTGTTTGTCGTTCGTGCTGCCGCGCTCGCCGAGCGCGGCATTCCAGAGAACCCCAGGAACGGGAAGGAATTACGCTGCTCCACGCCAGTAGACTCTCTACAAAGTCTCGCGCGGTCGCCGACCGCGCGATTACTTTGGAACTCAAGCCATCGCCACAGGATTAAATGGGAACGACGACCACTGGAAGCTCGAGCGCCGTGTGACATTCGCTTGGATCGGGCAAAGCGCAACGGGGACTTGCCATGCAAATGCGATCCCGACAATTGTTAAATTATGTGGCCGCATCGATATTCATTGGTGCATGGGCATACTGCGAGACCCCGCCCCCACAATACGACCAAAAATTCACGCCGGAAGTCATGTTGCTGAAGGAGAGCGATCCGAGGCTATTCGCGCTCAACGAGGAAACGACGAACGAACATGATGCAATATACTTGGGAGACTTCACTGTACCGGACGCGGTTAGGCGCCAAGCGATGGCGGCGTGGCACAAATCACCACGTCCTCCAGATGAAGAAGCCTATATAGTCACGACGCTTTTCGATGCGTATGCGCAGGATCCACCCAATTGGCCAGTCGTACAGGTCGCCTTGTCCGTTGCATGGAAGGGTGTGCAGGATGTCCGCGTTGAAACACTCGCTCGTGGCTTAATCGAATCCGCCGCAGATCTTCCCGACGAAGCCATGAATTCCGTGGCGCCGGCGATTGGATATTTGGCTCTCTCGGGCAATGATAGGAACATAGAACTTGTCAAGAAGGCAACGTCGCGCGCCTTCGTCGGAGTCGACGCCGAACCAGACGCGGGCTACGTGGGTGGACCCCGCGAATCTTTGTGTCAGTGCGCACTGGTGGCCCTTTTCATGTACCCTCCGCTGGATCAAGCCATCGACGCGCTCCGTGACGTCTCCAAGTCACACGTAGACACTAAATCCGGTTTCAATCGGTCCATCCGGGAAAACGCGGGGGACTTACTGGACCAATTAAAGCGCGTCCAGAAGGGCGAACGGGTCCCCATGCCACGTCCCTGACCGGTTTTCACCGGCACCGGGGCTGCAGAATCTACGCTCAAAAATAGACCACATATCGTGAAATAGTTCGCGACTCGGCGGTGTTTTCCTGCCTGACCAAGGGTTTGTCGAATTTCGAAGCGGGTTTTCGCTATACTCCTTGCTTCCGGTCTGTCCTGGTGGGCCGGATTCTACCGTGATTGGCTGTACGTTCAACGAGACGAGGTACGTTTCCCCGTGTCCGCAGTAGCTGTTCGACTTCGTGCTGTCCCTTATGGGGCCTATCTGGACCTCACCAAACCGCGTATTACGTCGTTGGTGTTGGTTACCGCCACTTTGGGGTATTTCATGGGCGGCATCGGGTTTCATGGATGGGACTCGTTCCAGGGACTCATCTACACGCTCATCGGCGTGGCCATGGTCTCCGGCGGGTCCGGCGCGCTGAATCATTTCCTCGAGCGCGACATTGACGCGCGCATGGATCGCACGCGAAACCGGCCCATCCCGTCCGGCGCGGTCCCGGCGAATCACGCACTGTTGATGGGGGAGTACCTCGTGTTGGGCGGCGTGATGCTGCTCATGTGGAAGGTCAACCTGATTACCGCGTTTCTAGCGCTGCTCACCGCGTTCCTGTACGTGCTGGTTTATACCCCCATGAAGCGGGTGTCCTGGTTGAACACGCTCATCGGCGCGGTGCCGGGCGCGCTGCCGCCCATGGGCGGTTGGACAGCCGCGACGGGGCAAGTCGAAGCGGGCGCATGGGTTTTGTTTCTGATCCTGTTCGTGTGGCAACAGCCGCACTTCTACTCCATCGCGTGGATTTTCAAAGACGACTACCGCAAGGGCGGGTTCAAGATGTTGCCGGTGGATGACCCCGCCGGTAAACGCACCTTCCGGCAGATCGTGGGGTTCGCGGTGGTGCTGATCCCCGTATCGTTGTTGCCGACGTTCATTGGCCTCTCCGGTTACTTCTACCTTGTCGGGGCGGTCCTGCTGGGCCTTTACATGCTGGCGTCTTGTTTTCCGCTGGTCCGCAGCGGGTCCGTGACCGATGCGCGACGGGTGTTGAAGACGTCCGTGCTGTACCTTCCGCTCTTGTTGATGTTGATCGTGATAGACTTCAGTTTGTAACGCCGTCTTCGGAGGCGGCATCGAATATGGTGTTTTAAGCAGTACCGGGAACCGTATCATGCATTCGCGAAGAATCGCCCTCATCGTTGTCCTTGCTCTCATCCTCGTGGCCCTGAGCGTTGCGCCCATCCTCCTTCAACGGTCAACCGCGGTAAAGGCCGCCCCGGAAGTGCAAATCGAGCCCGACTCGCTCTACGACGTGGGGGCCGTTCCGGATTTCACGCTCACCGATTCGACGGGTTCCGAATTCAGGGGCAGCCAGCTTGCCGGGAAGATCTGGGTGGCCGATCTCTTCCTGACCTCCTGCCAGGGCGCGTGTCCGGTCATGACGAAGAACATGAAGATCCTCCACGACAAGTACGCGGGCGACGACCGTGTAAAGTTCGTTTCCTTCTCGACGGATCCCGATACCGATACGCCGGCAGTTCTTGCCGAGTACGCGAAGACACACGAGATCGATAGCTCGAGGTGGCACTTTCTGACGGGACCCATCGAGGAGATCAATCGCATGGCCAGCGAAGAGGGGTTCAAGGTCGGCGTGCCGGAGACGCCCATGGGTCATAGCCAGCGCTTCGTGCTCATCGATGCGAAAGGCCATATTCGCGGGTATTACGACGGCATGGACGAGGCGGACGCCCACCGGCTCGGCGAGGACATCGACCGGCTGCTCCGGGGCGAGGGCTGATGAGTCTTCCCTTGCTTCCCACCATCAACGCGTCGCTCAACGGCGTCGCGGCAGTACTCTTGTTCCTGGGTTGGCGCGCGATCAAGTCGGGCGACCGGGAGCGGCACAAGAAGATCATGATTGCCGCACTCGTCGCGTCGGCCGCGTTTCTGGTCTGCTACCTCTATTATCACTACACCGCCGTCGGCATCACGCGCTATCAGGGACAGGGCGCCATGCGGGCGATCTACTTCGCCATCCTGCTGAGCCACACGCCGCTCGCGGCGCTGATGACGCCCTTCATTCTGGCCGCCGTGTATTTCGCGGCGCAAGGCAAGTTCGACACGCACACCCGAATCACGCGCTGGGTATGGCCGGTGTGGATGTACGTGTCGATCACCGGCGTCTTGATCTACGTCATGCTGTACATCCTGCCGCAGCCGGCGTAGCCGCTACTTCGCTTCGCGCCAGTAATCCTCGTGAGGCACTCGGTGCGATGACAATGGCTCCGCCGCCGGTTCCACGGTCCACGGCGCACTTGGCGCATACGTGTACGGCGTTTCGTCTTTCGAAACATACGGCGCGGCCTTCCGCCGCTCGATGCAATCCATGAGTATCTGTTGTTTGAGCGGTATGTACTCGGGGGTGTGCGGACCCTTTTCCGCTTCGATGTGAGCCGTCCGGAACTCGAAGTACACTACACGCCGCGTCTTGTTCGAAATGTTTTCCTTGGACCCGTGCAACAGGAAAATGTTGTGGAACAACACGTCGCCGGGTTGCATCAGCATGGGCTTGGCGCCCTTCGTTTCAAATCCCGGACGTTCGACGGCCCGTTCCGCATCCGCCGTGCTCCAGCGGTGGCTTCCCGGCAGAACCCATAGGCACGTATCTTCGTCGGCGGCGTCCAGGTAAAAATCCACACTGAAGATGGGCGTGTCGCCCATGTACTTCATGTCCGCGTCCCGATGCCACGGGACCTCGATGCCTTCCTTGGGAAGCTTCGTAACCAGGGAATCCCACGTGGGGATGAAATCTTTCCCCGCCAGTTTCTCTACGGACCGCAGAATAAAGGGGTGGCCCATCAGCACCTTCGCTTCGTCGGTCTTGTCCAGGATGTACTCGATCCGTCGCAGCACGCGCGTGCCCGAGCGCGGGCCGGGTTCGTAGAGAAAGTCCGGTTCGCCCAGGACGCCGAGCTTGCCGTACTCCGTCAGGCGATCCATGGCCTTGCGCAGCCGGGAAAACTCTTCGCCGTGGACGACGCTTCGCAGTATGAAGTAGCCGTTCTCGCGAAAGAACCGCACTTGTTCATCCGTGATTACACTGTCGGGCATAGCGTTTCCTCCAATTTTGTTGCACGCCTGGGGGATTCGACGCGTTTGCCTTTTCGGCGTTCGGAGCCAGAACGCTCAGAACACGTGCGCGAATCGGTCGAGTCTAAACAGATCCACGGGATGCATCGTGGTTCCGTCGACCGCAAGATCGGCGAGCACCTCGCCAATCACCGGAGCGAATTTGAATCCATGGCCCGAGAATCCGGCAGCAATAATGACGTTTTCGTGGCGCGGATGCTTATCCACGATAAAGTGGTGATCCGCCGTCATCGAATACATGCATACGCTGAATTGGGTGCGGTGCAGGTCTATGTTGGGAAATGTCTCTCCCAGTAGTCGCCGGACTTTCGTCTCGTCTTCGGGGTCGAGTCCCCGGTTCAGTCGATCCGGGTCGTCCACCGGATCGCCCCCAGTGTGCTCGGCGATTTTGATACCCAGTTCTGAAAAAGCCGGAAAACCGTAGAACCCGCCATAGTCGGTATCCACGTAGAAGCACGGCATCGTCCCGGTGCGATAAGCCGACATATCGTTCCGCGCGTACCACAACTGAACCTTGCGAAGCACCGTAAAGGACACGCCCAATTCGCCCAGCGTGGATGCCGCCCACGGACCTACCGTCAACACGAGAGTGGACGCGGTGATCTCGCGCTGGTTCGTCGTTACCGTAACGCTCGCGCCATCGGATCGCCACGCGATCGCATCTTCATGGATGAGAAGGTCTGCGCCCTGCTGTTGCGCCAGCGCGACATGCTGCTCGATGCACGTTTCCGGCAGGAGGTATCCGGCTTCGGGATCGTGGTACACGACATGTTCCGCGGGCAACGCAAACTGCGGGAACTCCCGTGTTGCTTCCTCCGCGCTCATTTTGCGGTGCGGAAGTTCGTGCGCAGCATAGCAGGCATCGAGTCCTCGAATCAGCGGCGACTCGGGAACGCCGGAGAGAATAAGCCCGCTCGGAACGAAGAGATCTTTACCGGACGCCTCTTCCAGATTCAGCCATTGGGCGTGGGCGCGCTCGAGAAGCGGCATGTACGAGGGGTGTTCGAAATAGGCCTTTCGAAACATCCGCGCGTTGCCATGGGAACTTCCGCGATCGTGGGCAATGCCATGCCGCTCAATCCCGCAGACGCGCGCGCCCAACTCGGCCAGGCGATACAAGGCGGCGCTTCCCATGCCTCCGAGCCCAAGCACGATTACATCGTAGGTCTGTTGCGCCATCGGGCGTGCTCCTCAACAGTCGATATCGCACCGGCCCCAGCATAGCAAACTTGGAACGCGGATTGCCCCTTGGGAGTTGGGGAGGCGGTGCGGGGTCTACGCTTCGCGCTCTTGGAGCAGCGACTTCGCGCCTTCCAACTGGACGTGGGCCCCTACGAGGACCAGTACGTCTCCTGCCTGCATGACGTAGTCCGGAGCCGGGTTGGTGAGGGGGGTGCCATTGCGGACGGCGGCAATGATGGAGGCTCCGGTCACAGCGCGCAAGTTCAGTTCGGCTATTGTCTTGCCAACGGCATGACTATCGGCAGTCACGTAGTGCGTGCGAGTGACCGTGGCTTGGAGAACCTGCATCAATTCCTCGTGGGCGGCGCGGTCCGTGGGTTTGCCACGGAGCATGCCGTAGCGGCCCGCGCGAACGGCGGCGATCTGCGCTTCGACGATATTGTCGGGGATGTCCATTTCCTTGAGCACGTGGGCCGCGATCTCGATAGACGTTTCAAAGTCCTCTGGAATCACGCGGTCTGCGCCGAGCTGATACAAGGCATCCAGTTCCGAAACAAAGCGGGTACGGGCCAGAATAAACAGATCGGCCCGTAAATTGCGCGCCACGGACACGATGCGTTGCGTCGACCCGGGGTCGTTGATCGCCACCACGAGTGTGTGGGCGTGAGCGATGCCCGCATGCTCGAGAATGGACTTGCGCTCGGCATCGCCCACAATCACCTCGGCGCCCGTCTCCTGGGCCGCCGCGACGAGCTGCGGGTTCATTTCGATCACCGTGTGATGAATGTGCGTCGATCTCAGAACGCGCGCCAGGTTCTGGCCGTTGATGCCGTAGCCCACGATAATGACATGGTGGGTACCGGACTCGCCCGGGAGCGCGGCGCCCGGCCCGTCAGGGGACCCAAACCGTCGGGTTGCTCGCAGGGATAGCGGGCCCGCCAGCGGCACCATTCCCGCGCCGATGAGCATTGTCCCCACGGCGCAGACGATGAACGCGCCCAACACTTGCGCGGGAATGATGCCCAGTTTTGCGGCTTCCATGCCGAGCACATAGCCAAATTCACTTACCGTGTAAAGTCCAATTCCGGCATGGAGGGAAGGCCGGAGCGGCCAACCGGCGATACGGATGGCCATTGCCGTGAGGATGGATTTGCCAACCACAATCACGCCGATGGCCACGCCGATCCAGATCAGGTGCTCGACCGGCAAACCCAGATTGACCTTCATGCCGAGCGCTACGAAGAAGAGCGCATTGAATACATCGCGGAAGGGCATGATGTCGGCCACGAGCTGATGCCGGACGTCCAGTTCGGCGAGAAGCAACCCCGCCACACAGGCGCCCAGCGCCGGGGACCATCCCGCCAGGGCCGCGAGCCAGGCGCCGCCGCAGGCCATTAGAACCGCGAACAGGGCAACCAATTCTCGTCCGCCGGTGCGTACGATGTTCTCCAGAAACCAGGAAAGCAAGTGGCGCCCGAACACGGCAGCCAGCCCAAGGCCAATCAACCCGACGCCGCCACGGATTGCCGCTCCTTGCCACCCGCCGTCCCCCGAGGGAGCCAGGAGTGGCAGGAACAGCATGATGGCGATTACGATAACGTCTTGAAGGAGCAGCGTTCCCGTCGTGATCATGCCGGTGCCGGTGCCGGTTTCGCCGCGGTCGCTAAGTTGCTTCAGGACGATCGCCGTACTGCTGAGCGCCACGGCAAACCCAATCACCAACGATGGCACGACGTCGTAAGGTGTCAGGACCTTCGTAATGCCGGCGGCAAGCGCCGCGGTCCCCCCGATTTGCAGTCCCGCCGCGATGAGCAGGCTCCTGCCCATCCGCAGGAGGGGTTTGGGCGAGAGTTCCAACCCGATGGTAAACAGGAGGAGCACCAGCCCCATCTCAGCCAGGCCGGCGACTTCCTCCTCCGGGATGAGTGTCAGCCCGGAGGGGCCAATCACAATCCCGGTGACGAGATAGCCGATGATCGACGGCGCGCGCACGACCCGAAACAGCCAGGCCGCAACCACGGCCGTGCCAAACAGGGCCACAACGTGCATGAGTGCATGAGGTTCGTGCATGGGAGACAATTGAATACAGAAAGAGGCGGCTAATCAAGGGTTTCATTCAGGAGCTACGGGCACGAGAGACGTCGCGCAAGTGAATTACGTGTTGCCCCTCAATGGGAGGAGGCGCACCCGCAATGCGGACTCGTCTACAACGAGTAATGCGCCGCTTTCGATTTCCGATTCGTACTGCCGGAGCACGTCGAGCATCAGGTTTGCAAGTGCATCGGGAGCCAAGTTCTGTGTTCTGATCTGAACGACGCTTGGGCTCCTGTAACCTCCCGCGGCCAAGATTGCCCCGAAATCCAGATCATGCGTCAAGATGCAATGTTCGTTGTCTTGTGCCCACTCCAGAATTCTCCGATCGGTGGCATTGTGAGCGCCGACGTCAGACCAATGCACGGCCGGCCACCCTTCATGTTCGAGAATGGGTATCCAGCCGGGTGAGAGATTCATGTCGACCACGAGCTTCATTGGCGGTTGACTGGTACTTCGACCTCTTCCGATCTCCATGCCGCGTAAGACAGCGCTTCTTTGATGTCTTCCGCTTCAAGGTACGGGTAAAGCCTGAGAATTTCTTCGGAAGAGTGGCCCGAAGCGACAAGCCCTACCACAGTTCCTACAGTGACTCGGAGCCCCCGAATGCAGGGCTTTCCCCCCATCACTTCCGGGTTGAAGGTAATTCGTGTAAGTTGGTCCATCCTTAATTATACCCTTGAATCCGCTTGGAAGTATCTCATTTACGTCTAGTTCATTCTGGATTCGCCCGATTTCGGACTCCTGAGATGATTCAGGGGATCTCTCATTTCCTGCGGTCGATTCGCGCGCGAAGCTCGTCGAGAGAAAGCAAACTTCCTGGGTCGAGATCCTCGCGCCTCCGAACCAATTCGTCTATGTGACTTTGGGTACCGGAACCTCGGATTCCTGCGCCGAGATGCTATTCCAAAGTTCTTCCACGAGAACGAGTTTCTCTGGGACAGTCATGGCTCGAATCTCGGGGATGTTCTCTGCTCTCACGTTCATCATTTCGCCTCCGCTTACCGAGTTCCTCCTAAGATTCTAACATGTTTGCCCTCGACGAACGTTCATGCGCGAACCTGAGACGTTCTTCAGCAGTCTTCCCCATACACGATCGGAAAGTCCTCTCCCTCGATGATTTCCCCTTCCGGGATCACGGGAGTATGCACCAGCAACGGTTTCGTGCCGTCGGCGCTCTTCGTTTCGGGATGCATAAAATTGAGGACGACCCCGCGCCGGGGGATGTCGGAGTTGTTGCCGTAGGACCCGTGGAGCGTCATGCAGTCGTGGAAGGAGCATTCGCCGGCCTTCAGCTCCAAGGGTTCGGGTTTGAACTCTTCGAGTTGTTCCGGCGTGAGTATGTCGCGGATAGCATCCATGTTTTCGAGGAGTTGCAGTTTCGGCAACAGCGGCCACTTGTGACTGCCGGGCACGAAGTGGATGCAGCCGTTGGCCAGCGTCGAATCGTCGAGTCCGATCCACACCGTCAGGTGCCGCGCAGGCACGCTGCGGGTCCAGTACGAGTAATCCTGGTGCCAAGCGACCACGCCCGGATGCCGCGCCGGTTTGTAGAAGACCTGGTCGTGCCAGAACCGCACGCGCGGCGTATCGAGCAATTGGCCCACCGGAATCGCGATGGCCGGGTGGAACAGGATGTCGTGGAACGCCTCATCGATGCGCCACGCGCCGAGGAAATGGAAGACGTTCTGTTCGGGTGCGCTCTTCCACGCTTCATCGACTTCATACAGTTCGCCCAGCCGTTCGTTCTCGCCGGTGCGGATGCGTTCCAGGCCTTCGCGCAAGACCTCGATTTGCCGGTCGTCCAACACACGGGGACCCTTGACGAAACCACGTTCGCGGAACTCCGTCACTTGCGCCTCGCTGAGTTTGAACCGCTCCGCGTCCGCCGGGGATTTGAGCGGCGCGAAGGTCGTCCCCGCCATTTCGTGGATAGACCGGTAGGGTACAGCTTCTGTCGCCATGGGCGGTTCTCCTAATTAGAGTGATTGCCTTGCAGATTTCGCGAACTCAGACACGCACAGATTATCACAAATCCGGCGAATCGCGATGGCCGCCGTCCTTAAAAGAGTTCCGTCTGTCCCGCGGATTGAGCGGGGGCTGAATTCCACTGCTGAAGCAGGTATTCCGGGTTGAACTGGCCCTCGGCATCGAGTAGTGACACCGCGCCCGAACGGGTCAACGTGGTACCCAGATCCAGGTGCTGCGCGTCGCAATAGACGAGCACGCGTTTCCCATGCTCGATGGCCAGCCGAGCGGTCCGCACGCTGCCGCCCTGCTTCTTGGGTTCGATGACGCAGACCAAGTTCGACAGCGCGCTGATCGTCGCGTTGCGCGTTACCGCGGCGTGGGTTTGCCACGTCATGTCGGGCAAGAACTCGCTCAGAATCGCCGCACGGCCGTCCTCCACCGCTTGCAGCAACTCGCGCGAACCGCGGAAGGGTAACAGACCCTGCGGCAATACGACGACCGTCGTACCGCCATGCGCCAGCGCCGTCGCATGGGCCGCCGAATCGACCCCCGTCGCGCCGCCGCTCACCACGTTGATGCCGGCGCCCGCGAAGACGGCTGCGGTTTCGCCTGCCAGCATCGCACCGCGCCGGCTGACTTCCCGCGCGCCAACGACCGCGGCCGAAGGCGCTTCGAGCAGTTCCCGATCGCCTGCCAGGAAAAGCAGGGCGGGCGCCCGATTCCCCAAGTCGCGAGCGAGTGAATCGGGATAGTCACCGTCCGCGCAGGTGATGACTTGGGCTCCCGACCGGAGTATACGATCCAGGAACCTCACCTCATGGTCGCAGGCTTCCCCGGTACATTGCGGAAGGAAAGACGCCAATTGATCGGTCTGACTCGTCGGGAACTGCTCCAACAGTTGCCGTGTGGGAATGAGTGGAAGCGCATCGAGCGGAACGCCGAGGTGCGCCGCCAAGGCCACGGCGCGTCGCGCGGACACCGTTCCTGCGCCGGGTATCCGGAGCAAGGCCATCAGTACGGCCACCTCGTTGGTTGTCATTCCGTTTTCTCCATGCGAGACGGCCATGCTACCATTGGGGCGCACCGTTGTCACCCCGCTGCTGGCTGGCGGACATCAGACATGAGACGCGGTGGGGAGTACCGTGTGAACGCCTTTCCGAAAGACTTTCTCTGGGGAGCCACTACGTCCGCGTACAAAGTGGAAGGGGGCAACTTTAATGCCGATTGGTGGCGCTGGGAACAGCGTCCCGGCCGCATCGCCGACCGTCGCACGTCGAGTCGCGCCTCGGAGCATTTCGAACACTACGAATCGGATTTCGAACTCGCGCGCAAACTGGGTCACAACGCGCATCTGTTTTCGATCGAGTGGAGCCGGGTCCAGCCCGAACCCGACCATTTCGATCCCGAGGCGCTCGTTCATTACGCACACGTCGCGGAGGCCCTGCGGCGGCGCGGCATGACGCCCATCTGCGCGCTCAATCATGTGACGTTGCCGGCCTGGTTTGCCGATCGGGGAGGATGGTTGCAGCGCGACGCAGCGCGCACCTTCGGCGCTTTTGTGCAGCGCGTCGTCGAGGCCCTTTCCGAATACTGCGCGCATTGGATTCCGTTGCTGGAACCGGAACACCTCGCCACCATGGCGTGGCTCGAAGGACAATGGCCTCCGGGGCGGCGCGGCATTTGGTCTATATTCACTGCGTTGAACGCGCTGATGCACGCCCAAGCGGAGAGCTACGCCATCATCCAACGCCTTCAGCCGGAGGCCGCAGTGGGCCTTTCCATCCGCGCGCGCAATTGCGTGCCGGTAAACGAAGAGAGCGCCTGGGACCTGAGGGCGGCGCGCCGTGAAATGCGCCGGGCCAACGACCTGTTTCCCGCGGCGATGATTCGGGACGAGGCCCCGTTTCCGCTCGGTGGTGCGCGACGTCTGGGGGGGGGCGCGGATTTTATCGCGGTTTCGTATTACGGAAAAGAGCGCGTCTGCTTTCGCGCCGGGAAACCGCGACAGTTCTTTCGGGCATTAACCGATCCAACGGGAAGTCCGATACGACCCCCCCGGTATGAAACGGACCCGGAGGGGCTGCGGGAAGTGCTCAAAACGATTTCCGAATACGGAAAGCCCATTTACATAACCGGAAATGGCCTCGATACAACGGATGACGCCGCGCGGTGCGCATACCTCGTGAATCATCTGGCGATCGTGCAGGAAGCCCTCGCGCAAGGTATCCATGTGCGCGGCTATTTTCATCGCTCCATGTTGGATGGCTTTGAATGGATCGACGGATATGCCGCGCGGTACGGATTGGTCCACGTCGATCGCGAGACCCTCGCGCGGACGCCCAACCCAAGCGCCTATCTCTACAAGGACATCTGCGAGAACGGCACGATCCGTGTCGGGATCGTGGAGAAGTATGCGCAGGCAGCGCGAGTCTCATGACAGATCCTCACGACACAATCTACCTTGCGTTTGATGGCGGCGGCACGGCCACACGCGCCGCACTCTATGACGCGGAAGGCAACGCGATTGCAGAACGAACGGGCGGTCCGTCCAACCCGGTTGAGTTGGGAGTTCCACAGTCACTTCGCATGCTGATCCAACTCGGCCGGGAACTGCTCGGTGCGCGGGACGCGTCAACCTGCGAAGTCGCTGCCGGGATCTCCGGCGCGCGGAATGAGATGCTGCGTAATGCCATCGCGAATGGACTGGTCCAGTCGCTGGGTGTGCGACGCGCCGTGGTCGCCAGCGATGTGGACACCATGCTGCACGCCAACATCGGCGACGGCGAGGGCATGGTCGTCATTGCGGGCACGGGCTCCAGCGTCATCGCAAAGACTGCCGGAGGCCAGCCCCGCATCTTCGGCGGCCGTGGCGCGCTTTTCGGCGACGTGGGCAGCGCCTACGACATTGCAGTCCGCGCCTTGCGCGCCGCCGCCGCGTCCCTAGACGGTCAATGCGGACCCACCAAGTTGGTGGACGCGCTACCGGAAGCTGCGGGACTGCGCACCTTTTCCGAGTTGATCGTCTGGTCGCGTTCCGCGACGAAGCAGGACGTCGCGTCGCTGGCACCGGCGGTGATTGCTCTGTATCACGATTCGGATAGCGCGGCGGAGGGATGTGTCGTTGACGCCCTAACCGAATTGTTCGCACTCGCTGCCAACGCGGCACTTGAAACCGGACTGACGAATGCTGCCCCTATGTACATTCACGGGGGCGTGGTCGACGCGCTTCCCGAACTCGTCGACCGTGCTCAGTCGATGGTTAAGAATTGTCATGGCAACCCTGCTTTGCCTTCTACGTTTGAGCGAACGCGGTTTGATGGAACCGCGGCGAGTTTGCGTCTGATTGCCGACCCCAGTCGCTCGCTGTTCGTTTCCGAAGCTCGCGCCGGATCCGTCGCGACGGAAGTGGTCCTCTCCCGAACGGAATCCGCAACGCAACACGAGCGATTCCTCGACACCCTCACCGCCGACGCCATCGTTGCGCGCATGTGCGACGCTGACCAGGAAGCCGTCGACGCCACGCGCGCCGCCCGCGCACCGATCGCTCATATGGTGCAGCGCGTTGCTGACGCGTTCGCAGCCGGTGGACGGCTTATCTACCTTGGCGCGGGAACGAGCGGAAGGCTTGGTGTACTGGACGCGTCGGAATGCCCGCCCACCTTCGGAGTGGACCCTGGACAGGTCGTCGGCATCATCGCGGGCGGCGACGCGGCGCTCCGCTCCAGCGGCGAAGGCGTCGAAGACGACGAGGCCGCGGCCGTCGCCGATCTGGGCGCATTACAACCGAAGCTATGCGAGCATGACGTGGTCGTCGGAATCGCCGCCTCGGGCACCACTCCGTACGTGCACGCGGGCCTCGCGGAAGCGAAGCGGCACGGCGCATACACGTGCCTGCTATGCTGCAATCCCTCTGCGCACAGCATTGCCGACTGGACCATTGCGTTGGACACCGGGCCGGAAGTCCTGCCCGGGTCGACGCGCCTCAAGGCCGGCACCGCCACGAAGCTCGTGCTCAACATGATCTCCACCGGCGCCATGGCTCTTTCCGGTCGCATCTTCGAGGGATACATGGTGGGCGTCAAACCCATGAACGCGAAACTGCGCAAACGCGCCACGCGCATCGTCGCTGCGTTGACCGGCTTGCCCGAGTCCGAGGCGGACACCCAGTTGCGCGTCGCGGGCGACGACATACGCGTGGCCGTCCTCATGAAACGCCGTGGCGTCCCCCGCGACCAAGCCGAGGCGCAACTAACCGAATCGAAAGGAAACCTGCGTGCCGCATTGGAACGTGATTGACTCCCCGAGCACCAATGTCACCAGCCATGTAGCGCAGGCGTCCCGCCTGCTTCTTCGAACCCTACTCGACGTCGCCGTTCATGCAACCCGGCTTCGTCCGACCATCCCAAAAATTGGCCTGAAAGGCCACAATAGGATAGCCCAGGGCAACGCCCTGGGATACGAACGTACTCTCCATGTTCAAGCTCTGAAGGAGCGCAACATCCAATCGAAATCGGAGAACGCGACCACTGCAAGGTCCGTGTTTCGCCCTTTCAGGGCGATTCATTTCTTGCGTTCCCGTTCCCAGGGCGATGCCCTGGGTCACGTCCGCGGCGTGATTTCGCCCCTAACGGGGCACGGCTTGTGGCGTGCGAGTCTTGCGTTCTTGGTTCTAGTGATTGGCGCGACATGGACCGGTTGCCGCTCACCCGAGCCGCCGCCAGCGCCGTGGCCTGTAGCAGCGCCTGCACCCGCACCCGCGCCGCAACCGGCGTCCGCTCCGGCCCCGGCGCCTGAGTCGAAACCCGAGGACACTGTCACCGAGGCGAATCCGCCTGTCACGATTCGGCTCTTTCACGGCGCGCGGTCGGTAGACATTCAAAGCACCAGCGCAATACGCCTCGAACATGATGGGGGGGCGCTCGATCTCCCGGGCGCGTCGTGGTCGCTCACCCTGACCCAGGCCACTCCGCCGCGCCAGCATTTCCACAATTTCGTCAAAACCTTCAAACCCCATGAAGCGGACGTGATGAATGCCTATGTGGAGGGATGGCGCGCACAAGGCTATCCCGTGGAACCCATCCTCATGGGGTCGCGTTACCGGACCGCGTCCGGCCACATCCTCGACGGCCGGGAGTATTGGATTTCCCTGCACCGTTTTGAAACCGAAGCCCAGGCCAACGCCTTCAAGAAGGAACTGGAACAGGACAACCAGTGGTCCTGGGTCCGGCCCGAGACCATTCTGCCGGGCAGCGGAACCGTCACGGCCAAATCACCCGATGGCCACACCATGAATTGGCCCGTACCCTTCCGGTTGACCTCGACGGCCCCGATTCGCGTCAGCCACCCCGGCGACCGGTCCGGTGCGTCTTACACCGGAGAAATCAGCCTGGCGGTCGAGTCCGATTCCGCGTTGAGCGTCTTCGAAACGCTCCCGGTGGAAGACTACCTCGCCGGGGTGCTACCCGCGGAAATGCCCGCCCTGTGGCCGTCCGAAGCGTTGAAAGCCCAGGCCATCGCTGCTCGAAGCGACGTCCTGGGGCACCTCGCGCTCAAGCATATTCTTAACGGGTTTAATTTCACGAACAGCGAGGGCGACCGGGTCTACGGCGGATTCAGCGGCCGGCACCCCGCCACCGATGCCGCCGTCGTCGCGACACGCGGCCAAGTCCTGACGGATGGCGTCCGCACCATCCCGGCCGTGTTCAGCTCCAACTGCGGCGGTTGGTCTGAGGACAACGATGCCGTCTGGTCTTCGCCACCGGACATGAGCCTGCGCGGCGCGGCTGACTTTCCGAAGGGAACGGTTCCAACCTCCACGCCGTCCGCCAATCTGGGGAAATGGCTGCAACAACAGCCGAACGCCTACTGCAGCGGCGACGCGGGGTTCCGCTGGTCCCGGCGGCTCACCGTGGCCGAGGTGACGCGGCTCGTTAACCAGCGCTACAAGGTCGGCACGGTGCGCTCCATCACCCCCGGCGAGCGGGGCGTGAGTGGCCGGCTCAAGTCCGTCACCGTCACCGGCTCCTCCGGCAGTGTGACCATTCGCAAGGAACTCCCTATCCGCCAAGCGTTTGGCGGTTTGCCCAGCGCCATGGTATTAATAAGGGCTGACGGATCAACCGCGTTCACCTTTGTTGGCGGCGGACGTGGCCATGGGGTAGGATTGTGTCAGCATGGCGCGCGGGGCATGGCGCTTGCCGGTGCGGGGTACGGGGACATTCTGCTCCACTACTTTGGCAATGCACTGTTGGAAACCGTGAAGTGAGTGCCGGCCCGCGGACGTAAGTAAAGGTAGACGATGCTTTTCCAGGCAATCTCCAAGAAGGCGACGCGATTCGCCATAGGTTTGACCTGCGGCAGTTCTGCCCGCGGGGTAGACGCCGCACTGGTCCGCATCAAGGGGAGCGGACCGGGCCTCCACATGAAGCTCATGAAGACGCGCCATTTCCCCTATTCCTCGGGTTTGCGCACGCGCCTGATCGTGGCCAAGAAGGACGTGCGCGAAGTCTGCCTGCTCAACTTCGAACTCGGCGAGTTCCTCGCGGACGCCGCCCAGGAAATGGTCCGCCTCGCGCAGTCCGAGATGTGCGAGGTCGATTTCGTCGCTTCCACCGGATTTACCGTGGCCCACTATCCGCCCCGTGGGTATGACCAGGCCACCGGCACCTTTCAGGTCGGCGAGTCGGCCGTTATTGCGGAACGAACCGGTTTGCCCGTAGCCTCGGATTTCCGCGCCCGTGACATGGCGGCCGGCGGACAGGGCGGTCCTATCTCCACCTATTCCGATTTCGTGTTGTTCGCCCGCGAGGACCGCATCATGGCGCGCCTCCACCTCGGCGGCATCAGCACACTCTCCGTCATCCCGCCGAGCTTCGACGAACTGGTCGCGTTCGACGCGGGCCCGGGCACCATCGTCATCGACGGCGCCATTCGGCATATCACCAGCGGCAACCAGGAAATCGACGATGATGGCGAAGCCGCCGCCAAAGGCGTGGTGATCGACGAGTTCCTCGAGTTCCTGCTCGACCACCCTTACTTCGCGAAAGTTCCCCCGAAGACCACCGGGCGCGACGAGTTTGGCCCTGAAGTCTACCTGCGCGACGCGCTCGCCGGGCGCAAAGATCACTCCATGGAAGACCTCGTCGCCACAGTGACCTCGGCGGTCAGCTACTGCATCGTCCGCGCCTACAACCGCTTCGTGAAACCCCAGTACAAGATCTCCCGCCTCATCCTCAGCGGCGGCGGCGTGAACAACAAGGCCCTCGTGCAACGGGTCAAAAGCGGCCTGGGCGACGTCACCGTGCGCACCAGCGACGAGTACGGCCTGCCCCACGACGCCATCGACGCCGTCAGCGCCGCCATCCTCGGCAACGAACTCTTCTGCGGAAAAGCCTCCAACGTCCCCCACGCCACCGGCGCGCAAGAGCCCGTCGTGCTCGGGCGGATCACGCCTGCATAAATAGGAGGGCGGGTTTTCCTACCCGCCGCGCTGAGGCTTGCCCCTCGAAGCCAAATTCCCGATTCTTGCATTGCGATCGCGTTGAGAGCCGATCCTCGTGCTTTCTTGCGAATGCGGCGGGTAAGAAAACCCGCCCTCCTACGTGCAACGATCTTTAGGGCTTGCTGTTTGCTGATGAGGACGTCAAGATCGCAGGTAACGGGACAGAAAGGGACAGGCACCATTTTCCTACTCGGTCGCTGAGAAAATGTTCGATCGCAGAGAAGGAAAATGGTGCCTGTCCCTATTTTTCACCGCAGGGCTTCGTCCATGGCCACGATCATCTTTGCCAGGGCTTCCCGTTTGCTGATGAGGACGTTGGGGTCGCGGGTGAAGGTGACGAGGTCGGGGACGAGTTCCTTCAGGTTGTAGACTTCCGCGGCTTGTTCCAGGAGGGCGGCGTGTCCGCCTTTTTCTTCGAGCTGCTTCATGCGTTCGCGAAATAGCACGAGGTAGTCGTAGTCCTCGATCCCGTCGCGGATGACTTCCCAGCGAATCGAACTAACCGGGCCCTTCGGTCCGGGATAGAGGAGGAATCCGTCGCCGTTGGTGGGCGTGATGTCGAGCTGGTTGACCCACGGATTCACGCCGGGCTCGCTGTAGTTCGCGTTCCAGTAGTGAACGCCCTTCATGCCCAGGGCCCAGGTCTGCCAGAAGAACACGCGGTGTTCCATGGCGGCGAAGTCGATGAAGAAATTGGCGTAGGGCCGTGGCGGCGTATGGTTCACGTACCACCACACGGCGTTGCCGGCGGCGATCCGATCCAGGATGGTCTTGTTGTTCACCGTATCCATGATGGGGGAGTGGATGGCCCAGACGTCCGCCGCTTCGTGGAAGAAGGGCTGCGAGCCGTAGGTCGTCAGCATAAGCGGGATGTTGGGCGCGATCTCCCGCCATTGCGTCATGGTTTCGAACAGCCTCGGCCAAGCCGGGCGTTCCGGCTCATTCGCGATCTGGCAGAACACGCGATCGCGAAGATTCGCCTTTTCTACAAACTCGTTCGCCACCGCGAGCTGCTCCGGGAACTCGAACAGCGACGCCGGCACCGATAGCGTGCTCGCGCCGCCGTCGATCAGCTCCCTGATCTTCGGTTCGAACATCGCGAGGCTGGCCTTGTAATCCGCGCTCTCCGACGGGAACTGGGCCAATTCGCGCAGCGTCACCTTGTGGCGCAATCCGTTTTCGAGATAGGCGTCCAACAACTGTTCCGCGCTGCCAGAGTACCCCATGCGGCGGCACAGGCTATCCGCGCCATCGATCCAGAATCCGAAGTCTGTCTTGAGGTGCGGCGTGCGCGGCAATTCGAAGTTGTACACGTTGACCCGCAATCCCAATTCGACCGGGTCGCGGCCATTTGCCGTGAGTTCGAGGTACCCTTCATAGGCGCCGGGCGGCGTGCCTGCGGGCGCATGGACGGTGATCCAGATCGGGCTGCATTGGCCGCCTTGTGCGGTGAATGGCTCCAATTCGGGCAAGGCATCGGGCCAGACGCCGGTGGGTCCTTCGAAATGCGTCGGAATACGCACCGGATAGTACGCCACCGTATGCAGGCTGATCTGCGATGACGCGATGCGCGAACCCGCGGCGGCGTTTACGAGGTCCACGGCGCGCAAGTTCACATTCCGGAGATCCATTCCGTCAGGAGGGCGCAGCACGACCTGGAATGATTCGCTTTCGTTCGCCGCCAGCGACAGGCTGGCGATGGCCTTGTAGTCGCCCGTCCGCTGCGGAACGTCTTCCGGGAAGATCTTCTCCAGCGAACTCTCAAACCAGATGGCCGTGTCGCCGGGCACCGCGAACTGCCGCGGCAAGGTGCGCGATCCCCGTTCGAGCGCGAACGGCGCATCGGTCCACGGTTCGAAATCGTCGGCTTCCATATCGCCCACGACAAACTGGGTGTCGATGCCGCCGTGGGGCGATCCCGTATCGCTGCCGAGAGCGACGGCCTCGCCGCCCCGCGTGACCCGCGCCAGCAACTCGTAGGATCCGTTGCCCGGGGCTTGCCACTCGTAGGTGCACCGGATGACGGTGTTAGGGTCGATGTCGAACTTTTTCTCCGGCAACCGCCAGACTTTGCCGTTGGCCGCGAGAATGCTGGTTTCGATCTGGAGCCCCGGCATGGGCTTCACCGCCGCCAGCAACACACTCAATTCGCCGGCCTCGTAGTCCACCTGCGCCGCCAGCTCATCCGTGGCGAAATTCACATGGGTGAGTCCGCGCACAACATTTACGCGGTACGTGGTCTCCCACGCGTCGCCGACCTTCATCAGGCGCGGCACGAAAGCGGTCTGGAAGGCCCCGAAGGGGACCTGTTCGTCGCGATTCACTAGAAAGGAATGAGTCTGGTCCGCGTCGAACACCGCGTAGAGCGTTTCCTTGGACGCGGGATCGGTGGCCGCGACCCAATTTCGCGACGCCACGTGATAGCCGCTCCGCTCGACGTTGACGATGCCTTCCCACGTGGCCAGTTCCATGCGGTCCCGCACTTCGGTGGAACCGCCGGGCCGGACCTCGTTTCGCACCCAGGGCGACACCCATTGGTCTTCGTCGCCCTTGTTCTCCACCTTCCAGGTTACGCGAATAGACGCTTCGTCGGGTTGAGGCTCCATCGTGCGGGTCACGTGGAGCCCGCGGATGTTGGGGCCGTCGCATTCGTAGCTGTAGCGAATAACCGGCTCGCCGCCGGCGGTATCCACGATCTCGAGGTTCTCGTTAAGCCGGCGGTTCGGCACGTAAAAATTACCGACGCCGAATCCTTCCAGCAGCAGCCCTTCGCCGCCCGCGTGGTTCACGTTGGATACCGGCGACCCGAACCATTCCACGCCAGCGCCCGGGCCCGGCGCGATGCGGAACGTGGAATAGTTGCCCTGCACTTCGACTTCTTCTTCGACCGCGGCGCCCAGCGCGACTTGCCCGGCGATCCACAGTACGGCACATACACGAATCATGCGGAGATACTCCCTTGCTCACTTCGGAATGAACCATTGTACACAAGGTTCACGGCGGGACTACAGCAACAAGGGTTGCGCAACCGGGATACAGCCGCTATTATCCCACGACGTGTTCTTTTATCACGTAAAGGGGCCGGGCAAATCATGGGTATGGAACGAATTTTGCCGATTCTCGTTGAGTTCGGCGTTGGCGCCGTGCTCTGCGCGATCGGCGTGTGGTGCGGGGTCAGCAGCGGGTACATCAACCTCAAGGACCCGCGCGACCAGCGGATCGTATGGACGATCGTGGGCGGCTTTGTTGGGTTGCTGATTTTTTACTGCGCCTTTACCTTTTGGCTGCCCTACCTGCCGGCCGAGGCGGTCGCGCCATGATCGATACCCAAAACCTCAAGGGCGAACCCCTCGATTACGTCGTCATCATTGCCTATTTCGTGTGCGTGGTCGGCTTCGGGCTCTGGTTTGGCAAATACACCCGCAGCACCAAGGACTTCTTCTTCGGCGGCCAACGGTTTGCGTGGTGGTTGATCGCGTTCTCCGGCATCGCGACGACCGTCGGCAGCTACAGCTTCATCAAGTACAGCCAGGTCGGCTTCAAGTACGGCATCGGAAGCACGCAGACCTATCTCAACGACTGGTTCTGGATTCCCATCCTCCTTCTTGTCTGGCTCCCCATTATCTACTTCGGGCGCATTCAATCGGTGCCCGAATATTTCGAGCGGCGTTTCGGTACCGGCGCGCGCATGGCCGCCACCGGTCTGATCCTGCTCTATCTCGTCGGCTACGTGGGCGTAAATCTCTACACGCTTGGACAGGCCCTGAACACCCTCCTTGGCTGGCCTGTCATGATGGGCGCCGTGGCGGCGGGCTTCGCCGTCATGCTGTACATGTTTGCCGGCGGCCAGACCTCCGTCATCATGACGGACCTTGCCCAGGGGATGATCCTCCTTGTGGCCGGGCTGGGACTGTTCTTCGTGGGTGTCTACCACGTGGGCGGCTTCGGCGATTTCTGGGCGCTGCTGCCCCAGTCGCACCGCTTCGCCTTTTCCGAGTTCAACCGGCCCGACGATTTCAGCTTTGTCGGGCTCTTTGCGCAAGACGGTCTCGCCAATACGGGCGCCTTCGTGTTGATGAACCAAGGCATGATCATGCGCTTTCTTTCCATCCGAACCGTCGCGGACGCGCGCAAGATGGCCGTGTTCTGGATCCTCGTCCTCGCACCCCTCGCGGCCATCACCGTCAGCAGCGGCGGATGGGTTGCCCGGGCCCTTGTCGAAAACGGCGAACTCGTGACCGAGGACAAGGACGCCTTCATTGACGCGGCTCACTTTCTCTGCGCGCCGGGCGTTTTCGGTTTCGTGCTCGCGGCGTTGACGGCCGCGCTCATGAGCACGGCGGATACCTTGATTACGGCAGTCAGCGCGATCTTCGTGAACGATATCTATCGTCCCTACGTGCACCGCAACGCGGAAGATCGCCACTATCTGATCGTGGCGCGGTTCAGCAGCGTGACCACCTGTCTGCTCGGCATCGCGCTCGTTCCCGTGTTCATGATGTCGAAGAGCATTTACAACGCCCACGCCATGTTCACGGCTGCCGTGACTCCGCCTATTGTCATTGCCATCCTGCTGGGCGTTCTCTGGAAGCGATATACCCCCGCCGCCGCCGTGGCGACCATGGTGGCGGGGCTGATCGCGGTCTTCTTGAGTTTCGTGCCTAAGCTTGACGCGCTGCTCATTCAACCCTTCGCCTTCGGCATGGGACCAAACAGCTACAATTTCATGCGCGCCCTGTACGGAATGGTCATCTGCACGGGAATCGGCATCGTTGTGACGTGGTTCACGAAGGCGCGCGCGGCGGAGTCGATTGTCGGGCTGACGACAGGTACTCAACTTGACGCCATGCGCTCGTACAAAGGTGGCGAACTTAATCTCAAGGCCGGGCGCCGCCCGCACCTTCGGGTCATCATCGATGACACGATGACCGATGAGGAAGCGGCCGTGCTGCCGCAATCCGCGCTGGATGCAATGCACGCGGAAGTGGGGGATCTGATCTACGTCTGCGACCGCCGCTGGTGGTTCGGCGGGTTGCGTTCGGTGCATCTCCGTATCACGGGAATCGGCGAAGACGGCGTAGTTCGACTTGGAACCGAGGCGGCCGCCAACGCCCGGTTCGAAGGCAACGACTCGGTATACATCGAGAAGATCTTCTGACGCGCATTCCCACGGGCAACTGCGCCTTGCCTTCCCGGTGAAATATTCCGGCCTTTCCTGCCGTTTCATGGGTATACCCGAATCGTATCAATCAGGAGAAGATCGCAATGCCGCGTCCGCCGGTTCTTCCGACAATCAACTGGAAATCCGTATTCCATTCGGGCAAAGACTATGCCGCATGGCTGGCCGGAGCCGAAGATCGAAGTCACGCGCGCAAGATGGAGGAAGCGCGAAAGCAACTTGCCCTCGAACCGCACGTGGAAGCCTTTCTCGCAGCGGTACCGAGGCCGGTGCATATCATCGCCATCGCGGAGGACTGGTGCGGCGACGTGGTGCGTCACGTGCCCGTACTGCAGCGGCTCGCCGAGGCCGGTCCAAACGTGAAGCTACGCTTCATCACCCGCGAGCAGCATCCCGACGTGTTCGTCCGATTCCTGACCAACGGCGGTGAAGCCATCCCGAAGTTTGTCTTCCTCAGCGACCAGTTTGTGGAATGCGGCAACTGGGGTCCCATGCCGGACTTGTGCCGGGAACTCATCTCCCGTGGGAAGGGCAGCGGAGACGTGGGCGCCGCGCGCAAGAAGGTTTCTGCAATCTACGATGCCGACCTGGACCGGGCCATGGCGGTTGAGGAGTTGGTGAGATTGATTGGCACGGCCTCCTGCACATCGCCGTAGGCCTCGACCGCAACCAAGAAAGACACAGGTGCCCTCACCTGTGATCTTTACTACGGCTCGCGGAATGGTTGTACCTCGATAAAGTTGAACCCGATTTCCTGTCCCGTATCGCCGCCCGGCGTATCTTCCGCCACCCAGTCGAGAACGTGCAGCGTTGCTGTTTCGCTGGTGGCGCGAAATACATACCGCTGGAACGTGAACCACGCTGGGTGCTCCCGGTTGAAATCGCCAAACGTATGCGCATAGTTGCTGGGGTACGCGTACACGAAGCAGAACTCCGGCACCGGCTCCGCTTCCGCAACTTGGATTCGCAACGCCACGCTCTGCTCTTTGCCAAGGTCGTTCAAGTCCGCCGCGATCGCTTTCACCGAATAGAGCCGTCCCGGTTCGAGCGCCCGGATCGTCTGGCTGATCCGGTTCGGACGTTCCCCCGATCGAGTCATGCGCGCGTACTGATCGCCGATTCCGACGCGCGGATACCGGCCCTGAAGCCAACTGAAGCCCTCCATGACGCCGGTGTCAATCGAACCGTCTGCCGCCGCGACGACGTCCCATCCCTGCAACCCGTACAGGAAGTCTGGATTCTCGATGTGCGGCAGCACATACGGATCGCTGGTCAACCGTTCCCTGTTCCCCTCGATGCAATAGTGCCGGAACAACTGGTGCGCCCAGCGCAGCGATTCCTCGTCCGCATAACTTGCCGAGTATTCCATGATGCCGTAAAGGCCCCACAAGGCCGGCTCCGTGGCGAGATGGTGAAACTGCATGTCCATGAACACGTGGTAATCGACTGCGGGGTCACGGTTCAGACTCTCCGGCGGCGCACAGAGGTATCCCAACGTCATGATCGTCCGCTGCGCCACGTCCGGCATGGATGCTTGCCAGACGGACAAGTCCTGCTGAAAGTTGCGCGCGATCTCGGACGCGGCCGCTTCCGGCGTACGCGCTTCGGGCAAGTACTTCTCCCAGGCGAACCGGTGCCCCAGTTCCGCGATCTGCTGCTGGAACGTGGCGCTCGACGGATACTCGTACAGGTCGCCGCACCACGCGTAGAACTTGCGGTGTTCGAACGCGGGGTCGTGCGCGAGACGCTCCAGCGCTCCTGTCCACGCCGCGTAATAGTCGTCGCCCGCGAAGAGGAACTCGTCCACGATCATCCCCGAGTACCCTTCCTGAGTGACTCCCGGATTAGCGCGCCACGCTTCGTACACCTGATCCACCGTCGGCGCTTGGGCGCTCGCCAGACCCGGCAACGACGCGTTGCTGATCCAGGCCCGGCCCTCGCTCCGCCATTGGTCGAAGGCTTCCTGTTCGGGTCCCGCCGTCACGATGGTATTGACGTGCGGCAGCACATGACGCGACACGTAGGCCCAATCGTATGGCCCGTACGGCGCGATATGCGGCGTCGCGGGGTAGTAGCAGTACATCAACTCAGGCACCGTGAGCACCTCGAACGTGCCTTTCGCATTCGCCGCCACGGCAATATTGTGCTTGCCTTCCGACTGGTACCGCATCGCCTCGAATGCGCCGGTCTCAGGGTTGCGCCGCCACTGCACCGGATTGTTCTCGCCGTCGATGACCACTTGCGGCCCTTGTTCGAGTTCGGTTTGCGCCGAGATGAAGATCCACCCGTTCCGTGGATTGAGGATGGAATAATCCGCGCCACCGGCTTCGTCGAGTTCCACGCGCAGCAGCTCCGTCACAAAATTGTTCCGCACGGGAAGATCGGCATAGTCGCCTGGCCACCCGGGCGCTTCCGGCCAGGGCACGGCTCGGT
Organism: Candidatus Hydrogenedentota bacterium; assembly: GCA_045863335.1. Lineage (GTDB taxonomy): Bacteria > Hydrogenedentota > Hydrogenedentia > Hydrogenedentales > SLHB01 > JAHDWY01. The sequence goes on along the minus strand of BTVY01000012.1, from coordinate 55,914 downwards.
CGATGGGCAACCCTGCCAAAGCCGAGTCGCCGGGTTCGGCCGCCAGGAGCCGCACGTGAAACACATCGCCCGCGTCGGGGCTCTTCAGGTCGAACACGGCAGTCGCTGCGAACGCATCGGCCGGAAGCACGAGCGACGTCTCGGCCGCGGGGCTATCCTTATCGCCTTTGAATACCCCCAGGCGCAGCGTGGTATCGGGACGGTCGTTGCCAAGTCCCGACAGGTCCACCGTAGTGATGATGCGCTTCGCGTCGTACTGGCTGACGCACGCGATCGCGGAATCGGCCGGCAACCGGTTCGGGTCCGTCGTGATGGCGCACGGCAACTGCCAGAGGCCGCCGCTGCCGCCCCAATCCAGGCACTCGATGGCGATCAGGTTGGCCTCGCCCGGCTTCAGGTGCGCGCTTAGCTCGGCAATGATGGGCGTGTTCGCCACCGACCGTCCGGACTCGTCGCCGTAAGAATTAATGCGCACGCCGTTACAGTAGACCGTGCACGCGTCGTTTACCGCGCCGAGGGTAAGCCAGGCCTTTGCGCCGCCCCACAACGCCGGCACGTCTACCCAGCGCCGGTACCAGGCGAAGCCGTCCAACTCCGGGAATCCTTGGTCCTCCCAACGGGTCCCGGCGTCGAGCGCAGTCCATTCGCTGTCGTCATAGGAAACGCTGAGCCACCCGTCGCGCAGCCCCACATGCTCCGGATCCGGTTTGAATCGCCAATCCGCAGCCAGGTCGATCCAGGCGGGATCGGGCGCTTGCACCAGGCAACACGCAGCAACAATCAGGAGAGGAGTCATGGTACGTCTTCCTTTCCAACGGGGCGGGAGTGGCAGACGACTGATTCCGCCGGTGGCGTAGAGACCCGAAGGCTATTCCACCGGTCCCAATTCGACCGTGCTGCGAATCCCAATAGGAATCGTCATGCCTGTCGGCGCCCCCGCTTCAGCCGGGAAGACCATCTCGCCGTCGACATTCTGATTCACGGTACTCGAAACGACCCACCCGGTCTTTCGATCGATGGTAGAGGTGCCGCTTTGCGCGCCTTCGAGCCGCACATCAAGTTCCATCCCCATCATGTCGACCTTCGTGTCGTCACCGGGAGGGGCGATTAGCGAGGTGACTTCAAGGGTTGCTGTGTCATTATTGACTTCCTTCAGGACCCACGTGTTGTCCAACTGCATAGGAACCACTTGGCGAATGTCCAGCGTCTTCTTCCACGTGTCGCCAACCGCGACCGGTTCGGACGGGTAAATGGCCATTGCCTGTTCGATCAAGTCCTTCATGGCCTCTTCACCGAACTGGTTCTTCATATTGGCGATGACCTGCTCGCGCGCGGGGCCTTCCATCGACATCTCCGCCACGACCGCGTCCAGGATTTCCGATAAGCCTTCGGTGGATTCGACCGTTCCCAGTGGACTGATCCGCATGGTGAACGATTTGCCCACCATGGCGGCCATGGGCCGGAATTCCGCGGAAACGGGCGTGTCTGTATTCGCGGAATCGTACGACACCGCCATCCCCTGCGTGCTCACCTTGGATGCGATGCGTTGGTACGTGCATTCGACGGTGGCCACGTCATCAGCGTCCCGATCCGTAACCTTGTACGCGTAGTCGAGGGTCATGTCCTGGTTCATCGTAATCGTAATGCCGTTCATCACCTGATCGATGGTCTGAGTCATCGCCATTCGCTGTTGGAATTCCTGGCCCGGTTCGAGATTGAGGCGAAGCGTGTGCTTCTCCTGTGCGTGGAGAATCCCGACGAACAGGAAGGCAAGGACGGCAAGTACGAAAGAACGGCGGAATAACGGCATGGCACACTCCTGACAGTTGAAGAAATCCCGGAACCAGCGCACACCAAAGCTTAGCACAAAACGGAACGCCCCGCGACTGGCCTCCGCCGCTCGGGCCCGCCTCTTGGATACAGGTTTCTATGGGAACCTGCAAGTTTCGCGTAGTGAATTGGAAATATTCATCTACAATGCCTATTGCATCTGTGTTTTGGCCACAAAAGAACGCATAGAACGCAAGAGTAACTTGTTCTTTCCTTTTCGCGTCCTATGTGTTCTTTTGTGGCTAATGTTTTTCTTTCCTTTGCAGTGGAGTCGACCGGAGAATTCTTCGCAACGAACGAGCCTTCGCCCGCTGGCTACACGCCTTGGTATCGCATTTTCCCAGTCTGAGATCTCAGATTTGAAATCGATACCGGTTCTCAGATCACGTTCGCCGTTGCGGCTGACCTCGTCTCGATGCTGGAACCGGCAGACTCAGCCCCAATTTCCAGGCACCGGCCTCCGCCGCTCAGTTCTGGAGCGATCGTTTGTACAGGTCGAAGAACGTGTAGGGGTCGCAGATCTCCCAGTTTTCGCCCGGAAAGTCGCGGCGAAGGTGATCGTATACGCCTTTGAGGGTCTCCGGACGTTGCAGGATCATGCGGTAGATGAGGAACTGCGGCTTCTCCGGCTTCGCGAATCGGGCCATCTCGGCCGCCGTCGCCGCGAGGTTGTCGCGCTTGGGGTAAATGTCGCTCACGTGGCGGACGAAGGGCGTCCCGTTCACGAGGGGCTTCACGAACCCCAATTGCATACCTACCCCGTCGGGTGAGAATTGTGCGTAGGCTTCTTGGACGCGTAGCGGCATGTCGCCGTGGAAGCCGTTGATGACGAATCCGGTAATGGAATAATCGAACCGCTGATACCACGCGCGGTTGTGCTTCACCCACAGATCGAGCGCGTCCGGCAAGCCGCTGCCGAGCCGGTCGCCGGTGAGGAGATTGGGATTGAGGTATCCCGCGCCCGAATCGCCCGCGATGAACCAATCGTTGGCCGATTTCGTCGCGTAGATATAGTCGAATACGTAGGGCGCGCGCGCGGCGAGATTCGGATTGAAGGCCCACGCGATGGGGAACTCCCCGCGCACGGAGTCGTCCCATACGGACGGAATATGCGTCGATAGCCACGCCGCCGAATCGTAATCACCCATGTACACGAGCACGTAGGTCTTCTTCTCCAATGGCTGCGGCTCAGGACGAATATTCTGCTTGTAGCGCCGGTTCAACGGGTAGTGCATGTAAGCGGACGCATTCGTCATACACGAAAGACCGAGCGCATCCGCGTCCATGATGGCGTTGTGCGCCGACAGGATGGCCGCGTACTCCCATTCCGTGGGCACCGGTTCATGCGTGCCCCCGGCGGGGCCGTGGTTCGTGTACTTCAGGTTCCACGGCACGAAACCGCCGACCGTCGTAAAAGCCTTTCCCTGGTTCTGCCCGTACTGGGAACGGAGCAGCGCAAGCAACGTGGCATGATCCGTTCCAAGCGGTTGGCCAGGATCGTCGACGGGGACCTCGTCGGCCCAGGGGCCCAGATCGAAAAAGAACGCACGGTTCGCGATGTAGTAGTCGTGGTTCGCAAGCGTCGCGTTGTGCAGATCGTGGTAATGAAATCCCGGCTTGTCCGGTTGTTGCGAATAGGCGTCGATGTAGTAGGCCATCAACTCGGGATTGCAGCGGCCCTTGTCCAGATACTCCTCCTTCGCCCAGAGATACGCGTCGCACTTGGCGCTCCCGCTTCGCGCCCCGTCGAACGTATCGACGAGCGACATCTTCACCGGCGAATGCGGTCCGCCATCCACGATGCGCGCGTACAGGGCCGAGTCCGCGCGGACCGGCAACCAACCTTCCACGCCGCAAATCGTCGCCGCCACATTGGCCGTCGCGACGACTCTCGGATCCCACACGACGACGCCCCGCAGGTCCGCTTCGAAGTGGGCGAGCAGGTCGTCGAGCGACGCCATGCGCCGAACCGGAAGTTCCTTCAACCAGCCTTTCTGCATCCGGGCGAGCCAATAGTCGTCGATGTTGATCGCGCCCTCGGGGCCTGGCCCGGCCAGAAAGCGGATGACGAGGCGCGGTTCCTCGCGGTTGACGAGCCCTTGCAGCGACGCGACCAGTTTCACTGCGTCGTACCGCAGCACCGAATCGTCCGGCAGTTCCGCCAGACACTGCTGCATATCGAAATAGACGATTTCGGACGGCGCCGCGAACATTGTTGCCGACAGGATGAGTATTGCGGTCATGACTGGCCCCTGTTACTGATTGGCGTACGCCGCATATGATGGCAACTCTCCGATCCGCCGTCAACGTAGCAATACAAGTGAACGTGTCGCCTCCTGTTCGCGGAAAATGAAAACGGGGAGCAGCCGCAAGGGCTACTCCCCGCAAAAGGAGTCGGGATTCTGGTTCGTGTTACGGAGCGGCCGGCAGTATCCGGACCGAACTCGCCACGACGGATCCGTCCACCTGCAACAGCCCCGTCACTTCGACCATGAGGCCGTCCGCAAGATCGGCTTCGGTGCCTGTCGCCGTGTCGGTATCCGTTTCCAGGAAGATTGCGGCCGTGCTGTAGTCAACCTCCAATTCGCCGTCCATCAACAGCAACGTGAACAGGTCCGCGTCCATGTCCAGATTGGCGATCTCACCGCTGGCCATTACATCGGCAGACATTTGCGTCAGGTCGGCCTGTAACTGCGGGGTCAGCACATACCGGCCATTCCCGTTCTGCACGAGATGGATTCCGCCGAAGTCGAGCAGAAGAAGACTCTGCTCCCCGTCCTGCAAGGTGAACGTTTGATTGATGAACAGATGTCCGTTCGCCGTGAGTTTAATGTTCGTGATTTCGGTGTTGGGATCCGAATTCAACACCAAGCGCGGATTGCTTATCGCCAGCCGTATCTTCGTGTACGTTCCGGCTGGTACTTCCGCCGTCGACAGCGCCTCGGATACCGCCGTCAAGTCGAGAAGATTGACGTCCAGCGGGCCGGTGAATACGACGACCTTCGCCTTGTTTGCCTTGTCGTCGTCTCCCTCTTCTTCTTCGGCATCATCGTTGTCATGGTCCAGGGCGATTTCGTCGATAGTAACCGTCAAGCTATAAACATCGTCAATGGCAACAACGGCTTTCTCCGTGCTCAACGCCTTGACAAGGGCATTCTTGAATGACCCTGAGTCTGCCGTAAAGGCGGTCGTCACTTTGGCCTTACCCGTCGGAACGGTTCTGGGGCACCCGCTACCGATTGCCAGGACCAGCGCGACAAAACAGATTAACGATAGAATCTTGAACCGTGATTGGAACCCGAGCATGGATCTGCCTCCTTCGTCCCCCAGATGTGTTTACCCAATCCAACAGAGATAGCGATCCCCGGTCTCGCTAACAAGAGGATTGTACCCCGCAAATCCGGTGTTTGGCTAGTCGCGATAGGTGCAAAAGTATATTAATTCGAGATTAATGCGTATTATGAAATCGGCCTGTAGTGACCACATTCACCACTGGCCTCTATGGGGTTATGGTTTGCAGAACCACCCCAATCACGTCGAGATTGAACAGCAATTGGAGCGCCGCCAGCACCGTCAATATCGCGATGGTTCGGTTGAAGAGCGTTTCCGGCACGCGGTGATGCATCCACTTGCCCAGATACGATCCGATCGGAATCAGCGGTACGAGCACGAGATCCAACGCCAGCACATCGGGCTGGATCAGACCTACGGCAAAATAGAAGGGCAGCTTCGTTAAGTTGATGAGCGTGAAGGTCCACGCCACGGTCCCCACGAACAATGATTTTCCCAGTCCATGGGCGAAGATATACAACCCGACAATGGGACCCGCCGCGTGGGCGATGGTGGAACAAAACCCCGCGGAGACTCCGGCGGCGATGGCGGCTTTCGGACCGGGCCGGTACCGGCTGACCCATTCCATGGCGGCTTCGCGAACGACGATGTACAGGACAAACACGATTGCGATGGCGCCGACGAACTTCTTGAGATACGGCGCGTAGGCTTGGACGTCGCCTTGTCCGATGTACCACCACACGACGGCGCCCAGCAGAATGCCGGCGATGCAGGGGATGTAGATGGATCGTATGACGCGCCAGTCCTTGTTGTTCCGGTGATGGTAGATGGCGTTCATGTCGCAGAGGATCAGGAGCGGCAGCAGCATGGCCGCCACTTTCTGCACGGGCATCACCAGCATCATGAGCGGCAGCGACAAAACGCCCGCGCCACCCGCGAACCCCGATTTGCTGATCCCCTGGATCAGGATGGCTACAGCGACGAACGTCCAGAACAAGACCGGCGGTGTGCCAGGAAGAATGAAATCATCGAACAATCGGGCACTTCCTTTTTGGAGCAGTGGCTGGATTTATCTCCAGGATACAGGCTTCGCGGCACCATCGCCGGAGCAGTCAGACGGATCCGACTGATTAGTCGAATCGGTCCGATCCGATGGACAGAATCCTTACGAGCTGCCGCGTAGGAACGTGGCGCTGCCTTGAAACTCAACGGTCTGATTGTTCGATGCGAAATTCGTATACGTCCCGAACAGGTACGTCCCTGCCTTGCGGAGATTCCACACGGTGTCGCCGAAGAGGTCTGCGCCGCTCCAGGCGATCTCGATGCGGTTGTCGCTGCCGACGATACCGGTGATGGCGAACTGTCGCCGGTTCTGCTCTCCGGCGAGGCGCACCGACCCGGTACCCGTGAAGGTGCCGTCGTTGGCGACGTTGCCAATCGTGATGATCGCAAGCTGGCTCGCGCGGTTCTCCGAACCGCTGGTCGTGGAACCGTCGAAGTAGGACGCCGCGTAGGTGCCGCTCAGGCTGTTCGTCGGGCCGAACCTCCATTCCGCGACCCCGCTGCTGACAAACTGGTCGTTGCTGTTGAACTGCTGGTACGAGCCCACGAGGACCGGGCCCGCCAGGCGCAGGTTCCACGAGAACCGCCGGCCCGAACGAACGGCGTCCATGACCAGCTCGTTGCCGACGATAATCCCGTTCTCGATGGTATAGCTTGCAAATGCCGGGGACGGCTCGGACTCGTCCAGCACGCGGACCGTGCCGGTCACGGCGTTACCGCTTACCGACACCCCGGACATGACCATCAAATAGTCCGCAACGAAATTGCCCGCGCCGCGCGCATCGCTGAACGAAGTGACCCATTGCCGTTCAAAATCCGCGGGTTCCGGGTCCCCCGCGTCGTACCAGGTGGCGTGGCCGAATCGGGCCAGTTGGTTGGAGTTGTTGAACTGTCCATAGGCCGCCACGATGACACTACCGCTGTGATAGCCGAACCAGTCCGCTTCGCCGGATGCCGGATTGAAGTTGCCGAATCGCAGTTCCGTCTGCGTGCCGCTGAGGAATCCCTGAATCACGTCGAAATCCAATACCTGCACCACGTCTCCGGGCCGCTGCTCCACATACGCGCCGAGCCCGCTCAGCGCGCCATCTCCCGCGGCGGCAAGGGTCATGCTGGCGGTGCGGTCCCGCGCGGCGAAGGCACCACCCGCGCCAAAGTCATCGCTGAACGCCGCCGCCCAGGTTTGATCGATGTCCGTGGTCCCTACGCGGTGGAAGACCAGATGCCCGGAGCGGTCCAGCGTGAGGTTTGGATTTCGTTCCGCGTACAGCGCCACCAAGCGGCTACCCGCCAAACGCAGCCACAGATTGGGATTGTTGTTGAATTGATTCCCGGCGCTCAGCGTGAGCACCGCGTCATCGCCGTTGGCCGTGCCCGTTACTTGCACCGTGAATGGCTGTGCGTCGAACGCACTCGAACCTTGGTTGAAGAACCGGAACACGTTCCCGTTGCCCGTGATGGACGCGTTCGTCTGGTTCAAGACCAATCGCAGCGCATGTTGTCTGCGCCCGGCGCCTTGGGGAAGGTCGTCGCCAAATGCGGCAATCCATGTGCCTTCAAAGCGGCGATCTACGGTGCCGCCTCCGCCGCCTCCACCGCCACCCCCGTTGCCACCGCCGCCATCGCCCGGGTCTTCGCCGCCATCACCACCATCGTCCGGGAAGTCCGGAGTGTCATCGCCTGCAACGGCCGTACCCCACTTAAGTCCTTCGCCGTCCAAATCGCATCCAACCAGAGCGAAACCGGCCAGACAGATTGTTGCGTAAAGCAGAGCGCTTTTCAGGATGCCCACAATCCGACTCCTTCTTCCATGCGAATCTTCACACGAACGACACAGCCTGTCACAGCGCGGCACAAAAACCGCTCTTCTAAGTATATCGCCCCCTGCCAGCCATGTTACAAGATAACGGTCAGGCCTTTTTAGAGGTTGACTGGCGCCGGTCCGAGCCTCAGATCGGCATCGCGTGACCGGAGGCGCGGATTACATAACGTTCTTGCGTCCAATGAGAAAGGAGTGCCCCATGATGAGACTTTCCAGTTTCACGATTCTCCTGGTTTGCGTCTGCCTTGCAGGTCTTCCGATCGCCGCTGCGCAGGAAGATCCCGCCGTACCCGAAGGTCGCATCGAGACCTGGACCGGGAAAACGGTCCTCGTCTTCACACCCCATCCTGACGACGACACTTTCTTGTGCGGCGGCATCATGTCCATATTGGCGGTGAACGGTAACAAGGTCATCGTGGTCATCTACACGAACGACAACAAGGGGTCGCTCGACCTGGACATGACCCGCGAACGCTTAGCCAGAATCCGCCGCGCCGAAGAAGAAACGGCCTGTGAGATCCTCGGCATACCCAAAGAGAACATCATTTGGCTCGGCTACGAAGATGGCGACCTCGAATACGCCGACCCGCGTGTGCTCCGGGGCGAAGCCTGCCGGCTCATGAAGAAGTACCGGCCCGACGCCGTGTTCACCATCGACCCCGGCACCTCGCACGAACGCTGGCACAAGACCGACCACCGCATGGCCGCGTTCATCACGAAGGACGCCTTCATCGCCAGCGAGTGGCACCTCTATTATCCGCAGCATCTGTTGGACGAAGGACTCAAGCCGTACCACGTTCCGCTTGCTTTCTACTACTACACGGAAGAGCCCAACTACACGGTGGACATCACGGATATCGTTGAGAAGAAGGTCAAAGCCAGCGCCGCCCACGTGAGCCAGTTTGAACCATCCCTCAGCAAATACACGCCCGACATGTCCGACGAGACCTACGAAGGCATCCGCCAATGGGCGCTGGGCCTCATGAAAGACGGCGACCGCTACGTCGAACATTTCCGCCGCGAAGAATGGCCGTAACGATTAATGGCCGCGAAAGAACGCAAAAGACGCAAAAGACGCAAGAGAAGAGAAGATCGTGTCAGTACGCCTCCTCCTCTTTTGTGTTCTTTGCGTTCTTTCGCGGCTAATGGAAGGAATGTAGGACAAGTACAGGAGGGGAGACGAATGAAGACCATCAACGAGCTATGCGATATTGTCCGTGAGACTTCGTTTGCGATTCATGTCTATCATGGCAATGGACACCTCGAGAAGATCTACGAGAATGCTCTCTTTCATCGCTTGCGGAAGGCAGGTCTTACCGTAAGGCAGCAACATCCTCTGACCGTATTTGATGAAGATGGAACAGTTCTGGGGGAGTATTTTGCCGATCTCGTTGTGGAAGATCGGCTGATCATCGAACTCAAAGCCTGCAAACAACTCACTGACGAGCACGTCGCACAACTGCTGGGCTATCTCAAATCATCGAGGATCGAACACGGGCTGCTGACCAACTTCGGTAGCTACAAATTCCAGATCAAGAAATACGTCATGAGTTCCACCGAGTCCCCACTCGATTAGCAAGAAATTTAGCCGCGAAAGAACGCAAAGAACGCGAAAAAAAGAGAGGAGGTCGCGAAGCCGCAATTACCTCCTCTTCTTTTGCGCTCTTTGCGTTCTCTCGCGGCTAATCGTTTCTAGACGGAGACCATTTCCCCCGACTTGGCGGATTTATATGCGGCCACGGTGACTTCCACGGCCTTGAGGCCGTCGTAGCCCGTGATGGCGGGATCGCGCTTTTCGTCGCAGGCGGCCGCAAAGTCGCGCACCAGGCCCAGGTCCGCATTGTCGCCCCAGCAGACCCACTCGGCTTTCATGGCGGTATCGTTGTACACGTCTACCTTCTGATTGAAAGCATCCACATTGAGCACGCCGTTCTCGGCGATGATTTCCATGGTCACATCGCCCCAGGTCGGGAAACTCTTGGCGCGGTTCCAACTCGCGATGTGGGATACCTTGATGCCCCCTTCCATTTCGAAGTGGAGGCTGCCGACATCGTCCGTGCCGATGCCTTCGCGAATCAGGTTACCATTCTCGCAATAGACCTTGGTGACTTCCTTCCCGAACATCCACCGCAACAGGTCTACGACGTGGACCGTGTGATCCATCGTGGCGCCGCCGCCGGAAAGCTTCTCGTCGGCGAACCACCCGCCGGGGAAGCTTCCGTTGTTGGTGCACGCGGCCGCATAGATGGTCCCGAACCGGCCGCTGTCCAGGTCTTCTTTGGCGGCCATGAGCGGCGCCACGTACCGGCACGGAAACGCCGTGCCCAGGCCGACCCCCGCTTTCTTGCATACTTCGATCATGGCCTGCGCGTCTTCGATGGTAGTCGCAAGCGGCTTTTCACAGAGAATCCATTTGCCCGCTTTCGCAGCGGCTTCCACCATGGCGCGGTGCTTGACGTTTTCCGAACAGATGATGACCCCGTCAAGACCCGAGGCGAGGAAGGCATCCATATTCGCCATGAACGGCGCTTTGAACTGATCCGCCGCCGCCTTGCCGCGGGCCGCATCATCGTCCCAAATTGCGAAGAGTTCCGCTTCCGCTAGTTCGTTTATCGCTGCCGCGTAGCTGTACGCATGCATGTGTGCGAAACTCATGATCCCCAACTTCGCCATTACTTCATCTCCTTCAGGGCGTGTTGCCCGTATCAACGTCCGCCGAGCGGACGCGTTTGATCGATCGAAAGATCACTTGCGCGGCCACCGCCAGAAACGGCCCCGGAACCGCGAACAGAATCAACCACAGGACAACGGATAGGGGCTTCCTCACCGGTGACGCGGCGACCACTTCAACCCCTTCTTCTCCTTGCACAGTTTCCGCAATGGTCTCGCCGAAACCGGACAACTGCAGCGCGGGATAGAAGCCGATGCACATCGTGCATAGCGCGCCCACGAGCAGCGCGAGGATGAGATTCTCCTTCGACGCCAGCCGCAACATCCAAACAAAAAGCACTACAGCTGCGCCGCCGATTACGTAGGTAAGGATTTGCATCGTTCCAACCTCCGCATGATTTGGCCCGACCCGCCGGCAACGAGTCCCGCGTCTAATTGAACGCGACGGGTTTGCCCGTGTCCGCCGATTCCAACGCCGCGAGCGCCATGCGCACGGCCCAGACGCCGTCCTGCGGCGTGACGCGCGGCTGGCCTTTCCCATCAAGCCAGTTCTTGAAGTCGTGCCATTCCAGTTCGTAGGGGCTGACACCCACCGGGCTGCCCGGCACAATCATGCCTGGCATGCCGGACGCCGTCTCCCGCATCATCACGGACAACGGCGCTTCGCTGCTGTCGAACTGCAGCATGCCGTTGTCGCCGCACACTTCCACTTTCACCCGAAAACCTCCGGGATGCGCCCAGGTGCCGATCGTGTTGACGATGATTCCGCTCTTCATCCGGAACGTGACCATGGCGTAGTCGATGGCCTTGTCAAACTGTTCCTTCAAATTCTGACTGAACACCTGCGCCGGATCGCCGAACACGTACCGGATCCAGTCGAAGTCGTGGATGATGGTGTCCATCGTCACGCCGCCGCTCATGTCCCAGTCGCGGAACCAGTTCCCCGCGCCCACCGGACAAATGCCGCCCCGGTACGTGCGAACGAATCCCACCTTGCCGACTTTGCCGGCATCGATCTGGGCCTTGATTGTCTCGAACTCCTGGAAATAGCGGACCACGTGACCGACGAACAACTTGACGCCGGCCTTCTCCGCCGCGGCGATACCGATATTGCATTGCTCCAGCGTCCGGCCAAAGGGTTTCTCGCAGAAGATGTCCTTGCCGGCCTCTGCCGCGGCCACCACGTACTCCGTATGGAATGGCGTCGGCGTCAGGACCGCAACCACATCCACATCGTCCCGCTTGCACAGAGACAAACAATCCGTCGTCGCCTCCGCGCCATACTCTTTTGCCAGTTCCTCCGCCCGTCCCTTGATGGCATCGCCGCAAACCACAATCTTGAAACCTGCCTTGGTCGCATGCCCGGCATGGTGCACGCCCATGCCGCTGCAACCGATTAACGCTACGTTCATACGACGACTCCTCCCGAAAACCGGAATCCATCGAATGGATTCCGAACTGCATTTGCACCCCAATGGCGATAGGAATAGAAATGTCTACAATGCCAGAATCGCCTGTTGTCCTGCCAACACCTGCCGCAACGTCGCCTCCAACGAGTGTTTGTACGGCCAATACTCCGCCGTCAATGCGCGATCGTAATCGATTCCCCGCAACGCACTCATTACGGCGGGCCAATTCACATCGCCTTCCATCAACATGACGAAACCGTCGAGATTGCCCACGGCGCAGCGGAAATCCTTCAAATGGACAGCGCGAATGCGATTGCCGAGGATCTCAATCCACTGCTCCGGAAGTCCGTACAGCATGATGTTGCCGGTATCGAAATACGCGCCCACGTACTTGCTTTCACACTGATCGATAAAATCCCGCATTTCGTCCGGACTCAACAGAAACTTGTTCCACACGTTCTCAATAGCGATGGAGACCTTCAGCTTCTCCGCGGCGTCAGCCAGTTCGCGAACACTCTTCAACGCATTCTCAATCCCGATGTCGTATCGCGTCGCATCGTCGCACACGCCCGGAACGACCAACACCGCATCGGCGCCCAACCAGGAAGCAACCTGCAACGTCTGCGCGATAGTCTCCTTCGCCTTTTCCCGATTCGCGGCGTCCGGCGACGTGAGGTGGTATTTCCAACCCATCCCGTTGGCCACGCTGCATAGCGCGATGCCGAGCGATTCCGCGTGCCGCCGGATGGCCGTGGCCTCCTTTTCGCTAAGATCCAAGGAAGTCGGCCCCTCGTCGCCCACACAGACTTCGAACGCCGAAAACCCGATCTGTTTGGCCAGCGTGATGGCCTCCGTCGTGGGAAGGTCGTTAGGAAATCCCCACTGATTGATTCCTGGAAGCATGTCTGAACCCCCATTCTTGCCCGTGTCCGTTCGATTATAGTCCTTTCGCTGGGCCGCGCAAAACCGAACGGCGCCTTGCCCTTCCCCTCTGCATGATCTACGATGAAGCGATCGTGGGAAGTAACACCGGGAGTATTGACAATGAAACATATCATCCTTGTGCTCGCTGGACTTCTAATCCCCGGAGGCGCCTGGGCCGCCGACTCCGCAATTGCCGAAGACGGAATGCTGGTGGTCGACGGACAGCGCGTCTTTGTCCTCGGGCTTTACGAGAATCCACCGGATGAGAATCTGGACCAGGTGGCCGCGGCCGGTTTCAATCTCATCCACGCCAGCGCGGACGAAGCCGCTCTCGACCGGTTGTGGGCGAAGAAGATGTACGCGTGGATCAACACCGGCGCATCCATCGATCTCAGCGTCGATTCCGAATCGCGCGAAGCCGCGTTGAAACGAATGGTCGCGGGTTTCTCGCATCACCCGGCGCTCGCGGTTTGGGAGGTCCCCGACGAAGCGTTGTGGAACGTGTGGTATGGCGCGACGCTATGGCGTCGCCGTGACGAGCCGCGCGAACAGAACGCCCTCATCAGCCAACTGGACAACGCCGACCTTGCGGCGGAGTTGCGCGACATGCGCGATCAAGCGAACGCCGCGTTCGAACGCGGGGAGCCTCGCGTTGGTGAGGAACTCGCTGACGAAATCTGGCGTCGCCTCGACAAAACGCCGCCGAATCCCGACCTCAATCTCTCCAACGCGCCCGAGCGCGCGGAACAAATGGCCGCGGGGATGTTGCAGGGGTACCGAGTGCTCAAGTCCATCGACCCGGAACGGCCTATCTGGATGAACCATGCGCCGCGAAACAGCATTGCGCAGCTCGCCGAGTTCAATCGGGCCGCGGACGCGGTCGGGTGCGACATCTATCCGGTTCCCCGAAGCCGCCACAACGGACACTCCGACCTCGCCGACAAGTCGCTCTCCTGCGTCGGCGCGTACACGCAGCGCATGCAGGAGGCCGCGCCCGGCAAACCGGTCTGGATGGTCCTGCAAGGGTTCGGGTGGCCAGATATATCCGACGAAACGGATGACCAGGCCAAACGCGATGAGCTGCGCCGGCCCACATTTGAGGAATCCCGGTTCATGGCCTACGACGCCATCGTCAACGGCGCTCGCGGCATTCTCTATTGGGGCACCGCGTACATTGAGAAAGACTCCGGATTCTGGACGGACTTGCTCACGCTCGTCGCGGAACTCAGCGCGCAACAGCCCGTCCTGTCCGCGCCCGATGCCGATCTCGATATCGACGTCACCTTGGCGGAGACCTGGGGGTCCGTCGATCGCGGCGTCCGCGTGTTGCCCAAGCAGTCCGGTGACAAGGTCCATCTGCTGGTCGTGAACGAGTGGAGCGATCCGCTGGTCTACACCCTCCACGGACTCGACGCGCTGGAAGGCACAAGCTACCGCGACCCGCTCACACAACAAGAAACCATCGTGCAACACGGAACGCTGACCCTGTCTATTCGCGGTTTCGGCGTGCACGTGCTGGAACCGGAGATTCCCTGATATACTGCCGCTTCTGCATGGCGTGAAACGTTATAGAAAGGTACCTTCATGGCAACGACGAAGAAGATCCCTTTGCGCAAAGAAGTAAAGGTTGCGGATACCTGGGACCTCCGGCATCTCTTCAAAGACGACAAGGCGTGGCAGGCCGCGCTCAAAGATTTCGAGAAGCAGATTTCCCGCTTCGAGAAGTTCCGCGGCAAGCTCGGCACCTCCGCAAAGGTGTTGCTGGACTGTTATAAGTTCGATGTGGAGTTCAACAAGCTCGCCGAGCGTCTGGGCTCGTACGCGTTCCTCAAGGCCTCGGAAGACGTGTCCAACAGCACCTACCAAGGCATGATTCAGCAATACACCTTTGTCGCGACCCGCGCGAGCGAAGCGGCCAGCTTCATCGCCCCCGAGATCCAGGCGATTCCGAAAAAGACGATCGACAAGTACCTTAAAGATCCCAAGCTGAAAGAATTCCGGTACGCCTTGGAGAAGCTCTTGCGCTACCGGCCCTACATTTTGTCCGAGAAGGAAGAGCGGCTCCTTGCCATGCAGGGCGAAGTGGCCGGCACGGCGGGCCGGGTCTTCGGGCAGCTCAACGACGCCGACCTCAAGTTCGGCACCGTGAAGGACGAGCGCGGCCGCAAGGTAGAACTGACCCAGAGTTCCTTCCGCAGCCTGTTGGAGTCGCCCAAGCGCGAAGTCCGCAAGGCGGCCTTTCACCAGTTTTACGAGCAATACCAGTCCCACGCGAACACCGTCGCGGCGACGCTCAGCGCGTCGGTTCAGCAGGATATCTACCAGTCCCGCGTGCGCAACTATCCGTCCGCGCTGGAAGGGTCGCTCTTTCACGACAACGTGCCCATCGCCGTATACGACAGCCTCATCAAGGCCGTGCACAAGAACATCAAGACGGTCTACCGGTACCATGAAGTCCGGCGGAAGGCGCTCAAACTCAAAGACCTTCACACCTACGATACCTACGTGCCCATCGTGGAAATGAAGCGCACGAAGAATCCCTACGACAAAGCGGTCAAAACCATTTGCGAAGCCCTCGAACCGCTCGGATCGGAGTACTGCCGGACGCTCGAGAAAGGCCTGTTGAACGGCCGATGGGTGGACCGCTATGAGAACAAAAACAAGCGTAGTGGCGCCTTCTCAGCGGGTGGATTCGCCGGACCGCCCTACATCCTCATGAACTACCGCGAAGACGTCATCGACAGCATGTTTACGCTCGCCCATGAAGCGGGCCACTCGATGCACACGTACTACAGCGCCCGCAATCAGCCCTTCCAATACTACGACTACACGATTTTCGTGGCCGAAGTGGCGTCGACGTTCAACGAGCAACTCTTGAACCGGCATCTACTGTCCAAGGCGAAGGACAAGAAGATGCGCGCCTTTCTTATCAACAAGGAGATCGATGAGATCCGCGGCACCCTCGTGCGCCAGACCATGTTCGCGGAATTCGAGAAAGTCATCCACGCCATCGCCGAGGTCGGCGAACCGCTCACTCTCGAGCGACTGCGCGAGGAATATCTGAAACTGTTGAAGCTGTATTTCGGACCCGACTTCGCGATCGACGAGGAGTTGTCGCTGGAAGGCCTGCGGATTCCCCATTTCTACCACGCCTTCTACGTATACAAGTACGCGACCGGCATATCGGCGGCCATCGCCTTATCGCAGAAAGTGCTCAACGGCGGCAAACAGGATCGCGACCGCTACCTCAACTTCCTGGGAAGCGGCGGCTCGAAGTTCCCCCTGGAATTGCTCCGCGACGCGGGCGTCGATATGGAACAACCGGAACCCGTGGCCACCGCCATGAAACGGTTCGCCACGCTCGTCGACGAATTGGAAGAATTGGTATAACCCCGATCGGACGGATCGGGCCCATCGGTCTGATCCGTCCGATTACTGTGTCTGCCCCGAACCAGGAATCGCCGCATGCTCCTCTTCGACATCCATCTCGATCTCGCCATGAACGCGACGCTTTGGAACCGCGATCTCACCCGGTCTATCGAAGAGATCCGCGAACGCGAACGCGATCTCACGGACTATCCGGACCGCGGCAATGGCGTCGTGTGCCTGCCGGAGATGCGCCGCGGCGGCGTGGGGCTTTGCGTGGCCACGCTCATCGCGCGCTACGTGAAACCCGGCAACCCGCTGCCCGGCTCGAACAGTCCGGAACAGGCCTGGGCCATGACGCAATGGCAGCTCGCATGGTACCGCGCCATGGAAGAAGCGGGGGAGATGACCGCCATTGTCGACGTAGCCGGACTGGAGCGTCATGCGGCGTTATGGAAAGGCGATCCGTCGGCGAACGCCCCCATCGGCTACGTCTTGAGCATGGAATGCGCCGACGCCATCATCACGCCCGCCCATCTCGAAGGCTTCTATACCCAAGGCGTCCGCGCCGTCGGACCCGCCCACTACGGACCCGGCACCTACGCCCAAGGCACCGAAGCCACCGGCGGACTCGGCCCGCGCGGACGGGAACTCCTCGACGAAATGGCGCGCCTGAATGTGATCCTGGACGCCACTCATCTCTGCGACGACAGTTTCTGGGAAGCCATGGACCATTTCCACGGCCCAGTCTGGGCCAGCCATTCCAACTGCCGCACCGTCGTCCCCGGCGAACGCCAATTCTCCGACGACCAGATCCGCCTGCTCATCGAGCGCGGCGCGGTCATCGGCGCGGTCCTCGACGCATGGATGGTGATCCCCGGCTGGATTAAGCACAAGACCCTGCCCGAAGAAGCCGGGCTCAGAATGGAGCACGTCGTCGATCATATCGACCACATCTGCCAACTCGCCGGCAACGCCAACCACGTTTGTATCGGCTCCGACCTCGACGGCGGCTTCGGCCGCGAACAATGCCCCGCCGACCTCAACACCATCGCCGACCTGGCCAAGTACCAGGATTTGCTCACCGCACGCGGATACGGCGCAGAAGATATCGAGGCCATCTTTCATGGGAATGTGATACGGTTCTTACAGGAGGTCTGGACGTCAGGCTAGTATCGCCGGACGATTTGGCAGTTTCCAAACCGCATAACGTAGCGCAGGCGTCCTCGCCTGCATTCTTCCCATTAACTTCCAAGAATTGCAGGCGGGGACGCCTGCGCTACATGTCGGGTCGTCTACCGCGATGTATTGGCTGCGCGATCGCGCGCGGCCTTGCGATCGGCGATCAGTCCGTCGCGCGCTGCGGCATCTTTCGGTTCATGCATGTCGAACCCGATCGCTTCCCAGCGTGGATCCTCGGGGTCCAGCCCGAGATGCTCGATGTATCCGCGTTCCGCAATGAACCACTTGCCGTGGGCCGTGAGCAAATACCCGCCGTTCGCTTCGAGGTAAGACCGCGCTTCCTCGTGCGACTTGCACCAGTTGTGCCAGAACGCGCTCGAACCCGGCGGACACCACAGCACATCGGCGGCGTCCTTCAAGTTCTTCCACGCCGCGTAACCGTGCTCGCGGGCGACGACGGCAAGGGCATGTTTGCGCTGAATCGCATCGCAATTCGCGAGAATTTCGTCTTCGGTCTGCTCGCGGAACGGAGCGATCCTCCGGAAACGTTCGGCGGCATTCTTCGCCACGTCGGCTCGCTCCGACTTCAGGTCTTTGAGCAGCAGAGATGCGTCGCGTTTGCATTCTTCGAGGGATGGGATAGGACGGGCCATGAGATCGATTCCTTTGTCTGTATCGTGGACGCGATCCGCACTGTCCACAAAGGAAATTCTCTCACGAATTCGTTTGAACGTCTTGGGAGTGATACCATCTTTCGCGGATAAGGCGCCTCCCGGCACCGACGGAAGCATAGCGCGATCGGCCTTGCCAAAACAAACGCAGCCTCGCGTCCGCGTGTGTCCGTGCCTGTCCGTGTAGGTCCGTGTAGACAAGAGGGACATCAAGTGAGAATTCCCCCGCTCCTCCGATACGCAACGATTCTCCTGTCGCTCTCAGCGCCGCTTCTTGCCCAAGCGCCCAGCGGTTCTGCGCCGCCAACCTTCGCCGAATTATCCGAGTTGGCCAGACTTCCCGAAGCCGAAATCGATCTCGCCGAAGCCGCCCTGATTATCGCCAAAGGCGTCAACCCCGCCGTCCGCGTCGATCGCTACGAAAGCAAACTCGACGGCCTCGCCAACGAATTAGAAGCGCGCCTCGCATCCCGCACCGATCCCAAATCCCGGTTGCGCATGATGGCCGCCGTGATCTATCTCGATTGGGGATTCGGTCGTAGCGAGGTGGTTGCTCCGGATGTCTTTGTGGGATTCAACGAAGTCCTCGATCAACAGCAGTGGAACTGCTTCGGTTTGACTGTTCTCTACGTCACCCTCGGCGAACGGCTCGGCATTTCTTTGCGCATGGTCGCCGGACGCGGGCACGTCTTTGTCGAACACGACAGCTCGCCGCCGCTGTACATAGAGACCACCGACAAGGGCGAAGTTCACGGAAGCAAGGACTACCTCGCAACCTATTTGCCGTTCCCCTGCGTCCGTCCCGAAGACTACCGCGCCCTGGACAAGAAGCAGACCGTCGCCGTGGTGCTCACCCAGACCGCTCTCGCCATCCAGCATCGCGGAAATCTGGACCTCGCCCGCAGCTACTATTCCATGGCGCTGGAGTTCGACCCGCGGAGTGCCGAAGCCCTAAGCGGACTCGGCTTCCTGGACCTGAACGCGGGAAACCTCGAAGCCGCCAACGCCAACTTCGAGAAGGCGGTGAAAGCCGACCCCACGTACCGCGAAGCCCTCGGCGGTTTGGGCAGCGCGCGCTACGCGACCGGCGATCGCGACGCCGCGGCGAAGGCGTACCGCAACGCATTGGACCTCTGCCCCGACGACGCCAAGACGGTCTATAACCTCGCGCAGATTCTCTATGAGATGGACCGGTTCAACGAATCCATCACGCTCTACCGCAAGTACACCGAGTTAGTCCCCAACGATCCCGACGGCTACGCGCGTCTCGCGTTCCCCCTCGAAGATTCCGGCGATCTGGAAGGCGCCCTCGCCGCGTATCAAAAGGCCCTCCAATTGAACCCGCAATACGTCGACGCCTACATCAACATGGGCATTGTCTACGAGAAGATGGAAAACTTCGATGCCGCGCGGCAGTCCTTCGAATGGGCGATTCGTTTGCAGCCGGACAGCGCCTTGGCCTACGCCGGCCTGGCGCGCGTCTTCAACGCCCAGGGCAATCGCCAACAAGCCTTCGCGGCGATATCCCGGGCCGCTCAAATCGACCGCGCCAATCCGGCCGTGTGGCTCGACTTCGGCGCAATCCTCCGCGACGCGGGTGACATTGATCGCGCCATCGAATCGTATCAGCGTGCGGCACTTCTGTTGTCCGACGACTCGGAACCCTACGAAGCCCTTGCGGAGCTGCATCTCGGAAAAGGCGATATCGAAGCGGCCTCGGCAGCCGCGAAACGCGCGGCCGACTTGGGCGGGAAGTTGTCACCAGAGTTGGAAGCGCTCGCGCATTCGAGAGTGCAGGAATAGGCCGGCGTTAGCGGTACCTCTGTCCGGTTCCGTTCGGCCCTACCTTACTCTTGCGGACCATGTATTCGCGCATAAGACTGGCCGCGAGAATCAAGGCGCCTATAACTATACATCCCGCCGCGAGCCCTATGAAATCGGAGTTTACGATGGACCCTAGCGCGAAGATAACCCCGAACCCGAGCCAGATCCACCCCAACCAGTATCCCACGCGGACGCGCCGTTCGGCGTAATTCAACACCGGATCTTCTTTGAGCGGGAATCCGCAATGCGGACAACTCAATGCGCGATCACTTACGGATTTGCCGCATTCCTGGCAAGCGATTAAGGCCATGGCAGAACTCCCCCGAGGAATCGACCCATATCCACGCCAACTATACGCCTGCATCCGTGAAATGCGCAATGCAGCGAGGTGTAAAACGCCTTTACACCACCGCCTCATTCGTCAGCGGCTCGGTTTCCGTCGTGCGCGCGCGCCTGCCCTTGACCATGATGTTCGGACGCCCCATGCTCTGCCCAGAGATTTGTTTATTCTCTGGATCGCGATAGCCGCATCGCACCATCCGGCGGACTTTGTTCGTCGTGTTGATGTAACTGCCGTGCACCGTGAAGATGTTGAACACCACCACGTCGCCCCGCTTCGCCGGCACCGGAACCGTCTGCTCCAACCTGTACTCGTCCGTGTTCAAGTGCGGCGTACACGACTCCCCGTCCGGCGTTTGCGTGATGTGCGGTAAATACCCGCTCTTGTGCGACCCCGCCAGGAACCGAATCTCGCCGTTCTCGTGAAACGTGTCGTCGAGATGCACCAGCGCATCCACATACCGGCCATCGGTATGCTCGTAGAATGCGTTGTCCTGATGCATGGGGAAGGGGTGCCCGCTCTCCGGCGGTTTCGCATGGAGCGTCGTGTGATGCAATTCCACATTCGGCCCGATCAGTGCCGACAACGCGTCTGCCATTCGCGGGTTCGTTACCGCCCGCATCCAGGCTTCGGAGTAGAAATGAAGGTCGTGCAGCGACGTCAGCTTCGACTTCTTCTCCGTATCGGCATCCATGTACACCTTCCGCCAAGGACCCGACCATCCCATCTCCGTGCTCGCCCAGTGGTCCATGAGGTAATCCAATTCCGATTCCAAATCGTCCATTTCTGCCGGCGAAAAGACCTGGGGGATACGCAGAAATCCGTTCTCATTGAAGAAGTCTATTTGCTCTTGGGACAGCATTTACGGGGCTCCTTGCGTCGTGTTTGAAAACGTGCAATTGGCGGACCGGACCGGTCCGCAACCTTCCTGCAACCAGACGTATTGAGACTACCACAGCGGCCGCACCTTGAGGCAATCGCTTGGGGAGTGACATCGACGGGAGGTGATTCAGTGCAAAACGTCATCGGTTGAGCAAACGCCGCAACCCCAATATGTGGTATGGTTTGGGATGTTTTAGATTCTTATTGGATTTCCGGATCGCTTCTGCTATAATCGCCGCGGCTTGTTGTGAGTCAATCTAAGTACTTTCAAATTCTTGTGTTATGCTGTTCCGGCGCGACCGTTTCCGGTTTCGCTCGAGGGGTATCCTATAGTGCGATCAATTTTTGGTGCCATTCCGGGCTTGTTCTCCCACGACATGGGGATCGATCTCGGGACCGCAAATACCCTGGTTTACGTAAAGGGCCAGGGTATCGTGTTGAGCGAACCCTCCGTAGTTGCCATCAACAAGGATACGGGCAAGGTGCGTGCCGTCGGCAACGAAGGCAAGAGCATGATCGGCCGTACGCCCGGCAACATCGTCGCCATTCGTCCCATGAAAGACGGCGTCATCGCCGACTTCGAGATCACCGAGGCCATGCTTCGGTACTTCATTCAGAAAGTTCACAACCGCCGCCGCCTCGTCATGCCGCGCGTGGCCATTTGCGTGCCCTCCGGCATCACCGCCGTCGAGCGCCGCGCCGTGACGGAGAGCGCGTCGCAAGCGGGCGCAAAGAAAGTGTTTACCATCGAGGAACCCATGGCCGCCGCGATCGGCGCCGGTCTTCCCGTGCACGAGCCGCAAGGCTGCATGATCGTCGACATCGGCGGCGGCACCACGGAAGTCGCCGTCATCTCTCTCGGGGGCATTGTTCACGTGAACAGCGTGCGCGTCGCCGGCGACGAGATGGATCAGGCGGTCATCCAGCATCTCAAGCGCACTTACAACATGATGGTCGGTGAACGGACCGCCGAAGAGATCAAGATCGCCATTGGCTCCGCGTTTCCGCTGAAAGAAGAGATGGAAATGCAGGTCAAAGGCCGCGACCAGGTCATGGGGTTGCCGAAGATTTTGACCATCACCTCCGAAGAAATCCGGGAAGCCCTCCGAGAGCCCGTTGCGTCCATCGTCAATGCCGTGCGCGTCACGTTGGAACGCACCCCGCCCGAACTGTCCGCGGACATCGTGGATCGCGGCATGGTTCTCGCTGGCGGCGGGGCCCTGCTGCGCGGCCTGGACCAGCTCCTGTCCAAAGAAACAGGGTTGCATGTGACGGTCGCGGAAGATCCGCTGACCGCTGTTGTGTTAGGTACAGGGAAATACCTCGAAGGAATCCGGCACTTCCAAGACGAAGAAACCTAATCCGTGATGCTCTCACGCCGCATAAGCGAAAACCGGCCTACGATAATCCTGGTGGTGCTGGTCGTGCTGTCACTCATGTCGCTGGCGTCCGGCACCAAGGGGAACGTACTTTCCAACTCGGTAAGCAAGGCCGTTTCCGTCGTCGCGTTTCCATTCTGGCAAGCCATGTCCGCCGTGCAGCATCGCGTTGAATACGTCACTTCCTTCGTTGTTGCCTACAACGCGTCCCGCGTGGAAGCCGAGAACCTGCGCCACGAAATCACCTCGCTGGTACCGCGAATTGCCGACCGCGACGCCCTGGAAGCCGAAAACCAGCGCCTCAGGGAAATGCTGGAATTCGAGAAAGATCAACACCGCCTGGGCGTATTGCCCGCCTCCGTCTTGCCCGTTTCCGACAGTCCCCTCGCCGCGGGGATCATTTCCAATACCGCCGGCGTGCTCGTAATCAATCGGGGCAGCATTCACGGCGTCGAAGAGGCCATGTGCGCTATGACGAAGGACGGCGTCGTAGGCATTGTCATCAAGGTGGAGCCTACACTTGCCTACGTGGCCACCCTGCACAGCGACTATTGCAAGATCGGCGCCATGGTTTCGCGCGACAAACGGGTGCGCGCCACCGTTCACGGCAGCGGCAGCGACTACAGTCATATCTGCAAAATGGAATATATCGACACCCAACACATCGTGCGCCCCGGAGATGAAGTCATCACCAGCGGCAGCGGCATCTTCCCCAGCGAATACCCAATCGGAAAGATCATCGAGGTCGAGAAAGGCGGGTCGCTGTTCCAGGTCGCCTTCATCGAGCCCTATGCCGATCCCTATAGCGTGGACGAACTCTTCCTGGTCCGCCGCGCGCAGCCGACACTCGCCGAGCTGACGGGCGCTACCCCGCCCGGCGCGAATGCGGGCGTGGAGATCCCCGCGCCGGAAGATGAAGATGCGCGCAAGAAAACCGCCTCCAATTCCAAATCGGAACCTTTCGCCATGCCGGACACCCGGTCGGTGCAGGAACGGTACGCGCCATGAGTCACGGGTTGATACGGCGAAACCTCTTTTGGGCAGTGGCCGTGACCGCCGCGGCCCTGATCGAAACCACCTGGCTTAAAGCCATCAGCGTCATGGACGTCACGCCCAATCTTACGCTGTTGATGGTCATCTATTTCGCCATCGCGGAAGGCGAAGAGCGCGCCATGTTTACCGGCGTACTGGGCGGAGTCTTTCAAGACGTCGCCCGCGCCACCGTGCTCGGCCATCATGTGCTGTGTCTGGTCATCGTCGGGTTTGCGTCCGGGCGGATATCCACGCGTCTCGTAACGGAGCACCCCGCCGTGAAGGCCGGGCTCGTGTTTTGCGCCAGTGTGGTCTGCGGGCTGCTCCAGATTCTCATTCAGTATGTGCAAGACCCGGACCTCCCGGCCATGTACAATATCGTCGCGCGTGTCGTGCCGGGGGCGTTCTATACGGCCTTGTTTACGCCCGTGTTATTCTTTCTATTGGATCGCTCGTTCGGCCACCGGAGCTTCGCCCTGAACGGAGGCGCCACCTGATGTCGTCAACGACCCAGAAAAAGCGGTACGACGGATTCGATTCGCGAATGCGCTTTCTGGCCTTCGGTCTTCTGGTTGCCTTGGGCATCTTGACCGCCCGTCTCTGGCATTTCCAGGTCGTTCAGGGGGCGAAGTATGCGGATGTCGCCGAGCAGCAGCGGTTGATGAACGAGCGTCTCCAGTCGCCGCGGGGCGTCATCTACGGGCGGGATGAGTCGATTGTCCTGGCCGACAACCGCGCGGCAAACGACCTTGTACTGACGCCCGCTCTTTGCCGTGACGCGGATCGGGTCGTGGACCAATTGGATGAACTCATCGCCATTGACCCGGAAAAACTCCGCCAGGATATTGCCACCGCCGAGCGACACAACACCCCCTACGAGCAGATCATCGTCAAACGCGACATCACCCGGACCGAACTGAAGCGCGTCGAGGAAATGTCCTTCGCGTTGCAAGGCGTATACACCGTGGCCAGGCCGCAACGCCGCTATTACTACAACGAAACCGCGGGACAGATCATCGGCTGGATGAACGAAATCGATCGCGATGAATGGCTCGCGCTTCGCCCCCGTTACCATATGGGCGACATGATCGGCCGGTCCGGGCTCGAGATGATGTACGAGGAAGTGCTCAAAGGCGACGACGGCGCCATGATCGTCAGCCGGTATAACGGCAGCGTCCCCCAGCTTAAGACCGATGCGCGCGGCATTCCCTACGTGGAGATGGACAGCAAGGGCCGCTCGCTGGAGGTCGAGAAACGAATCGAACCCGTCGCGGGGGGGTCCATCTACACCACCCTCGACGTCGGACTACAGCAGAAGTCGGAGCAACTCCTCAAAGGCGTCGTCGGTGCCATCGTCATCCTCGACGCGGACACGGGCGAAATCCTCACCATGGCCAGTTCTCCGGGATACGACCCGAGTGTCTTTGTCACAAACAGTCCCAATCGAGTCCGGCTCGTTCAGGCGGCACTGGACAAGGAAACCAAGCCGACGGTGAGTCGCGCCTATCAGTTCCAGTACCCGCCCGGTTCCGTGTTCAAGGTCCTTCTGGCCATTGCCGCGCTGGAAGAGGGCGTCATTACGGAGAACACGACCTACGGCTGCAGCGGGCTCTTTCACTTGCCCGGCGTCAAACGGCCCTGGCGTTGCTGGCGCTTGAAGTACGGCGGTCACGGCGGCGTCAACGTGGTCGACGCGTTGGCGTATTCCTGCGACGTCTTCTTCTACAACGTGGGACGCGACCTCGGTCCGGAAAAGATCAAGGAGTGGTCTTCGCGTCTTGGACTCGGCGTAAGAACGGGCATCGACCTCCCTCAGGAAGTCACCGGGTTGATTCCCGATCCCGAGTGGAAAAAGCAACAGCAACTCGCCGCGGGCAAGACGGAGAGCTGGGATCTCAAGTGGTACCCTGGCGAGACCGTCAACATGTCCATCGGCCAGGGCGCCGTAGCAACGACCCCGCTCCAGAGCGCGGTCTTGATGGCGGCCGTACTCAACGGCGGCCGTCGCGTGACCCCGCACCTGAACCTGGATCTCGGGCCCCGCGTGACCGAGCCTTTTATCAGTGAAGAGACGCTGCGCATCGTTCAGGCCGGGATGCGAAAGTGCGTCGAGCGCGACCGGCCGGCCCCGACGGGCACCGGAAAGGAAGCCAAGATCGAGGGCCTTGATGTGCTCGGCAAGACAGGCACCGCCCAGGTGGCGGGCTTACACCACGTCAAGCATTATGACAACGAGGACGACATCCCTTACGAACTCCGCGACCACGCGCTGTTCGTCGCAGGCGTAACGGATCGATTGCCGCGCCTTGCCGTCAGCATCATCATCGAACACGGATTGCACGGAAGCTCCGCGGCCGCGCCCGTGGCCAGAGAACTCTTCGAGTACTTCTACCAGAACCGCGGCCCCGGCCCTCTTTACGCGCAAACGCAGCGGCCGCTGTCAATTGCGCGGCGGGAGTCGGTCGAATGAGCAATCTCGAGCGCGACCTCAACCTGCTCGAAGCGCACATCCACACGTTCAATTACCGGAACCTGCGCCGGCTCGACTGGACGCTGGTAATCCTCACCCTTGCCCTCGCGATTCTGGGGTTGTTCACCTTGTACAGTGCCAGCCAAAGCGCGTCGGGGGATTTCCCGTTCTACAAGAAATTCTACTTCAAGCAGAGCGCGTTCTTTCTTTTGGGAGTGATGGTCGCGCTGTCCATCGCCTGCGTAGACTATCGGGCCCTCATCTCGTTCGCGCCGGTCATGTACTGCGTGTCCGTTCTCCTCTTAATTGCTGTGCCGATCATCGGCAAGACCGCCATGGGCGGGCAGCACTGGTTGCGCATCGGCGAGTGGGGCATCCAACCCTCCGAATTAAGTAAAATCGCGCTGATTTACACGCTATCCTGGTACCTGTCGCGCGTTCAGGGAAGAATACACCGGCTCGTGTTCTTTCTGCTGGCCTTTGGTATCGCCGGGATTCTTCTCGTGCTCATTCTCGTGCAAGGCGACTTGGGGACGGCACTCGTCGCGGCTCCCATCGTTTTTGTCATGCTGTTCGCCGGCGGATGCCGCAAACTCCACCTCTTCGCCGTGATCGCCGCAGGTTTGATTTCCGCACCCGTGCTGTATTTCAATTTGGACAATCTGCCGTTAAAGGACCACCAGAAGATTCGCGTTATCTCGTTCTTCAATCCCGAGGCGGATCCCGAGTACGCGAGTAATTCCGGGTATCAGATCGAGCAGACGAAGATCGCAGTGGGCAGCGGCCAGATGTGGGGTAAAGGGTTCGGCAAGGGCACTCAGACCCATATGCGGTTTCTGCCGGTGTATCACACCGACTTTATTTTTGCGTTGTACGCCGAGGAAATGGGGTTCATCGGCGGAGCGATATTGATAGGGTTGTACGGCCTGTTTCTGTTGCGGGGATTGGCGCTCGCGCGCGATTGCCCCGACCTCGCCGGCAGCCTGCTCGTCGTGGGGAGTGTCAGCGTCATCGCGTTTCACATTCTGGTGAACGTCGCGATCACGCTCAACCTGCTTCCGGTTACGGGGTTGCCTCTGCCGTTCCTGAGTTACGGCGGATCGTTCTACCTCACGACGATGATGTGCGTGGGCACCATACTGAGCGTCCACGTTCGCAAAGGATTTTTCGCCTGACCCACAGCGGAGGTTCGGCCATGAGCACTGCTCGCACACCGGCATCGACACGCCGACGTGCGCAGACCCCATCAGACTGCGCAAGGCTCCTGCCCCGCACCAGGAGAAACAATGAAGGAATTTGTCGTCAACGTCGAACCCCTCGAAACGCGCATCGCGTTCATCGAGGAAAAACGCCTCACCGAGTTGCTCATCGACCGGCATGAAAGCCGGAGCGTTGTCGGAAACGTCTACAAAGGCCGCGTCGACTCCATCGTGCCCGGCATTCAAGCCGCCTTTATCGACATCGGTTTCGAGAAGAACGGGTTTCTCTATGTCTCCGATATCGCCGGCGCCGAAGGGACCGGCGACTTCGTATTCGAGGAAGGCACTGCCAAACCGCGCGAACGTTCCCGTCGCGGCAAGCCCCCCGCGATTGAATCCCTCCTGAAGAAAAACCAGCACATCATGGTCCAGGTCAGCAAAGACACCCTGGGGACCAAGGGCGTGCGGCTCACCAACTATGTGACCTTGCCTGGCCGCTACATCGTGCTCATGCCGACCGTCAAGCACCTGGGGATTTCCCGTAAGATCGGCAGCGATCGCGAACGCGAACGGCTCCGCAAAACCCTTCAGTCCATTCGTCCCCCCGGTGTGGGCATGATCCTCCGCACCGCGGGAGAGGACAAGAAGAAGGCGGATTTTCAGGACGACATCAAATACCTTACGAAAGTCTGGACCGACGTCAAGGATAAGATGGAGACGATGAAGGGGCCAAGCCTGCTGCACGAAGACTTGAATCCCATCCTGCGCGTCGTGCGCGACATGTTCACGAAGGACGTCGAGAAGCTGACCATCGACAGCGAAGTCGAGTACAAACGCATCCTCGACTTCCTCGACACCTTCGCGCCCAATCTCAAGAAGCGGGTCAAGCTCTACAACGCCAAGCGCCCCATCTTTGACAAGTTCAATATCGAGCGCGAAATCGAAAAGGCCCTCCACCGGCGGGTGTTCCTCAAGAGCGGCGGTCATATCTGCATCGACCAGACCGAGGCCCTGGTCGCAATCGACGTCAACACCGGCCGGTTCACCGGAAGCAAGCACCTCGAAGAAACCGTGCTGAAAACGAACTTGGACGCCGCCGAAGAAATCGCGCGCCAGGTGAGACTGCGCGATCTTGGCGGCATCATCGTCATCGACTTTATCGACATGCAATACGAGAAGAACCGCAAAGAACTGATCCGCAAACTACAGGAATGCCTCAAGGCCGACCGCGCCAAAACCACTATCTCCGAGATCAGCGAACTGGGCATGATCGAAATGACGCGTAAACGCGTCAAGCACAATCTCGTCAAAGCCCTTTCGCAACCCTGTCCCTACTGCGAAGGCAGCGGTATGGTCCGATCCGTCACCACCATGACCTTCGACACCATCCGGAAGTTGCACGCCCTCTTCTGTAAGTCGAAAGAGAAGCGAATCATCTTGCAACTTCACCCCGACGTGGCCCGACGGTTGCGCACGGAAAACAAGGATCTGATTGACGACGTATCCAAACGCTTCGACCGGGAAATCTCCATCGAGTCCGTCTCGGATTACCATATCCACGATCTGAAAGTGTTGAGCGCGCGAACGCGACAGGAAATCGCGTTGTAGACGATCTCTCAACCCGGTTGACGCCCAGCGATCAACATCGGTACCATCGGCGCACGTTGTCTGGAAACAATACCCTATGCACATTAACGATATATTCGAAAGCCGCGCCACGACCTTTTCGTTCGAGTTCTTCCCCCCGAAGACCGCGCAATCCGTGGAATCGCTGTACTCGACCATAGCCGACCTGGAACCGCTCAAACCCTCGTTTGTCTCGGTAACCTACGGCGCGGGTGGTTCTACACGCGAACTCACCCACGATCTGGTCGTCCGCATCCAACAAAGCACCTCCCTCGACCCGATCCCCCATCTGACCTGCGTGTGTCATACCGAAGACGATATCCAGCAGATCCTGGAGCGCTATGCGGCGGCGGGCGTAAGCAACATCCTCGCGCTTGGGGGCGACCCGCCCCGCGACCTGGCCGGATACGACCGCACAAAGGACTCATTCCGCCACGCCGCAGATCTCGTGCGGTTCATTCAGCGATTCAACGAACGGAAGAGCCATCCCGATCCCCGCGGTTTCGGAATCGGCGTGGCCGGTTTTCCCGAAGGGCATCCCGACACGCCAAATCGCCTGATCGAAATGGACCATCTCAAGGCCAAGGTCGATGCAGGCGCCGACTACATCTGCACCCAATTGTTTTTCGATAACCGCGATTTCTACGATTTCTGCGAACGCTGCGAATTATCCGGTATTCGCGTACCCATCGTGGCCGGTATCATGCCCGTCACGACCGCCGCCGGCATGAAACGCATGGCCGAACTCTCCGCCGGCTCCCGTTTCCCTGCCGCATTGCTGCGCGCCTTGAACCGCTGCGGCGACGATCCCGACGCCGTCCGCCGCGTCGGAATCCACTGGGCTACGGAACAATGCCGCGATTTGCTCGACCACCGCGTCCGCGGAATTCACTTCTATACGCTGAACAAATCCGACGCCACCCGTCAGATCTATCTGAGCCTCGGCCTTCGCGATAGCGAATCCCTGTAACCATTTGGGTCCCGTTTCAGCCGCCTGAATTGAACCCTCTCGTTTCGTGAATACATCTCCGATACGTGAAACGCGAACGCAGCGCGCGTTCAGGAACATTGTCCCTATGCCGGTGTGTTTCCAGAAGAAGTCCGGAACGGTTATCGTTCCTTGCCGGCAGACAAAAGGAGATACTCACAATGATGAATAGGTTGAAGTCCATGCCCCTGGCCGTTGCCGCGCTTGCCGCGGTCATTGCGTTGGGTGCAGTCGTGAATGCCGGCTACGCACAAGGCGACGTGGAGAAGAGGAAAATTGGAGACGCGGCACCCGAGATTTCGGTTACCGAGTGGGTCCAGGGTGGTCCTGTCGCGTTGGATAGTGCGAGCGGCAAGAAGGTTCATCTGATTGAGTTTTGGGCCACGTGGTGTCCCCCGTGCCGCAAGAGCATCCCGCATCTGAACGACCTCTACAACACGTATAAGGACCGCGGACTGCAAGTCGTCGCCATTTCCAATGAGGAGGCCGATCACGTCGCCGAATTCGTCAAATCGCAAGGCGATAAGATGGTCTACCCCGTAGCCATTGACGGGAACGGCACGATGATCGAGAACTACATGACCGCCTTTGGCCAGGATGGAATTCCTCACGTCTTCCTGGTTGATACCGAGGGAAAAATTGCGTGGCATGGGCATCCCATGTCTGATGAACTCGGAAAGGAATTGGAAAAACGCTTGCCGAAGGAGGAATCCGAAGGTTAAGGCGTAGATACGTATCAAGCGAAATCGACGGCTACCTTTTCCGGGGCGAGCAAAACTCGCCCCGGGTTTATTTCACTGCATCGAGCGGAATGTCGAGGTTCGGCTTGTCCTCATAACCCCGGTAGTCGAAGTGCCACCACTCGGTCGGAAACGGTATGAACCCATGGCGGACCATCACGGTCTCCAGGATCTCGCGATGTCCGATGGCTTCGGCGGATGCCGCCAGCGAGTCCCGATGAGCCCGCTCCGTGAAGTCGTCAAACTCCGTCGGCATGGCGACGGAGTTCCCGTCCAGATCCACCAAGGTAAGATCGACGGCGTATCCGCGATTGTGCCGCGATCCGATTCGGGGATCGGCCACGTACTGCGGGTCCGGCAGGATTTCCCAGAACCGCCGTTGCACGGACAAGGGACGGTACCCGTCAAAGACCTTCAGACGGTAACCCAACGGGCGCAGATCGGCCTGCGCGTCTCGTAACGCCAACGCGGCGTCCCGCACGAGAAAACAGCGCGCCACCGGATACACCACCTCCCCGGTGAAGTTGTTGTCCGTCGCATAGCGGAGATCGAGAAGAATATCCGGCACGACCTCGACCAGTTCCACCAAATCCGTTTGCTGCGCAGCCCGTCCGCCCGTCGTGGCGCAGCCTGAGCAGATTGCTCCTGCCACGCACAGCGCAACGAGCGCGCGACGGAATACATGCTGGTGTGGGTTCAACCGGACCCTCCGTGCTTATGCCTGAGCCGTCTACTCGGCGACAACTTCCCACGTCATCCGCCGGTACTCGGCCGCGTCACCATTCTCCGGTTCTCTCGCGAGACATTCAATCGTGTGGTCTCCCACGAGATCGAACGTATGGCGCAGAATCCGCCCGGTACCGGCGAGTTTGCCATCGGCCAACCACGTATAGTCGTTGAACCCCGGGGGACCTTCCAGCGTGAACTCCGTATCGGCCGGCACCTTCCACGGCACCGCCGGCGTCGGATTCACCTGCAAGGTACCGCGCCACGCAGACACGAGACCGTCGTCGTTCCGCTCTTCAAACTGAATACTGTTTGGACCCACCATAGTGAACACGTGCTGCAATGTCCCTTGGCCCTTGCCGGACGACACAACCTCGCCGTTCACATACCAGACGTAGTTGTGAGACAGGTCTTCCCCGAGGGGAAGCTCGAAGACGTGTCCCTCCTGATACGCCGTTGGAAGCGTCACGCCGACGTGTTCCCGTTCCACCGACTGCAACAGATTCAGTTCTGCCTTGAGTTGCTGTTCGCTGATTCCAAGTGCTTTCGCGCGGTTCTCGAGCGTGCCCGGAAGTTCGTCCAGGGGTGTCTTGATCTGTGCAACCGCCGGACCCTTGTCCGTGGAGATGCGCAGCGTGAACGTCCCGATCTGAACGTGCGCCGGGTTCGGGCGAATCGTCAGTTGCGCGGGTCCCGACTCGGACCGTTCGATGACGAACTGGTAGCTGTAGTTGTTGTCATCGATCATCGCACGGGCTCCGCTCAACGCGCTCGACGGCAGCGGCGAACCGCCCTCGTACAACCTGATCGTGGCGACGTCATCGAGTCCCGAGAATGACACAATCTCGGGCTCACACTGCACCGACGCTCCATTCGCCGCGACAGCGCCCGCAACAAACACGGCAGCAATTAAGGCATTGCGTGCGGGATGTACCGAAAAACGGAGTGGAGATGTGGCTACCAACATTGTGATTTCCTCCTGTTGACGCGCAGCCTACCTCAACGATCCCCGTAACGCCGCGGGAGTTTCGAAAATGCCTCGAGCTTCCGTCAATAGAAAAGCGCCCCGGACCTAATCCGAGGCGCTCCAAGGTGATACGTAAATCGTGAAAAACTAGGCCGTGGCGAGCGTGCCGCCCTTGGCGTAGATTTCCTTCATGTCTTCAATCGTGATCGGCGTGTAATCCTTCGCGTGACCGGCCTGGCCGAAAGCGATCATGCGTGCCTTATATACTTCGTACGCGGCATCACGCGCGGGCTTCAACCAGTCGCGCGGGTCGAACTTCTCCGGCGTCTCGAAAAGCACCTTGCGCACCGCGCCCGTCATGGCGAGACGGCTATCCGTGTCCACGTTGATCTTGCGGACGCCGTGCTTGATGCCGTCCTGGATCTGCTCCACCGGGATGCCGTAGGTGCCGGGCATCTTACCGCCGTACTGGTTGATGATGTCGACCAGTTCCTTCGGCACGCTCGAAGACCCGTGCATGACCATGTGGCAAGTCGGCATGCGCTTGTGAATCTCGTGAATGCGATCCATCGCCAAGGCCGGAGGCAGCATCTCGCCTGTCTTCGGGTCCTTGCGCAAGGATTTGTAGGCGCCGTGGCTCGTGCCGATGGCAACGGCCAATGCGTCCAGGCCCGTCTTCGCAACGAAGTCTTCGGCTTCTTCCGGATTGGTCAGGTGTTCCGTATCGTCCGCCGCAATGCCTGCGCCATGGCCGTCTTCGATACCGCCCAGGCAGCCCAATTCGCCTTCAACGGTCACGCCGACCGCGTGGGCCATCTCGACGACCTTGCGCGTCACTTCCACATTCTTTTCGTAGCTGTTCGGCGTTTTGCCGTCCTCGGCCAGCGACCCGTCCATCATGACGGACGTGAATCCCAGGTCGATTGCTTCCTGACAGGTCGCGGGGCTGTTGCCGTGATCCAGGTGCATGGCCAGCGGGATTTCCGGGCACTCTTCAACGGCAGCCTGGATCAGGTTGCGCAGGTAAATCATCTTGCTGTATTTCAGGGCGCCGCGGCTGGCCTGAATGATGACCGGGCTCTGGGTCTCACGGGCAGCCTCCATGATGGCCTGGATTTGTTCCATATTGTTGACGTTGAACGCGCCAACGCCGTATCCGCCCTTGGCGGCCTCGTCGAGGATCTGTCGCATCGGTACAAGTGGCATGGGTCCAAATCTCCTGTGTATGGTCGCGCGGGAAGCTATCCTACGGACGGTTTTCCCCGCCTTTGTCGCAAAGCAAACGCTGGGGCGAATTGTATCATCTCGACGGCAGCATTCGCAAAAAATCCTGCCCCTTCCACGAGTTCGGCCCCGGAATAGGCCTTGACCCCGTTTGTGTTTCGCTTGAAGTTGGTTTATGCTTTTAGAATTCACGTCAGGAGGCACGATGCGTATCATTTTGGCCAAACCGCGCGGTTTTTGTGCGGGAGTCGAACGGGCGATCAAGTGTGTGGAGCAAGCGCTCGAACGGTACGGCGCGCCAGTCTACGTACTGAACGACATCGTTCATAACGCGCACGTCGTCAATGATTTGAAGGCCAAAGGCGCGATTTTTGTTAAAGACCTGAGCGATGTGCCCGCTGGCGCCCACCTCCTGTTCAGCGCCCACGGCGTCAGCCCGGAACGGTTTGCCCACGCCGAAAAGTACAACATGGAGGTCATCGACGCGACTTGCCCCCTCGTCGAGAAGGTTCACAATGAAGCCCGCCGCTTCGCCGCCCGCGATTTCACCGTAATCCTCATTGGCGAGGAAGGCCACGACGAAACAGTCGGCACCATGGGCTGGGCGCCCAAGCATATCCGGCTCGTGCTCGACGAATCCGACGTGGAAGCCCTGGAGGTGCCTAACCCGGACCAGGTGTCCTACATCACCCAGACCACCCTCAGTGTCGACGACTGCGAACGCGTCATCGCGGCCCTCCGGCGAAAGTTCCCCAATATTCAGGGTCCCCCCAAGGCGGACATTTGCTACGCCACTACGAACCGGCAGGCCGCGGTGAACGCCTTGTCTCCGGAGGTGGACCTCGTTCTCGTCGTGGGTGATAGGGAAAGTGCCAATTCGAACCGCCTCGCGGAAATCTGCCACGCCAAGGGCAAGCCCGCCTATCTCATCAGTTCCGCCGAGATGATCGAAGAGGAATGGCTCGAAGGTGTGGATTCGATTCTCCTGACGGCCGGCGCGTCCGCTCCCGAACTGCTCGTTCAGGGCGTCATCGAGTATTTCCGCAATCGCGGACCCCTCGACGTCGTGGAGAGCGAGATCATGATGGAAAACGTCCACTTCAAACTCCCCGCCGAACTCGCCGCGTCCACGCGCTAGCCCTGGTATTGAAGTCCCCCTTTGAAGGGGGATTTAGGGGGATGTTCCCTTGTAAGTATCGAGCGAACTTTTCGCTACACTGGAGGGGAGTCTGTCTACATGAAACGGCACCTGCGCTGGTGGTGGTTCGGTTGGGTATGCGCGAGTGCCGCCATCTTGGCCGGGTGCCCGCAGCCCAATGATCCCGATCCGGATCCCGACCCCGATCCGGAAACCGATTTCCGGGCCGAAATGCGCGACTTCGTAATCGAACTCGCCGAATACGCGCGCGGTATCAACCCCGACTTCCTCGTCATCGCCCAGAACGGTCCCGAACTGCTCACGACCGACGGCGAGCCCGACGGCCCGCTGTCCACGGACTACACGCTCACTCTCGATGGTCTCGGACAGGAGCACCCCTTCTACGGTCAGGACGCCTACAACACCGCAACGGCATCCGGGGATCGCGACTACTATACGGCCTTCCTGGATCGCGCCGAGTCCGAGGGCATTGAAGTGCTCGTGACCGACTACTGCAACGTGCCGGCCCTCGTGCTGGACGGACTCGCCCGCGCTTCCAACCGTGGATACATCCATTTCGCCGCGCCCAATCCTAGCTACGACCTGGACACGATTCCGGCGTTTCCTGCTTCCCCGTTCGGCGTCAATGACGGTGACGTTACCGTGTTGCCGGATGCCGCGAATTTCCTTTACGTCATCGACAGTGGACCCTTCGGCACCCGCGCGGCGTTCGTTAGCGCTGTCCAGGCGACAAACTACGACGTCCTCATCATGGACCCCTTCCACAACGGAACCGCCTTCACGTCGAGTCAGATCGACGCGATTCGCGCCAAGGCCAACGGCGGCACCCGCCTCGTCATCGCCTACGTGAACATCGGCGCCGCGGAAACTTGGCGCTATTACTGGGATGAAAACTGGGACACCGGTGATCCGTCCTGGGTCGACGATGAATACGAAGGCTACCCGGACGAGTACTGGGTTCATTACTGGAAAGCGGATTGGAAAGACATCATTTTCGGTGACGACGCCACCTATATGAAACGAGTGCTCGACGCCGGATTCGACGGCGTCTACCTCGACAACATCCTCGCCTTCGAGTTCTTCGAATCCAAAAAGTAAAACCGGCAATCCGAAGATCGCCGGTTCTACTATCGAATCTCTGAATCGACTACCGCGTTACCTGCCTTGACTCCTGCGGCCGTCGTGGGGGGTATTGAATCGAGTTACCAGGAGCGCCCGCCGCGTCCGCCACGGTCGCGGTCGCCGCCGCGTCCGCCGCCTTCCGTTTTCGGACGCGCTTCGTTGACGCGCAAGGGGCGGCCGCCCATTTCTTTTCCATCCAGACCGCTGATCGCCGCCTGGGCTTCGCTGTTGTCCGGCATTTCTACAAAACCAAATCCCTTGGACTGGTCGGTGTACTTGTCGACAATGATTCGTGCGGAATCAACGCGACCGTAGACTTCGAATGCTTGCTTCAGCTCATCCTCTGTTGCGTTGTACGACAAGTTACCCACATAAATGTTCATCACGGGATCCTTCTGCTTAATCTACTTCGTTTCACCAATGGATATGGTTCAAGACATCTGGGGGTGCGAAGGGACCAAGGAAGAGCAAGAAGCGGCAGGTGAGGCGTCAAGCAGGATCATTGGTAGCAATCGTCATCCAAGAGTCAGGAACACCGGGAGCACACCACGGCTCCCAATACGCGTATGTTATAGCACGCTACCCCCGATTTTGGCAATAGGCAAGATAGACGAAAGAGTTAGGTGCCTTATGGTAGCGGGTTGCATCCCGTCGGTAGATTAGTGAAGAATCCCACAACCCGAATTGGCAACCTTTAGAACCTGTTTAAATTCGTCATGTTGGATATTGGAACCTACAAAAGATGTATTTGAAGTGCATGTTACTGGCGGTTGTTGTCATTGCCGCTGCGCAGTCCCCGGTCGCACCCGGTCCGGATGTTGTTGCAGTCCCATTATCGAATGGGGAATACCAGTTTCAACTCGTCGACAACCCCTCCCGCACGGAACACATGACGGTAACGACTGCTTTTCGTGTATCCGATGCGGTATGTGCCATAAACGGCGGATTCTTCGACGAGAACTTTCGCGCAGTGGGGTACTATAAAGTCGACGGTGAAGTGATCGTCGATCACCCATCACCGGGACTCTCCGGCTGGGTCTGCATCGACAAGGACGGTCGTCTTTCAATCCACTTCAAGGAAGCTGACCCCGACCAATACGCGTCGGTATTTCAGTGCGGCCCCATGCTCGTCGACCCCGGCGGCAAACCCGGCATCCGAAGCGACGACGGCAAAGTCGCCGACCGCTCCGCGATCCTTCAACTGAACGACGGCTCCTTCGTTTTTCTGTACCACAGCAAGACGACCCTGCACGCCCTGTCGCAATACATCCTCGCCGAATACCCAACCGTCGACCGCGCGATCAATCTCGACGGCGGCCCCGAAGCTGGCATCGCCACGAAGATGCCGACGTTGCAGATTCACGAGAATACCATCGCAAGCAAGGCATATATTGTAGTTCGAGGGAAAGGTTAGCGTCTTGTGACGTGATTCACTCTTCTATGCGGTCCAGCCAATACCCCGGCTTCCGGTGCTGGTGCATTATGGCAACAACTCGAATCTTACGCTCTTCAATTTGGTAGAGAATAGTGAAGGGAAAACCTGCAACGTTACGTTTTCGGACGTCAGGAGCGGCTGAGTAGCCGGCTGCGGGATGAAGAACGATTCACTGAAGAAGACTCTCAATTGCCGCCAGGAAATCTTCACCCAAGCCAAACGCACGGTTTTCATAATACCTAGCGGCTTCCATCATTTCTTGCAGTGCCTTGGGATGAAATCGAACGATCATTCGCGAATGTGTTTGCGGGCTCGCGCGAATGCATCTGCAGCGTCAATTTCTTCGACTTTACCCTCACGCATCTCGTCCAACCGACGCTGCGCCTCAGCAATCCACAAGGCTTCGTCGTCCGCACCGTCATCGATGTCTTGCTCAATACTGGAAGTCAGCGTCTGGGCCAATCGAACGCGATCCCGGACGGGCAACTTCAACGCTTGGGATGCTACGTCGTCAAAGTGTGAACTCATGAGAAGCGCCTCCCGGCGTCAGGCGTCCTGATACGAGCGCCGCATCGTGGTGGACAGAATCCCCATCCCTTCGCGGTACTTGGTGACCGTGCGGCGCGCGATGTTGATGCCCTGCTTCTTCAGTATGTCGGCAATCTTCTGATCGCTAAGCGGTTTGGACTTGTCCTCTTCTTCGATGATCTTCTTGATCACCGACTGCACGCTTTTTGACGATTGCGCGTCGCCGCTGTCCCGCTTGAGACCCGGCGAGAAGAAGAACTTCATTTCGAAGAGCCCTTGCGGCGTTTGCATGTATTTCCCGCGCGTCGTGCGGCTTACGGTCGCTTCGTGCACGCCCACCTTATCGGCGATCTCCTGCAAGGTCAGCGGCTTGATCGCTTCGATACCTTTGTCGAAAAACTCTTC
This sequence comes from Candidatus Hydrogenedentota bacterium, assembly GCA_045863335.1. Classification (GTDB taxonomy): domain Bacteria; phylum Hydrogenedentota; class Hydrogenedentia; order Hydrogenedentales; family SLHB01; genus JAHDWY01. The sequence continues at coordinate 17,641 of BTVY01000012.1, read as the reverse complement.
CTGCACTTCCACGATCGCGCTGGCAATGCGCAGGATGGTCTGTTGTCGTTGTTGAATATTGCGGATCAGCCACCGCGCCGACTCCACCTTGTCGCGGAGGTACTGTTTCTCGTCCTTCGTGACACGGCCGTTTTGCATCATCTTCCGGTAGTCGCCGTTGATGCGCAGTTCCGGCACGCTCTCGTCGGAGAGGTAGACCACGTACTCCTCGTCGATCTTCTCCACGATTACGTCTGGCGTCACGTACTGCGGCGGGTCCGACGAGTACTCCAATCCAGGCCACGGATCGAGCGTCGACAACATCTCCTTCAGTTCTTCCACCCGCTCCGGCGTGATGTTCATCGCCTTGGCGATCTTCGGGATTTGCCGGTGCTCCAGCGCCTCGAGATGTTCGGAAACGAGGGTCTTCAGTTCCTGTTCGTCGGGATACTCCACATTGATCTGCAACAGCAGGCATTCGATGATATCCCGCGCCCCGACCCCTGTCGGCTCGAATCGCTGCACCCGGTACAGGACCCGCTCCACCTCGGCCGGCGTTACGTTCAGGGTTTGAGCGATATCGTCGATATCGCCCGTGAAATACCCCTTCGAGTCGATATCGCCGATGATGTGCTCGCCAATCTCGTAGGACTTCTCGTCCGGTGCCGCCAGCCGAAGCTGGGTCAGCAGCATGGACGTGAAGGACTCTTCTTTCGTGATGGAATTCTGGTAGTAGTCCCGTTGCTGGGCCAGATCCGGATTCCGGGAGAAATCCGTACCCTCGCGGCGAAAGTCGGTCCACATACTGGCGTAGTCGTCGAGATTGAACGAACTGTCGTCTACGCTGGCCCCATCCGAGGTCGTGGTGGCTTCGGATTTGGCCTCCGGTTCCGGTTTGGCTTCCTTCTGAAGCTGGTCCAGGACCGGGTTGGTTTCCAATTCTTGTTGGACGTACTGCTCGAGCTCAATTCCCGACAACTGGAGTATATGAATCGCTTGCTGCATCTTCTGGGTCAGCATCAGACGCTGCGTTTGCGTCTGAGCCAACCGGTGCTCCATATGCATCATAGCGCTAAACCCTTTCCCTGCAAGCAAGTCACGTGCCATTATACTCCACAATCCGGAACCTGTCAATTGAACCGGTGCAGGACTGTGGCTATAATTTCGTACAGTACAATAAGTTAACGTTAGTGCGCACATCTTGCGCGAACGTTGCGGCAGATGGAGGAACCCCAAGGGATTGTGGGGGTTACGCCCCGGGAGCCGGACAGCCAAACGGTTGCCGGATTCTCCAAGGGCTTGGGTTGGAGGCCAATCGTCATGCGCTTTTGCCTGCTCGGCAGCGGCAGTAGCGGGAACGCGGTACTGATCGCGACGCGTGACTCCAAGATACTTATCGATAACGGCCTGAGTTTTAAGCAACTCGCGCTTCGAACTGCCGCTATCGGAGAATCGCTCGACAACCTCAAGGCCGTATTCGTGACCCACGAGCATTCCGACCATGTCGCCGGCGTCGGAATCCTCGCCCGCAAAATCGATGTTCCCGTCTACATGACCAAAGACACCTTTGCGGCCCTGCCCCAGACCGTCGGCGCCATTCCCACAGTTCGATTCGTCGAAGCGGGGGAGGAAACCGTGCTGAATGGCCTCAGCGTGGGCAGCTTCAGCGTCTCCCACGACGCCGCCGATCCGGTCAGCTACATCGTGGAGTACGAGGGACTGAAGCTTGGGATCGCCGCGGATATGGGGCATCCCTCGGAGCTGGTCCGGCGTCGGCTTGCCGGTTCCCATGGCCTGATTCTGGAATCCAACTACTGTCCGAACCTGCTTCGCCGCGGGCCCTATCCGCCCATGGTCCAGCAGCGCATCCGCGGCCGCCAGGGCCACCTCTCCAACTCCACCATGTGCTCCCTGCTGGCCCATGTGCTCCATGATGCCCTTCGTGTGGTCGTCCTGGTGCATATTAGCGCGGAGAACAATACCCACGATCTCGCGCTCAGCATGGCTGGACAGGTCCTTCGCGACCGTCCGGTCCGGTTGGTCTCCGCCGCACAGGACCGGCCCACCGAATTCTTCAGTCTGGGCCCGCCATGAACCCCGCGGCCTTCTTCCGGTCAGACGCCGTCCACCGCGTCCTGAAGCGGGCCTCTGAAGCTGCGTGTACGCCCATCTCCGTTCATTTCGTGGACGGGGAGGAGGAGCGGCCACCCTTTGGCGGAATCGGCGGCTGCGCTCTGTGCCGTTACGTGAGCGAGCTTCCCGATGGTATCGCGACTTGCCTGAAATCCCGGTTGCCCGCTTCCAAACAGGCGATTCAAACGGGTAAACCCGCGCCTTTTCTTTGCCACATGGGATTTGCGTGCGTGTCGAGTCCGGCATTCGACAACGATACTCGCGGCTTGGTGATTACGCTTGGCCCGTTCTGTCCTTCCGAGGCCCCCGAAACCCTCGCGGACGATGCCATGAGAGGGCTTCGCGCCCTGGGGGATAAGGAGCTTCCTTTCCTTCCAGTACCGGTGACCGATATCGCGCTGGTGTCCGCGGCGGCGGTCCCGGCCATTGCCGAATGGGTGACCGAAACCCTGACGGAACTCTGGAACCGCGAACAGGATGCGGCGGTCACCAGCCCGGACGCGGTCGACGAAACCGACTCTCCGCGCCGGCGAACCGTGCGCCGGGCCAAAGGCCGCACGCCCGACACGTCGCCATACCGTGGCGCCGAAATCGCGGCCGCATTGGCAGCCGGGAATCAGAGCCAGGCCCGGACTCTGCTGCGTTCATCCGTGTTGGATGTAACCAATCAGGGCGAGGTCCTCGCCGTCAGGCGCGCGCGCACCATCGCCGTCGTGGGCGCTACGTTGGAAGCCGCGGAACGCGCCGGGCTGGAAACCTCCGATTCCTGGGAAGAGTTTCCCGCGTTCCTCGCTGCCGTCCGTCAGGCGCGAACGGATTCCGAACTCGTCACCGGCGCCATGGCCCTGCTGGCGATCGTCCTGCGCCGCACCGCGCGGGCGACTACCGACGGCGCCCTCGCAGAGTTGAACCGCATCGTGATGGACAAATTGCCGGAATCAGTACAATTGAACGAAGTCGCCCAGCGTCTCGGACGACATCCCACTGCCATTACCCATCAACTGCAACGCAAGTTCGGTTTGTCCTATTCGCAATATGTGGGACGCCTTCGAATCGACATGGCGAAAGATCTGCTGCGACGGACACGCCTCAGCATCCAGGACGTCGCGCGCCGGGTCGGGATCGACGACGCCAGCAATTTCAGCAAACTCTTTCGCAAGTTCGAAGGCGTCTCCCCCGCGCAGTACCGGACCCAATTCAGGAGCAAACGATGAGCACCGTTCCCCCGAAACCGGGCGAATCGTTTTCGGATAAACTCAAGCAATGGTGGTTGCGCGTGCGTTGTCCGTCCGAGTTCCTCTGCGACAACTGCCGCTACGATCATCCGTCCGCATGCCTGCATCCCCAGCGCCCGAATGCGGTAAAATGTCCCGACTACCGGCCCAAATGACACGCCGGCCATTCGCCGAGGAGGTTCCATGCTCTTGAATTCACGTGCATGTGCGTTCCCGTTCGTCGCACCCCTGGCCGCCGGTATCCTGTGTGCTCTGGCCGGATGCGGCGGCGAGAAGGATGATTCGCAGCAAGCTCGCAAAGACGGCCGTCCCCCGGTGGTGGACCTGCTCGAACTCATGCCGGAATCCGCGGTCACCGCAGTCGCGACGCCATCAATTCGAGACCTCGAGGATCGCGCCGAGGCCTTCCTCGTTCGTGCCTCTCCAAAATCCATCAACATGGAAGCCGAGATCGCCGTCATCGTCCAACAACTGGGTCAGGTGTTGCAGGTCCCCAACGCGCGAACCCTCGACGACATCGCCTTCGAAAAAGGCTTCGATTCGGAGCGGCCTATGGCGCTGTTCGTTAGGGCGGATCACCCATCCCAGATGGTTCGTGACCGCGACTCAGACATCGCGAGACCGGACCCGGGCGCGGAGGGTTGGGAGGCCCTTCCCTCTATCCCCGATGAGGATTTCCTGGAATCCGCCGCCCTCGCCGTTTACGTGTTGGACTCGGAGATTGCCGAGCAGTCCGTGCAGAAATGGCTCGGGGATTCGGCCTCCAATCCCGACGAAGTAGAGATCGACGGTATCATCGTTCACTCCAAGCGTGGCGAGAAATGGGCCTACTTCTTCCACGACGACTTGCTCGTTTTTGGGGCGGACACGATCGTCGCGGGAATTGTGGACTGTGTTAGTCGTCCAACCCCCATTCGCTACGGTTCAGCAGACTGTCCAGCCGACCCCACTGATACCCTAATCCAGATCACCCGGCTCGACCGCCTTGATGCCGCTTCCCGCTACGATCAAAACGAGGCCGCGTCAGAACTCCCCGACACCGTCGCCGGCGCTGCGACGGAAGTATTGGATAGTTTGCGGACGCTCATTGAAGGGCAAGATCCGCTCATCTGCATCTATCGCGTGACAGATTCGAAACTGGATGTTCTCGCCCGTCTCGACCGTGAGAAGTACCCTGCCATCGCCGAACTTCGCGGCCCTACTCGTGGCCTGACCCATCTCGGCTACCTTCCGGAAGATTCGGTTGCCGTGCTGTCGTGGCGTTTCGACGGCACTCTGCGCGAGATGGTATTGAATGCCCTGCAAAATGCCCTCGCCAATGACGCCCCCGCCGATACCCCATTCGCATCGATGCAGAATTCTCTCGGCGAAACGCTGCAACTCCTGCAAGGCGACATGACGCTCGCCGTCGCCGGCGATGCCGCGGGAAAAGCCAAGCTCATGCTGCTGGCCGACGTTTCCGATGGCGAGCGGGCGCGCGCCCAGCTTCGCGCCGCCGGGCTCATGCCTATCGTGAGTGAAACGTACAACGGCGTCGACATCTGTGTGCTTCCCATACCGGTGCCGACAGGCGATGGAATGACCTACGCCCTGCCCGAAAACACCTTGGTGCTTTCCACGGATTTGGCCCGGTTGAAGACGCTGATTGATATCCGCACCCAAGGCGGCCAGACGCAATGGGTCACACACCTTGACCCGGCTTTGCGGCCTGACGGCCAGTTATTTACCGCACTGGTCGTCGATCCGGACGCACTGGGGAAGGTAGTCCTTCCTGAACTGGAGGCCCGGCAGACCGTTGACCCCGCAAGTGCCGAAGTGGCGGAGACGGCTTGGGAGAACATTCGGGAACTGCGCTACACGTCTCAAGTCAACGGGATCTGGCAGGAAGGGCGCCTGACCGTTACTACCAGGTAACCGTTCATGGATCACTCTTGAGAAAAATACGCATTTTGCGGCTATCTCACCTTGTGGTATCCTTACTACGGAGAAACTCGGACGGTGAACCGCTGAGGACTATTCGTGCCGAAGCCATTTTTCGTAAAAGAGTTCGACAGCACGATGGACGCGTTGAGCGAAACCTTGCGCAGCGCCCTCGCATCGCTGGTCGAACGCGGCTGGGTCGAGGCAGGCCAGAAATTCTACGCGCAATTGTGCTTAGAGGAAGCGCTGGTCAACGCCATCACGCACGGTAACAAGTGCGACGCCTGCCGCAAGGTGCGCATTGAAATGGACGAGGAAGGGGAATTCTGCCACATCCGCGTGTATGATGAGGGTGCGGGATTCTGTCCGGAGGACGTCGAATTGCCGGATCTGGACCAGCTCAACGGACGTGGGGTGTGTCTGATGCGGTATTGTATGGACGACGTGTCCTACAACCACGAAGCGAACTGTTTGGAAATGAAGATGCGACGCAATGCCCTATGCAAAGAAGGAGTCCGGCATGAGTGACGGGTCCTTGATAGAGTTCACGGAACGCGGTGTGATTACGGTTGGCAAGATCCAGGCCGGTAGCGTCTTGGATGCTGTCAACGTCACCCAGTTCGGAAAGGAAGTGGTGGACCATGTGTTGGCCCATCCCGAACTCAACCTCTTGTTGGACTTCCAGTCCGTGGAGTACCTGTCCAGCGCCGTGCTTACGGAGTTGCTGCGCATCAATCAGGCCTGCAAGGATGTTGGCGGAGGGCTGCGTCTGTGCGGATTGAACAAGGACATTGCAAAGGTATTCGAGATTACCAATCTCGACCGCATGTTCGTGATTTACGGACCCGTGGATGACGCGGTCATACGATTCGCCCGTTCTCTCACGATTCAAGCGGAAGAGCAGGCCTGGTCCCACGTGCGCAAGGAACCCTGAGTTCCCACTCTTCCTATTGCCGTCGCGGAGAGCTCTTCTTCATCCGCTTCAGTAGGGCGTACGCTTCATTCAATGCCCGCATCGTATCGTCGTCCCCGCCATGATCCGGGTGGTGCAGTTTTGCCTTGGCACGGTACGCCTTCTCTACCTGGTCCCAACTTGACGACGGGGAAAGCCCCAGCAGCTTATAGCAGAGATCGACTTCGCGGTCGGAGGGCGGCGGCGTGTCGTCTTCCACGCGTTCCCCGCGCAGTTGCCGGATGCCGCGAATGATCTGCGGCCAAAGGCCGGTCATGCTCAATACCGCAACGATGAGCATGAGGAAGATCAGTTCATGTAGACCCGTCATGTATCCACTCGCCGGCGCCGGCTTTGGGCGCAGTAATACCCGTTTCCGCTGCGCCTATTTGCGCCGCCGCCGTTCGTCCTCGAATTTGAAAATATTATCCACCGCTTCCCCCACCGCGTCCACCTTGTTCTTGGGGCGCGGACGCCGTTTTAGCATCGAATCGCCCCAGTCGCGGATACGCGGCGCAAGCTTCATATACACATAGGCGACCGTCATTCCGCCAAGATGCGTCGATACCGACACGTTCGATCCTGTCCGCGTCGCGTCGAGCAAGTTGAGAACGACGAAAACGATCACGATGACGCGTGCGTTAATCGGAAAGGGCAACGGAAACAGGATAATCTCGCGATCGGGAAACGCGATGGCAAACGCTACCAAGACACCGAGCGTCGCTCCACTCGCACCGATAATCGGGGTGGTGGAGCCATTGAGAAAATAAGGCACAAGCCCGGCCAACACGCCAAGCGCACCGCACAAAAAGTAAAAACGGAAAAACTGCCTCGTACTCAGCACCCGCTCGACGTCCGGTCCAAAGAAAAAAAGCCCGAGCATGTTCGTAAACAGATGAAGCAGCCCCGCATGCAAGAACATATACGTAAACGGTTGCCAAATGAAACCCTGCATCAGGTGGTCGGGATGGAACATCAGGTAGTTCGTCGCGTAACTGTCCGGAAGAAGTTGTCCCCGACCGAAGGGAATATGAAGAATGAGCTGTATTCCAAACACGATGACATTGGCCAGGATCAGCCGCTGGGTCGCGTAAGTGATACGACCGCGCGACGCGAAGGAGAATCCCGAAGATTCTTGATAGTAATGACTGGTCATCGTTTGCTTGTCAGTTGTTGCAAGACACATCGCCGTGCTGGTTTGCGCGCAAAATAGCCTCCGGAAACCGCGCGCACCGTATAGCGTGACAGATTACACCGATTCGAGGCAAACCCCGCTTCGCCCATTGGTTCGCGTCAGTCGCCGTCCACGTTGGTTAGCGGGTAGGACGCAACGGGGCCCATCCGATCGAAGGGAAGATAAATGTACACGACCTTGCCCACCACCGTTTCCAGCGGCACGGTCCTTTTCCACGTCTTTCCGTCCACCAAATCAGTTCCGGTCTGTTGGGTTTCCACTGCATTGCCAGTCTCCGGATCGATGAGCCATCGGCTCGCGTCATCGCTTTCGTTCCGGTTGTCACCCAACACGAAGATCTCGCCCTCGGGCACAGTGCGCGGCGGCATCTCGTACATCATCGGTTCGCGCAGGTAGGGTTCCGACGCGTATTTCCCATTAATGGCGAGGTATCCATTCTCCGCCGAAACCGTGTCGCCTCCGACACCGGCAATCCGCTTGACGAGATAGCCGCCCGGGGTCAGCGGATCTTCCAGTACGATCAAATCGCCTCGGTGGTAGGTATCCTGGGGCATGGAAAACAGAAAATCGCCCGGCAGCAGTGTGGGGATCATCGACCCGGTAGGGACCTTGAATGGCGTCACGCCGACAACGGCGAACGCGTAGATCACAATCGCGGCGAATATGAGGAACGCAATGTAAGAGACAAGCCGCGCGGGCGAATGCTTCTTGCGAACCGGCGCTTCCTCGGCACGGGTGTTTGCTGCAGGTTCACTCACGAGGAAGACGGTTTCTCCGCCATCCCTGCTTTGGCCCGATCCAACAGTGCTTTCGCCGGATCGCTATACGGCATGATCTTGAGCGCTTCTTCCAGGCAGGTGATCGCCTTCTCGTACTCGGGCACCTCGAGCCACGCGCGCGCCTCATTGAGCCAAGAGAAGAACACGTTAGGCAAGTCAGTTGCCCGTTTCCGCGCTTCCTCCCAAGCCTCCGCGGCTTCTTTCCAGTCCGGCTCGATATTGAACCGTTCCGCGGCAAAGAAATTCACGGCGTAATCCTGCTGCAACTGGTAATCCGTCGGACGAAGTTCGGCAGCTTCCTTGGAAAGCTTCATCGCTTCTTTAAAAACCTTGGCATCGTCCCACTTCTTGATTTCCTTAATCTGCGGCCAGTTGATCAAATACATCTGGGCCAGGTTGAAGAGAAAGTCCGCGTTGTCCGGTTCCAGTTCCAGGGCCTTTTCGTACTCGGCAAGTCCCCGCTCATAATTGCCCGTGTGGGTGTAGTGAATGGCGAGATTGTTGTGCGGCAGGCTCAGCGTCGAATCCTCCGCGGCCGAAAGCAGCCACAACCGCAAGGCGCCCGCCGTTTCGCCACGGTGGTCATAGAGAAACTCGCCGTAGTAGTTTAATGCCCGCGCGTTCTTGGAATAGTGCTCCAGCACCTTCGAGTACATCTTGTCCAGGAGGTCCCGACGCTGGTTCGCCATCTCCATCCGCCGGTCCGCCTCGGCCTGGTCGCCGCCCATTGCCGCTTCCGCGGCAAGTTCCTCGTCCCATGCGATCAAGGCCTGCTGCAACACGTCGTATTGCCGCGCCGCCTCAACGAGCTTCGCTTCGTCGTTCACGAGGGCGTCGAGATGGCTGAGTTCCGGCGGAAAAACTCCCGTTTCGCTATTGGCCGCCACCGCGGCTAAAAGAGCCAGGCTCCAAGACACCATGCGTGAAGTCATACGATTAAGCTCCTCGGGGACGTTACGAACGTCAACATCGCTACACAGTATACAATTCCGATGCGTCGGGAAACCCTGTCACCCGGCGTTCTTCCACCAGACGTATGCGTTCACATCCCGGTGCGACCGAAACCCAAGGCGCTCATACAGCCGACGCGCGGGATTGTCCGCGGTAACGCCCAGCGCCAGATCGCAGTACCCGGCTTCATGAAAACTCTGGGCGGCTTCGCGTATGAGTAGCGAGCCTAGTCCCCGGTTCTGCCGTTCCGGCACAACCACAAGCTGCAACACGAACCCGACGCGCGGGGCCACTTCGCTTCCCACAAGTCCCGCCACGATCCGTCCGTCTCGTTCCACTACCCGGCTAAAAGCCGGCCGTGTCGCCCCGAACCCGCCGGATAGCGCACTCTCCAGAAACGCGTACGCCCCTTCGAGCGTGCGGACTTCCGCGTGGAGCGCAAACCCCGGATGGTCGTGATACGTCGCCACAATGGCCTCGGCGAACGCCGGGACGTCTTCATGAGTCAATGGCCGGCTCTCGCGCAACACGGGCCTTGCCAGGCCGTTCTCCGAAAGCGGGGCGATCATCAAGACTCGTGCAATTCGCTGGAATCCCAAATCACCGAACGGCCGGTCGAGATCCAGGGGCGACATCGGCACCGCTTCGCAGATAATCCCGTCCACGCCTTCCTCGCGGAGCAAATCGACCATGCGCCGAATCAACACGGACTCCTGGTCGAGCCCCACTGCGCACCGCAATACGTGAATCAGCGAAATCTGTGCAATTCCTAGCCGATTGACTGCAACAGCCATGGCGGTGCAAGGCCCCGGCTTCCGTTCGGGTCCTGCGGACTCCTGCACGACACCCACCATTCGCACGGAAGGGTACGACAACGACGCTCGAAGCGCAGGCGGAGCGATGCGGCGGTAATTGGTGCCCGCTTCAGTCCCATATAACGCGGCCAGCCCCGAACCGATCTCGTCCACGAAGTCGGAGAGATTCTCGGGGGCTTGTTCGATGCGTTCGGCCCGTAGCGTGATGGTGTTCACGTTGAACTCGCAAATACCGGAGTATGGCGATGACCTGGTCATGGTAGCCCGCGTTTCTTACCGCATTCAACCCGACTAGCTCATGCAGGGAGCCGATCGACTGCGGAGGCGACCAATCGTAACATCAGACGTGAGGAGTTCCACCACCTCCATCAGGACCCCGGTCATGTCGCCCAAGGCCAGCAAATCAACCTTCGAATAGGCGTCGGCATCGAAGAGGGGAAATATGTGGAGATTGAGGGAGTACTCGGTGTTATGGGCGCGATTTCTGGGAAGGGTTGCGTCATTTTTGTAAAGTATTGAAATTTAGGTGTTTGCGACGCAAGGTCTGCTGAATTTGGGTTTGGCAAAACAGAAGTATAGGTTGACAAACAATATCGTTTCGATATAGTTTGCTTGTCTAACTATTTTCACTCCAACTGGATTCGCTCCCCATGAATGCTGATGTCATCGAACAGGCGCGGTATCTCTTCGACACCGTCCGAATGCTTCAAGCGCGAATGTGCGCGCGCCACTCCGGCACCAATGGCAGTATGGATAAAGGCGCAGACGCCCAAGACTTAACCATCCCGCAAATGCACATGTTGCACAAGATCCGCGAATTGGGGGGTGCAACGATTAAGGACTTGGCGGAATCGCTCTACGTGTCTGCGCCGTCCGCATCCGCCATGGTGGAACGGCTCGTGGAAATGGGCGTCGCCACCCGTGAGCAAAGCCGCGTGGATCGCCGGGAAGTCGTCGTTCGAGTGGCCCCGGCTGGTGAGCATACGCTTGAGGCGTTGGAAAGACATATTCTTGAGTCCTTCGTGGATATTCTCAAGGGAATTGGACCCGAGCATGCGCAGATGTGGTGCGATGTTTATGCCCGTATCCGGGAAGTGTTGAGCGAGGAACAGGGGCGGGGCGCCAGCGAGTCCGCCGCGCAGGAAGCGTAAGACGAATGAATCGTGTAAGCAAAAGCATCATCGTATCGATTTTCGGCTGTGTCCTGATCGTGTTGCTCGGTTTTACGGGTAAGGCAATCCTGGCAAGCTTTCGCAAGCCGCCCGCACAAGCGAAGACGGCCGAACGGATGCTTCGGGTGGAAGCAACGCGCGTGCAACCGGCGGACGTTCCGGTAACCGTCACCGGTTTTGGCGAAGTGCAAACGCTGAATACCGTGACCATCACGCCTGAGGTCAGCGGGCGAATCGTCGAAATCCACCCCAACCTCGAAGTCGGACTTCTGATTCCCGAAGGGGAAACCCTGTTTCGCATTGATCCTCAAACCTACGAAGCGCGGGTCCAGGAAGCCCAGGCCGCTGTCGCGCAGGCGGAGGCCGCGCTCTCCCGCCTTCAGAAGCAATCCACCACGGACCAGGAACGCCTGGCCACGCTCGAGCGAACACGCGACTTGGCCAAGTCGGAGTACGAACGGCGGCACAGACTGATGGACGAGGACCAGGTGGGAACGCAGTCAGGAGTGGATACCGCCGAACAGGCATGGAACGCGGCACAAGACGCGTACGACCTTCTGGATCAGGCCGTGAACCTGTACCCGCTGCGCATCGAAGAAGCCCGCAGCGCGCTCGCCTCCGCGAAGGCGAACCTCGACAACGCGCAAATCGACCTGGCGCGCACGAAAGTGGTCGCGCCCTTCGACGCGCGCGTCAAATCGGTAAACCTGGAAGTGGGGCAACTCGTGGGTCCAACCGGCGTCGGGATAAGCGGTCCGGCGCTGGAGCTGGCCGACGATTCCGTGCTGGAGATCTCCGTGCCGTTGGACAGCCGTGAGGCGCGCCGCTGGCTGCAGTTTGACGGGCAGAACGCCTCCTCCTCCGGCGTTGCCTGGTTCAGCAAACTACGCCCCGTCACCTGCATGATTCGTTGGACGGAAGATCCGCAAGGGCATAGCTGGGAGGGCGTTCTTGATCGTGTCGAAAGATTCGAACCGGAAACCCGCACGTTGACCGTCGCGGTTCGCGTCGAGGGCGCCCGCGCCGTATCGACCGACGAGGAGGGTCTTCCCCTTGTCGAGGGGATGTTCTGTTCCGTGGAAATCCCTGGCCAGGTCGTGCGGAACGCATACAGGCTTCCAAACAGCGCCGTTTCCTTTGAAGAGACGGTACACGCGTCTGTGGACGGCAGACTTCGCACTGTTCCGGTGACCGTGTCCCATCGCACAGGCGAATACGCCTGCGTCACCGGTGGGTTGAATCCCGGAGATATCGTGGTCACGACGCGCTTGACCAATCCCCTCGAGAATACCAAGCTTGAACTTGAAATGGACGGCGAAGCACCAACGGATACCGGCCCAATCGCGGAGGATGCCGCGTAGTGAAGACGCTCATCCGACGCCTCATCAGCAATTCGGTTTTCGCCAACGTCGTGCTGGTCATCATTATTCTGACCGGCGCGATTTCGTCGAAGTTGATGGTGCGCGAGTTCTTCCCCGAGTTTTCGGTGGAAACGATCTTCGTCGAGGTCCTCTATCCTGGCGCCGATCCCGAAGAAGTGGAGGAGGGGATCTGCCGCAAGATCGAGGAGGAGGTCGACAGTCTCGAAGGCATCAAACGGTACACGACCGTCTCCGCTGAAAACATCGGACGCGCGGTCATTGAGGTCCGGGAAGACTATCCCGTCGACGAAGTCTACGACCGGGTCCGGAATGCCGTCGATTCCATCTCCACGTTTCCCGTTGACGCCGAGAAACCTATCCTGTCCCAACTGACGCTGCGCAACGAAGTGGTCTACCTCGCGCTTTGGGGCAACCAGAGCGAACGCGTGATGAAGGAGTGGGCCGAACGCGTCAAGGACGAACTGCAGCAGCTTCCCGGCCTTTCCCAGGTTACCGTATTCGGCACGCGGGACTACGAGATTTCGATTGAGGTTTCTGAGGAACGCCTGCGCGAGTACGGTCTGTCTTTCTCGGAAGTCGCGACCGCAGTTCGCCGCGGCAGCATGAACCTCTCGGCAGGCACCATCCGCACCCAGGGCGAGGAGATCCGCCTGCGAACCATCGGCCGTAGTTACACGGGCGAAGACTTCGCGAAGATCGTCGTGCTCGCGCGGCCCAACGGCGACATCATTACGCTGGACCGGGTCGCCGACATACGCGACGGCTTCACCGAGGATCCCATCAAGGCGAACTTCAACGGCGAACCAGCGGTCATGCTGGGCGTCTTCAAGACGCAGGAAGAGGATGCCATCGCCATTGCGGATGCCGTGAAGAAGTACCTGGTGGAAAAAGGCCCCACGCTTCCGGAGGGTGTCCACATATCCCTTTGGAGCAACCGGTCCCAGATGATTCAGGACCGCATATCGCTCCTTACCCGAAACGGTATCGCCGGGTTGTGTTTGGTGTTCATCATGCTCTGGGTTTTCCTGGATCTTCGGCTGAGTTTCTGGGTGGCCATGGGCATTCCAATTTCCTTGGCCGGCGCTATGGCCCTCCTCTATGCCATTGGCGGCACCATCAACATGATCTCCCTGTTCAGCCTGATCATGGTGTTGGGTATCATCGTGGACGATGCCATTATCGTCGGTGAAGCCATCTACGTCCACCGCAAGAATGGCGATCCGCCGCTCACGGCCGCCGTCAACGGTGTGTCTGAAGTCGGCCTGCCCGTCATCGCTGCCGTGACGACAACCATCGTCGCATTTGTGCCGCTCATGTTCGTCGGCGGCGTCATGGGAAAGTTCATCGCGATTCTTCCGGTCGTGGTGATCGCCGCGCTTCTCGTTTCCCTCGTCGAAGGCTTGTTCCTGTTGCCGGCTCACCTTAATCACCTCCCTGATATGAACGCCCCGATTGGGCCCGGTCATCCCTGGAAGCAGCGCGTGCGGCGATTCCGGCGTGCGGTCAGCAATGGGATGGAGTATTTTGCCGAGCACATCTATCGGCCCTTCGCGGAATTCTCCATCCGCTGGCGCTATATCTCCGTGTCGGTGGCATTCGCGTGCTTGCTGCTTGCCATGGGGCTGTTTCAGGCGGGCTTCTTACGGTTCGTCATGTTCAGCGACGTGGATGGCAATGACCTCGTCGCCACGATCGAGTTTCCCCAGGGAACGCCGTTCAGCGTCACGGAAGATGCGGTCCGGCAAACGCGGGACGGGCTCGAACGCGTCGCCGCGGCCATGGACACGACCAGCGGCAAACCCCTTATCGAAAACGTCTATGCCGTAACCGGCGAAGCCGGCGAAAGTTTCGAGGCACGCCAGGGGCCCCATCTCGGTAGCGTCCGCGTCGAGCTGCTGCCCACCGAAGAGCGCGGCATCTATTCGGAAGACATCAACGTCGCGTGGGAGAAAGAGGTCGGACAGATCCCCGGCGCCGTCTCCCAGACCTTTTCCGGTATGCAAACCGGACCTCCCGGATCGGCGATTGAGATTTGGCTCCAAGGCGAGGACATGCATGTCCTTCGTGGCGCGGCCGCCGAGGTTAAGGAGAAGCTCGGCACCTATGACGGCGTATACCAGATTGCCGACGATTTCCGGCCCGGCAAGAACGAGCTGCAGTTTAACCTGAAGCCCGAAGCGCGCGCACTCGGGCTCACCCTTGACGACCTCGCAAGCCAGGTCTACGCGGGATATTTCGGCGAAGAGGCCTTGCGCCTACAACGGGGCCGCGACGACATTCGGGTTCGGGTCCGCTATACGGAAGATGAACGCAAGACGATTGCCGATCTCGATCGGGTCCGAATCCGAACGCCGCAAGGATACGAGGTTCCCCTGCAATCCGTTGCCGACGTGAAGTACGCCCAGGGCTACTCCAGCATCACCCGCGTCGATGGCTTGCGGCTGGTCAAGGTGACCTCCGAAGTCGATTCCAAACGCGCCAACGCTGAAGAAGTGCTGAACGATATGGTCGAAGGCGGATTCCTGCCGGAATTGCGCCAACGCATGCCGGGCTTTTCCTACTCCTTCGAGGGTCCGCAGAAGGACAGCCGGGACGCGTTCAGCGGCCTGGCCATCGGATTTCCAATCGCCTTGTTCGGGATCTACATCATCATCGCAACCATGTTCCGTTCCTACATCCAGCCGGTCATCGTCATGTTCACGGTACCGTTCGGACTTATCGGGGCCATGTTGGGGCATCTCGCGCTTGGATACGATGTAACGATGATGAGCGTCTTTGGAATGGTCGCCCTTGCGGGCGTCGTCGTGAATGACGCGATCGTCTTGATTGAGTGCGTTAACTCGAACATCGCCGAGGGTCAACCCTTTTTTGAAGCGATTTCCCGGGCAGGAGCGCGCCGGTTTCGCGCCGTTATGCTGACGACCATTACCACCGTCGGCGGGTTAATGCCCCTCATCTTGGAGCAAGATTTACAAGCCCAGTTCTTGGTTCCTATGGCGATTACCATTGCCGCGGGAGTCGCATTCGCCACACTATTGACCCTGCTGTTCATCCCGTGCATGCTGGGCGTCCTGAACGACTTCCGGCGCCTCGCACATTATGCGTCGCACCGTACCTGGGTATCGCCGGAGGACGTCGAGCCGGCCAGACTGCGCAACGTGGACGAAGAGCTCGAACAAGCAAGCCGATCGCCCCAGCCCGTGGCCATCGGCAAGTAGGCAGCGTATCGCAGAACCGGTCACATGCAGCGGAATCTGAGAAGGACTCATTCATGAAGCGCGTTCTGATTGCCCTATCCTTGATCGTGTCGCAAACCGTGTACGCGGCGGATGCGCCCGGTGATGCGCCGGCGTCCGGCGACACGCCCGAGCCTGCGGCCGCACCGATGGAGGATGCAGCCTCCATTCCCGGTATCAAACTTCTCGCACCGCTCGAGCCGGATGTCGCCGATGGCGCCACCATTCTCGATCTGCCGCTGGCCGAGCAAATCGCCATTGCGGACAACCCGTCCCTCAAAGCGGCCGAAGCGCGCGTCCAGCAGGCAAAGGCCCGGGTGCGGCAGGCCGTCGCCGCCTGGTACCCCCAACTCGATCTCCTCGCCTCGGCCACAAACACGTGGCTGTCCGAACGCGATTACCTCAACGCGAAACGCGCCGCTTCGGATGGCCTGTGGTCGCAATGGGCCCTCGGGACCCAGGCCCGTTTACAGGGGCAGATTGTTTCGAATTTCAGCCAGGTTCTGAACGGAATCACCTCGCTCGTTCTTCCGAACACCGGAACCGGCCAGCAGGGATTCGGCGCGTCGTCCCCCGCATTGACGAACGCACAGATCTTCCAGGACCTGCTCGATACGAGCCTGCTTAGCATCAAGAGCCGGGGGTCCGTCGACGACTCCTTTGAAAACTACAACATCAGCCTCATTGCGTCATGGGTGATGTTCAATGGCTTTGAGCGCAAGTTCGCCATCGCCGAAGCGAAGTACGGTTCGCAGGAATTTGAAGCGGCGTATCAAGAGGCGCAGCGTCTCTTGCTGTCCGCCGTCGCGCAAACGTACCACTCAGCGCAACTGGCCCGGGAGAACATCGGCATCGCGGAGGCGGATCAGGCATTCAACGAACGCCAGTTGAAGGAAGCCAAGGCGCGCCGCCGCGTCGGCACCGGCTCGCTCAGCGACGAGCTGAACTTCGAAGTGCGTGTGAACGCGGCGCGCGCAAGTCTCATCCAAGCGTATCAGGACTACAACATCGCCATCATCGCCCTGTCCGAACTGCTGGGATTTGCCGATGCCCGCTTTCCCGAAAACTACGTGCTGGCGCCGCTGAATCCCGAGTCCCTCGAGGAACTCAATCCGCCGGAGCCGGAAGCCTTGGTGCAACTGGCCAAATCGTCGCGCCCCGATCTCGCGGGCAGCGAACTGGCTGTCAAACGCACCGGCGCGACCATCGGCCGCGCCCGCGCGCCGTTCTACCCCACGGTCACGGCGCAGGCGTCGAAAGACGGGTTCCGGTCTGACAACTTCAAGTTCGGCGAGAAGGACTTCAGCACCTCGGTCGGGGTGAACGTCCAGTACAATCTCTACGCCGGAGGCGCGAAGAGCGCCCGCGTCACCGAAGCAAAAGCGTTGCGCACTGAAGCAGAACACACCCTCTACGAAACGGAACTCACTGTGGCGAGCGACGTGCGTCAGGCCGTTCAACAGCTTCAGGCCGCCCAGGAACAGTTGGTCCTGCAACGGGCCAACGCGGTCTTCGTGCAGCGCAACCGCGACCTCGTCGAGAAAGAATACGCGGGCGGCGTCGGCTCCCTGGTGCGCCTCAACGAAGCCCAGCGCGATCTCGTGTCCGCCGAAGGCAATCTCGCCGCCGCGCGCGTCCAACTGCGCCAAGCCTGGCACGACGTCTACACCGCCACCGGCGAAACCGTCGTCCCCTACACAACCGACACGCGTGTCGAGACTACCGTAGTCGAGGCCGGAGAAGAGGAACTGAAAGAGGAAGTGGAAGTGGAGTAGACCCTATTAGGCCCACTCTAATCCAAGTCGCTATCGGTATCGCTATCGGCATCGCTATCGGTATCGCTATCGGTATCGCTATCGGTATCGCTATCGGTATCGCTATCGGTATCGCTA
>BTVY01000011.1:125726-138551 GCA_045863335.1 Candidatus Hydrogenedentota bacterium | reverse complement strand
AAGAGGACATTTCTAATGAGTTCAAAAGAGGACATTATCAGCAAGTTTTGACAGGGGGTTTCGGCCAATATTTTCGGGGCTAATAAGCCCTTTGTTCCCGCCGCTTAGGCATTGCCGGATTAATCCGAACGCGGACGCTGTTGGCTTTGCAGCAGCAAGGTTTTCACCGGATTCGTTCCCGCAGCATTCCGAGGCCTTTGTCTATCACAGCAATACAACCCTTCGGAGGATTCCATCATGCGCCGCACGCTTCACAAGCTGTTGTTCTTCGGTATCGCGATCGCGTCGATCTTCGTTTCCGCGCCATTGGCGTTTGCCTTGCCTCCTTCGGGCGATGACGCCAAGCAGGCGGTGGAATCTTCACCGCGGCACGGGGAGTACGTCTTCGTCCCCATGCCGGACAGCGACGTAAAACTCCGCACGTGGGTGTCGTATCCGGAGCGTGCGGACAAGGCACCGGTGGTGATCGTGATTCACGAGATCTTCGGCATGACGGATTGGATCCGATCGGTGGCGGACGCGCTCGCTGCGGAAGGCTACATTGCCGTTGCGCCGGATCTGATCTCCGGCATGGAAGGCGCGGAAGAGAATCCCCGCGAAACCATCGGCCGGTTGGAGGATTCCGAGGCCATCAAGCGACTCAACGTCACGCTCGACCACGCCCTGAATCTGCCCGCCGCGGGAGACACCTGCGCGGTCATGGGGTTCTGCTGGGGAGGAAAGACCAGCTTCCTGTATGCGACCGCGCAGCCCGAACTCGATGCGGCGATTGTGTATTACGGGACTTCGCCGGAGACATCCTCTTTGGCGCAGGTGAATGCGCCTGTGCTGGGCCTGTATGGAGAGAACGATGCGCGCGTTAACTCGACGATCGAGGAGGCCGAGCAAGAACTGAATCGATTGGGCAAGTCCTTTGAAAAGGAAATCTACGAAGGCGCCGGGCACGGGTTTCTACGCCAACAGAGCGGCCAGGATGGGGCCAACCAGCAGGCCAGCGAGGAGGCTTGGGAACGAAGCATCGCGTTCCTGAACAAGCATCTTGGCGGATAATCGCCTTTTCTTCCGCACCCGTTTCCCGGAGCGGCCCGGCTCATGGTACTGTGGACTGCGCCGACAGGCGATATGGGCCGAGGCCGCAACGAGGAGGGAGTCGTGGGGAAGCAGTCGAATAGCGGGAACCGTCCGAGAGTAGTGACCAATTCCGGCGTGCCCGGAGGTCTATGGCCCGAAAAGGCATACAAGAATCTCAACTTCTTAAAGAGTCCGGACGCACGCGAGATTCGGGTGCTGTGCGAGTTCATGGAGCCGGAAAGCCGGTTCCGCAAAATGCGCGTGAAGGACACGATTGTGTTCTTCGGTTCCGCCCGGATTGTGTCCAGCGGCACGGCGCAGGCGGAACTTGAGACCGCCGAAGCAGCGATGAAGGGCATGAAGCGTGCCGCCCCGAAGGAACTTCAAGACGCCTACTCTCGGGCGCGCCACGCGCGGCATATGTCGCGGTATTACGACGATGCCATGGGGTTGGCCGAGAAACTGACGGCGTGGTCCAAATCAATACCGGGCCGCAAGCGCCGGTTCATCATTTCGTCTGGCGGGGGGCCGGGCATCATGGAAGCGGCCAACCGTGGTGCGGCGCAGGCGGGCGGATATTCCATTGGCCTGAACATCAGCCTGCCCTTCGAGCAGAAGCCGAATCCTTATCAAACGCGGGAACTCTCGTTCGAGTTCCATTATTTCTTCATCCGGAAGTTCTGGTTCGCGTACCTGTCGAAGGCGCTGGTGGTATTTCCGGGCGGGTTTGGGACCTTCGACGAGTTGTTCGAGTTGCTCGCGCTGATTCAGACGAACAAGACTGCGAAGCAGATGCCGGTAGTTCTTTACGGAAAAGAATTCTGGAAAGAGGTAGTGAACTTCGACGCGCTGGTCAAGTGGGGCATGATAAACCCGTCCGATCTCGACCTTTATTTCGTGGCGGACGACGTAGATTCCGCCTTCGAATATGTCCGAGACGAACTGGTCCGATTGTATTTGTGATTGGGGCAGGCCGGACCCGCCCCACGACACGCAGGTCAAACGATATGTAAATCGGCGCTGGCGGATTGAATCTGGAATTCGCTCTACATTTACTATCGGAACCTGAGAGAACATCCTCCGAAATCCCCCTTCAAAGGGGGACTTTGATCAACGAATCGCTCAGGGCCTTTGAGAAGGGACTTAGGGGCTCAGGTCACTAGTCGCGCGAGCGGTATTCCCGGCGGGGGCGCTCCTCCCGGGGCCGGGCCTCGTTGATCTTCAGGGGACGGCCGCAGAGCTCGTACCCGTTCAGCGCCGCGATGGCCGCGTCTCCCCCTTGCTTCGTCGCCATTTCGACGAAGGCGAATCCCCTGGACTGTCCCGTCATCCGGTCCATGATGACGTTCACGGATTTGACGTCTCCGTGCTTGGCGAAAACCTCCCGTAAATCGTCCTCGGTTGCCTGATACGAGAGATTACCGACGTAGATATTCATGGCGCCTCCTCACAGTTACCACCTCCAAACCCAAGTGCGGCCGTAGTCGGGCACACGGATTTCGCGGAGGAAAAACGAACAAACGAGGGGATTGAATGACGGGAGTGAAAACATCGACTGGTCACACAACGCTACACACCTACTCTGGACCATCAACGACTTACAGTTTGAGTATAGCACATTTCTGGAAATCTTGCAATAGGATTTTCAGCCGGGAATATGCCACAAGTCCTTGAACCGCCTTGATTGGGGTACGGTTCCGTGGTAGTTTTCATCGTACCGCGCCAATCGCCCCAACGCCGCGGGGATTCTGTTCGGAGAGGATCATCGTGAATCGCCGGTCCATGTCATTCGCCCTCTGTTTCCTGGCAATTGTCTGCGTTGCGGCGGGTCTTCGGCTGGCAGGCTTGGGCGATGCCGGAATCTTCGGAGTCGATGGCGGGCGGTACATTCTTGACGGGCTGAGCAAGGCGAACGAGTTGGAAAATGGCATCCGGCTGCTGGAGGGGAAGTGGTCGGAACTGACCGACTCCGGGGAGTTCCTGCTGTCGGATTTTGCCCCGGAGGCCGCGGAGCGCCTTGCGCAACAGTATCCCTTCTCCCCGAAACTCGGGGTGTCTTACCTCACCGGAATGGTTCTTCTGTGGACCGGGCCTTGGGTTTCCGCCTTCAGCGTGATTGAAGCGATTGCGGGCATCTTGCTCGTGGCGGTCGTCATTGTGTTTGTGGGGAGGCTTCGCGATTGGCCGACGGGGCTGCTGGCGGGGCTGCTGCTGGCGGTGTCAGGGTACAGCGTCTACTACGCCCGGAACGCGTATCCCCAATCCACGGCTTCCTTGTGTTACGTGCTGGCGGTCTGGGCGCATACAATCGCGTACGCGCCAGAGAAGGATGGGGCCAACGGAATGCGCTGGTACCTCGTCATGAGCGGCGCGTTGGCGGGCATCGGCTTCTGGATCAACTACCAAATCGCCGGCGCGCTGCCCGCGCTGGCCGCGATTCAATTGCTCGCGTCCCTTAGAGGCGGCGGCCCGTTGCGCAGTATCAGGCAATTTGTTTCTGGTGGGCTCCTGATGACGGCGGGGTTTCTGGCGGTGCAACTCGCGGCCGAGGCGGTCACGTATCCCTGGATACTGCTCTTCCGGAGCCAGGGCCTGACCTACCCTCATGCCACTTACCTGGAACTGCTCTGGCCGCGCCTGGTCAGCCAGAGCGGTGCGCCGGTGAATATGTCGGGCCTGGTGCTTCTTCCCTATTTCCACGGCGTCCTGGAGGGATACCCCGCGACGCTGATTGCCCTCGTCTTGCTTACCGGCGGAGGTTTGGTTGCGATTGGGACGTGGGCCAGCGGGGATAGCGTCGCGCGGTACCGGGCCTTCGTCTACGTGATGGCGCCGTTTGCCGTGCCGGTGCTGATCTTTTCGTTGAAGACGATGCAGGGCGCGAGGACCTTCACGTTTGCGTTGCCATTCCTCGCGGCGCTGCTGGCGATGGCGGTGGTTGCCATTTGGCGATACCCGACTTCGTACCGGGCGCCGATCCGGATGACGGTGGTGGTCTTGCTGGGAATCAGCCTCGCCTCGAGTTTGGTATATCTGCGGGAGATCCTCGCCATTCGTTCCGCCTATCCGGTATGCATCGCCCACATCAAAGGTACGGACAGCCCCGGCGCCAGCGCGGCGTGGTCGTCGGCGCTCGAGTCGTATCTATTGCAGGAGGGTCTGGATGGCGGCAGTTTGTACCGCTACGTGGGCGAGGAACGCGTTCCGCCACGGTGGTACGTGAGCGACTGGCAGGAGTTGTACGACCGGCGGTACCCGGACGAGGCGGTGGCGCTTCCAACAGGGGCCGAACCGGACCGGGTATTCGACCACTCCTTTGGACGGATCTTTCTAGAAGTGGAGGCCTTTCCGTCGTACGGCAATACGATCGACAACATCCGGTTTGTTCAGAACCTGGATCTGAATCGCGCACGAAAGCTATTGGTGTACGATCTGCACGAGACCGGATTGCGATCGCCGCTGACCATGACCGCTCCACCGCCGCTCCGCGACTGAACGAAAGCGCAGGTATGGCATTCTCCATCCGATCGCGTCTTGCGACGATGATGTTCATTCAATACATGGGCATGGGTGTGTTCATGCCCATGATGGGTCATTACCTGAAGGGGTACCTGGCGCTCGATCCTTATCGCGTCGGCGTGATTCTGGCCATGCCGGCCATCGCCGCGTTCGTGGCGCCGATCCTGGTTGCGCAGGTGGCCGACCGGTGGATTCCGGCCGAACGGGTGTTGGCGCTGCTGCACTTTGCCGCAGCCGGCGCCATGCTCCTCATCTGGGCGCAGACGACGTTCTGGTCGTTTCTTGTCGCGTACCTGCTCTTCTGGGTCGTATTCTCACCCACAATGGCCATGACAAATACGGTTGCCTTTCATCACCTCGCCGACGCCCGGCGGGACTTTGGGCCGGTCCGGATGTGGGGCACGATCGGCTGGGTCGTCGTGGGTTTCCTTTTTGGCCTGGCCTGGCTGCGTGGAGGCGGGACGGACCCTGAGTCGAGCCGGCTACCCCACATGTTCGTGGTCGCGGCAGCCATGTCGACGCTGATGGGAGTCTATGCATTGACGCTGCCGATTGCGGAACAAACGCGATCGCGTGAACGGCCGTCTCCCTGGAAAGCCTTGACCGTTTTTCGTAGACGCAGCATGGCGATCCTCTGCGCCATCACGCTGGTGAACACGATTCTGAACATGTACTACGGGAACTGGATGAGCCCCTACGTGAGCCAGAAAGGCATCAGCGACGGCTGGATTCTACCGCTGCTCAGCCTCGGCCAGGTTTCCGAAATCCTCGTGATCGGCGGTTTGGGTTATTTGATTGCGCGGGCCGGTTTGAAAGGCGCGTTGCTCGTGGGACTCGTGGCGCAGACCCTGCGGTTTGTGGTATTCGCGCTCGAGCCAGACATGGCGCTGCTCGTGTTCGGCGTGGCGCTTCATGGCGTGACGTACGGGTGCTTCTTCATCGTCGCCATGATTTACGTGGACAACCACTGCGACCGCACCAATCGCGCGAGCGCACAGTTGCTGCTCAATTCCGTTATTGCGGGTTTTGGCAACCTCATGGGAAGTTTGCTTGCCGGCGCCACGGCCCAATCGCTAACTGTTGCGGGAACGCGGCTGATCGATTATGAGCGGTTCTGGATGATCCCCGCGATTGCCTGCGCGATCCTGACGCTCGCATTCTACTTCTGGTTTCGCGAGGAAAAGACGGGACCGGCCTAAAGTGACGCGAGCCACGCGCGCATAGCCGCGGGGTCTTCGCCGAACATGAGGGAGCCGGGCACGATATAGTCGGCGCCGGCTTCGTGGATCAAGGGAACCGTGTGCCGCCGGATTCCCCCGTCGGCTTCGACCTCGGCGGCGAGTCCCCGCTCTTGAATGATCGCACGGGCCGCGCGGATGCGGTCCGGCACCGAGGGATCCATTCCAGCGCCCTTGATGCCAATCTCCGTCCCCAGGAGGCACACGATGGCCAGTTCCTCCCAATAGGGTTCGAGCATGTCGAGCGGCTGCGACAGACTTAGCGAAATGCCGGCGAAGGTGTCGTACGCTTTGATCGCGTCCAGGACCTTACGCGGGTCGTCTTCGCTGTCCAAATAGACGATGAATCCGTCCGCGCCCGCTTCGGCGAAGGGTTCGATCCACTGCAAAGGGTGGGTCGTCATGAGATGGACTTCGAAGGGGAGCTTCGTATGTTTCCGCATGGCCTTCACCTGATCGGGGAAGAACAGCATGGTGGGCGTGTAATGCCCGTCCGCCACGTCGATGTGGAATCGTTCGGAGTAGGGTTCGACGCGTTTGATTTCAGATTCAAGATTGCTGAGGTCGGCCGACCAGAGGGATGTGGAACACTTGAGCATGAACACCTCGCGGGTTAGTTGTCGATTCGCCGGTTGATGAAGTCGAGGATGCATGTTCGCACGTCCTTCTCGTGGGAAGAGACATCGACGGATTTGGGTGTAACCTCGCGCAGCTCCGCTCCGGGAATCCCTGCTGCGAGTATCTCGCCGAAGGCGAAGGGATGAATGGGATCCTGCCGGTTGGCAAGCACCAGGACCGGAACCGCGATGCTTGCCCACTCAGCGCGGTCCCGGCATGGCGCGTCCGCCGGGATGCGCTCGAGCTTGGCCACGGTTTCCACCGCGCGTGGATGCTCGAACTGACTGAGTAGTGATTGGGCCACGTCGGGCGACTCGTCCACGATCGCGGCGTATTCCGTGGACTGGAGAAATCGTTCACGCCCGGCGTCACAGCCGTGTTCGCGAATCAGCGCGGCAACGTGCTTCAGGATGGCCAGGTTTTCCGGGTCCGGCCGATCCAACCAGGCAGGGCGCGACAGGATGAGCCCGCGAATCCGCTCGGGATAGTGCAGCGCGAGGTTGAGCGAAATAGCCGCACCCATGGAGATCCCGCCGACCACGGTCTGGGAAACCTCGAGGTTGTCCAGAAGTGCGACAATGTCGTCAGCAAACTGCTCAATAGTCAGTTTCGATTCCGGACCAAGGGGTCGCGTCTCGCCGTGACCGCGGCAATCCAGGGAAATCATGCGAAAGGGCGGGCTTGCCTGGAGAACATCGGCGAAGAATCCTAGCGGCTGGTTAACGTCCCCGCCGAGACCGTGCTGAAACACGAAGGGCAAACCGATACCGGTATCGACGTAGTTGAAGTGGATACTGTCGCGATCAAACGCCGGCATCCGTCTGCTCCCGATCGCGCTCCGCGTGTGCTTTAAGCGCGTCAAGCTTGCCTCGGAGAAAGGCTACGCTACCATCGACCTGGTCCTCTGTGAGCCCGTGCAGGATGAGCGGTCCGTGATACCCGATTCGTTCCAGCAATCCGATATACCGGTCATAGTCGAGCCGGCCGGTGCCCGCCGCCTGGTTGCCAGCCGCGCCGTCCTGGCTCAAATCCTTGGCGTGGGCCAGAATGATGGCGTCACCAAGCAGATCGAAGGCCTCGTCGAGGATTTCCGCCATACGCGGCAGATCGCCTTCATGAAAAAGATTCGCGGGGTCGATGACGACTTTGAGATTCGAGGAATGCATCTCGTCGAGCAGGCGCCGGGCTTTCTTCGCGGAATCGACCACGTTGGACAGCTCAGGCTCGAAGGCGAAATTGAGCTGGTACTGCGCTGCAATGTGCAGGGCTTCGGCCATGGCGGCGCGCATGTCCGCCCATGCGCCAGGCGAATCGTTGTCGCGGTGCCGGCGCCACATGTCTTTGGGATCGCGGGTTCCCGTGCTAAGCGTTACGATGGACGTTCCCAAGCGCTTGCACACCCTCGCCAGTTCACCCAACCGCGTAAGGCCGTCTGTCCGCGTCTGATGGTCCGGATGGATCATGTTAAACGTGCCCGACACGGCGGCCATGACAATGCCGCGGGCGCGCAAGGCTTCGCCGATTTGATCGGCGAGATCGTTTTCGATGAACTCGGGAAGGGATGGCAAACCCGCGCAACTCATGTTGAACTGGACAGAGCGAATGCCGTGTTGCTGCACGGAATCCAATATCGCTTCCAGAGTTGGCCGTTGAAATGTCTTGGCGAAAATCCCTACGTGCATGACTAGACCTGCCCGGATACGTCCTGGAGACGCACCCTTTCCCCCGTTTCGACGGATCGCGCGATGGCCACCATGGCGCGCACCCCTGCGGTTCCATCTTCGACATCGGCGCCCAGCATGGGGATACCATGGAGCACCGCGTCGGCAAACCCCTCTAACTGCAACTTGTATGTAAACGCGTCTTCCCCGATAACGCGCCGGACCTGACGATCCCTTACCGAGAAACACTCGACGGTACCACTCTTGTAATACCAGGGCAGGGGGACGTCGCCGAAGACGCTGCCAAACTCGCCGTAGATCTGAAAACCTTCGCGGAAATCGCCGCGCAGTGGAACGGTCAGGTCCAGATGCCCCACGCTTCTGTCGGTAAAATCAACGTTGACGAACCAGCAGTATGCGTCGAAGCGCTCGACGAGGCGCGCTTGTACCGCGTCGATGGGACCCGCAAGAAAGCGCGCGGTATCGACCAGATGGCTGCCGTGGGCCAGCATGAAGTATTGGCGCTTGTTCGCCTTGGGATCGCCTCCAGGACGGCGCGCCTGGGCGCTGGTGATGGGGAGCGGTTGCAGATTGTCGGTCATCGTGTAGCGGAGCGTCGAATCGCAGTACCAACCTTTGTAGGCCATCAGGCCCCCCATTTCCCCCCGGATGAAACGGTGCGCGAAGGTCACACCGGGGTCGAATCGCCGGTTGGTGCCGACTTGAAGCACGAGTGACGCGGCGCGCACTTCTTCGCACAGCGCTTCGCATTCTTCCACGCAGACGCCGAGCGGTTTCTCGACAAGCACATGCTTCCCCGCGGCGATGGCCTGGCGGCACAAGGGAACATGGAAGGCGTCGGAGGTTGCGATGATGACCGCATCGACGTTGGGGTCGGCGAGCATGGCGTCAAATCGCTCATAGGCGACTTGCGGCTCGTGAATGGCCTTCATCTTGGCGAGCAGGTCGGGGGCGGCGTCGCAGATGGCATACAATTCGGTGTTGCGGCCCTTGCGGCATGCGTCGAAATGGGCGAATTGGGCGATGGGGCCACAGCCCAATACCCCGATCCTCAGCAGCCGTTTTTCCTTCTGAATCACAACAACCCCGGATACCGTTGCTTCAGCGCCGCAGAGAGCGCAGTTAATTTCCTTCGCTCGGCGACACCCGCCAGCGCGCCGGTATGCTCCTCCGCGGGCACGCCGTTCAATTCCCCACTCTGATGAACGTCGAGGGCCTGCATCATGGCTTCAGCGCCGCGCTTCGGATCGGTCTTGCCTTCGTCGTTCTTGATGGAGTTAATGGCGGAACCGGCGAGGAACAAGACGCCCTCGGTGATGCCGCGGGCATCCACATCCTGCAAGTTTAGACCGATGTTTCCCTGATCCAATCCGCCCGCGCGGACGATCATGGTCGGTCGAATGCCGGGCAACGGCGCGGACAAGGCGTCTTCCGAAGCCCGCCACTCGTCGCCATAGGGGCGCAGGAAAGGCTCGCCTGCCTTGAGCGGCGCGGTCTGCCGGAAGTCGATCCCGTCGAGCCGGGCGAAGAGGTCGATCACCTCCCGCCAGATGGCGCGCGATTTGACGCCGATTCCTGCGTTGTGACCGTAGATGGCGGGAGGCGTCTCCAGGTGCTTCGTGGCTTCGCGCACCATGCGTACCGCACCGGTTGCGAAGGTTTCGCTGAACATGAGCGCGGTTGCGCCCGCTTCCAGCGCGGCATGCGCCGTATCCAGGATTTCGTGAGGCGCGCCAGTAATGTGGGAGGCGAAGAGCAGACCCAACCCGCTACGCGCGTCCTTCGCGCGCTCAATCGCCGCGGCGGCGCGGCGCGCGCGCTCAGCCACGGGGGAATAGTCGAGGTTGGGATACAAGTCCTCGTCCTCTTTCACGAACAGGAAGAGCGGGCACTGGGCCGCTTCCGCGACGAGAAACTCCACATCGTCGGGCGTAATCCCGGCGGTGGGTTTGAGAATGGTGCCGAAGGCGGGCTGGTCGGGCGCAAAGCCGGTTCGTGCGCGCACGCCGGCAGGACCGTACGCGGGCCCGGGAAAGGTCCGGATAATGTGTTCCGGCATTTGGATCGCGACGAGCCGCGCGTCTTGCCGTTCGTAGAGGTCGAAGATTCCGGCGCCCGCAAGGGTATGCAGCACGTCGCAGGACGTGAGATGTCCATCCGGTTGGACCATCATCTTGAGCGGGAAGGCAACGTGCGCCAGCCCGAGACGTCCGGTGCTGTCAAACGCGTCGACGCCCGCAGGCTTCGCAGAACACTGGTCGAGCAGAGAACCCGGAGGCGGATTCTTCACCCCGCTGGCGGCGAGATAGCTGATTTCCTCCGCGGCGCCTTCGAGTTTGGTGGAGCGCAGCGCGAAGAAGTAGGTGGCGACGATATAATCGTCGAGGATCGGCGGTGGCGATTCTGCCAGTCGCTCGCTGACGATTCGGCGGATTAACGCTTCCCGCGCGTCCACGTCCTGCCACAGAATCTGCGCGGAATCCTTGTCGACGATATTCAATCCCACGTTCCCAACCCCTCGAATAACCTGGATGGATCGAGCATACCACAGCGTACACGCCGAGTCTAAGCGCCCTTTTTCCTCCCGCCTCGAATGAGTAGAATCGGTGGTTCTGAACGATAGCGCGAAGGGAGAGTAATGCAGACTTCGAATAACAAGCTCGTGATCTTCGACCTCGACGGCACGCTGTTTCAGGCGCGGCGGGTAACGATCCCTGCCGTGCAGGAGACCTTCGCCGCCAATGGACTACCGGTGCCGGACGCGGAAGAGATTGGCGCGTACATCGGGAGGCCCGCCGCGGAGTACCATGCCTGGCTGGCGGGGTTTTGCGAGCGGGACCGGGTGCACGAGATCGTGGCGGAAACGGATCGCCGGGAACTCGAGCTTATCGGAGAGGCGGGTTGCCTGTTTCCCGGCGTACGCGAAATGCTAAACGAGTTACGCGACTCAGGATTCCGGCTGGCCATGTCGTCCAATGCGCCGGAAGATTATTTCGAGGAAACGCTGTCGACGCAGAATCTGCAGGACTACTTCTCCCCCGCGCTTTGCAGGGGTACGCGGTTTGCCAGCAAGGTTGAAATCGTCAGGACTATTCTTGACCAAACGCCTACTGACCGCTTCGCAGTCGTCGGCGACCGCAACGATGACATTGAAAGTGCGCGAGCATTCGGAGGGCGTGCCGTTGCCGTCACGTACGGGTTCGGAACATGGGAGGAGTTGGCCGGAGCCGATGCCTTTGTAGACACGCCGGCGGAAATCGCGGGAGCGGTTCAGTCGCTGCTGGGCTAGTCCGTGGAATACGGCGCTACCGGTCCCGGTCCATGATGTATCGCGCAAGCGCGCGGAACGCGTCTGCCTCGGGACCGAACACCTCTAGCGCACCGATGGCAGCCGCGACGGACTCCTCGCCTAATGTGCGCGCGCGGTCCAGCCCAACAGCCGCGGGATAGGTCGATTTGTCGCGCGCAATGTCGCTGCCGATGGGTTTACCCAGGGCCGCTTCCGTACCAATGACGTCGAGTACGTCGTCTGCAATCTGAAACGCGAGCCCGATATGGTCGCCGTAGGCGGTCAATGCGCCCATAGCTTCGTCGTTCGCGCCGCCCAACAGCGCGCCGGCGCGTACGGATACGCGGATGAGCGCGCCGGTCTTGCGCGCGTGAAGTCCTTTCAATTCGTCGACGGAAAGACGCTTTCCTTCGCTTTCCAAATCGATGACCTGTCCGCCCACCATCCCGGCGACACCGGCGGCCTGTGCGATTTCCCGGACCACACGCGCGTCACCCGAACTCGCGGCTACGTCGAACGCCATCGTCAATAAAGCATCCCCCCCGAGAATCGCCATGGCCTCGCCGAAGACCCGGTGCGCCGTTGGTTTTCCGCGCCGGAGATCGTCGTTGTCCATGGACGGCAGATCGTCGTGCATTAAAGAGTAGGTGTGAATCATCTCGAGGGCGCAGGCGGCGGGCAACGCGGGCGCGTCGTCGCCGCAGACGATCTCGCACGCGCCCAGGGCAAGCCCGGGGCGTAGCCGCTTCCCGCCGGCGAACAGACTGTAGCGCATGGCTTCCAGCAGCGTCGCAGGGGCGTCCACCCACTCGGCAAAGCACTGTTCCAATGCGGCTTCAGTTCTTGCCGCCTTACTCGCCAGGTATTCCGGCACCGCAATTAACACCCTGTATTCTCCTGCTTCAATGGTCCCCGGCGCTGCGTTTTCCGGGACAACCCGGGAACCGTCAGCCGCCTCACTATGACGCGATCTGAGTGTAGACGGACGCCACCCCCTGCGCAACGAGGAGTCAGCTTACGCGAACGGACGACACCTCGCAAAAAAAAGGCACGCCAGGCGCCGAATACTGCCATCGGC
The DNA here is from genome assembly GCA_045863335.1 of Candidatus Hydrogenedentota bacterium. Taxonomy (GTDB): domain Bacteria; phylum Hydrogenedentota; class Hydrogenedentia; order Hydrogenedentales; family SLHB01; genus JAHDWY01. Next base: position 126,056 of record BTVY01000011.1, on the reverse strand, counting down.
TTCCTAACGTGCACACGAATACTTCGACTTAACCGGGTACCGGTCCTTTCGGACTTCCCGCCAACTGTTACGGTGCAGTATCAGTAAATGGCTGGGACGGCTCGAACCGGAACCATCTAGACTCGGGTTACCCCGATCGCTTATTACCGGCGCCGACGGGCGACGGACTTCTTCTTCGCAGCGGGTTTCTTCTTCGCCGCTGCCTTCTTCTTCGCAGCCGGCTTCTTCTTCGCCGCTGCCTTCTTCTTCGCAGCGGGTTTCTTCTTCGCCGCTGCCTTCTTCTTCGCAGCGGGTTTCTTCTTCGCCGCTGCCTTCTTCTTCGCAGCCGGC
>BTVY01000011.1:0-125626 GCA_045863335.1 Candidatus Hydrogenedentota bacterium | reverse complement strand
CTTCGCAGCGGGTTTCTTCTTCGCCGCTGCCTTCTTCTTCGCAGCCGGCTTCTTCGCCGCTACCTTCTTCTTGGCCGCAGGCTTCTTCTTCGCCGCCTTTTTCTTCACTGCCATTCCTTATTCCTCCTTTCGAGCTGCCTCTTTTCCTCCGACCCTGCCGGGCATCAATCCAGCCACCACAGGTGGCCACCCGAGATCAGGACCGTTCCCACGGGTGCCCGTGGGACGCTCAACCAGCGAACTCGCGTTCGCGATGGTTCAACTGATGCATCGCCGCGGTGTTCGGGTGCAACGAACTACCGCAACATTGACTATAACGCAAGGCCTTTCGGAACCGTACTCCGGTGCCGCGCCCGCCATGGACACCTCCTAATGTCTCAAGCTGGACATGCGGGTTTCGAATCGACATTGGACAGGTTTGGACGGCTAAGTTCCCCCACTAGGATGAGAGCCGAAGACTGGAAGGGTGCAAGCGTGAGCGGTTTGCCGTTCCGCCCGATCGCACGTCAGGTGCTCCCTCCGCGAGAATTGGGATGCGCATCCGTTCAAACGCGACCACTGCGTGTCGACTCGAACCGGGCATCGTACGCTGTTTTGTTTAAAGTTGCCCGCGCCACAGGTACGTTCCGATCGTTCTTCAACTGTATTCATGATCGCCGCGTTTGCGATCATTTCCTTGCCGCTACAACTGTTCTCGACGGCTGCAAACACGTATCGTCATGCAGCGTCTACATATGTGTGTATCAAACAATTAAAAAAATAGCAAGCATTTTTTCTCGAATCGGCGGAAATTTTTCGGGACTTTTGGGCCCTCGCACGCCCTCTTGATCCATTCGCAACCGGTTCTCTCGCGTCTCTTCGCCCACACCTGGCGTTCCGTCGCAACGCAAATCGACATCGAGATTGTGCAGCGATCGAGGAAACACAGCGCACCGTTTCAATCACGGATCGCCCCGTATTTCCTTGCTGAAACGCAGATCGCACTCGATGTGAGAATGCCGTATTCGTTGACGACTCAACGGCGCTATGCTACATTAACCTCCGTCGCCAGATGTCTTGACGGTTTCGGCGGCGGGCGACAAGGTGTGAGATTCGGGGCATCAATTTCATCGTTCGTGGCGGCAACTTTCAAATCGGGCCGCCGAGGAAACAACGATAGGTCGGGCGGCGCCTGGCCGCAAAACTCGGAGGTGAGAAAGAGCGATGGCAGACACAGTGGAAGGATTCTTTTCGGAGCTTCAGGGCAAAGTCGACCCCGCCAAGATCAGCGGGATGAACGCGACGTACCAGTTCACGATCACCGGCGATGGCGGCGGCGAATGGTACGTGGCAATCGCCGACGGAAAGGCGGAGGTTGCCAAGGGCACGGCCGAGAATCCGAGTATTACGTTGACGGCCAGTGACGAGGACTGGATGAAGATCGTGTCCGGGCAGCTCAGCGGTCAAACGGCATTCCTCACGGGAAAACTGAAAATCAAGGGCGACGTGAGCCTTGCCATGAAGCTCCAGAGTGTGTTCGCCGTCGGTTGATTCGAGCGCATTAGGGGGGTCGCGATGCGGCGGCCCCCTGCGTTTCTGTTCGAGCGCATGTCGATGGGCATCGTGCTTGTCCTCTCCTTTCTTTGTGCTGGTTACCTTCCTGATTCTGCCCGGTTGCGGCAGCCCGGCTGCGGTGGAACATCTGACGTCCCGGGAGTTCTCCTTCCTGACCCGAGATGGCGTCCGCCTGGTGGGAACATCTTATGCTCCTTCCCAGGCAGGTTCGCCGGGGCTGATACTCGTTCACGGTGACGACGAGACGCGCGCGAGTTTCGAATCCTTCGCACGCAAGGCGCAGCGCGAGGGGTACCACGTGCTGGCCTTTGACCGCCGGGGATACGGCGAGAGCACCAACATGGTAGCGGGCTCGGTGGACATGAATGGGGCAGGTGCACTGCTCGATCTGGAGGCGGCGCGCCTTGCATTGCTACAGAATGGCGCGGATCCGGACAACCTGGCGGTTATCGGCGCGGAATCGGGCGCCAATCTCGCGTTGAAGTACGCGGGGCCGCAATCGGGTATTCAAGCGGCGGTTCTCCTGACACCCGAGCGGAGTCTGGATGGGATCGCAGTTGAGGAATTGCTCCAAGCATTTGGGGCACGTCCGGTTTTGCTGATGGTATCAACCGATGACGTCCATGGCCTGGCAACGGCTGAGTCGCTGAGGGCACTCGCGCCGGGCCATTGCGAGGTTCGCGAATACCAAGGTTCCGCCGAAGGCACGGAGATATTGGAGGCCGTGTCGACCAGTTCCGGGCAGTTGCTGCTGTGGCTTTCCGGCATCATCGGCCCGGAGGCCATCGAACGGAATCGAAGTCTGGATGAGAGCGCGGCGGGATCGGTGCAGACAGATTGACGCGGTTCGCGGCCGCGACTTATACTCATTGCCGACGCGCAACGCGCGGGGGAAACAACGAAACGTCGACGCAGATGGAGCGAATCGTGAGCGAAGAACACCGTCCGGGATATTACAAAGACAAGTCCGGTAAATGGCAGAAAGACCGCCGAAGGAGCCCGGAACGCAGAAAAGGGGGTGGCACGGTCTTCACCCATCACGATCGACGAACGCTGAAACGGCGGAAGACGGACCACGATATTCTCGAACGGGAGACCAAACTCCAGATCGAGGAGGCCCTGGAGGAATTCAGTGCCGAGCACGATGGCCCGGGCGGCGAATCCACCGAGTAGGTTTGACCGAACCGCATGCGCTACCGCGCTGCGGCGATTGCAGCGTCCGCTTGGCGTTTCAACGCGTCGGCCGCCTGAGCCGGTTCCTTCAAACCGTTCATGACTTCTGCCGCGGCGCGCTCGACCAGGGTTCTGACTTCCTGCCAGCCCACAAGGTTTGGTTCCGGTCGGGCGTACGGCAGGCAGTCGAAGGCGGCCCGGTTGAATTCCCACTGCTTGAAGAAGGCCTGCATATCAGGGTGCGACGCTGCTGATTTCCGGATGGGGAGGTAGCCGCTACCCAACGCCCAACGAACCGAAATCTCGGGGGAAGTGAAGTGCTTTATGAACTCCCAGGCAGTACGTTCGTGCTCCTGGGTGGTCCGAAACACGCAGATGTTTCCGCCGTACAAGACGGTCACGGGCGTCTCCGGATTTCCTTGAGGAATCATGGCCATGCCCCAGTCATCGGTGTTTGCGCCGAATAAGGCTGCCGTATAGGGACGGTGACTGCTGGATCGGAAGAAAAACGCCGCGCGGTCACGGGCGAATTCTTCCCGATCATCGTAGGTGCCGGGTTGAATTCGATAGGCTAAGTCTTCTTTCGCGAGGGTTGCAAGGAGTTCGAAGAGCCTGATGGTGGGCGGTTGGTCAAACAGGGATTCCGTGTCTCGTACGAGTTCGCCCCCCATGCTGTAGATCATTCCGTCGAGGGTGGAGCAATCGATATCCACCGCGTAGGCACTGACGCCGGTGCGCTCTTTAATCTGCCGGCATTGCGCGAGAAACTCGTCCCAGGTTTTCGGCGGCGACTCGATTCCCGCAGCGCGAAGGACGCGTTTGTTGAAGTACATCATCAAGACGCTCTTGGTGAATGGGAAGGAGTACATGCCGCCGTCCAACTGGGGGTAGATGTTGGACTGGAGCATGCCGGGGAAGAAATCTGCGAGATCTTCCTCGGACATGCCGATTTCGGGATCCTCGATGTAGGGGTCCAGAGGAACGACTGCCCTCGCCCTGGCGTATTCGCTGGTCATGCTTTCGTATCCCACGGCCATAGCGGGCAAAGTGCGGGCTTGAATGCTCACGGAGACTTTCCGGTTAATATCCGTGTAACCGCCGAGATGCTCTACTTTGACGGGCATTCCGTTGCGGGACGAATTGAACTCATCCGCAATCTGCCCGATCAGCTCGGCGGTCTCGAGGGTCTGGCGATCCCACAGCAGCGCGGCGTTCGCGTCGACGGGCCGAAAACCGGTTCCCTCCGTACCCTGCGTATCGGGCGGGCCGCCTGGAACGCCGCAGCCTGTAATCACGACCGCTAAAAGAGTGAAACCTGCGAGCTTTCGGTACATGCGGAAATTTTCCTGGTGTGGTCCGTACGGATAGCCAGCGATGGATTTACCCTTTGATTCCCGCGCTGAGCGAACTTTCAAGGAAATACCGTTGTGCTGCGAAGTATATCGCCACAGTGGGAAGGATGACAATGGCGGACGCACACATGAGGAGGTTGACGCGCACGCCTCCTTCACCCCAGAACACGGTCAGCCCGTATTGAACGACCCGCATGTCTTTGTCGCTCGTGACGATGATGGGCCACATGAGCGCGTTGTAGCTTCCAAGAAACGCGAAGAGCGCAACGGTTACAAGTGTGGGCTTTACCAGCGGCACGGCAACGCGCAGCAAAAACCGGAGGTGGCCGCATCCGTCGATCCGGGCGGCGTCGAAATAGTCCTTTGGCAGGCCTAGAAACGCTTGCCGAACGAGGAAAATGGAGAAAGCGTTTGCGCACCACGGGATGATGAGCGCCGCGTAGGTATTGTACCAACCGAGACCGCGTATGATGAGGAAATTGGGGATCAAGGCAACCTCGAAAGGAATCATCATCGTCGCAAGTACGAGCAAAAAGAGGACATTCTTGGCAGCAAATCGCAGGTTGGCAAAGGCGTAGCCCGCCAAAAGCGATGTCGCGACGACGGAAAGGGTCACGGTAATGGCTACGGCAAAGGTGTTGTAGAAGTAAAGAGCGAATGGCGCAACCTGAAAGGTACGTGTGACATTCTCCCACTGCCATGCGCTCGGCCAAAGGTCGAGGGTCATCGCACCGGCTTCGGAATCCGGCTTGAACGCGGTCACGACCATCCATACGAACGGAAACACGGTGAGGAGCGCGCCCGCGCTGAGAAGACCGTATGCAACCGCGTGCCGCCTCATTCGTAGTGAACCCATCGTCCGAGAACCCGCCACTGAACCAGCGTTAACCCGACGATTGCCACACAAAGACACACGGCGACGGTCGCTCCGTAGCCGTAGTTCTGGCTTTCGTAGAGTTGCGAGTAGATGTAGATGACGAGGTTCTGGGTGTCCGTGCTGCGGGCCGTGTTGGTGAGGGCGTAGAAGCTGTTGAAGGCTTGAAAGGCCTTAATCGCACTCACGATCGCGAGGAAGAACACGGTGGGCGACAGGAGCGGGAGCACCACCCGCGTCATGACCTGCCAGGGCCGGGCCCCGTCTACGATGGCCGCCTCCTCCAGCTCCCGCGGAATCGCCGTCAAGCCGGCCAGGAAGATAACAACGCCAAACCCGCTCGCATGCCAGATGTCGAAGGCGATAATGCAAACGAGAGCCAGACTGGGACCTACCTCCGGCCCAATCCAGCCGTTGGTAAGCAAATGCAGAACGCCGCGCTGCTCAATGAGCCAGAGTTGCGCGGGAAGCCCGAGCGCTTCCATCAGCGCGTTTGCGTAGCCCGAGTGGGGCCGAAGCAAGACGCGCCATACGGTGGCTGCTGCGACGGCTGATGTTACATAAGGCAGGAAGTAGACCGTACGGAAGAAACCGCGGCCCCGGCCGATTCGGAACAATAACCATGCGACTGCAAAACTCAGGATCAGGGTTGCCGGAATGGTGCCGATGGCGTAGTAGATGGTGACCCGAATGCCGCCCCAAAACTCGGGATCATGCCAAGCCCGGATGTAGTTTCCATGGCCGGCAAAGGCGCCTGCCCGGGTGTCGAAGAGACTGATATATAGCGCATAAATGAGGGGAGCGAAGCCGAACACAGCGAGGATTCCCAAGCCGGGAAACAGCAGGGTGACGGCCATGGTCGTGTCGCTTTGACGACGCCAAACCTGGCGCTCGAATCGATTATCAAGCCATTCAAGCACGCTGTCGAGTATCGCGACAAGGGGTTGGCGTAATGCGAGTATCGACGCGCTTGCGATGACAATACCCAACAGCCCAAACCACTCATTCATGGGGCGCACTCTCGTGGATAAACGGTTCGATGAACTCCAGTGTGCGCGCGGTCGCGCCCCGGTTGGCAGCGATCGCCTCCCGCGCCCCGGCAACAAGCTTGTTTGTGCGCTCGGGAGAATCCAGGATCTCATGCAACGCGGCGGTGAGGTCATCTGGTTTCGTCACTTGCAGGGCCCCGCCGTATCGCAGAAGTGCTTCCGCCGGGTCCATGAAGTTGCGCATGTACGGCCCAAATACGGTGGGTACACCCAAAGCCGCGGGTTCCAGTGGATTGTGGCCGTTCACTCCGGGATAGAAGCTGCCTCCCACAACCGCAACGTCAGCGAGCGCATAGAACGAAACAAGTTCGCCCACGGTATCGACAATCAAGACTCGCGAGTCAGGGCCGGTTGGGGGTCGCTGCGACCGGAAACGCACGGGCTCGTCAAAAACTCTGGCGATATCTCCGGCGCGTTCGGTGTGGCGGGGCGCCACGACGAGTTGCGCGGTTGGATACTTCGCGCGAATCGTCGCCCAGGTTCTCGCGGCCAATTCCTCATCCCCGGGGCGGGTACTGCCGAAGATGATGATGGGCTGCCCTCCGTCGAGCGCCGCGTTTTTGCGGAGCGATTGCTGATCGGCCGCATCGAATCCGGTGATCAAACCGTCGAATTTGATGTTCCCCGTAACCCGGACGCTCGCCGCGGGGACTCCAAGCTCACGGAAACGCTCGGCGTAGGTATCGTTCTGCGCGGCCACGCCCGAGAGTTGACGCATGACCGGTTTCAGCAGCGGTCGAAGACGCTGATAGCGCGGGTAGTGTTTGTCGCTAATCCGGGCGTTCACAATCAGGACCGGAATATCTCTACGCCGTGCGATACGGATGGCGTTAGGCCAGATCTCGGTTTCCACGAGTATGAGCGCACGAGGGCGCAGGCGTTCGTAAAACCCATTCACGGATGCGCGTTGATCCACAGGGAACCACGCAGCCGGAGTCCGGGGCAGGAGTTCGGCGATTCGGCGTTGACCATTGATCGTGGACGATGTGACCACAACGGGTACGGTGGGCCAGCGATCCAGGGTCTGTGCGACAAGCCCGCATGTGACAGCAACCTCGCCGACGCTGCAGGCCTGAATACAGACCGGGCGGTCTGGAGCATTGGAGACCTGCGGCCGGAATCGGCCCAACAACGGCCGCAAGGAGGGATGCACGAACAGCCACCCCGCGATGGGCGGCGCTGCAAGTGTCGTAGCGATATCGTAGATCGCGTAGATCATGTCACGAAAGGAACGGGCGGCCCGTGTTTATTCGGGCCGCCCGTGTTGAGATACGGATTCGATGATTAGGCCGCGGCTTCGAAGAAGCGCGCTCCCGTCGGATCGATGATGTCGACGGTCACGAAGATAAGCAGGCTTGACTGCTCGATCTGCGTTGACTTGCCTCGGAAGAAGAACCCGAGCACCGGAATCTCAGAGAGATACGGTACGCGTTCTTGTCCCTTGGTCGTCCGGTCAGTGATGAGACCGCCAAGCACCAAGGTATCGCCGTCACGTACGATGACGTTGGTCCAGATCGACTGCACCGAGGTGCGCGGGAATGCGATCTCGGCTTCGAGCGTGTCGCCGTCGATGATGCTGCGCTGCACGAACCGGTCTTCACCCTGTTGGGTCGTTACCTGCGGGTTCAGCCACAAGCGAACCTGGTTGCCGCCGGTGATCTGAGGCGTCACAGACAGGGTGATTCCGAAGAAGAACTGCGTAAAGAGCAGTTGCTGTTGCGCGCTGGTGGTGGGTGTGCCACCGAAGCCGGCGTCGCTTGTTTGCAGCGTTGAGATGACCTGGGTGTTAAACGTCTGTGTCAGGATATCCGCGATGACGGCCGGTTTGCGGTTCATCGTGGTCACCCGCGGGGCGCTCAACAATTCGGTGTCGGTCAAGCTGTTCAGGTAATCCATCGTTACACTGAGCGTGTCGCCGTCCGCGTTGTTGAGAATCGTACCCGTAATTGACGAGGTTCCGGCGGGGCCGGGGTTGGCTACCGCCTCGATAATGCTGGAGACGACCGTGTTGTCGATGACCTGCGAGCCATCCGGCTTCGAGTAGAACGGGATGTCTTCCAAGGCGCCATCGCCGTCCACGTCGTAGGAACGGGTCGCATCCGCGAGATCCTCGATTTGACGCGGCCGGCTGTTTTGATCGCTCAAAGTCAAGTCCCAGGAGAACCCGATTTTGTCGAGGTCAGTCACACTGATAGTCACGAACTTCGATTCGATGCTGACCTGTTTGGGCGTCACATCGAGATTGGAAATCAGCTCTTCCAAGGTTTCGAGATAGGTCGGCGTGGAGTGCACGAGCAATTGGTTGATCGCGGGGTTATAGACCATCCACGACAACACTTCGCCGGTGTACGGTTCAATGACGGGTGGAATCGCGTTCTCCAGGATTGTGAGCACTTCCGCCTGTCCTTGGAAGCCGCCCAGGCCAGCCGCGCCGCCAAGACCCTCGGTCCCTTGCAACCCGCCTTGGCCCGACTGCAACCCGCCGCCTGTCGTACCGCCGAATTGGCTGCCTGTGCCGGCAGCGCCCCCTCGCCTTCCACCAGCGGTACCGCCGAGCTGGCCACCGCCGAGCTGACCACCGCCGAGCGACCCGGTCGTCAAACCGGTACCGCTTGTGCTGAGGCCGATCACTGCGGGAGTTTCACCAACCGCCAAATCACTGATGCTGCCGAATAGATCGGATATGTTGGAGAATTGGGCACCGCCGCCGCCGCCGAAGCCGCCGCCTCCTCCGCCGAAGTTTCCGCCGCCTCCGCCGAAGTTGCCGCCTCCGCCGAAGTTGCCGCCTCCGCCAAAGTTGCCGCCTCCGCCGAAGTTGCCGCCTCCGCCGAAGTTGCCGCCGCCTCCGCCGAAGTTGCCGCCGCCTCCGCCAAAGTTGCCGCCGCCGAAGTTGCCGCCGCCTCCGCCGAAGTTGCCTCCGCCGAAGTTGCCTCCGCCGAAGTTGCCTCCGCCGAAGTTGCCGCCGCCTCCGCCAAAGTTACCGCCGCCTCCGCCGCCAATACCGAAATTGGACGCGCCTTGGCCGCCGGGGTTTCGAATTACGATCTTGAATAGCGTCTCGGCGCCCGCGTTGCGGAGTTCGTAAATGCGGGTCTCCAACTCTTCGAACGATTCCGTGCGGATTTTCTCTGCGGTACTTATCCACAGAAATCCGGGTTGTACGGAGTACGAAAGATTCAAGGGTCGCAGCAACGCCTTGAGTGCATCGCTGAGTGGAACGTCTTCCAGTTTAATGTAGGGAACGTACCCATCGGTGACTTCCTCTCCAGTCGCGGTTGTCTGCGGCTGAACTTGAAGCCCCTGAGCCTGATTGATTGTGCCGATGCCACCCGGTTGCAAACCCGGCGCACCCGGTGTGGGAAGAGCGCCGGGGGGTAATCCTCCGGGCGCTCCGGTGCCGGCTCCCGGAGGCAGTGCGCCGGGGAACGGCGTGGGCTGTCCTGGGACGCCGGTCGTTGCGGGCGCGGCCTGGCGCGGAGGCAGAACGACACGGGCATCAACCACGATGTTGATACCGACGTATTCGGCGATAAACTCGGTAATGCGTGTGATGTGTTCGTCGTCGAACTCGATTGAGACGGGGGAATCCAAAGCCATTTCGACGTCGGTCTTTTCTCGTTCGACCGCGTACTCTTCTTCTTCGACCGGCACCGAGATTTGAGGCTCTTTGATGCCTTTGTCGTCCGCGCCTTCGGGGAGGAGTTTGCTCTTTTCGATTCCGGTACGAATGCGCTGCCGGTCAATTTCCAGCTGTTGCCAGTCGTCCCGAATCTCTTCCTTGTACGCGCCCACTGTGGCTTCCGCGAGCAGACGCGTTGCGGTTTTGTTACCGGGATCGATCAGGAGGATCTGCTCGAAGTATTCCTGAGCCTTGTTGTACTTGCCGTTCTCCAGATAGAACTGGCCTTCCAACATCAACTCTTTCGTTCGAGTGTACTTGAGATCCTCAGCCGTCTCGGGCACACCGCCTTCCGTTTCGCTCTGGATGGCTTCCGGGTCGATCACATTGAAGCTTTCGACCGTACTTGGTGATTCTCCGGCGGCGGCCATCTGGATTTTACCTTCGCACTTCACGACCATTTTCTGGGCGTTTTCGTGATTGGGATCCAGTGCCAGCGCGCGATTGAACGCATTGAGCGCTTCGCGATACATGTCCCGGCTGTAGAGGGACAGGCCTTCTCGATAGAACTTGTCGGCCTCCGAGATCCCTTCGGGAGCAGCGCTTTCCCCCGCTGTGCTTGCTGCATCGACCGACGCGGATGCGCCGGATTCCTGAGCGCCGGCAACCGGGGTCAGCGGAGCCAGTAGCGCGACCAGCAAGGCAACAATGAGGCTGTGTGCGGTGGTCGACCGCGGCAACCAGTTACTCATGAGCGTGTATTCCTCCCGCAATTTTTGTCAACTATACTCAATTCCCAATCCCCACTCAAGGCGCTTCCTGAGCCTGCAACGTAAAACTTCGTCCGTGCTCGCTGGAATAGACAGTCACCGTATTCGCTGAGGGGTTGATACTCTCCACCCGGTACCCCTCGAAAGGTTCGTTCTCTTCGTATCGCCGTGGCCGGCTGTCCTGCGAGCTAATAATCTCTGCCCGGTAGGTCCCGTCGTTCCACGGCACAACTCGGACGAGCACGAGGTCGATTCGCGGTTCACCATCCCGGCCCTCGTCGGTGGCCGCAGATACCCCGTACACGGAAAATGGGTTCCGATTGACCAAGCTCTGGAAATCCGTCTTGGGCGGGGGTACTGGGCGGGCTCCCGGCATATCGGGGTTTTCTTCCGCGGCGACTCGAGTGGGGCCTTCTGGAGGTTCGGGCGGGGGTCCACTAACCACCTGATAGACCCGGAAGCCGAAGACAACCACCAGTATTAATAGGACCATCTTCTCTTTCTGGGTCCAGATCCATGCGCCCGTCTTCTGCAGTATGGTCAAGAAATCATTCATGGATATGTACGCCTTGGGCTCGTTTCGTGTCGTTACCGAGCGGTGTATGCTGTCGCCGCGATTTGCGATCTAGTGGCACGTGGTTCATCTATTCCACCGCGGGCTCGTCGTTGGGTCCGCCACCGGCCGGCTCGCGATTCTGCCCCATTCGCGTGAGAGTCTCCTCGATACTCTGCTGACCGCCAGCGGAGGTGTCGGCCAGGTCCGTCCCCGCGCTTCCGCTACCGGTTCCGGCAGGCGCGTCTGGAGCGAGGTATTCTGCCATCGTGACAAGCATTTCCACCCGCAGGGGGGGGTCGTAGTACTTCAGATACGGATTGGTCATACGAAATGACGCGACACTGAAAAACGTCTGCTCGTCGTATTGCAGTTCCTGGACCAACCGGCAATAGTCACCCATGCGGATCCACATGTCCACACCGAAGGTCCGGGCATTCAGCACACCTTCGACCACCCGGGGCGACCAGAATCCAAAGTTGTTGATCTGCAGAGCGCCGTTGGCCATGAGCTTCCGAACGATGGAAGATCCAAAGTGGACTTCTTTAAGCCACTTGTTCGCGTCTTCGGCAGTAATCGTCGTACCGGCCAACTGGGACGGGTTATACTGCCCGAAGTATGGATCCACACCGGGAATCGGAACACCGCCGGTATAGGCATCCTGAAGCAGTTGATTCTTCATGGATTCAACTTGCCGAATGTAATAAGGCTTTGGGATTTCGCCTTCGGGCATCGGCTCGACGGAAGTATATTCATCGAAGCGGAACGGACGCGCCCGAGTCTCGGTCGCATCCGCCCAAGGATTGACGAGGTTACGATAGGCGGCGACGACGTCGTCCGGCTTCTTGCCGTCGAACTGACGGTCCAAATCCGCTCGTTTGGCGCGAATTTGAGTCAGAAAAGTCTCGTTCTCGCTGTATTCCTCGAGCTGTTCCTTGAAATAGAACTGATAACCGGCACCGAGCGCTCCAGCGACGACCAAGAGAACGACAATCGCAACGATGTGCTGCTTCTTCATTAGTCTTCTTCTCTGTTGATTAGCGGCCTCAAGCCACCGCCCTGTTGAAAGCGCGCCGCGGCTGATGCCCCGGAACCGGCTGTGGGAGCCTGCTCATCTGCCGGCTCTCCCGAGAACTGAAGGTCGATGCGGAACGGATACAACGCGGATGGGTTCATCCAGAGGCTCGCATCGCTCTGTCCCCCGGGCCGTCCGTAACCACCGATGTTTTGGCCAATGGATATCGCGCCACCCCGGCCCCGGCCCCGCCGGCCCTCATCGTCATCACCACCGCTATCCCGAAATCCGCCGCCTCCCATCTGGCTTGGCGAAGAAGTCACTTGCCCGGCATTGTCCAGGACGGTCGGAGGTACGGGATCGGTAAATCGGTCGTCCCAAAACACACCTTTGCCTTCCAGAAAGTCGTTGGATTCCCGGAGATTCTCGACGTATTGCTGGATGGTCTCGACGCTGTCGGCATATCCCTGGATTGTCAAGCCGTTATACCGGCCTGGATTCTCGCTGGGTCCTTGAGCTTCCGATTGAGTGTCGCCGCCGCGCCGCCCTCTACCCACGGTAGCATTGACAGCGTCGTTGGAGATGATGCCCCGAAATCCCGTACTCGAGTATTTCAGTGGAGGGGCTTGAATAACACCCGAGCTACCTGCGGTGGAGGCAGCGGAATCGTCTTCATCGTCGTCACCGCCGCGGCTGCGACTCCGTCGGCCTTCACTTCGACTGCTTGGCCGGGAAGAGGAACTCGCGGCGGGCGCCGCCGCGCCTTCGAGCCACGTGCTTTCCACGGACCACAACAGCACGAGTTTACCGGGGGGACGGGAATCGTTGACGGTATTCAGGTAGTCAAGCCAAGGTTTGAACGCGGTATACGCGCCATCGAGCTTCGTTACGATGTCCTTATACCGCGCAATCTCGGCTTTGACGTCGCTTAGTTCCGTTTCATGCGGCGACTTCCAGGATTGCGGTGGGGTGTTCGGATTGACAATTCGCGGGTCGTAGCGGCTGATGGCTGTCTTCTCGAGCTCGATCTGCTCGAGTATCATGTTGTTCCGCTGCGCCATCGAGGGGACGATGGACAGCACGATGAGCCCGAGCGTGAGTAGTGACAACGCCCAGTAGACCGCTTGTTCCTTGCGTCGCGCCGCTTCCAGGATTCGCGGCGGGATCAGGTTCACGCCGATGGCGACGCGTTCGCAGCATCGAAGGGCGAGGCCCAACGCTACCGCTGCCTGTTCGGGATGCTCGTTTACTTCCTGCGCCCCCGGGGTAATCGCCAGACCCGCCAGCGGCTGCGCGACGCGCACCTCAATGCCGAGCTGGCGCTGCAAAAAGGGGATCATGTTGCGGAGACACGCGCCGCCCCCGGTAACGATAATCCGCGATACGGGGCCGCCCCCTGGCTGGGACCGGAAGTAGGCAAAGGAGCGGGATATTTCGGAGACCAGGCGATTCAGCACACGCCCGATGACCTCGCCGCCTTTGCCGTCGCGCTGCGGATCGCCCGAAGGCGCGAACCCGCGTTCCCGCTTCATCTTCTCGGCGTCGGCGAAGGACACGCCGAACTCTGCCGCGATGGCGGAGGAAACGTCGTTGCCGCCCAGATTGAGGCTGCGCGTGAACCGGAACTGGTTGTCGCGCTCGATGACGATGTCGGTCGTGGCGGCGCCCAAATCGATCAAGGCGACGCAGTCCCCTTCTTCGCCGAACTCGCCCGTGTATTTCAGCCAGTTGTACGCGGCCAGCGGGCACACGTCCACGGTGTCGACCTGGCGTTTCACATCGCGAATGATATCGAGCCGTTTTTCGACGACATCGACTTTGATAGCCGCCATGAGCACGTCGTAGCCGCCGGCCTCGGTGCGCTGCAGCACCTGATAATCAAACGCGATCTGATCGAGCGAGAAGGGGATCTGTTGTTGAATCTCGTAACGAACGATTTGCGTAACTTTATATTCAGGGACCGGCGGGAGTGCGCGCGTGCGGGTGAACACCGATTGCCCCGGAACGCCGAGGACGGTCTTCTTGTGCCGGACCTTGGCGTCTTTCAGGAGAGTGCGCACGGTTTCGGCGCGGACCTTGCGCTGTTCGTCTTCGTCCATGGAGGGATCGATTCCGAACTCGCGATGGTAATATTTGGTGAGTTGGTATCCCGTCTTCGTATGCGAGAGTTCGCATAGACGTACGGCACTGGAGCCCACGTCAAGAACGAGCCGTTTCATCCGTGAGCGTTTCGCTTTTGCCATCGGATCACCTGTCCCTTCACCCAGAGCACTCAGAGGTCAGCGCGTTGCCGACATCCCCACAATGTCCCACTACGGCAACACGTTACGCCTGAAAGATCGGAGAATTCTAACCGGCGCAGGCCTGTCAAGACCTCGTAAGCCCTTAGTTTCGATTGTAGTATACGTAAGTGAGGTTGTCAACAATAAAATCCCTCGTGACAACTGTTTCCAAACTCACTGTACCGGTATTATTTGGCTCCCGGCTTGCCGGATGTGTCGGCAACATCCGCTACGCAGCGAAAACCATAGTCGTTTCTCGTTGCATCCATTCGCGCGTAATGCCGCTTGGCACAGCGCGCGTCGTAACTGCTTGTGCGGAAAGACCCTCCACGAAGCACGCGGTATACCTGGCCGTAGTCCTTCTTGATCTCGGAGTTGCCGGAATAGGCCTTGTACCAACTCGATGTCCATTCGTACACGTTGCCTGCCATGTCCAGGCAACCGTACGGAGACGCGCCGCCCCGGAACTCGCCAACCTCGGTGGGTTTCGGGTTGATCCCGCCCCCCGTGTTGGCAAGGCTGTCGTCAAACAGCTCGCCCCACGGATACGCGCGTCCGTCCGTTCCCCGCGCGGCCTTTTCCCATTCCTCCTCCGTCGGCAATCGCTTTCCAACCGCAGCCGCGTATGCGGATGCCTGCTCCCAGGAGACGTTGGTCACCGGGTAGTTTTCGAATTCCTCTTCAAATGTGTGCGATGGGAACACCGCCTTGTACTGGGCGTTGGTCACTTCATACTTGTCGATGTAGTAAGCATCCAGCATGACAGCCTGCCGGGGCCGTTCGTCGGGCGCTTGATTGTCTTCGCCGAACAAGAATTCACCGCCCGGAATCAGCACCATCCCCGGCGGAGCGGCCCCTTCCTTCATCTTGAGGTCCACAACGCGTTCGTCCGCCGGATTCAACTCTACGACGTCCTCGGCCATGACGTAGCCACGGGCATAGACGCTGACCGTATACGCGCCCGGAGCCAGATCCAGTTGCACCGGCGTCTTTTCCGCCAGGATCTGGTTGTTCAGCCAGACATTGGCGCCCGTGGGCATCGAATACACCTGGAGCCGGGCCTTCTTCGGTGTCAATGCGTACGTCTTCCGGTACTTGAAATCCGTCCGCACGTCCAAAGTCACCGTCGCGTTCTGATACCGCTCCTTCCGCAGCTCCAACGTCCGTTGCCCGGAAGGGATCGGAAGCTCGATCAAGGGCGTGACCCCCAGATGCACCCGTCCATCGAGGTACACGTCCGCGCCGTCCGGCTCGGACATGATGGTCACGTAGCCCACCAGCGGCTCCATCTTCAACTCAAACCGGGCTTCGCCCTGATCCGGCACGCGTACCGTATCGTACGCGTCTTTGTACCCTTCCTTGGTGACTTCCACCAGCACCGCGCCGGGCGCCAACCCCCGAGCCGTAACCGGGGTCTCCCCGTAAGGTTCCCCGTTAATGGTCACTGCGGCCCCGCTTTCCGGGCTCGACTCGACGATGATCGTCGTCGGGTGCTGCTCCTTCGCCCCGCCACCGCATCCCACCCAAGAAAGGACGCAAATGGCGAACAACGTCGCGATCGCAAGCCGCTGGCGTGCCGTCATGGACACCCTCGCAGGTTAGCTCACACTCCTACCCCAGAGCGTAGTACCGCGGCGCCACAACTTCCGACGCAAGCATCGGGTGTGTCCACCACTGTCCGCGGATCTGCCGCGCTCCTATTTAACCGTATCCGAACGCATTACGCAAGCCTCCTACCGAATCTCCTGCTCCTTGATCGGCTGCGAATCGTCATCCGTCGGCGCCTTGATGTAATTCGACACCCCCGTCGGCACCACCGTGAAATACACATTCGCCGGCGTCGGGTCCATGATTTCGCCTGCACTGGGGTCAAACACGCCGTTATTATCCGTCGGGTCAGGTGTAGTGTCGAGATTGTCGTCGAAGTAGGCGGCCGCCCGGTACACGTACGTTATCGGCCGCTGCCGGAACGGAACATCGCCCAACCCAGGTTGGCCCGTCAAGGTGGCGATGTCGACCGGCGCGGTGATTCGCCGAACCTGACCATTGGCGGTGTATACGCCCAGATCAAAACTTCCGGGCGTGGTTGTTGCATCGATGAACTGGTCCGCGAGCACCCCGTCCTCGATCAGTTGCCATTGAATCCGAATGGGGGCCGACTGACCCGGCGGGCGGATGGCCGATACGAGGAATTCAGCGCGCACGGGAATGCCGATGTCGTCCGGCAACGGGATCAAGCGGCTGCTGCCGAAATTGGGTTCGTTGTCAATATTGTTGTTGTCGTTAACATCGTGCCAGAACGTGGGATCGATCACCGTTTCCGGGGCGTCAAACCCGGTAAACAGGAACCGTTTCCAGTTTCTCGCGCCCGGTATGGGTGTCGCCGTGCAAAGGTCAATCGGCCCGTCGACAGGCGAACCTGGCAACGGCCACTTCTCCACGTTCCCGGCCTCGTCAGCCCCAATCACTACGAGTAAGACCCATTCGCCTTCGGTGACGTAATTCGGAATGTCGTCAATGCTCTTGTTGGGCGACCATGGACGCCACGGGCTGCGTACTTCGTAGTCTCCGCAAAAGTCCGGCGACGCGTAGATGCGGTACGTGAAGATCGGTGGTGGCCCACCCGCGGGCTGCGGATTGAACGACCGGTCAAGCTCCATGGTGAAGTAAGGCCGTTTCGTGGCGAACCCGTCTGGAAGGTCTGGGAAAATCTCGCTGTGTACGTCAATGATCCACCAGACATGTAGCGGATCCGTCAGGAAAGCGGTTATGTCTTCGGTGGAGTTCCCCGCCAAATCTGTGGCAACCATGACACCTTCGCCATGAATATGATCAAGCGGAATCGTAAGCGCGGGAATCGGCCCAACTGTCCACGCTGCCGAAAGGCCGTGATTCGGTGAGTTTGTAGGAGTCGACGGGTCAGGAACCGAATCGAACGGGTACAAGTTGGGATCGAATACCCCGGGGTTGGGCACCCCCGCGTCAAATGTACTGAAGTTACCCGTCGCCGGCACTCCGCTAAAAATCACGCTATCTGCGCCAAGTATCCAACGTGCCTCTCCGGTATCAAGGCTGTCTGAAACGGGATCATCCACGACTTCAGGAAGGAAGCCTGCCACTTGCCGGTTGGTACTAGGACTAAGGGAGAAGAAATCCTGATCCGTTGCCGATCCATTGATTTCAGGCGCACGCGGATCGAGCCCTTCTGTGGGCGGCTTATCTATAAACGTTACGACCGCGACAAAATTGAGCGGCGAACCGACAGGACTCACCCCCGAATCCTGGGCCAGCGATCCGTTGTTGAAGAAAATCTTCGTCCCGTCAACACCCGCCAGCGGAGGTAACGTCAACGCACCATTGTAATCGACCGGGGCCGGCAACGTTGCGGGCGACCACGTCGTCGGAAGTTCCACGGTCACTCCCGTCGGGGGTAACGGGAAAGACGGGGGCGGGTGACTTGCAGGGTTGGCATTCCCAGATACCATCTCATCATCATGGCTTACTGGAGGCGGATTTGGAAAAATATCCAACGCGTTCAAGTAGTCTCCAATGGCGGATTCGTAGATCTCCACGTAAATCCGCGGTGGCACGGTGTCGATCAGGAAATGCCGCCCGTTTATCGCTTGGGACTGAATAAAGCCGCCATGATCCAAGGAGGTTACGGGATCTCCCGTGTAGCCCAGTATTTCCCGTCCAGGCGGGAAATTCACCAAATCCTCAACATAGATCGCCGCATGACCGTCCGCCACGATATCGCCTTGCCCCAATCCCGATGGAGTATTATCTACCACCAAGGTTTCGATAGGTTCGGGGTTTCGGAACAGGTAGTGACCACGCCCGATCTGCTCAAACAATTCGAGCGGGATTCGGTGAGCCGGATCCGCTGGAATACCGCCTTGCGGGCCAATGAACACCTCGGTGTCGTCAGTGACAATATTCGCCGTGAAGATGAGTTCCACCAACAGCTCATCGGCATCCATCTTTCCCACCGGATTTGGCGTGGGGCGGGCGAAAATCCAGACCGCCTGATCAATGCTGTCGCCGTCCAACAGGTCCCGTATTTCATCGGCCCCGATCTCCGCGCCATCACCTGTCGGACGAACATCGCCCTCAAAATCCGTGATGGTGTGGGGATCCACCGTGAACGGTCCCGCTGTATTCAGCAAGGGCGCATCGTCGGTATCCACAATCAATTTGCCCAACCAAGGCGCGTCAGGCAGCAGAGCGGGATCGATCGAAATGCTTCCGGTGCCGGGCGACACGTTCAGGTAGTCGAATTGGTTGTTGTCGTACACGTCGTTGTACAACAGCTCGGGTATGTTTGCGGTCAAATTCTCGCGATCGTTGTGTAGGTAAAATTCAACGGCGTTGCTGACAAATCCTTGCGAACCAGCTTGCGTCGCATCCAAATCTGTACGGTTCTGGACAGTCACTGGAACCGTTGCAATCCCGGTGGGATAGTCTCCGGGGTCCGTAGCCAAACTGGCAGGGTCAGGCGCGACAACCACAATCTCGTACGGAGATATGCTTCGCACATCCGAAATGGTGATATCGCCGGACGGTCCGTTGAAGCGAACGTCCACCAAATCGTCAAAATTGTAGCCGCGAATGGTTACGAAGTACGGTCCAGCCTCGTCGGAGGCCATGTGATTCGGCACGATCTCGTTGATGTACGGCGCGCCGTCCATGTAGTAGGTGAACCCACCCACGAGACTGCCGCTGATCTGGTCGTCGGGCCGGATCACGGTTACGTCGTAGATACCCGGCAAGCCGTTCGGCGCCGGTGGCAATTCGACCGTGATGGCCCCGGGGCTAAAACTCTGCACCTCGGCTTGCGCGGTCCCGAAGAGGACAATCGGTTCAACAACGCCGCCCGTTGAGAATCCACTACCCGTGATATCTACCAGGAAATCGGTATTGCCAACGGCATCGTAACCGCTGACCGGTCCGGTTGCCGTAAGGTCGGTTTGGTTTGCCACGGACGTGATCTGAGGTGGCGCTGTCGCATCTTCAAATCGAATCGCGCCACTCAACCGCGAACGTAATGGGTTCCCGCCCGAGACTAAGACCGTCCCAGCCGTCGCGTCGTACTGTTCCAGAACGAGGTCGACGGGGGTATTGCGTGGAAACGTCGGGTCTACAGTATCCAAATCGATTGCGAAAGTGATGCTGTTGAACGAAATCACGGAATAGGTACCGGTAACGGCACTAAGATCGATCTCGTTCCCGTTATCATCGGTCGTATCAGGATCGAGCAACACGCGCGTATACACGCCCGCACCGCTCGGCCCAACGAAATTCGCGCCGCTGATGAGAACGGATACCGGACCATTGTCATCATTGTCCGGCACGGTATTGGGCGTCACGGAATAGGCTTCGGGCGCCTGATCGGCACGCCGGTAGCTGTAGGCGTTTTCCGCCACGTAGTACAAGAGTTCACCCGTGCCGTTCAGCGCGCTGGTGTCGGGCAACTCCACCCGCACATCAACCGGGCCCCATACGCCGTTGGGTTGAGCGGGAGCCGGGAACGTGACGGTCGCGCTAGCCCCAATTGCAGCACTGGGTGGCGCGGGGGCACTATAGTCCGCCGGATTCACCAGCACGTCGCCCACGTAGATGCTCATTTCGGTCTGGTAGTTCAAGATCTGCACGCTGATGTCGTCGGGATTGCCCGGATTCAGCGCGGCGGTCACGGATCCGATCTCGAAATACAGGGCCTGCCCCGCACCAGGAGCGATAGCCCTTTGCTCGGCATAGACGAGCGTCGTCGAGGCAAGCGGCTGGGTCGACGGGCCACCCTGCTGCGTCCCCACATTCATTACGTCAATCGGCACTGCGGAAACCCCGGCAGCAAGGCCGAGGCCGTCGGTGTTTGCGGGATAGGTAAACGGTATCTCCCGCTGCGCGATCGGCTGGACGTTGGTTGCAAAGGCGGTACCACCGGTTTCGAGATCGACGTTGAAGTCGAACCCATGCCCGAAGATACTCCGGACTCCGCCTGCGGTACGTTCCACAAAGTTGGCGACGCGCCATACGTCTGTACCGGCGTCCGTTCCTGGTTCGCCGGTGGGGAAATACGTGAAGCCGCGCGGCAACACGTCCCAGGTACCATCCGGGTTGATTACGGTGACGTCGTAGGAGCCTCCACCGCCAAATTGGGAAACGGGGACGATCACGCTGCGAATGACCTGGCCGCTCACGTCCACCGAGCCATACGTGCAGAGGATGCCGCCGATTAGCACGACGCAGTCCGGGTCGAAGTTCGCGCCGATGATCTCCGCGGTAACGCCGCCGCCGTCCAGTTCGGTGCTCCGGCTTGGGACGATGGAATCGATCTGCGGCGCGAGCGCAGTCACGTTCCGGTATTCGTAGTCTTTGAGCGGACCTGCGAGGCTGTCTCGGCCGCTAGGCACATTACGGACCAACACGTCGATCACCGGTGGCGTGGTCGGGGTGGCTCTCGTCGGCACACGGGCTAACAGCAAGCCCGAGTTTATCCACCGCACCCGAGGCGACTGTCCATCGATCCCGGCGTTGATGGCCTCGTTCCCATTGAAGTCGAACCAAACCTCACAGTCGGGATCGAAATTTGCCCCATAGACATAGACATCGATTGCACTTTCGTCAATACCCGTCGTGCTGGCGTTGTCGACCGGACCCCAGCCCGGCGAGACGCGCGTAACGATGGGGATCGGATCGACCGCCGCGGCGGCCTGATAGGTAAAGCCGTTCGGCACACGAATGACGAACCCGTCGGCACGTTCGATGTATACATCGACCGGTCCCGGCGCGCCGGTCCATGCCGGTGGAGTTTCGCAGGTAATCTGGGTTCCCGCGCCATTGACCGTAATGTTGAGGGCTATCGTGTCCGGCTTGTCGGGAGGCCCGAAATACACGACAGGAGCCGCCCCGAAGTCTAAACCCGTAATCGTGACGGGGGTCCCACCCTCCACCGGACCCACGCTTGGCTCTATGAACGGGTTGATTTCCCAGATGACGCCACCTTGTGTGGCCGCACCGGAACCGTTACGGAAAACGAGGGTGTTTCGGACACGGGCGCTGTTCCCGGCAGTTTCGACATAGATGCCCCGCTCTTCGTTGTCGATGATGGAGCAATGCAGAATGTCCGCAAAGGCGCCACTGCCAACGCCCGATCCATCCCCGACGAAGACACCGGACTGTCCGTTTTCACTGATGCTGCAGTTCACCAAGAGCGGATCACCGTCCCCTTGGACGCGGACGCCATTGTCGGTGTTATCCCGGATATAGCACCGGTTAAATGTAGGAGAAAACGGCACATCCTCGCCGTCCAAATCGACGAGCTGCACGCCGTCGGATCCATTCTGAATGGTAATGCCCTCGACGATGAGCCGGTCTGCTTCGTCCATATCGGGTTCCGCCACCACCTCGATGACGATCCCGGACCCGCTGCCGTCGATGACGACGTTCTGCGGTCCTTCGAGAGATTCCACGATGATGAACGGTTCTTCCGGACCGGTATTGGTCAGATTGTTATTCGCGACGAGCAGGTTCATACGAACACCGACGAAGTTTCCTCCAAATTGGACTTCGTAGGGTCCACCGTCTGGCCCGGTTACGATGACGTCGCCTGGATCGATGGTGGTTAACGCTTCGAGTTCCGCCTGAACATCCGCGGCCGTGGCGTCGAAAGGAATGGCCGCCGTAGTCTCGTCCGTGTCCGTCAGGGGATCGCGGAACGTTAGCGTGAAATCGCCCCCGTCTGTGTCAATCAGCGCGATTATCTGCTGTGCGTCAAGCGGCACGCCCAGGATACGGATATTGGCGTCCGCCTCGATTATCAGATTCTCGACCCACGTTGTTCCGCCATACACCAGAACCAGCGCCTGGTTACCGGTCGCCCCCGCATCGGTCGCCTCATCAATCGCTTCCTGGAGGTCATCAAATGAACCCACCGGGCAATTGGGGCCTTGACACGCTGTATAGACCGGGCCTATTTGCGCGGAGGCGGGCGAGAACCCGGCTATCATCGCGATCGCAAGGAATCCGGCAAACACCGAGCGGGTCGCTGCAACTGTCCGATGCCGCATGTATTCAAACTCCTCTATCCACCAGCCCAAATTTGGCCGAGGGCTACGCCGAGACAACGTGTGCCAATTGCCGTGGACCCAAGAGCCCACTCAGTGTCGGCACGCCAGACCTGCGCGAACGGTTTACGATCGTAGACAGGTTGCTTACCAGACAGTGGATTCCCGCCTTCGCGGGAATGACGCGTAGTGCCATGTCCGAGGCTACTGCCCTCTCCGTCATTCCCGCGAAGGCGGGAATCCATCTTCAACTAGTTTCTCAATACGTCACGCAACGCGTGACCCACACTCGGTGAAACTCGCCTCGGCAAAGCCTCCGGCGGAGCCTGGGTCGGTGGATCACCGTTCGTACACGGTTCGGGACTTTCGTTCACCGTTGACCACGAACTCTTCGTCGTCGCGCCAGTTAATGAGCCCGTCGTCGTTGGCGTCGAACCCGTAGCCGCTCTGGGCGGTCACAATGATCTCGAATACGTCGGACCGCGCCGTGACGATATTGGCGATGCGCTTGTACCGCGCGAGCATTTCGTCGAACTGTATGGCCTGAAGTTCTGCGGCCTGAAGGGTCTCGGCAGCATCTTCGGGGGGCCAAATCGCGTTGGGCACGAGATTCGGGGCCAGAAACGCGGGTGTTAACTGCAACGCCGGCACGAAGATCAAATTGTCCCCAAGTGCAACCAATTCGGACTGGAACTGATAGTAACGTCCATCAAGGCGATCCACGGTCTGAAAACCTCTACCATCGGCCAGTCCCAAGCCATCGCCACCAACATTTCCGCGGGACGTGACGGCGCCAATTCGTTCGGCGCGGCCCAAGGGGTCGTTCAGTGCAAGCGGATCAAGCGCGGAAACGCCTGCACTGTCCAAGTCGTCCGGCTCAATATCGACCGTATCCGCCACGGGTCTTGGATTGAAGGTTCCATTGGGCAACATTTCGCCAATGATTCCTGGCATGCCAACTAGCGGGTTGTACGCCCCAAACCCGCCTGAATGTTCTACCATCCGCGTGATGGCGGTGTTGACGTTGATACGGCCCGTCGTCTTGTCGCGGGTCGTCAGGACCACGCGGGACACGCGGTTCAGCGTTCCCGGAGGGGCCCAGTTGCGGATGAACACGGCCAGGTAATTGTTTTCCACCTTGACGACGCCGTAGTGAATGGACCCGTCGCTGGCGGGCGACAAGCCGGTCTTGAGGCCGTAGTTCTCCGGACGAGGCAAGCCCGGCGTCATCCCAAGCTCTTCCGTGTCGGGCAGCCGGTTGCCGGAATCGAACCACACCTGCCGGTCTCCATCGACGTCCGTCAAGACCGCGATATCGACCCCGGCCACGGCAGGGTCCGCGGCGAGCGCGCGGGCGACAAACTCGACCCCAAAGTCCTCCGAGACGGAAGGCGCCAACTGCGTGGGGGAGTCCAAGCCGGATAAATCGTCCAGGGTAACGACGTAGAGGTCGTATTCGCCGTTCGGCAAACCGTCGTCACCGTCCCACACAAAAAGCGCTTCGGAAGGATGGTCAACCGTAATTCCAACCGGCGTGGCCTGCGCATGGTCATAGCGCGAGGGTTCGAATCCTTGTGGATTCTCCGACACGTACATGACGGCGCGTTTCTCCAGGGGCCAGCGCGGCGCGGGAACTCCAGGTGCTCCGACGAAATCCACCGGACCCATATTCGGGTACGTCGCAATCGGTTTCAGTAGGAAGTTCAATTCGATTGGATACGCGGGTGCGTTCGTTAGATTCGGGTAGAAAACCGGCACCGCTACCGGATCCGTATCGATTGTTAAACCGGGCGGTTCACTCCCGGCTAGGTCGAGGGGTGTCAAAAACACGGGCGACCATGCGCGCGGACCCCGGACGCGGACGCCCGAAAGCGGATTTATTTCCCACTGCACCAGCGTGTCGTCGCCTCCCGGCGGCCCAACGTGAGCATAGCGCGGATACAGGGGATAGAAGTCGGCCGTGGCCACGCTCAGCACGATGGAATCCAGACGCCCCGTCTCGAGGACGGCGCGCAGATCTTTCGGGAAGTCGCGCCCGAGCATCACACCCTGACCTGCCAAGCTTTCCGCGCCCAGAATCTCTGCACCGGCATTGCCAAACTGCTTTGTCAGGGTCATGTGGGGCACGGTTATCAAATCGCCGATGGACGCCAGTTGCCGGTTCCGCACCTTGGCGCGGTCGAAGGTCCAGATGTAGCTGCCCACGCCGGGGTCGTGATCGACCAAACCGCCCGGCTGCTCGAGCCGGCGCTGGTAGAAGTTTGGCCGCAAGGGTGACCCGCTGAACCCGTGGCCAAACCCCACTTCATCTAAACCGATAACCGGCACGCCCAACAATCGCGAAATTCGGGCGGTGCCTTCGTGCCAGTCGTCATAGTTGCCGTCGGTGGCGAGCCAACGGTTCTGCGTGCCGACGCGGTCGCCGTTGAACAGCGGGTGACGCCGCTCGAGCGACTTGTAGAAATCGATCCCCATCGTGTTCGCGGGCCACGCCCATTCAATCCCCGCGTTGGGGATTTCGGTGGACGGATAAGGGCAACTGAGCTTGTCGTCGAAGGACCGGTTCTCCACGTCGTGTTGGGTGTATGTTACGCGGTCGGCAATCTTGCCCACGCCCGCGGAGCCTTGGTACAGTGTCACCACCACGCTCTCGCCGGGAAAGTACCGGCGCTCGACAAAGTTCTTCCAATCCCACCACAAGTTCGCACCCCCGCCCCGCACATAATCCGGCGGCAGGGAGGCAAAACCGAAGTCCACGAAATCGTCGTCGTAGGTTCCGGGCACGACGAGCCCGTTCACCCGGCGGAAACGGCCCTCGTCGATGCCCTCGCTTTCGTCCTCCTCATCGATCAATGTATCTCCGTCGTTATCCAGGCCATCCCGTCCTTCGTCAATGAACCCGTCCCCGTCGTTGTCGATCCCGTCGATATCGAGAACGGAAGCATCAAAGTCGTTGTCGAGCAGGTCGAACTCCGGATAATTGGGAAGCACGCCGCCGCCGAGCACCATGCGGGCCACGTTTCGGCGTTGGTCGTCTGGTGTTGCCCCAGCTTCAAGAATGGTGTCAGGAAATGCAACATCCAATTCGATAATGCGATCCCATGCCTTGGTAGATGCATCGCCGCCGTTGAAACCGGAAACGATCCCAAGCGGCAGATCGTCCAGCCCCGACGAGATGACAAGATCGTCGCTTGCCAGCGGTGTAGCACCAACGCCAAACCCTTCACCAAGCCCGTCGCCGTTGCTGTCGATGAAGTCAACGTTTTCATCCGGGTCGGGTCGATAGAATATGCTCTGCGCGGCTGCCGATCCTAAGGGGGTCCCCCAGATAATGGAGTCCAGGAATCCCGTCTCGCCAACAGCGGCGTAGCGCGGGACAGGCGGCTCGGAGATGTCGTTCAGATCTCCGGCTGCGGGGCCACGCACAAGGCCGATGCCATTCTTAAAGACGTCGGGCCATCCACCGTAGTTCGCATTGGGCAGTCCAAAGTTATCCGCTCCCACGTCGTACTTGTTGAATCCCAACAAGATCGAGGAATTGGGCGCGATCAGCGTTCTATCAGGAATGGTAAACAACGATGTGCCCACGCTTGTCAGGTCGCCGCCTATCTGCACCTGCCAGCCGCTGACATCCACCGGCTCAGAACCTTCGGCAATGTTCGTGATCTCGATCCATTCGTGGTCTGGTTCCTGGCTGAAATCGAAGTAGTTAATAGAAAGCGTTTCACCCGGAGTCTTCGTATTGGCAATCGCCACGTACAGGTAGTACTGCTCCAGAGGATTCTGCACATATGGCGGTATGACGACGGTAAAAGCCTCATTCTTTAGATTGGCCGATGCTGGTACCCCCGCATACCCTTCCGACCCAACGGGGACGTTCAGCGTTTCATCTGCCGCGCTGGTAGGCAGGAACACCCACCCGCTCTCCTGGCCCGCGACCGCCGTTACGGGATCAGCACCATTCTGGTACCCAATCTGAGGTTCGTCCGCAGTCGGAAACAAGAACGGATCATCAGGACTGTTGATGATGTCCTCAAGAATATCTGAATCAACACCGGCCCCATCTTCCCGCGCGTACTTGACGACGAAATCCAGGTCGCTGGGGTCCGTTACGGTCGGATTGCCAGCCGCGTCCGTCGAATTGAACATCAAGTAATACCGGCCGGGCGGCAATTGAGGACTCGGGCCAAACCGGAATTGAATGACGTTCGGAGCAGAAAACGCCCCCCCATCGCTGACCAGGGTCGAATCCGTTTCGAGCACTTCCCTTGCCCCAAGGATCCCATTGCCATCGTTTTGCCAGTCGAATGAACCGTTAGACGGCGCCAGTCCAGGTTCGCGCTCCAGGATCGTCTCGGACACGAAATCGAAATCATTGGTGCGGCCTTCGGCGGCACTGAAGCGGTTGGGATCAAACTCGGCGGCGCCGCCGACCACCGCTTCGGCCTCGACGCGGCGGACGGGGCGCACCATGAGTTCAGTGATGCGGACGCTTTCGACACCGCGCATGCGGTAGGTAATCTGCCGCAAGTCGCCGGTACCGTCGATGGTCCCAGGGTTGAGATCGCCGTCAAACGTGTTGGGATCGTTGTCCGCACCCACGACTTCCTGCCACCACGCATCCCGCACGCGGACTTCCGCATAGTTTCCAACGCTGTCGCGGTCGCGGTGTTCCATGATGTTCAGCGCGAGCTGGTAGGACCGCAGTTCCGCGTCGGCATCGAACACGATTGGGTCGGTTGGTGATTCTCGCAAGCCAAAGGGCGCGTCTACGATATTGACATCTTCCCGGCGCAATCCCTGGGAGTACAGTGCAATAACGTCGTCGGTCGGGTCTGCGGGACTGCTGAACACAGCGGACGCATAAAACACGTCCGCGAAATTCGGATAGTCCCAATCCTCCTGCAAGGCCAGGGCGATGTTGTCGGCGAGGGCGTAGTTGTAGTCGAGCTTCAGGCCGCTGGTGGGCGGGATGAGCTGCTGGAGGATGTTGCCGTTGCCGTCGCGGGTGTAGTACTGGTTGCGCTGGTTGCGGTCCGTGGACTGGGTGGTGATGGAGTTGCGCAGCCAACGTGGGGTATCCGCCTGATTGAAGAACCCGTCGACCATGGATACTTGATCCTGCGTACGGAATAAGCGATCGCCAAACTCGCCAATTTCATCGAGGGAATCGTCCCCATCGTTGTCGAAGGCATCGGTTTCGGCGAGGCTGTTGCGCAGGGGCCGGAACAACTGGTGTTCCGCCGGTTCGTCGATCCCTTCCCAAAGCTCATCCACGAAACCGTCGCCGTCGTCATCGATTCCGTTGAGCGAGAGGGCCAACGCGTTGCCGTCGTCGTCTACGCCGCCGTATCCGGGGAGGGCGGCGTCATACTCGTAGGGTATGCCATTCAGGTTGGTGTTGATCGCGAAGGGTGTACCCTCTTCCGGCGAGCCATTCCGAAGTTGGGCAACCTGCTGACCCGTAAACACGCCAAAGTTCGGTACGGACCGGATATCCACCTCCCGAGTGCCCATGCCTTCATTCAAGGCCCATGTCAATTGGAGGTTTCCGCTAGCATCCGACGTCGCTGCCAGACCACCCGCGGTATTCAGGTTGATCTTGGACGCCTCGTCGGTGATAAGCACCGCGACCCGGCCCGCAATTTCGCACACGGGTTCGCCACTGGCGGAGACGACTTGGAACGGTGCGATGGTCGGGTAGGCCGAGGTATCGATTCTATTGTATTCCCGCACGGCCTGTTGAGCGGCGTAGGCGCGTTCATCGTCGTCGTCGGGAGTGGTATCCCCGTTAAGGAAGTCGTATGCATGCCCCTTGGCATCGCTCACGATCATGGAGTAGTCGTTGTCGATGGCGTCCACGTCGTTGGTGCCGGTGAACGCGGCGTTCTGCACGACGGTGCCGACAGCACCCGTATAGGGAAGGACGTATTCCGCGAGGACGGCAGCGTTTACACGCACGTCGATGTTGTTGAACATGGTGAACCCGTCCTGGTCCACAATGGGCGCGGTCAGAAACAGTTTCTGTTCGTCGCCTTCGTCCACCAATCCGTCGGCGTCATTGTCGCGTCCGTCGTTGCCGCCCCAGTAGACGAAAACCGCGGTCTCGTTCTCTTCGTCAATGAAACCGTCGAGATCGTTGTCGATGCCGTCGCCGCCTTCGTCTACACTGACGATCCCGTCTTCATCCTTGTCGACGCCGCCGAAAAAGAGTTCTATAGGCACGGGGATCCACACGGAATCCGGCAAGCCGTCTTCGTCGTTGTCCACGTCGGCCCAGAACGCGATCTGCTGTTGGGGCGTCAGTTGCGGCGCGGTCGGGGCGCCGTCCGTGCTCGGGTCGTAATTGGGATCGACCTGGGTTTGATCGAAGGCGTAGTCGACGACGAAGGCATTCGTGGCCGGATCCTCGAGACTAGCGAGCGTGGGGAATCCCTGATAGCGGGGCACGTAGAGCGGCGCCCGGACCTGTTGCAACCGCGCGACGCGGTCAAGGTTATTTGCCGTGAGCGCTGTCTGAATATCGTTCGTGATGTCCGCTTCCATGGCCAACACATTTTCGTACAACACATACGGTACGGATGTGCGGTCGAAACCGGTGAATGGATTCGGCGCCCAGGGGACCCCGTTCGCGAAGGCCCAGGGCTTACCGGCGATCCAGGTGCCGTTGAAGTAGGTGGTCCAGGGATGGTCGATGGACGTGGTGTGGGGATAAAGTTGCGAGTCGTTTTGCAGCATGGACACGGCCAACGCGATGCCCGCGTTGCTGATGAGGTCGGTCCGCATCCCGTTTTCGACGTTGGTGGCGGTCTGCAACTCGATCTTGCTGGACGAATAAAACGTCAGCGCCACCACGAGCAGTATCGTAAAAATGGCCACCGCAATGATGAGCGCAGCGCCGCGATTTTCGGATCCCTGTATCATCTTGGCACCTTCTTTAATTACGAATTAGGAATTATGAATTAAGAATTGAAAACTGGGGGCGCGAAAGCGTTTTTCGGTTCTGCATTCTTGCCCTGTAATCGCTGGTTCACATGGTTGGATCCGTGAACTCGATTCGTTATTCCCAGTTCGCAATTCCTAACTCTGTTGTCCGCCGCCGAGCTACGCTATCTTCAGTCGCAATTCATAATTCGTAATTCATAATTCATAATTCGCTACTCAGGCTCCACCCAGTGCCGAGCGCGAGTACGCGGTCGGCACGTCGATCACTTGTTCCAGGTTACGCTCGAACTGGGGCGCCGTCGGATAAGGCCGTTCGTACGCGAAAGGCAACCGCAACGCGACGATCTCCGGCAGCCGCGGCGTGAGCGGGTTACCCACGTTGGCCGTGGTACCCACATTGAGCGCGGAGTTCCAGGAAGATCGCACGTCCAACTCGGAAGTGGCCAGCACCCGCCCGTACCGGAAGAACTGACCGTACAGCCCGAGCGCGCGCAGCACGCCGCTGGTATCGTTGCCGAACGTAAAGCTGAACTGAACGCTTGGATCTGGATCACCTGTCACAGGGTTATAATACTGCTCTGGGCCGATCTCAATGGTTCCACCGTTGACGACGGCGTACACACCGGGCACGTCGTCGGGGTCTCCGGGAAAATCGTAGTTGAATCGGTCTAGCAGATCTTCGAGAGACATCGTAGGTGAAATGGGTATGTCGGTCGTCGTATCAAAGACGCCATTCACGTATGTTTTCACCGTCAGATTGCCAAAACTGATAGGAGACGATACCTGCGTACTGAGCGTTGCCTGCACGTTAATCGGATATAGGCTTCGCACGGGATCGGATAAGGGATGAAAACT
This sequence comes from Candidatus Hydrogenedentota bacterium, assembly GCA_045863335.1. GTDB lineage: Bacteria > Hydrogenedentota > Hydrogenedentia > Hydrogenedentales > SLHB01 > JAHDWY01. The sequence goes on along the minus strand of BTVY01000011.1, from coordinate 95,519 downwards.
CTGCATGGGATACAACGGCACAAAATGCGCTGCATTAATTGGAGTAACAAGTCCGATGTTCTCAGCAACTACGTAGTCTCTTGGATCCAGGATTAGCTCGTCGTCTTCATCCACAAAACCGTCGCCATCGTTGTCGAAATTATCTCGGGGGACCAACCAACCACGTACAGGATCCCCGTTCCGATCAAAGTACCCCCACGCGTTGGGATAAACTTCTTGCCCAAAAGTCAGGTAGGTAGTCCAAAAATCCTGCGCGGAAAGCATGCTGATCCATAGTTCGCGTTTTTTTGCAGCAAGTAATTCTTGCTCAGCAGGGGTTAGTCGAATACGTCGGTTTACATCGCTCCATCCATTCGTCACGCCAGTTGCGGCATCTAGTTGCTCCGCAATTGTAGGGACAGGAAGCTCAGGGTTGGTCGGAAACGCGGCATTAAGCTCATCCCAGTCAAACGGGTAGGTGTCCAGATCTTCCACGCCTGGCTCGACAAATCGCACAAGCGCAGCGGTGCCGACAAAGAAGTCATCGACAGTATCGTCAAGAGGATCCGCCGGGGTCCCCCCGTCATTCGTCATTTGAATAGGTACAGGTCTTGTATTGAGTTGGGGCAGGTTGAAAGGATCTGTCACTGCAAACGTGTCTGCCGAGTTCTTGATAACCACAGGTAGCATGACGTAGGTAATGCGGCCAAGGGTCGTGCTGCCGCCGTCGGGATCGCGGACGAGGCCGATCATGCTCATGCCCTGGGGTGTGCCGTAGAACTGGTAGTAGTCGCCGTAGTCGCGCATGGTGAAGACGGTTGTGAGATCGCGTTCCACGACGGCGAAGGCGCCGCGGGAGGTTTCGTACGCGTCGCTGGCGAGGTAGGCCGACTTGACGGCGTGCAGGCTCGCCACAAACAGCGTCACGATGGCCGCCATAATGATCGAGAACAATGCGGTCGCGATCAGCAGTTCGACGAGGGTGAACCCTCGGACACGATGCGTTCGACTCATGGCCTGCGTCCCGGTGGTTGTGTACATCAATAGTCCGTCACGTACGTTACAAAGTTCTCGCGGCGTCCGTCCGGGAAGTCGACGGAGAACACCACGCGCACGCGGGTCTCTTCCAGGGGTCCGGCCACGCGCGTGATCACGGTGGAATGGCCGTCCACGGCGCCGGTCGTGTCGACGCGGCCGTCGAGATAGATACCGGAGGCCGTGCTCTGGCCATAGAGGGCGGACGCCTTGGCCATGCCGAGGATGTTGCTCGCGCCGGTCATGCGCAGACGGCCCATGTTGGCGTCCGCGAGTTCGGCGGCGATGGTGCGCTCCTGGGCGACGCGGGAGGCCCGCAACCCGGAGGGGAACAACCGCATGATGGCCATAATGCCGATGGCGAGAATCGCCATCGCGACCAGTACTTCAACCGGGGAAAAGCCCCGTTCTTCTTTATACAGTCGAAACATGTCCACTTCCTTATGAGGTCATCTTCACCCGCCCCGTCGTCCGGAACAGTTCGATCCGGACCGGCACTTTCAACTGGCCTTCGTCGAGCACGTTGCCGGTCTGGGGATCTTCGTCGCCGGGGGCGATGGTGTATCGCTCCTCGAGGGAAGCGTCCGGCATGAGTGCCACGTTGACCGTGAAACGCGCCACGGGTGAAGATTCTGGCTCCATGAACCCCGAAGGGGTAAAAACGTGTGCGGGAAACGCATCCACACCGAAATCCGTCGTGTAGATTGGCGCGACCACGGTAGCCGTTGCCGGAATTTCCGTGGTATCCAGATCGACAAGTAAAACCGGCACCAGGCCTTCGCGGACGGTACCGTCCGCATTGATGCCGATTTCCAGTTCGTAATCGTTGTTAATCGACGCGATGCACGAGTTCGCGGGAAGCCGTCGGAAGTAGGCCTCCCGATCCTCGATGAGCGCGTAGACGTTCGTCGCGGAAATTCCAAGTGATCTTCGCTCGTCACTCGTTAGTTGCCGGGCCAGACCGTAGCTATCGATCACGCGCACATTCTCGTTCGTCACGCTATCGACAGTCTGTGCCGGATCTGTCACCCCGTAAACAACCGCGGTGTTCACCCGGTAGGTGGTGGCGTAGATGCGGGCGGCGCGCATGGAGGCGTACAGTTCGCGGGCGGCGATATCGGGATCGTCGCTCATGAACCCGCCGGCCCGGGATATCGCGGGAATCGCGAGCCCCGCCAGCGCGGCGATGAGCGCGATGACGATGAGCATCTCGACCAGCGAGAAGCCGTGATTCCTATGTACTATCCGTTGCACGTAACCAACTCCGGGACCCGCAGGTCCATCGTTGCTGCCTGCTGGCGCCGCGCCGCTACCCGTTGGCGGCGCGGTCTCCTTCCCCGAGCTTAGTTATAGAACCCGGCCCAACTCTGGTCGTTGTCCCAGTTGTTGATGTCGTCTCCACCGCCCATGAAATCCAGACCGTATTCCACCGCCGGACCGCCATACCCGGGATATCCCAACTGATTGGGAACCAAGTTGCCACCGGAGGACCAGATGTACATGGTAAGATCCCGCGGCGCCGCGTAGCCGACGGTAAATGGCTCCGCAGCGGGATCGTCCGGATCTTCGACATTCTCGATCGTGTGCGGCGGATCCGGCCTGGGTCCGCCCGGTACGCTCAAGTCGGGATAGTAGATGCGGAACGGGACCACCCCGAGATCGATGGGGACCGTCGAACCGAGATCGCGCGCGCGGAAAGGACCTGGATAGAAGTAGTACAATTGGCCCCACGGATCTGCCGCGAGTTCCATGTAAGAAGATCCAAGTTTCCGTTTGACGTCGGGATTGATGATGACGCCGGCGGGCCAGTCCAGGCTGCTTTCAGCGTTCTTACCGTTTCGCAACAGGTTGTAGAAGACTTCCTGGTAAATGCCTACCGACACATCGAAAGACTCATTTGGAAACGCATCAAAGAACCCGCTCCGGAAGTCCTGCCGGTTGGCGTCGGTCAGCATCTTCGTGAGGGCGAGATCGATGCCTTTGATCTCTCCGTAGGCGCGGGTCATGCGCGCCTTGGCGATGAATCCGGGGACGTTGGGAATGATGATGCCCGCCAGGATGGCGATGATGGCGATCACCACGAGCAACTCCACCAGGGTGAAGGCTTCATTGCGTTTCATTGCTGTCTGTCTCCTATCCAGCGGCTCCCGCAGCCGCGCCGTCGATACCTTATTGTCCACTAATCACGTCGGCCAGCGAGAAGATGGGCAAGTAGAGCGCGATCACGATGAAGCCGATGATGAACCCGAGCACGATAATGATCGCCGGTTCCATGAGCCGCAGCATCGTCTCCACGGCGATCTCCACTTCGGCGTCGTAAATGTCGGCCACCTTCATGAGCATGGAATCCAGGCTGCCGGTTTCCTCGCCTACGTCGATCATGTTCACGACCATGGGCGGGAACACTTTGGATTCGTCCAGCGGCGCGGCGATGGTGTCGCCTTCCTTGATGCTGTCGTGCACCTTCTGCACCGCGTTTTCGATCACCTCGTTGCCGATGGTTTCCTTGGTGATGCGCAAGGACTGCAGGATCGGTACGCCCGAAGTGATCAGCGTGCCCAGGGTGCGCGAGAAACGGGCAACGGCCACCTTCGTAATGAGATCGCCGATGAGCGGCAGCTTGAGAAACACGCGGTCGCAGATGCGCTTGGTCAACTTGAACTTGAACAGGATTTTGAAAAAGATGATGGTCCCGTTGAAGTACAGCAGGAGTTTCCAATACTGAAACTTGAGGAAATCCCCCACATCGATGAGGAAGCGTGTCATCCAGGGCAACTGGGCGTCGAAATCCTTGAAGACCTCCGCAAACTCGGGCACCACGTACGACAGCAGGAACAAGACGATGATGGTCGCGATGAGCAACACGGCGATCGGATAAATCATGGCGCCTTTGACGCGGCGCTTCAGGGCCTGCCGGCGCTCCATGAAGATGGCGAGCCGGTTCAATACGACCTCGAGCATACCGCCGACCTCGCCCGCGCGCACCATGTTGACGAAAAGCCGGTCAAAATACTTGGGGTGCTTCGCGAGGGCCTCGGAGAACGTCGAGCCGCCTTGAATATCTCCCGACATCTCGGTGAGTACGTCTTTGAGTTTGGAAGGCTTCTGCTGCGCGATCAGCACATTGATGCTGCGCAGGAGCGGCAGCCCGGCGTCGATGAGGGTCGACAACTGGCGGGTCATGATGACCAACTGCTTGGTCTTGATGCCGCCGAAGTATAGGTCGCCGATGCCTTTTTTCTGCCGGCGCGCGCGGCGCTCGTCACTCTTGCGGGCTTCGCGAACGGTCGTGGGGTACAGTCCCAATCCGCGAATGTCGTTGATGGCGAGGGCCTGGCTTTCAGAATCGATGACGCCAAACACTTCCTTGCCATCGCGGTTCATTGCCTTATACGCAAACTTGGCCACCGTTCATTCTCCTGCGTCCGTGCCGCGGCACGTATACCTGATCTTCAACGAAACCTCCCGGAAACCGGCTCATGCCGGACCGACTCACTATCAATCGTCGTCTTCGAACTTATCCGTGTGCGCGAGCACCTCGTCGGCGGTGGTAATGCCTTGGGCGCACTTGATGATGCCCTCTTCCCGGAGGGTCTTCATGCCGAGTTTCTTGCGCGCGTACTTGCGAATTTCATACGCCATTGCCCGTTCCTGAATCAGCTCGCAGATGTGATCGTCGACCACGAGCAGTTCAAACAGCCCAACGCGGCCCATGTAGCCGATGTAGTCGCAGGCGGGGCAGCCCTCCGGCCGGAAGAACTTCAGATTCGGGTCTTTCCGCCACGCCGCAGGCAGCCCGAGGAGATCCATTTCCTTCTCGTCGGGCCGGTAGGGCTTGCGGCAGTGGCGGCACACGGTGCGCACCAGGCGCTGCGCCAGGACGGCCTCCAACGACGAGGTGATCAGGAATGGTTCCAGGTCCATGTCAAGCAGACGCGTGATGGTTTCAGGCGCGCTGTTCGTGTGGATCGTGCTCAGCACCAGGTGACCGGTCAGCGACGCCTCTACGGCGATCTGGGCGGTTTCCAGGTCGCGAATTTCACCGACCATTACGATGTCCGGGTCCTGACGAAGGATCGATCGAAGCGACGCGGCAAAGGTCAGCCCCACTTCTTCGCGCACCTGGACCTGGATAATCCGGTCGATCTGCAATTCGACCGGGTCCTCGGTGGTGATAATCTTTACGCCGACTTGGTTGAGATCGTTCAGGCACGCGTAGAGGGTGGTCGTCTTTCCGGAACCGGTCGGGCCGGTTACGAGGAAAATGCCATTGGGCTTGCTAATCACGTTGCTGATAGACTTCAGCGCCTGGGGCGTGAAACCGAGCTTGTCGAGTTCCACTTTCACCGCCGTTCGATCGAGGATACGCATCACCACGTTCTCGCCGTACAAGGTGGGAAGCGTGGCAACGCGGATATCGACCTCGGAATCGCCGATCTTGAGTTCGATACGCGCGTCCTGCGGCAGGCGGCGCTCGCCGATGTCCATGTTGCACATGACCTTGACGCGCGAAATCAACGCGAGGGACAAGGCCTTCGGCGGGCTGGAGATCTCGTGCAACACGCCGTCAATGCGGATTCGAATTCGGAAATCCTCTTCGTAAACTTCGAAGTGAATATCCGACGCGCGTTTGGTGACGGCGTCGAGAAGCACGAGGTTCACGATCTTGATGACTTCCGGCTCTTGCGCCAACTGCACGAGGTTGTCCACGTCGCCGACGATTTCCTGCTGCCCCAGCTCTTCCATCGTCAGTTCGGCATCACCCACGCGTTCGATGAGTTCGTTCAAGGTCTCATGGATGTTGTCGGATTCGAACGTGTAATTATTCTTGATGAAGGTGGCCACGTCCTGCGGATTGCTGATGGCGCCCTTCACTTCCATTCCCACGATTTGCTGAATCGTATCCCGGATACCCAGGTTGAGCGGGTCGGCCATGGCGACGACCAGTTTGCCGTCCGTTTCGCGAATCGGTACGACGTTGTAGAACTTGGCGACGTCGGCCGGCACCTTCCGGAGGACCTCGTCGGGTACCTTCAATTTGGTGATGTCGACGCGTTCCATCCCAGCCTGGACGCCGAGCGCGTCGATGATGTCCTGCTCGTCGCACAGGTTCATCTTGAACAGCACGCGGCCAAGCATTTCGCCGGTGAGCCGTTGCCGCTGAAGCGCTTCGTCCAGTTCGAGCGGGCTGATCACGCCCTGCTCGACCAGGATATCGCCAAGTTGCCGGTCTTGTATTACCGCCATGGTCCTTGCACCTTATGCTATACCTGAATGCCTTGTTTGCGTTGCTGGGGTTTCGCCGCGGGGATTTCGCCTTCCGGCGCCATGGCCCGGGCGTTCGCTTCAAATTCTTCGGGCTGCTGTGCCCGGCCGAGCGCGTCTTCGTACTTGATGATACCCTTCCGAAAGAGCGCGAGGAGATGTTCGTCCAGCAAGTTCATGCCGTACTTGTGTCCGGTCTGGATGGCGGACGTGATACGGAAAGACTTGTTCTCACGAATGAGGTTCTGGATGGCCGGCGTCGTAATCATCACTTCAAATGCGGCGACGCGCCCAAAACCGCTCTTGCGCGGGACAAGTGACTGGGAAATGATGGCTTTGAGGTTACCCGCAAGCTGGGTCCGAATCTGTTCCTGTTGATTTGTCGGGAACGCGTCGACAAGACGGTCGATCGTACGCACAGCGCCGGTCGTGTGCAGGGTGCCGAACACCAAGTGCCCCGTTTCGGCTGCGGTCACGGCCGCACCGATGGTGTCAAGGTCGCGCATTTCCCCGACCAAAATCACGTCCGGGTCCTGACGCAACGCGCGGCGCAGGGCCTCGGAGAACGTGGGCACGTCCACCCCCACTTCACGCTGGGTAACGACACCGCGCTTATGGGTGTGGTAATACTCGATGGGGTCTTCAATGGTGATGAAATGGTGGTCGTACTCGGTGTTGAGCCAGTCGATCATCGTTGCGAGGCTGGTGCTCTTTCCGGAACCTGTTGGGCCGGTCACCAGGATCAATCCGCGAGGCTGGTTGATCACGGTCTTCAAGCTCTGGGGCAACCCGATTTCCTCGAAGGTCATGATCTTGCGCGGGATCAATCGCAGCACGAGCCCCACGTAGCCTTTCTGCTTAAAGATGGACACACGGAAACGAGCGATGTCCTCGAAGGCGAATCCGAAGTCCGAACCGCCGACTTCCTGCAACTCCTGCTGGTTGTCCACCGACGCGATGCTCTTCATCAGCCGCTCGGTATCATCCGCGGTCAGCGGGTTCTCGCCAAAATACTGCAAATGGCCATGCACGCGGCCGACCGGTGGATTGTCTACAGCGAGATGCAAGTCGGATCCATCCCGGTCAATCAGCATCCGCAGCAAGCTGACCATTTCATACGCCATCGAACTTCTCTCCTTGGGTTGTCCGGCCCGAACCGAAACTCCTTATACGCTTGCCGGTTGTTTGGCGTTCCTGAGGGGCTCGTCGGCTTGCGTAACGCGAATCACCTCTTCCACCGATGTGACACCATTAAGGACCTTTCTCCAACCATCCTCGCGCATGGTGGTCATGCCCCCAATCCGGGCCAGGCGCCGCAGGGAACCGGAGGAAGTGTTCTCCATGATGGCGTTGCGGATCTCATCGGTGGTCATCATCAATTCGTAGACGCCCAACCGCCCGGAATAGCCGGTGTGGTTGCAGTTGTCGCAACCGGCGCCGTGGAAGACCTCGACCTTGCTCCAGTCCACTTTCAATCCCAACCGTTCTTTCTCGAGGTCGGACGGTTGATAGATCTCCTTGCACGTCGAGCAAATGGTGCGCACCAAGCGCTGGGCCAAAATGGCGCGCACGCCGGATGCCACTAGAAATGGGCGAATTCCAATATCAATCAGCCGGATGAACGCGCTGGGCGCGTCGTTGGTGTGGAGCGTGGAGAACACAAGATGACCGGTCAGAGCCGCCTTGATGGCGATCTCCGCAGTCTCCTCGTCACGAATCTCACCGACCATCACGATGTCCGGGTCCTGACGGAATATGGCGCGAAGGGCGCGAGAGAAGTTCCAACCGATATCATGCTGAATTTGTACCTGGTTGATGCCGTTCAACTGGTATTCAACGGGGTCTTCCACGGTAATCAGCTTGGTGTCCGGCTGGTTCAACTGGTGCAACGACGCGTACAACGTCGTCGTCTTGCCGGAACCGGTAGGTCCGGTAACCAACACGACGCCCGTCGCCTGGCCGAGCAGCTCTTCCCAACGACGCTGGTCTTCCGCGGCGAAGCCCAACTGTCCCAGACCGAGCAGCAAGCCGCTCTTGTCCAAGATACGCATGACCACGCTTTCGCCGTGGGTGGCCGGTAAGGCGCTGACGCGCAAGTCGACCATCTTACCGGCAAGCTGGATCTTGATACGGCCGTCCTGCGGAATTCGGCGTTCGGAGATGTCCATCCCCGACATGATCTTCAAGCGCGAAATGATGGAGGGTTGCGCACGCTTGGGCGGCGGCGGCATGAGATGGAGGATACCGTCAATGCGGTACCGCACCTTCACATCCCGTTTGCCGGGTTCCACATGAATATCGCTGGCCCGCAGTCGAAATGCTTCCAGAATCAAGTGATTGATATAACGGACAACCGGGCTGTCCGCGTCGTCATCGTCGTCTCCCAACCCGCCGCCGATATCCGAATCCATGTCCACGCTGTCGACGCTGATGCTGCTCAAACTGATGTCGCTCGCGGACATGCTGCTGCCAAGGCTGCTCATGGAGGACGCCATGGAGCTGACGTTGGACATGGTGCTGAGCGTGCTCATGGTGCTTGCGCTGCTCACCGTCGAGAGCATGCTTTCGACGGTCTTTTCGGTCATACCGTAATATTTCGCGAGTGCCTCGCGGATTTCTTCCGGCGTGGTCAATTGAGGAATGATGGGGCGATCCAGCAGGCGTTCGAGGTTGTCGAGATGGGTAACGTTGGTTGGGTCGGCCGTTGCGACGAGAAGGGTGGGGCCTTCTTCACCGATGGGCACGACCTTGTAGAGGGTCGCCACCGACGGTTCGATCATGTTGCGAATGCGTTCCGGCACCTCGCGATCGGATAAGCGAATGATCGGGATGCCCAGCTGATCGGCGAGGCCTTCGGAGATGTGGCTCTTGCTGATGTACCCCATCCGGACGAGGATTTCGCCCAGACGCCGATTCCCCAATGAGGTTTGCTGTTTGTGGATGGCCTCGTCAAGCTGTTTCTGGGTAATGATGCCTCGTTCCACCAGAGTCTGGCCGAACAAGCTATACCCGCCAGCGTTCGCCGGCTTTCCACCCATATTTGTAGTTAGTTGTGCCACGGTCCTTCACCCTTGTCTTCAGCACCTACAATGTACCAGAGAAACCTCGAAAAAGTCAATGGAAATAGTGCTACATAATGTTGATTTTGCTGCACTTAGATTCGATACTGTCAATAAATTACCTTTTGAGAATTCTGTTCGGTTTGACCGGCTGTGCACAGCGCACGCATGGGAGGGCGAAAAGACAAAGTTGGGGGTGCATTCACGTCGTGATGAACTGTGCAGCCAGCAGTTCTGCAAAGCAACGATGGTTTCCCCAATCGTCACGCCACGAAGGCAGAGACAGGTCTCGATCCTCACCCACACAAGAGCGCACGCGACTTCGCCGGAGATGCACCCCGATATCCGGTTGCCACATGCTTATGCATTGTCCCGTACATGGGCCAGAAAGTCAAGTTTAAACCTGGGCTTGGCACCATGCGTTCAGGCCTATGAAGAGCAGAATTCAAGGCAGCGCCCGAAGAGGAATCTACGCGTAAGACGCTTCAGATAAACGACTTACATCGCACAGACGAAGTCTTGGGCGACGCTGTGGACCGGGTACCCTTGCCGTTCGCAAGCGCGTGTGAGAATACCGCACTAAAGTTTGGGGGCAATCAGCCGCATTCGGGCGTCGAGACCTTGTCCGCTGGTTGCGGGTTTGAGTTCGTCGAGGCGTTCCATGGACACGAATGCGCCGCCACCGTAGATTCGATGGAGCAAGGAAACCAGTTCGCCCGTGGAAACGCCATTGAGCGTGAGGTCCACGGCGGACAGGTTGCTACCGGGGGCGGCACCGGTACGGCTACTGAGCACTTCGGCGCGACCGGTTAGTTCGGTATCCTTCACCGCACGATCGATGTGGGCCCAAAGGTCGAATCCCTGAGCGTGCCGATTCATCAGGCCCAGGATCTCGCTCTCCCGCGCACGCGCGGTTTCGATCTCCGCCTGCCAGAGTTGAGCCTGCTGTAGACGGGTGCGCGCCGCACTGACTTGGGCGGCGGAGTTCTTGTACGCGTCATAGGGCCCTTGGAATCCCCAGTACAAAACGATGGCCACTAGCGCGACTGCGCCAAGGATGACGACGGCGCGTTCGCGGGGTTGCAGGTTCAATTTCGGCACAAGTTCTATCCTCCCAAAAGCCGAGTGGGCCGCTATATGGTCGCAGTAATCGTAAAGGCAGTCTTGCCGCCGGGAATGGTCTGTCGGATCGGCTCTTCACTCACCTGCATCAAAGTCGATTGCTTCAATTCGTCGAAGGCTTGGTTCAGCGCGGCGACTTCGTCTACTTCACCCTCAATCGTGAGCGTCTGACTTTGCCCCCGGTTGTCGCGGATCGTAATGTCGGTTACCTTGACGGTGTCGCCGGGCAGGGTCGTGCTGACCTCCTTGAGAATCTCGAGAAAGTTCGGACGGGTGAGCAGGTCCACAGGCAATCGCGTGCCTGTGGCCATCTCCTTTTCGTAGGCATCCTGCATAGCCTGAATGCTCTGAATCCCGCCGATGTCGGTGGGCAGCCGTCCGCTCTGAACGATCTCGGAGTTCGGAAACGTCTCGGAGTAAATGCGCCATATCTCCGTGCCGGCACGTTCAATTTCGGCCTGATTGCTCCGGTAATCGAGGACGCAGTAGGTCGCGAATCCGACCGCGGCGAGGCCCAGCAGCGCTGCGGAGAAGGCCCCGTGCAACACCATGTTCTTCATGGCGTTCGGTGGCGCCAGGATGCCCTTGCGCAATTCAAAACTGACCCCGCCGCCGCCGGAAGAGAAGGCGGTGCCCAGGACCGCCGCCCACTCGTCAGGTGCGACGGCCGGGGATTCCGGATAGACTTGCCCGGGTTCGCCTTCCTCCGGCACAACGGTATCCACGGGAACAGCCGTGAGTGCGGCTGTGCCCTTGAGATCGTCAATAAGACTCTCATAGTGAACGGCACATTGAAGACTGCCTTCAAATTCATCCCGTTCGGCCGGCGCGAGGTCGATACCCGTTACGGTGAGTTCGGAGATGGTCTCGTCGCCCCGCCAGTTGGCGGAGAACGCCCGAAGCGAGTTCCGGACCTCGCGAGCCACCGCCTGAGGCTCTTCCCGTATACGGGACACGGGAATCGCCAAGGGGCGGAAGAAGGCGATCGACCGATTGAAGGTAATGGTCAGAATCGCGGTATTCGCGCGCACGTGCAGGATCGCGTGAAGTCCGGCGACACTTTTACGCCGCCCCATCCAGAGGCTGGTCAGGCCCGCCACATCCAGGGTAATTCCCTCGACGTTGATGCCGGCCTCTTGGAGCAGGTCAATCTGCTCCGCCAACAAACTCGTCCGAACGCCCACGGCGAGGACTTCTGTTTCGCCTTCGACTTCGCGAATGGTGCAATGATCGACGACGAGGTCCTCAATGGGAACGGCCAGAAAGGGTTCCAGCTCGAAGGCTACCGCCGCCGCGACTTTTCGGCTCCCCTTGAAGGGGATCGTCAACGCGCGAACGATGCTTTGGTGACAGCCGACGCACAGTACATACAACGCAGGCTTCGTCTTGAGGCGTCCGACCGCCTCGCCGATCGCTTGCACGAAGGAGTTGCGCCGTACCTCCGGCGTGGTGTCACGAACCCGCGCGACCTGCGCTTCCAAAACCACGGGGTGCCGACCGCCGGTCTTCACGACCGCGACCCGGACCTCGTCGCCATCCAATTCAATCGCGGCAATCTTTGCCGATAGTTTCATCGCAGCTCTCTCCACTGAAGAATCCGGAAGCCTTCCGGACCCAACTGTGCATCCCGCCATAGCAGGACTTCAATCCGCACGCGTCCATCGCCCGAGAGCCCGTTGCCCCGAATGCGGAAGACGTTGCTGTTCACGACGAAGGGGCGCACCTGTTCCGTTTCACCTTCCTCGTTTTCGGCCTCTGTCGGCACTACGCCCCGGCTTTCGATATCTTCGATGCTAACGAAGGGGCTCAATTCCCGCTCCTGAATGGCGATATCAGCGAGCCCCGGCATGCCGATGGCCTCGCCGAGGGCCAGTAGCAATTCGTACTGCGCCGTGTTCAAGTTGATCCGGCCGGAGGTATGACCGTTGGTGGTCAACAGCTCGGGAAGCGGAAGCTGTTCCAGCGCCGGATCGCCAAAATACAGTTCCGGTGTCATGCCCCGAACCAGCAACAGTTCCTCGACGGATGTCATGGGTCCGTTCTTGCAAGTATATGGCGTCTCGAGGGACTGGTAGTAATCGTACTCCGCACCCAGCGGCCTTGGATCGTCATCCGGATCCAGCCAGTCGAGTATCGCGTCGGTGACATCCTCTTCAGCGCCGCGTTCGGTAAACAAGTACCGCAAGGTCTGCTCTAGGGCCAGGTCCGCGTCGCCGGTTTCGGATCGTGTGTTGAAGAGCGCGTTCAAGTTCAGCTTGCCGTACTCGTCGGATATGGAACATTCCATGACCGCATCGTTGAAGGCCTGAAAAGGCACCCCGTAAGCCCAGGGCTCGTCGAGACTGTCGTAGGCGATGCCGCCGGAAATGGACTCTCCCGTAGCGCCGGACAAGGATGCTGCGCCGCCGTCGGCCACAGTTTGCCCGGGAAGCGCAAAGGTATCCGCGACCACCAGCGAAAGTCCTGCCATGACACCGGATTTGGCGGCGGTCATGGCTTCAAAATCGCGGAGATGGGCGTCTACAACCGCAGTCTCCACTTGGGTTTCGTACACGTACTCGACGACGAGGGCGGTCAACAAGACGACGAAGAGCAAGGTCAACAGCAGAGCGACGCCTTCATCACGCTTTCGATTGTGGTGCGGCCCGCGATTTCTCATTGCGAGATGCCTCCACCAAGACTCCGTCCCCCGCGTCTGCCTCCGCGCTGGGAATCGGCCCCGCCACCTGGGGATCCAATTACCTGATCGGGTTTTTGCGCTTCCTCTTCGGCCGGGTTTCTGATGTCGCCAATCTCTTCGTCGGAAAGCTCGGAGAGTTCTTGTAAGGATCGTGCGTCCTGTGTCGTGCCCAACCCTGGCGGAAGCGGAACGACCATGTCGAAGTCCGGGTACTCCAGGATGTCGAGTCGTTCGCGCTTTTCTTCTTCGAGTTGCTCTTCGGTGCGGGCGAAGTTGATGCGCACGCGAACGCACCACGGGATCCGTCCCACGAGTTGCGAATCCCACTCGTCTACCCATTCGAGCCCGTCGAAGTAGGAGAAATCTACCGTTCGAATCGGCACCGACCACGAGGGGGCCTCATAGGTCGGAGTCTCCCCGATGCCCATGCTGGATTCGCTCTCTTCGGACGGCTTGAGGAATCCGGTTTCCTCATCGAGTTCCTGGGCATTCGACCCGAAAATGGGCGTCTCCAAGGCTTGCAGCTTGAGCTGATCGTCAAGTGGCGAGTCGGAATCCTCATTGAAGTCGATGGGGTTGAACTCGGATTCCTCGCCGCCGATGGTCCCGTACCGCACCTCCTTGAGGTCGCCTGGCAGGGCCTTGCCGCCCATGAGCGTATTCACGGACACAAAACGAAGATTGTCGTTGGGACCATCCCGCGTTTCATCATCGACGCCCACGAACCGGAAGACTTCGTTCTCCATCGTGCGGTCGGTATAGATGGACATGAGATTCGAGCGAAAGCTGCGTTGCAGGAACATGCGCAGGCGCAATTCTTCGGAACTGACGCGCGCGGCTTCCATGGTGTTGGTGACGCTGCTGAAGCTTGCGTAAAGGACCAGCACGATCACCGACAGAATGGAGATCGCGATAAGCACTTCGATCAAGGTGAACCCTGCGCGCTTCATTCTTCGACCTCGACGCCGCCGCCCTGCTGCGCGGCGGCAATGGCCTCGGGATTCAGTCCCGCGGCCAGGAACGCCTGCGGATCACGGGTGAACATGAAGGTGTGAATCTCCCGCTCGACGTTGGGACCGGTGACTTTCACAAGCACGTCGTACAACGCAGGATAGCCTTCGCCCACGGGTTGCGCGTCAAAGGAGTAGTCGAAATCCGGATACCGGTCGCCGAACTCCTGGGAGTCGGTGAGATTGCCGCCGGCCACCTCGACCTCGGCGATGCCCACCGCCAGCGCCATCAGGTTCCTCATGAGCACTTCGTCGCGCAGTTCGTTATGTACGCTGAGCGCGCCGTGGTGGGCCTGCAGCAACACGAAGAGCGCGGACCCAAGTACGGCCATGGCGATCATGACTTCGATGAGTGTGAAACCGGACTCGCCTTTGCGTAGACGCTTCATAATGGCAGCACCTCGCCGTGGGACAGGTGCGCGCCGCCAGTGATGGGGTCCCAGGCAACGGAATAGGTGTCGCCGTCCGACCCTTGCAGGAGGAAGACAACCTCCTCCGTAAGCCCGACCGGGGTGATCTCGACATCGACCGCTCCAGCGACAAATTCCTCGACGCCAACGCGGATCGACTGCATGGTGACGCCTTCAGGAAGCACGGTCGGTTCGATGGTCGAGGTATGAAGCTCTTCGCGCAGTTCTTCTTCCTCCTCGTCCAGCGAGAAGTCGAACTCGGCGAGGGGATCGATTTCGGAGAGCATGCCTTCGCGGGGTACGTTCTTTGCCCGGGCTTCCAGCGACTTCCGGAAGGCCAGGTCGAGTTGCCGCTCGAACTCGATCATTTGCAGCGCGCGATCTTCCGGCGAAAGCCCCTGTTGATTGGCCAACTGCAGGGCCGTCTCCGCGTTCAACTCAAACTGCGTGTTCTGGACGGCAAGGTCGGAGCCTTCAAAGATACTTTCGTCTTCCTTCTCGACCCAGCGAAGCACCACGTACTTGCCAGTCTCGAAATCGAACCGGAACGTGACGGGTTCCTGGCTGAAGGCGGAATAGGCGACGGTGGAACGTCCGTAATTCGCGATATGGCGGGCGGCACCCTCCAGTTGACTGAAGGCGAAGACGGGCAACAATCGGGGCATGGCAATCGCAAGCACGACGATGATAAGCCCGACGACGAAAACGAGTTCGATCAGCGTGAAGCCGGTCGTTCCACGTTTGCATCGCAAGGTAGGTTCGCATCTGTGGTCGCGAATGTCCATGACCTGCTCACGTTACTCGCTCGCCTGGAGGTTCCAGCTCTGGACGTCCGCATTGAACCCGGTGCCGCCGGGCGCACCGTCGGCGCCAAACGACTGGAGATCGTAATCGCGGCCGTTATTGCCCGGAGCGGTGTACTGATAGGGATTGCCCCAAGGATCGGGCGGAATGTTCTCTTCCTGAAGGAAATTCTGCTTCGGATTGTTAATGAGCGCCTGAAGCCCTTCCGAGGTCTTTGGATAATTGCCGAACTTCAGCTTGTACATGTCCAGCGCCATGCGAAAGGCGTGTACCTGCGTCTTGGCGGCGGCGACCTTCGCGTCGTCCGTTGCGCCGATGAACCGGGGCACCACCACGGCAGCGAGCAGACCCAGGATGACAATCACGACCATCAACTCGATCAGGGTGAACCCCGATTGGGCGTTCCGGCTCGCTGACAGGGACCGCCGGTCTGAGTGGGAAATGCATGTTGCGTTCATGGGACCTCTCCTCGTCAAATTCCGGAACTCATGTCGAATATGGGCAGCAGGATGGAAAACACCAGGAAACCGACGACAACACCCATCACGACGATCATGAGCGGCTCCAGCAAGCTAACGATGCCGTTTACCGTCATCTCGATATCTTCATCGTAGGTGTCCGCCACGCGGATCAACATGTTCTCCAACTCGCCGCTTCGCTGCCCCAACTCCACCATATGAATCAGCATGGGCGGAAAGACGCCCGTTTCCCGCAAGGGGACCGTCAGGTCACGACCGCGGCGGACACCGCTCTTCACGTCGTCCATGGCATTTTCGACGACCTTGTTTTCGACGACACTCTTTACCACGTCCAGGGCGGTCATCATGATGAGGCCGCTCTGCAGCATGGTGCCGAGGGTTCGCGAGAACCGGGCGCTGATCATCTTGACGTAGAGGGCGCCCATCACGGGCATGCGAAGCTTGATAGCATCCCAGCGGCGGCGCCCTTCGGGACGGCCCACCCAGATGCGCCACAGTACAAATCCGCCCGCGATACAGAGCAAAATGAGAATCCACCACTCGCGAATGAAGTTGCAGGTGGTGATCATGATCGTGGTCACCAGGGGAAGTTCCCGCTGCTGCTTCTCGAAGATCTGCACGATCTTGGGAACGATGAACCCCATCATGAAGGTAATGATGCCCGTGCCGACGAGCGCCATGAGGATGGGATAGGCCAGCATGGACGCGATCTTGTTTTTCAACCGCACCTGGCGTTCGAGAATGTCCGCGAGGCGGAGCAAAACGCTTTCCAATGCGCCGCTCGCTTCACCCGCCCGCACCATGTTCACGTAGAGTTCGGAAAATATCCGGCTGTGCGCCGCTAGCGAATCCGCGAGCGTGACACCTTCGTTGACGCGGTCGCGGACTTCGTAGATGGTCTTTCGCAGGCGTTGATTGGAGGTCTGCTCAAGCAATGCGCCAAGGGCTTCGACGAGCGGCATCCCGGCCTGCAACAGGACCGCCAACTGGCGCGTCATGATCGCCACGTCCCGGTTGGAAACGCGGCTGAAACTGGTGCTTGACTCGCCCTTGCCACGGCCCGAAGCCGACTTCGCGGACGTCTCTTCCAGCTTCGTGGGGTAAAGGGCCTGTTCCCGGAGTTTCCGGCGTGCGGCTGCAGGTGTGTCGGCGTCGATAATGCCGCGGACCGCCTTGCCACTCTTGGCCATTGCCTCGTATTCGAAAACCGCCATCGCGCTACTCCGTCACTTCCATGAGGATGTCATCTCGAGTAACGCGCATCACCTCCTCGATCGTTGACACGCCCTTGAATACTTTGGAGGCGCCGTCTTCCCGAAGCGTGCGCATGCCTTCCCGTTTGGCTTCACGTTTGATGACATTGGAATCCGCGCCCTGCAGGGTCAGTTCCTGCACGCGAGCCGTCATGACGAGCAGTTCAAAAATACCAGTCCGGCCGAAATACCCGCGTCCCTGACAGCGCTCGCAGCCGAGCCCGCGAAACGCCGTCTTTCCCCGGGCCTGGTCTTCGGTCAATCCCAGTTCCAGCAAGCTCTCGAGTTCCGGTTCATACTCTTCCTTGCAATGCTTGCAGATGTTGCGGACCAGGCGCTGCGCCAGGATCGCGATCGTGGACGAACTCACGAGGAATGGCTCAATGCCCATGTTGACCAGTCGCGTGATGGCGCCGGAACTGTCGTTGGTGTGGAGCGTGGAAAACACCAGGTGACCGGTCAAGGACGCCTGAATGGCCATGTCCGCCGTTTCGAGGTCGCGGATTTCGCCGACGAGAATGACGTCCGGGTCTTGGCGAAGAATACTGCGCAAACCAGCAGCGAACGTAAGGCCGATCTTGGGGCGCACCTGAATCTGGCCGATGCCGGGCATCTGGTATTCAATAGGGTCTTCGACGGTGATGATGTTCAATTCCGGCGAACTAACCCGTTGCAGGCCGGCATACAGGGTGGTCGATTTTCCCGATCCCGTCGGCCCCGTCACAAGGATGATGCCGTGAGAACTGGTGATGAGCTTGTTGAACAACTTGAAGTCGTGCTGGTCCATGCCCAGTTCTTCGAGCCCGAAGAGGAAATTGCCCTTCTCGAGAATACGCATGACGACGCGTTCGCCGTAAGCAATGGGGATGATGGACACGCGGATATCAATCTCTTTGCCGCTGAGCCGGATCTTGATGCGTCCGTCCTGGGGCAGGCGATGCTCGGCAATATTGAGGTTCGCCATGATCTTCACACGGGAGATGATGGCCGCCTGCTGCGACTTGGGTACCGACAATTTCTCGTAGAGCACACCGTCAATGCGGTACCGGACACGCACCTCCCGCTCGAAAGGTTCGACGTGAATATCCGATGCCCGTTCCTTCACCGCGCCGGAGATGAGCAGATTGATGAGTTTGATGATGGGCGCTTCGTTCGCAAGATCGAGCAGGTCGCGTTCGGAATCGAGCCCGTCCAGAGAAGGGATGTCGGCATCGTCGTCGCCAGACAACACGATGTTGTCGATCATATCGCGCGCGTTTTCGCCCTGCTGATCGAAATAATTGTCGATGACCTGCTGGATTTCCACTTCCCGGCACAGCACCGGAAGCACGGGGCCTCCGAGCAACAACCGGAGATCGTCCAGCGGGAGCAGGTTGACGGGATCGTTAATGGCGACGTAGAAAGCGGAACCGTTCTGGCGGAATGGCACCATGCGATATTCGCGAATGAAGTTGATCGGCACCTTTGTGGTGAGGGACGAATCCAGCGACTCGTGAATGTTCTTTTCGTAGGGGATGGAGAACTGGTCGCTTAAGGCTTCGAGAACGTGCTCCTCCTCCACGTATCCGACATCCATGAGGATCTCGCCAATACGTTTGGGACGAATGCGCTGCAACTCAAGCCCTTCGTCCACCTGCTCCTGATGGGCGTGGCCGTGGGCGACGAGTATTTCGCCAAGCAATGTCGGTCGTTCAGTAGACACGGTTATCTCGATACATCTCCGCGCTGGAAACCTTGTTCAGACCGCACTTCTTCGAGCGCGGATTCGGTCGGCCGATAGTCCTGCCGCATCTGGTGCTTGCCGGTCACTTTCTTGATAAAGCCCTTCTCAAACAGGATATCCGCATTCGCTTTGGTGGCGTAGTCGATTTCCGCTTCGGTCTTGCGGTCATAGTCGATTCCCTCCTTCATGATATGCGGCGTGATCAGAACAACGAGGTTGCGCTTGCCGCGCTGGTCGTCTTTTCTGCGAAACAACCAGCCCAAGCCCGGGACATCGCCCAGGATAGGGGTTTGGCGCTTCGAGCGATCGGTGCTTTCGCTGATGAGCCCGCCCAGCACGCCGGTGGACCCGTCCCGAACTACCACCTTGTTCGTGATTTCCGACTTTGAGAACGTCGGACCGACCAGGTTGGGATCAAGCCCGATCGTGCTTTGAATTGGACGTTCGACGGAGACCTCCAGTTCCAGAAACACGTAATCGCCCTCACTTATTTGGGGCGTAACCGTCAATTGGATACCCACGTCGCGGCGCTGCGTCTGGTTGAACAGACTACTGGTCGTAACGCCGGAACCGGAATCCAGCGGACGCTGCGACCCTGTGATCACCGGAACCTCTTGACCGTCGAGGATGTGGGCTTCTTCGTTGTCCACGGTGGTGAGGCTGGGCCGCGAGAGCACGTCCAGCGCGGTCAACGATTCGAGCGCGGTAAGCAGGAGTGGAATGTTTGGAATCTCCTGCGTAATGAAACCGCCCGCGCCGTCTGGAAGCGTAATCTCGGTCGTCCCGTCGATAATTCCGACGTTCAAGATGTCTTCCGCGTTTTCCAGCGCGCCGAGGGGGCCTTGCGTCAACACGTTGGCCAAATTCACCACATTGTTCAAGGCAAAGTAGTCGTTTGCCGTCAGCCCGGCGGACTCAACGGCGAGCCGATACCGATCGTTGATGGAGACTTCGAGGATTTGCGCTTCCACATGGACTTGCCGGGCGGGCACGTCCAGTTGCGCGATGACGTTGTCGAGCACCTTGAAGTCCTGGGGCGACGCGACAATAAGCAGCGCGTTCGTTTGATCGTAGCGGGTAATGGTGACCTGCTTCTCGAAGGGCTGCACTTCGCCGGTTCCGGCTGCGACGGGTGCCCCTTGCTGTCCGCCGCCCCCGCCGCCGGTTCCGGTTTGACGAGGCGACACGCCGCCGATCATGGCGTTCAGTGCAGTCTCCATCGCTTCCGCGTCGGCGTGGAGCAATTCGCGCACGTGGAAATTGTTGGTATCGGGGGTTGTGGGCGTATCGAGCCGTTCCACCAAGTCGCGAACTTGCTCCATGAGCGGTTGCGACGCAACCACGATGAGCGCGTTGAGCCTTTCGTCGGGCACCATGCGAAGCGAAAACTCGGCGCCGATGATCGTAGATTCCGTCTGAAGCGCCGTTTGTCGCTGGGCGCGCAACGTGGCCGGCGTACGAACCTGGGGCGCCGAAGGAACCGCCCCGGCCTGGGCCTCGCCCTCGCCGCCGAGCAGCACTTGCTCGATCTGTTCCGCAATGACTTCGGCACGGGTGAACTTCAACCAGAAAAATTCGACGGCCTCGTCGTAACCGGGCAAGTCCACGGTCTCAAGCAACTTGAGCATATTCCGAAGGCCGACAGCCGTATCGTAGAGGATTAAGGTGCGCGTTTTGGCGTACACGTTCACCTGGGCCTGGTTCGACCCCACCGTCTTCAGCAGATTCGACAGTTCAACCGGATCCCCGTAGTTCACCTGAACGATGTGATACGCGTAGCTATCGTATCCTTCGGGCTCGGTTTCGCCATCGACGACAATCGGGGCATAGGCAAGATCTTCGCCAATCGGACGAATCTTGATGAGATTCCCGTCCAGCGTCTGAACCATCTTCATGCCGCGAGACGCGAGTATGGATTCGAGCACGTAATAGGCCATGTCCGCGGGAATCTCGTCGTGGCTGATAACGGTCACTTTTTGCGCCGCAACCTGCTGGTCGATGTCGAAGGTCTTGCCAATCATGGGCGCGAGCATCTGAATGACGACTCCCAGGTCTTGGTTGTCCACATCCAATCGTATTGGTTTGTTGGTGGGCTCGCCGGACTTGATGCGGTATTCGTTTTCCGGCAGTTCGGGAGACTCCTGCGGCGTTCCGATCTGCCTGACGTCCTCAGCGGTTGCCCCGGGCGCCTGCCGACCCTCGGCCGCCCGCGACGTTGCCACGGCGCCCTGCGGGAGAACGACGGGCGAATTCGGCATCGACACATCCGGAGCTTCCGTCGCGGCTTGGGCTAGTTCCGGTTCCGGACCGGGATCGGCGGCTTCGGGCAAACCATTCTCTGGTGCGACCTCGGATTCCGTTGCGGTTTCGGCCGCCCGCTGTCGCTTGCGTTCCGCGCGTCTCCCCTTCGCTTCTCCATCCCCCCGGTCAGTGTTAACGGCGGAACCGAGGGGAGCAGGGGTTGTGTCATCTTGTGCGCGCAGGGACGGAGTCGCCAGAACGAGTGCTAGCATTGGAACTAAAAGGCGAAGCGCCCGGTCTGCCCGTCGAGGGATTCTGAAGCCACTGGTCATCCTATCCATCTTCCGCTGGTCACTCCAATTTGAACGTGAGCATTTGCGGCGAACCGTTCCGCGTGATGCCTAGCCGAAAGGTGCTCGCGTTTGAAAACTTCGTGAATATTTCCATGAGCTTCTGGTCGCTGTCGATTTTGATGCCGTTGACCGTGTTGATGACGTCGCCGTTCTGCAGGCCCACTTCGGCCGCGAGCGGCACCGCGGCAAAATTCGAGGACGTAATCCCCGTGACGTTGCCGTTCTCGTCTTCGGCCATTTCGGGATTGAGCGTATTGACCACGTCGGCGTAGTCGTACGTCGCCAATTCCTCCGCGACCGCGTTGCGGTCCAACGCGATTGCATCCGTATTCTGTGCCGTTTGGACCGGCTGACGGGGTTGACGGGCTGCCATCGCCGCCACTGCCTGCGACGGCTTCTCATCGGCTTCGGCCATGAGCAGTTCGGAAAACGAGTTCTTTGTCGGATTCTCTAGAATGACCTTCCGGGGGTAGACCTCTTTCAATACGAGTTCGTCCGTTACCGGCTGGCCGAGGTAGTAGGCAGAGATTTTCTGGACGGACTGGGCCGCGCTATTCTCGATGATCGCCGTGGACAGCCGGTTTTCGGGGCCTCCCGTGGCCGCAGTTGCGTGCAAACGCAGGGTCGGCGGCGGCGGCTCCATGCTTACAGGGGGTAGCTCGGTTTGGGCCGGCTCGGCCATGTCTCCCGCCGCGCCAAAAAGACCGCTGCTTCCAATGACGTCGTACTCGTTCTGCGGTCCCAGCTTGGCTAGTTCTACGTTCGATCCTTCACCCGGATCGATGGGAGGAAGGCTCACCTTAGGCGCCCGCGATTCCAACTGTTGCTCGGCAATCAGATACATCACAAACGCAACAAGCAGGGCGAGCCCTAGATCGATAATGACAAACGCCTGTCGAATGAGCAGGCCCTTGACCATGTTATCCTCCGTATCACTCTCGTGTCCCGCACCCGCGGCACGTCGTGGCGATTTTCCACCCAAGTTCTTGCGGTCACCCGCAAGCGGGCGGCTAGATATAGCGTTGCGGTTGGCAGATCCCGCCCTCGCGCTGGGGCTACGCTCACCGGCCAATCCCGGCTACGCGGGCACGTATCTCGAAGCCGTTAATAACATTGGGGTAACGCACTGCCGGGAATCAAGGTTGACGCATCCGAGCGCACCGTTCCGCCGAAGAGCCCACAGTCTATCGGACCACCTGAGTCGATGCAATGTTACGGATTGAATTGCGGAACTCTCCTGACATTGCGCCGGGTATGGTCCGTGCCGGGAAATGCGGGTTTTCGGCCGGGTGGATCACTCCCCCGCCAGCGGCTCTTTGACAGAATCAAGCCTCGCGCGTCTTCCTGTCGCACGAGGCTTGATGTTAGACGATTCCGTTTCAGGGATTTCTAGGCGCGATCGTCTGCCTGATTCCGCTCCCGTTCGACCCGGCGAAGGTGGTCGACAAACTCTTGAAGCTCGATGGCCGCCGGAATGGTTTCCTTGTTTACCGACGCCAGTTCGACGCCTTCTTCGGCTGCCTTATGCTCGCGAATCTTGATGGCTTCCTTCTTCAGGCGATCCATCCCCGGGAAGGACACGGGCAGCACGTACTTCTTGCCGCTTCGGGCGTCCGCCTTCACGGCGTACTTTCCGGCGACTCCGCCCGTAATCGTGAAGCCCCGTTCACCGCAATTCAGGAACAGGACGACCTCTTCGCCGCGTTTGAAGTTGGGGATTTCGGGCGAGAACCGGCCAACGGCGCCCACCCTCCCAACGGGAAGTTGGAAGTGAACCAGCCCGCCTTCATTCTGCGACCCCTTGATGGCGGTTTTCACGCAGACGGTCACGTCGGTCACAATCTGCGTATTGTTTTCAGTCCAGTAGGATTCAACGGACGTGACATCGCCGTGGATGACGTCGGAGGAACGCTCCATGTAGTCGGAGATGTCGTAGGGCAACAGGAGCGCGTCTGCGGGTGCGGCCATCAGGCACATCCCCCCCGCGAGCAGCAGCGCAGAAGCGGCCCGGGCGTTTCGACGCCGCAAGTAACGGCCGGCGAGCATCGTCACCAATGCTCCCGACACGAGCAGAAGCAGCAGCTCGGCATGAACGACGGCCCATTCCACCCCGCGAGCCACCAGCCGGGCCGCGGCCAAAACGTTGCGGTGCTCGACGAGGTACTGAGCCATCGTCGGGGCCGCGCGGTAGTATGCATCCACCAGTGCCGTGCCGGCTGCCGTGTTGAGCAAGAGATCGTCGCGCAGTCCGCGGAAGACAGACGGGGTTTGCATCGGGGCCAGCCCGGCCACGACCACGTTCAGCGGACAAACGGAACTCTGATCGCCAAACATGGGACGCCCCGTCGCCAGGAGCGTATCGAGCGACTTGCCGCTGGTCACGCTTCGAATGGTGCGCGTGTTGAGATCAAAGTAAAGCGGCGTGCCTTGATTGACATTCTGCAGGCCAAAGAGGTTCTCGCCCTCGAAATAGACTTCCGCTGGGAAGAGCGTGTCGAAGCCGAATCCTTCTCCCGCGGGGGTATCCGGAGACCCGAATGTGAAACCGCCGTGGGTTGTATCGTATACGCTGCGCTCGTCATCGGTGAAAATGGGAGGAAGGAATTCGCTGGACGAGAAGGTATAGTTCGCTGCGAAGCTCACCTCCTGAGCGGTCTCGAGTTGTTTGATCAGGTTATTGAGCTCGAAATGCCCCCGGAAGTCGGTGTTCACCTGCCATTCGTACAGGCCGGTGAAGGTGTCGGTGAACGGAACGCGCGCGGTGCCCGGATTGTTGTCGGCGTCGCACCAGGCGCGGACCCACGCGCCGGCGATCGGTTCGGACGCGTAGCCATCCAGGGCTTGGGTGCGCACGCGCTGGTGCAGGTCGAAGAAGATATCGATGCTGGAACGCGGATAGAGATAGGTGACCGCCGCGATGTCGTCCGGCGCCAGGTCGGGATGGGAGTCCGTGAGCGAACCGTTGTCCTCGACGTGCACGACGAAGTCGTTCAGCATGGTCGACGTCACGCCCCGGGTGCCGATGGTGCCGTCGAAATTCCGAATCGCTACCACCCGGTCTTCCACGTTCACGAACTTGCCCAAGTTGGCGAGTTGCTCGGTAGCGTTCTCGTCAATGTTTGCCAGGGGGCTGTAACCGAGACCAATGGTGAGGCCCGCGGTAAAGGTGGCCAACCCCTGCAGGGAGATTTCGTCACTCGTGTTCTCGATCTCGCGCGCGGCGAAGCCGATGACCGTATCCACGTCGATCATTTGTCCGCCGGTTACCGGAAAGGTCGAGTCTCCGACGGTAATGAAGGTGTCCTCAAAAGAGTTCGTGATAAGGGTGATAGAAAGCGAATCACCCACGAGAGAGCCATTATTCTCGACATCGTCCTCCGATTCGAAGGAAACCATGTTGAAAGCATCAATGCCGTCGAGGCCGGCAGTAAGCTCGACCGGATCGACAATGCTTTGACCTTGCCGGAATGCAATGAAGGCCGTGGAGACGCGCTCCCACTCTTCGTACCCCGCCAATATCTTGGCCACTTCGTTGGTAGTAAATCCGTCCACCCCGTTGCCGGTTTCGAAGTTCAGGGTGACGCCATCGTTGGGGCCGTTGACATCGCCGTCATTGTTTCGGTCAAGAACGTCGATAGGCCATGTGATGATGATGAGTTCCCCAAACTCGTTGAAGAATCCCTGGGGGTAGAATGCCCCGGCCTTGGGTACGAGGGTTGCCGCCGTAATCGCCACCATGAAGACGCGCAGGGCAGTGCGAATTGTCGTGCTCACCGGGTACTGTCCTTTCTCTTGCCGGGACCGCCCCCACACAGGCGCCCGTTGGGAATCACTGTAACGGGTTGCCCTGGAGGCTCGCAAGCCTCCAGGGCGCCGATAGTTCTTATGCGCGCACCGCACTCCAGCGCCGGCGGGCGGTCCAGGCGCCGGCCAACAGCAGGAGGAAGGTGGTAAGCGCGAGTACCGGAGACGCGAGGCTCCACGCCACCGGTGTCAGAGCCAGCCGCACGGCGGCAGCAATCGCCGGGTGGGCCGCAATGTAGTCGGCTAGGGGCGGGCTGACCGTGTAATACAGGTCGACCAGCGCCGCGCCGACGGCCGTCTTGAGAAGCACCGCGTCGCGGAATTCACGGAAGGTGTCCAGCTTGCCGGCCAACGGAGACCCGTAGGCTGCGGTCGCGATGAAGCAGGTGGGCAAGCCACCGCCGCCCTGGAAACCGCCGCCGCCGCCGCCACCGCCGGGGTTGTTGATGTAGTTGAACCCATCCGGCGCTACAGCGAACAGGCCGGTTCCCTGATTCTGGACGGTAACGTCGAGCGGTCCCGTGACCGGAAGCCCGCCAACCGGGAACCCGACCACGATACTGGTCGGCGTCCACGAGTTGATCGGCATGACGGTGCCGCCGAAGAACACCTTGGGATCGTCGAAGTTGGTGCCGGTGATCGTCACGGGGAAAGCCGTTTGCCCGCCGGAACTCGGGTTAATCGAAGTAATGGTCGGGGCGTTGCCGCCGCTGCCGGGAACAACGGTGAAGCCGTTGTAGGTATCGAACTGACCGGAGGTCGAGTTCGTAACCTTCAGCGTGACCACATTGTTGTTGTCCGAATCCAGCGTGATGCCACCCGGGATCGTCGCGAGAATCTGGGTATTCGTCGCCGACACCACCGTCAACGCGACGCCATCCAGCGTGACAATCGGGGAAGTACCGAAGTTCTGTCCCGTGATGGACAAGGTCAGTCCGCCACCGCCGACAACCTTCGGCAACTGGCTCGGCAAGACGTTGGTAATGGCGACATCGTCACCCTGCACCACGTCTTCCGCACCCGTTATCGTGCGCGTCTGGGTGTTGCGGTTTGCCGTCGAACGCACCCAGTCGAATCCCGAATTGTCTTCTTCCGGAAATTGCTTGTAGTACGGCTGATCCGTGAAGAAGGTGATGAACCCGAGCGCGCGCGCGCCCCACGGGAATTCGCTGAACACGTCGAACTCGCCGACCCGGCTCGCCGGAGGCGGCGGGAAGGTGTCGGGATCGGGTTCCGTCGGGGTATTGGGACCCCAGGACACCAGACCGACGCGGAAGTCGTCGCCGACCTGGAGACCGTCGGAAGTGCTGATTACCACGAAGAAGTCGGAGCCCGCGGCCGGATCAGACGACGCGGTGCCAAAGGTATCGTAGATCCATTGGCGATGGCGTTTCTGGTTCGCGATGGCCACCGGGATGTTGTCCGTACCCGGCGAGGAGAAGACCATCATCACCTGCGTGCTGGGTTCGCCCGCCTGACCGATTTGGAACGGCGCGTAATCAAGCGGGACGGGGATGTCCGCGCTGTCGAATACGCCGTTCTCGTTCGCGGGGTCGTTGTCGTTGTCGCGGTAGAGTTTGACGCCGCTCAGGTTCGGATTGATGTCCAACGGAAGAAGGTCATCGAGGATATTGAAGGCACCATCCCGGCCGACGTCGTAGAACTCGATGATGACCTGTTCCAGGAAACTCGGATCGCGCACGACGCGCCACGCGCCCGATGCGGGCGTGCCGGCGGCATTCGCACTCGCCTGAAGGAACAGCCGGTTGGCGTTGTTCCCCGTAATCCGGAAGGACTGGTAGTTCTTGTCGACGAGGAAGTAGCCGGTAAACGCGCCGGGCGTCCACCCTGCGCCGGCCACGGTGAATTCCGCCGGAGAACCGACCCCCGTGGATCCGGAGGCCACCGTGCCTACGGACGTGCCACGGTTTGTGCTTAGGTCAATGCCCAATACGGCCACGTCGCCGCTGTTCTTGGAAATGATCTGGCCCGTTCCGGTCAGGTCGACCAGCTTGGTGGCGATGTTGGCTTCGATCATGTCGTAGCCGAAATCGTAACTCAGCCATGGCGTGGCGGGGGCATAGGTCGGAAGGGCCGGACCGTAGTACGGTTGAACCGCGTTTTCTTCCGGCTGCGACTTCTGGTAGATGCTCTGACTGATCGGCGTCTGAGGTTCGAGCTGGATTCCCGCCACCCGGTCTGTGGGCAGCGTACGTTCCGGCAACGTAGATGGCACGACCGCGCGGAACTGCTCGAAGCGCGAGATCTTATCCGATGTCCGGACCACAAGGAACAGGTCGTCACCCGGATTGCCTTCCGGTCCGATCGCCTTGGTCGCTTTGGTGGATACGGCCATTTCTGACGCCAGCGCCGACAAGGCTTCGGATTCCGTCAAGGTAACCGGCTCTTTGGCCCAATAGCCCTTGCCGGGATCGGCAGCCAAATTACTCTTAAGGAATTCTTCATCGTCGTCATCATCGTCACCACCGCCGCCACCGCCGCCGGTGCCACCGCCTCCAGTGTCCGTGGTTCCGGGGAAGTTCCCTCCCGGCGCGTCGCGCACGGGCAAAGGCCACGGCGAGACAGGCCGCATGCGAAGCACCCAAGCCTTGTCGAAATCGGTTACCACGCCGTCGCCGCTCAGGTCGTCGGCTACGCCGTCTCCGGTCAAGTCAACCAGTTCCGGAGCGGTGCGCCAGGCCAGGTTGGTCAGTTGAACGGGCGCGTCGATGTTCAAGGCGTCGACGGGCGTGATCTGTGCTCCAAATACGCCATCTCCGGAGATATCTTCCACGAGCATGACGCCCGACGTGGACGATGTCCCCAAGGGATCGAGCGCAAGCAGATCGACGGCGGGATCGAAGTTGGGACCCCAGAATGCCACCGTAATCTGCTGGAGTTTGATCTGCTGAATCGCGTTGACAGTCGGATCGTCCGCACCCACGAGGTTAATCCCGAGCATGGCCGTGGCCGTGCTCTGGGGTTCAATGTGCTGCTTCAGATACCGTGATGCCCGCTGCGCCAAGGGCCATTGGGATTCCCTCGGATATTCGCCCGGCTGAAGCGAGGCCGGCCACGTGAAGTAGTCCGGCAACGTTGTCGCCGTCGCGGGGATCGGCAGGAACGCCGACCGCGGCCCGAAGGGCGGCAAATCGTGTTCTGCCAGGAAGAATGGCACTGTTTCGTAAGGGTAATGAACCACGTTGAAAATGTGGTCATCGGCGGATGGGTTGCCGTTGATGAAGTTCCGCCACGCACCTACGCCGACCGAATGGAAATTCTGGAAAGTGGACGCCCGCAAGCCGAAGGGGTCAAGCCAGAGATCGAAATTCGTGATTGACCCGCCGACTCCGCCACCCTCGGGGAGGAGTCCAGATGCATAGTTGACATTGGTGATTTGGCTGTACAGGTTATTGGTTTCGTACGTGATGACAAGGTCATGGATTTCGGCGCCCGTACGGACCGGCTTGGCGTTGGTCTCGTTCAAGGTCCTCTGCGGCCACCACGGCTCCGACACGCCCCAGCGCGGGTCTTCCTGCCATGCGGTAGTCTGATAGTTGCCTTCACGAATAGAGCTGTCACTCGGAATTTGGGATGACACAAATATCCCGCCGTCCCACTGTCCGCCCGGGGCTCCGCCAAAGGCAGAGTTGGGATTGAACCGCCGCGGCTCGATGAAGGCCCGGAAGTCGGCGCCAATCGTCATGCCGACGCCGTCGCCGCCCAAGGCCTGCTGGTCCGCGTAACCACTATCGGGCCGCACGACAACGAAGTAGTCACTGTAAAACCCGGTAAAGAAACTGCTCCTGTTGCCGTCAGGGGTCGGGGCCAACCAGCCGGCGTCGTTCTCGTCAGCCGGTGTCGCGGCCAGGTCTCGCCTCCGGCCGTCAATATCGAACCGCATGCGTAGTTTCCACCAGGGATCGCCGCCTCCGGGAGGATTAGCCAGATATTCCCACCGGGGAAGTCCATTGTTCTGATCGTCCGGCGACCCCGAGTCATTAAAGTAGTAGAATTCCGGCCACATGGGATAGTCGCCGTTATACTGAACCCCGCCACCGGCTAGGGGCGTTGGCGCATCGAACACGGCATTTCCGTTCGTATCCGCAAATACCCACAGACCATTGAAACCGAAGTCCCGGCGAATCGAAGTATCCGGATCGAAATTGCCGCCGCCCAAACTGTCGACAGCACTGGTTAACGTCTCCAACCCGTTAGTCGGATTGAAGCCGCCGTTGCCGGCCGGTGCGACGGGGTTCGCCCCGATGTCCGTCAGGATTACATTGACCTCCTTCAATATTGCGGGGCCGAACCGGTCCGCCACGCCGTGCAAATCGATGCCCATGAGCACGGTCCAGTTATCCAAGGGCATTAGTTGACGGAGTTCCAGGAACTCGCCCGTAACGAGGTCGAAGGCCGTACCGATGGCGTCGAAACGCGGACGGCGGTACTCGGCAAGGGGCGTGTACATCCGGCGCGGGTGCGCCCACGCGTTCGCAAACTCGGGATCATTGGCAGCATTGGTGCCTGGGCCGCTGGTGCGATCCCACACGCTGAAGGCCGATGAATAGGCTGTTTCGGGATCCAGCGGATCTTCGTCCAGCGGATTGTAGGTGTCAGGGTTGCCATCACTGCCGGCGGGCGGAAGGCCGTTCGGCAGGACCATCAGGGCGTCGGTGACGTCGTAGGCCAGCGTGAGAAGATTGCGCCAAGTCGCCGTGGTCCGAACCACGAGAATGTAGTTGATCGGGTCTTCCGAGGACGACACGTTAATCTCGAAGTCGCTGAAATCCATATCGTATTGGAGATTCCCCGGCCCGTCGTTGTCCAAAGGAAGGCCGGTTCCCGTGTGGATGCCGTCCACGTCGAAAATGAGCGGCAGCCCGGCATAGGCCGTGCCGGACCGTCCGACCACGAGGAAGTCCTCGCTGTCGAAGGTGCCGCGATCGTCAGGATCGACATTTCCGTCGACAAAGACCGCGTATTCGAGAATGTCGCTGGGCTGAATCAAGCCACTGGTATTGTAACTGCGGTCCGACGCAGGGATGGGGTCCGGTTTGATTCGAAATACCAACGACTCCAATTCACGTTCTTCGCCAGTCGCTGGAATAAGGTCGGTTTCGGTGCTGCTGTCGTCGTTCGCGCTGGCATCGGTTGAACCTTGCGGGGGCGTGACGTCGACCGTATTCTCGATGGGCGTCCCTTCCTCGGGAGCTTCCCCTGCTTCCATGGTGAAGATAAACAGAGGGGCCCAATCGTTGAGGGGGAGCAGGGCCGCTGTATCCGGCAACAGGTCATCAACGTTAAAAGTAACCCCTTCGTTTCCAACCTGGCCTTCAACGGTATACGTGATCGAACTTCCCGCGGGCATGTCGGCGACGTCGTCGATCTGGGTCAAATCCCCATTAATCTGAGTTCGCACCGCTCCACCCGCTAAGGTGACGTCGATATTGAAAACGAAAACTTCATTGGGGAATTGGTCCATGATCGCAACGCCGTTCGCGGCATCCGGCCCGGCGTTCGAGACGACAATGGTGTACGTAATCAGGGACCCGGGGATGTATTGCGGCTCCGTACTGTCTTTCGTTACGGCAACGTTGACGTTCTGGGCGGTTGCGGTGGGGACGAAGACGGCCAATAGCATGACCGCGGCCGCAAACGTGACAATTCGGAATCCGGCGCTTGAGTTCTTCACTTGTGTTTCCTCCACCGAAAAGCAAAACGGCCCCTGCACGTTGTTTCGTCAGGAGCCTGAGAATACGTTTTGCTCATAGTTTTCGGCAAGAGCCCGCGACAACCCCGCACCGCCGCGAACCGTGCTGTTCCTACCTCTTTCAAAAGAGCACCAAGACACACTAGACCTTGCTGTTCGTTTCTGCGCCTTGGCCCCCTTGGACCCTCAATAACCACAGAAGGCAGCGCCTCTACTGGTACCGCGCGGCCCGGAAGATGTCACACAATGTATAGCACACAACGGGATTTGTGTCAACAAACAAGGATTGCGCAATTCCCACGACCGCAGAAGGTTAAGCATCTATCCCGCATTTCACAGGGATGCACTATTCCTAAATTTTGCAAACAATTTACCGGACCCGAACGGCCTATCCTCTTATCGGTTATGGACCGG
The DNA here is from genome assembly GCA_045863335.1 of Candidatus Hydrogenedentota bacterium. Taxonomy (GTDB): domain Bacteria; phylum Hydrogenedentota; class Hydrogenedentia; order Hydrogenedentales; family SLHB01; genus JAHDWY01. The sequence continues at coordinate 64,175 of BTVY01000011.1, read as the reverse complement.
CTTTTCTGTAGGGATTCCCCAAATACCTGTGCATCGGGGGCTATTGGGCCAACGCCACGCGGCTGGGCTCGGGATAGATGGAGTGATAGGCCGCGTAGTTGCCCAGGACTTTCTTGACAAAACCCCGGGTTTCGGTGAACGGAATAGCCTCCACGAAGGCTTCCATATCACTCGTAGGAATCTGCCGTTTCCATTTCGACACGTTCCCCGGACCCGCGTTGTAGGAGGCCAACGCAAATACCAGATTCGAGTCGTTGCGCTCCACCATGCGGATGAGGTAGTAGGCGCCCAGCCGCAGCGAGTTCTCGGGGTGGGTCAGGTTGTCCACGTGGTCGTTACTAACTGCAGGCTCGATACTTGCAAGCCATTTGGCCGTCGCGGGCATGAGCTGCATCACGCCGGTCGCGCCCGCGGACGATACCACGCGGGATTGGAAGATGCTCTCCTGCCTTCCCACGGCGAGAATCAGATACGGATCGAGGCCTGTTTCTCTTGCCATGCGTTGGACGTCGCCCCAGTAGGCGCGGGGGTAAAGCACGCGCAACCGCTCCAGGGTCGGCGCCCCGTCTTTCAGCCCCCAACCCGTCGCCTCGGCAAACTCGGCGGCCATGGCCGTCAACCCCGCGTCGGACAAGACGCGGTAGTACACGCCGGCGTCGTCCGCGGCCAGGATGGCGGGGACCAGGTGCAGGGCCTCCCACTCGGCCTCTTCCAACCCGTGACTAGCAAAGAAAGTCAGCCGCTGATACCAGGCGCTTTGGAGGATCGATTGCGGGAACTCGGTCTCCGGTAACAACCCCAGGGGTACGGGCCGGACGAAGGAAGCGGTTCCGGCGGCCTTCAGGTCGGGGGCCGCGACTTTGCCGAGTTCATGAAGGCGCTCTACCGCGCGATGGGCGTAGAACTGGCCGACCAGCCGGGCGGCCTTGCCGTAGTCCGCGACCGCGCCTTCCGTATCGCCCCCGGATTCTTTAAGGCGCCCGCTTTCAAACAGGGCCTCCGCCGCCATCGCGCTGTTGGGATGGTGCGTGGCGAGCGCCTGGTAGGCCTCGATCGCCTCCGCCGGCTTTTTCTGGCCTCGCAGGAGCCGCCCGGACTCGATCCAGGCGTCGTCGGCGAGCCGATGCTCGGGACAGGCCCGCGCGAGCTGTTGGTAGACGGCCACGGCCGCCATTTCCGAACCCGAAGACGCCAGCTTTTCGCCGTACCACCAAAGGGCGCGCGCCGTGTCGTCGCTGCCGGGATAGTGTTCGGCGAGCCGGTCGAAGGCCGATTTGGCTGCGTCGTGCTGGCCGGCGCCATACAAATCCCGACCCAGGTAGTGCAAGGCCGCGGCCGCCCACGTCGATTCGGGATAGTTCTCGGCAACCTCACGGAGGATGATCCGACCGCTGCCATCCTTCCCTCCCAGTTGGAGCCGGCCTTGAAGGTAAAGGCTCTGGGGCCGGTGGGCGCTGCCGGCAAGTAACAACCTCGGCGCCGCGGCGAGCAGGACGTTCTGCGCATCGCGGTCCTCGCCGCTGTACAGGTACGCGTCGGCGGCATCGAGCACATGCTGGAGATCGGGCGAATTCCTGAGGCGTTCGGCGGCCTCGAGGCGGCGGGTGCGGGTCCACGACTCGGCGAGGAGCGTCGCGCACAGGGTGTAGCCTTCCGCTTTTCCCGCGTCGGTCTTCGTCAACAGGTCGACGAGCGCGATTCGGTAGGGCCACAGGTATCGCGCGGACACGGGCACATCCAGCGCCTTTCTCAACAGCGTGGCGGCGTCGCCCGGGCGCCCGATCCGGTCATAGCGCATGGCGAGTTCTTCAAGGGCCAGGCGTTGGGCGGCGCCCAGGGTGTCGTCGGTGGCTAAGAGTTCGAGCTGGGCGATGGCTTTTGCATCGTCTCCGGCCAGGCCGATGCAGCGCGCCCTGCGCACCAGCGCGTAGGACCGCAACAATCCATCTTCCCCGGTTACGGCGTCGTAGTGGCGGACGGCATCGGCGTACCGGCCCTGCATCTCGGCCTCGCGGGCTTCGAGGTACGATTCGGCGCCGGACAGGGAAGCCATATACACGGCGCCGGCGATCAGCGCAAAGGTCACGATGACGTTTCTCCCGGAGTATGGAAATGCATGTCAGCCCCGTGTCTCAGAACATCGCGAACGCAGCCGCTATTTCGGCGCGGGCACCGCTTTTCCAGAAGTGGCCGACCGCCAGGCCGCCTCGGTGACTTCGATGGTCCGCAGGCCGCACTCGGCCGGCGCTTGCGGAACGTCTTTGCCCCGTATGACATCGATGAAATTTAAATCAGGGTCTTTCGTATATTTCGGCAATTTCACGCGAACCGGTTTACCCATTTCATCCTGGTGGATCAGCCCGATTCCCTGCCGTAAGTATAGCGCGCCTTTGCTGCCGATGATGGTGTGGTCTTCATACCAGGCGGGGGCGTTGCCGATGATCGACATGCTGCCGAGCGCGCCATTCCGGAACTTCATGGAGAGGGTCGAATTGATATCGACCTCGCCGCCGAAGTTCTCCTGTTTCGCATAAACCTCGGCAACGTTGAGCCCGGTGACCCACATGATGATGTCGATGAGGTGGCTCCCGGAATCGTTTAATTGCCCGCCGCCGGAAAGCGCCAGGGTCTGCCGCCACATGCCTTTGGTGACCCGAAGCCATTCCTGGGACTGGATCGCCTGAACGAATTGAATCTCGCCGAGCGCGCCCTTGGCGATCTGCTCGCGCATGTAGCGGAACTGGGGGTCGTAGTGCCGCTGGTATGCGATCATCAGCACGCGGTTTACTTGTGCCGCCTTGCGAATCAGGGCTTTCGCGTGCTTGACGGTACAGGTCAGCGGCTTTTCCGCGAGCACGTGGAGGCCCTTGCCCAGGCACGTGCTGATCTGCTCGTAATGCAGCGTGTGGGGGCTCATGACGACGACGCCATCGAGGTCCTCACGCCGGATCATGTCGATGTAGTTTTCGTAACGAGGCAGCCGCTCCGTTTCCGGAAACCGCGCAAACAAGCGCTGTAACGAAGTCGCGCTGGGTTCCGTGAGGGCGACGACCGCGGCGCCTTTGACGGCGCGCAGCCGCTCGTAATGAACCGCCGAGATTCCACCGGCGCCGATAAACCCGATACGCAATTGCGCACCCATAGCTTGCTTCTCCTTGCTTGTGAGAATCCCCCTGGGATGGAGCGCCACATGCTATCAACCGGGCCCTCCCGGTTCAAAGAGAAACGAGCGCGGCACTGCGGCGAAAGAAGACGCGCACGCCGTACAACAACACGAGCACGAGGACGGTGGTGGCGATGCCGCGGGCCACGTACGAAACGAGCGGACGGTAGATAAAGTCAATCTCGCTGACTCCTTTCGGAGTGACGATGCCGCGAAACAATCCGTTCACGTTGAGAATCGGTTGGCGAACGCCGTTGACGGTCACCGTCCACCCTTCCGCATAGGAATCCGAAAGAACGGTGATACCCGGCGCGGGAGCGTTCACGCGGACACGCACGTGCTCCGGGCTCAGATCCTCGACGGAACACGTCGCGCTGGAACGGTCCGGCGACGTCGCGGTGGCGCTTCCTGTGGCGGCAGCCAGCGTTTCGATGCCGGGTGACAGGGCGTCAACCACGCATTCGCGCGCGGGATCGAAGGTGTCTTCGGTCAGGAGATCTATGGCGGCCTGTATGCCGACCGTCACTTGGGCGGCGGGCACCCAATAGGCGCGGGGCAACGCGTTCTCGTTGATGAACAGCCGAAGATCGTCGCGCGCGGGCGCTTCCCGCAGGCGCGGACCGTCCGCACCCCAGCCGCCGTTGTACAAGGGGCCCTGCGGCGACGCGAGTATGGCGCGCATCGCCATGTAGTTAAGCAGTCGCGGTTTCGCGGAATCGTGCGTGACGGCTTTGCCCGTTGCCTGGATCAGGGGAGATCCCGCATCGCCCAGTTGACTCCACCAGATGGCTTCATCCAACGTCAGCGGCAGCAGGGCGCCGCCGATGAGCCGTTGCGGGTAAAGAAATCCCATGTTCGGCGTGAGGGATACGTCGAGGGCGCGGGCAGAGAACAACGCGCGCGACCCGAGGCATTGTTCGCGCAGGTCGTCCAGCGCGGCGGCGTGACGCAGATAGCAATCCGGCGCATCCTGCCGCGGGTGGCGGTAGGTGTTCCGGCTGGCGAGGGTCAGGTCGACCACCAGCAGCGCGGCCATCGCGATTCCGCAGACGGGCGCAAACACGCGGTAACGAAACAATAGAAAGAGCATCAGTACCGCGAGGAAGGGAATCACGTATTGGCGGATGTCCGCGCCGAAGGCGATGATAAGGCCGATGCTCAGCGCAACAACGACGGTGGCCGGCAACCATATGGGGCGGGACCGAAAGGTATCGCGCGGCGTCAGGAGCCGATCGGCGCCCAGGGCCGCGAGCGTGGCGAGGCAGAAAGCCACGGGGTAGAGAAACGCAAGATGGGGAAACCCCAGTGGCAACCCCGAGGCCCCGGCGATCGCGGCCGCCACCCCCGCAACAGCCGCGGCCAGAAAGAACAGCACATCGCGGCGGCGGCGCCGATGGAACAATGCCGCGGGGATCAGCAACAAGGTGACGGTGCCGACGTAGGCGATTCGAGGCAGGCTGTCTGAACTGGGCGTGAGCACCTGGACCAGGAATTCGCGCCATGAGACCGGCGCCTCCGCCGCGAGATTAAAACTCCAAAGGGACTGAAAGGGCGCGTCAAGACGCAAGGCCCAATAGGCTGTCGGCAACCACTGGATCGATGAGACGCCGATGGCAACGAGCCCCATCAGCAGGGGACCGCGAATGCGCCGGCGCAAAGGGGGGATTTGGGGTTCGTCGGAACGGGGAAAGAGCGTCATCTGAATTCGATACGGAAGGACCAGGCACAGGCAGGCCAGTACAAGCGCATAGGCGCCCGACAAAATCAACAAGGCGCTTCCCAGTCCCGCGAGCATAGCGGTCCCAAAGTCGAACCGATGGCCATATTCGCGCACAGCCCACATGACAAAGGGGAACCAGACCATGGCCGAGGCCATCCACGGCCGGGACATGGCGGCGGCCGACGCGCCGCAATAGGCGTACACGATCCCGCCGATCACGGCGGCCACGTATCCCACGCCCACGGCGCGCGCGAACAGGGCGAAGAAGAGGCCCATGAGAAACAGGCACAAAAACGCGTGGACGGCAAGCGCCTGGGCCGTGGGCAAGAACAGGAAAACGGCGTTCAAGGGCTGAAAAACGCCGAGGCGCGGGTCCGTCGTTAACGGCATGCCGCAACGCTGTTGCGCATTCCAGGCAGGAAGCGAGCCGCCCAGCCCGGGCAATATCGTGATGCGTCCATCTACCTCCCCGCTCCCGCGCATGCGGCCAAAGGTGTAGTCGAAGGCCGGATAGACGTAGTGGTAAAGGTCGCTGTTCTCGTAGGCATCCGTAACGCTTCCCTGCCGGGTCTCGGTGCCGTTCCAGAATGTGGGTCCCAGGACGATGAATATTCCCGCGATCAGGAACAAGGGAAGCAGCGCGTAACGGTAGTGTGGTGTGGGTTCAGTCACAGTGTGTTGCTTTCATCCCTGCTGTCGATCGCGATTCGACCGATGGAGACCGCCGCTCGCCCGGCAGGTGCGCGCCGTATCTCGTCGTCAAGCAAATGAATCGTACCACCTGTGGCGCGGGAAGTTCTAACCGTCCCAGGCAGCTGACAGATCCCCGCTGTGCGAAGAAACGACATCGCGCGAATGTATTACAATAGGTGCGCCTTATGTGCGTGGTCCAACGCCTTCCAATTCATGGATAGAAAGACAGCATGTACCGGAGCATGAATACGGCGTCCCGACGAAGCCTGCGCAGTTTCGCCTCAATCGCCATTGCAGTGGCGTTGTTGGCGCCTACCGCGTCTCAGGCGGAACGCGTGTTCTACATCGACTCCTCGGGCGTCGTGGAGTCCTTTGATTCGGCATCACCACCAGCATGGGCGGCGATGCGGCCCGAGCACGCGACGCAGCGCAAGGTCAACGAGATTACGTTCAATGTCTCTTACAAGGATCAGACGGCGCGGTGGGGGTTGGGCAACAATATCGGGTTTGATCATCCTACGCTGGGAGTGGAGCGGCGCGCGGTTGTGGAACGCGTCCTGGAGTATCTGGGCGACGTGCTCAATGAGGCCGGCCCCGCGGAATGCGACATTCAATTCAACACGTCAGAAACGGACGGGAGCGGGTTCCTGGCAACCGCCGGGCCGTTGTTCTTCGAGGAGCCTCACGGCTTCGGGAACGGGCTCGCGTTTCAACACATCACGACGGGGGTCGACCCCGCACCGGACACGGCCGATATCGTGTGCCGGGTGGACTTCGGGTTTCCCTGGTACACGGATGCCGCGCCACAGGTTCCGGAAGACCGGCTCGATCTCTTCACCGCGCTGCTTCACGAGTTGACCCATGGCTTGGGCCTCCTTTCGGTCTGCGATGAAGACGGGAGCAGCCTCCTTACCGGCGGCAGCCCCGGCGTCTACACCCAATGGGACGAGTCTATGACCACCGCGGGCGGGACCTCACTCTTCAACGCTTCCCCGGAATTCGTGGGGCCGGTGGAAAGTCTTGTGGGGAGCGACGGTGGAGTTCTCTTGCGTGGCGCGACAGTCGAGAACATCTTCGGCGGAGGAGTTCCCCTTTATACGCCCGAGACATTCGTGGTCGGCAGCAGTCTGAGTCACCTCTCGCAGGAAGTACCGGGAACCCATTTGATGAAACCGGTCCTGGACCCGGGCGTCGCGATCCGCGAGTACAGCCAAATCGAGGTCGCTTTATTGCGCGATATCGGTTACGTGAATGCATCCACACCCGGTTCGCCTTCGGCACGTTTCGCGTCCTCGAGTTTCAGCATCGTCGAGACCAATGGCGCCGCGGCGATCGCGATCGAACTGGCCGAACCGCCCGGCGTGGGAAAGACGGCGAGCGTCCGCTATGTGGCGCGTTCGGGCACGGCAACGGAAGGCGCGGATTTCGTGCGTGTTTCCGGCGTGATTGAGTTTGGCCCCTTCGACGCAGTCAAGACGTTTCAGGTCCCCATCGTGGATGACGGCTTTCGGGAACTGAGTGAAACCATCCAGCTGAAACTCCGCAAACCAAAAGGGATGTCGCTCCCGAAGGCCGACCGTAGTGCGACGCTGACCATCATCGACGACGACCCTCTGCCGCAAGCCGCGTTTGGATCGGCGAGCGTGTCCGTTTCCGAAGCGAGCGGGTCGATCCAGATCAGTGTGGATCTCACCGCACCGAATGCCATCGCGGGCGCGTCGGTCGTATGCGTCAGCATCTCTGGAAACGCAATCGCGGGAACGGACTTCGGCACCGTAAGTGGCGCGTTTGAATTTGATGTGGCGGCAAATACACTTACGATCGCAATTCCCATTGTCGACGATACGAGACATGAGGATCCCGAGGCCTTTTCGCTGGAACTCTCATCCCCGAATGGCGTCGTGCTCTCGCCGATCGCACAATCGCTCACCATCGTCATCGAAGATGACGATGCGGATTCAGACGGAGACGGTCTGTCCGACGCGGACGAGATCAGCGGCGCTTTCGGCTACGTGACGGATCCCCACGCGCGCGATACGGATGGCGATTGGATATCGGACCGCGATGAGATCCTCGGCGCCTTCGGCGTTCCTACCGATCCGACTCTGATCGATTCCGACGGCGACGGCGTGGGGGACGGCAGCGAAATCTTCGCCGGCAGCGACCCTTCTGACCCGGGCAACGCTTCGTCGGTACCGGCTGTCGCCGTCCCACGGTTTTCGAAACCTCCAGGCTCGCCTTGACGCGATCCCGGTGGCGCGTTAGTATCGTGCGCAGGGCTTTGGTTCCTTCCTCCGGTAAGGGGCAAATGGTGCCGCCACTCCGGCGGAGAACCGAATTGGATTACGATTTTCCATGGATGCTACCGACGTCTCCCTCATTATCACGGTTCGGAACCGCGCGGAATTGCTTCCTCTCACGCTTTCCCACCTGGAGTTGCAGAGTTATCCCGCGGCGCACTTCGAGCTGCTCATTGTCAACCTGGCGAGCACGGATAATACGCAGGAGGTCCTCGACCGCTACGTTGCGGGCGCCCCGGTTCGTTCACGGAGCATTTTGGTGGAGAATGCGAATCGCGCGCTGGCGCGAAACCAGGCGGTTCAGAAAGCCAAGGGCCGCTGGGTTCTATTTCTCGACGACCATCTCCTTGCGGGACCCGGCCTCGTGGAAAGCCACGTGCGCGCGCAGGAACGTCACGGGGGAAGCGCGGCCATCGTCGGTGCTATTCGCCATCACCCGCAGATCGCCGCCAACACCCTTACGCGCGACTATTCCGTTTTCCGGGGGGACGGTTTCCTAAAAGGGCAGCCATTGAGTTTCATCGATTGGCGCGCCTGGAATCTCAGTCTTCCCCGGGCTGCGGTGAGCGAAACCGGTGGATTTGATGAGTCCTTTCTCCATTCGGGTCTCGAGGATGTGGAACTCGCATGGAGATTGGAAGCGCAAGGCGTTCGCGGGTTCTACGGCGACGACGCGACCGCGTACCTCTGGTGTCCGGTGACACAGGACGACGAGCGCTGCCGGTACTATGCCGAGGGGTACTCGCTTCGCATGCTGCTCGACAAGACCCACGCCGACGTAATCCAAAACCGGCTGCTGCGTCCGTATCAAGGCAGATTGATCGGGCCGGAACGGGTGCTGGTTTCGATCTACCGAAGGTTGTGCGGTGCGTTGGCGCCCGACACGGGCTGCTTCCGGTTCATGTTCCGGCGAACGCTCATTCACAGCTTTCTGAAGGGGTACGAGGACGCGGCCGCCGGAAACCCGCCGTCCATTTGCGCGGACTAGCCCGGATTCCTCGCCCGCGAGCGGATGAGTTTTCTCGGGGGTATTGCTCACCGTATTTCGGGATGTTGGCGCAAGGCGTTCGCGCTTGCGGGCACAGAAAAAGCCGGGCGATTCGCGCGCGCGTCTCGAATTACAGATCAGCCGCCTGAAACAGGTATCATACGACGCACCTTGTCTATTCCAGGATTCCGCAACGCAGTCCGCTTCCTTTCGCACGAAAGCCGGACCGGCGTCGGCGGAAACGGCTTGGCAAGGCGCGATTACGCATCAGCCCGACAACAGCCAATGGATTATCGTGATTCGACTCATTCATACCTCAGACCTCCATCTCGACGCGTGCTATGCGGAGGAACGGCTGCCGGCAGCCTTTGGCAATCGCCGGCGTCAGAGCCTGCGAGATGTTTTGAAACGGATCCTCGAGCGCGCCGTGGAATGGCCGGCCGATGCGGTGCTCATCGCTGGTGACCTCTTCGAAATTGACCGCATCAGCCGTGACACCGTAGCGTTTCTACAGTCGTCGTTCGAGAACCTTGGGCCCGTACCCGTTTTCATCGCGCCTGGAAATCACGACCCGTACACTACCAACTCACCGTATCGGACGGAATCGTGGCCGTCGAATGTTACGATCTTTTCAACCCCGGCATGGCAGCGCGCGGACGTGGAAGACATCTCGCTTACCGTCCACGGCTTTGCCTTTGACAGTCTGGACATATCCCAAAATCCGTTTGGGTCCCTCCAGATTCCACAGGACGGGCGCGTCCACGTGGCTCTCGGCCATGGATCCGAGATGGGCTCCATCCCGCCCGGGAAAGACGCCTATGCACCGTTTCGCGCGACCGACGCGACGCCGCCGGGTCTGCGCTATCTGGCGCTGGGCCATTTTCATGGCTACAAACAGGTGCCCGGGCCCTACGACGCAACGGTTGCCTACTCGGGAGCGCCCGAAGGCCACGGATTCGGCGAGACCGGAGAACGATACTTCCTCGAAGTGGAAATTGATGAGAAGGAAGTCCGGGTTCGACCGGTAACCGGGAACCGCACCGTGTACGTGACGTTCTCCATGGATTGTTCCGAATTCACAAACTCGCAACAGATCGTCGATGCCATACGCGAACACCCGAAGCCGAATGGCCTTGCCGCGGTGGCGCGCGTCACCTTGACGGGCAACAACAGCCCCGAGTGGCGCCATGAGATCTCCGCCATCCGCGATGCGTTGTCGGACCACTTTGAGTACCTGAAAGTGGTTGACGCGACTGTGGAACTCGAAGACTACCTCTTTCTCGCGCGCGAACACACCAGCCTGGGCGCCTTCATTGCCATGTTAAACGCCGAATTGGACGATACGCCGGACCTCGGGCGGCGACAGATGCTCTTGCGCGCCCGCGAAGTTGGCCTGGCCGCGTATCGCGGGCGGGATCTCGCCATTGAAGGCGCGGAGGGCGAGTAGCAGTGCGCCTCAAGCAACTCTGGCTGGACGGATATGGCCGATTTACGGACCGCGCGATTGAGCTTGCGCCGGGCCTACAGGTAATCCTGGGGCCGAACGAGCAGGGTAAGACCACCGTGCGCTGCTTCGTCGGCGACATGTTGTACGGGCAGAAGCGAAGCGCGCAGCAACGCTTATACGATGACTCGAACGAGTTGCGCCGCCCTTGGTCGGAAGCGGACACCTACGGCGGCCGCATCGTCTATGAGCTGGATGGCGGCCGGGAGATCGAGGTCCAACGGAATTTCGACCGAAAACGGGAGTCCGTGTCGGTTTTCGACCGCACCCACGCACGCGATATCACCGTTGAATTCGAGCGCCTTCGAAACCGGGAACCCAACTTCGCCGAACAACACCTCGGTTTGTCCAAGGCGGTCTATCTCAACGCCGCGACGATTGGCCATCTGACGCTGGACGATTTGGGAGATGAGGATGCGCTGACGCAAATCCGTGAGCGGATTCTCGCACTCGCCGATTCGTCTGAAGAAACCGGATCGGCCGACGTCGCGCTGAAACGGCTCGCCGATCGCATTGTAAAGATCGGGAGACCGGCAGCCCACTCGAAACGGCCGTTGCCGATGGCCCAAGCCCGCCTTCGAAGTCTGGAAGATGAACTGCGCATCGCGCAGGTTCGGCGGGGAGAGTTGCGGACGCTGGAAGCGCGGCGGCTTGCCGTGCTGGAGCAACGCGACGGCGTTGCGGAGCGCCGGGCGGTACTGGAAGAAGAACTGGCACAACTGGAGCGCAGGGAACGGGCGGAGCGCCTTGAAGAAGCGTCGCGCCTGGCAGCCGCCATCGACCGGGCTACGCAGGAATGCTTCGCCCTCGGTGCGGTCCGGGACTTTCCCCTCGAAGCGAACGCGGACGTGCAACGCACCGCCAACGCAGTCAGCACCATCCGTGCACAGGTTGAACGCACGCGCAAAGAACGCGAAGAGCTCCTGCATCAACTTCGCGAGGAGCGGGATCGGCTCGGGCCTTTAGCCGACGAAGCGTTCGCCGAAATCTCGGAGGAAACCGAATCGGAACTGGCCGAACACGAAAGCGCCATCGCCCGGCTTCAAGAGCGTTTGGAAACGATTGACCGCGAACTTCAGAAAGCGCAATCGCGGCTGACTGAAGCCCGTACTGACATGGATCGCCTGCCGGACTTTGCCCAGGTGGGTTCCGACCCGGTGGAATGGCTCACGCAATTAGCCGCATCGTTTCGCATCGCGCAACAGGTTCGAGACGAAGAACGCAAACAGCTCATCGAGTTGAACGAGACTACTAACCTCCTGCGCACATCGCTTGACCGGCCGAAGCAGGTGTTCGCCAAGTTCACCGATTTCCCCGCCGAGAGCCGGGAGTTCGCGGTGCATGCGCGGTTGTTTGAGGAACAATTCGCGACGTTGAGTTCGCGGCTGGATCACTTGCGCCAGCAAGCAGAGGAGAACGCCGACCGCGCCCCCGGTGCGCGGGCCGCGACCTTTGCATTTGGAGCCGCGTTGATTGGCCTTGTGGCTGCGGCCTATTTCACCGGAAACATCTTTGTCTACGTTCCGGCTTCCATTTGCGCCATCGCATTGGTCTCCCTAGCGATATTGTGGGGGTTCAGCCGGGCTGCCTCACGTAAAATCGAACGGGAATTGCTCCACACACAAGACGAAATCCACAACATCGAAGACGCCTGGGCGGGACGCCGGCACGCGATGGAGCAAGCCGTTCGCGAAGCGGGCTTCGATTCGGTGCGGGAGTTGGAGGCGTCGTACGAGCAATACGTTCAGGATCTCGCGGAGTTGCGCGTATCCGAGGCGCGATTGCGCGCGCAATACACGACGGTTCAGGAAGAAGAAGAGCAGGTGCGGAAACTTTTCGAGCGCCTGCGCCACACCTTCGAGAAACTGGGCGAACCTATCAACGAGGATGGTGACGTTCCGGCAGCCGCGACTCGCGCCATTGCCCGGTACCAGGAGTACCGCGACGCAAAACGGCGCATGACAGAAAGCCGCGAACGGCCCGCCGAGCTGGAAACCCAGCGGCAACAGATTGCCGAGGAACTCGAAACGCGCCGTCGCGAGGAAGTCACGCTGTCGCTCGAGGTGCGGCGAATCCTGCGCGAAGCCGGATACCGGGACGAGAGCCGGCATACGAGCGCACTGGGCGCCCTTCGCGCGTATCGGATTCGCACGGCCCAATCCCGGCAGAAGCGGGGCCGCGTGGACGTGTTGCGGGAACGCGCGGATTCGATTGACGTGCGGTTGACCGCAGAGGAGGAAGAACTGGCGAGCCTGGAGCAAGCGCTTGCGGAGCAACTCGCTGCGGGGGATGTGGACTCACTCGAAGCATGGCAGGAAAAGGCCGGCATGGCGAAAGCGTATCGGGAGGCGTGGGACTCACGGTCGACCCTGGAAGAGAAGCTGTCCGTCCTGCTGCGCGGGGAAGCGTTGGAGACGCTGCGTCAGCGCGTAGAGCAGGATGGGGCGGGTGCGCTGACGGCCACGCGCGACGAGGACAACGTTAAGGCCGACCTGCGATCCGTCAACGTCGAGCTGGAGGATCTTTCAAAGCAGGAGCACGATCTGCACATCCAGATCACGCGCCTGGCCGCGGGCGTTCGTTCGCTGAACGAGATCGAAGAGGAACTCAACGAGGTACAGTCGCGCGCGCAGTCCCTGCAGCTTGAGATGGAAGCGGCTTCCTACGCCGCGGCGCTCATTGAAGAAGTCGCGCGGGATCGCCACGCCCGCATTGCGCCCGGTCTCGCGGACCTCGCGGGGTCTTATCTTGCGGAAATCACCGGCGGCGCCTACTCGGAACTGCGCATCAGCCGGGAGCTTCGAATTACCATTCGTATCCCGCAGACGGAGCGCCTGAACGACGATCCCGAACGGCGGTTGAGCAAAGGCACGGTGGATCAGATCTACCTTGCCCTCCGCCTCGCGTTGGTGCGGACGCTCAGCGAGGGCGGGGAGAGTATACCGCTGCTGCTCGACGATCCGTTTGCGAATTATGACGACGCGCGCCTGCACCGCGCACTTGAGCTGCTGTGCCGAATCGGCGAGTCGCACCAGGTATTGCTTTTCACGTGCCGGGAGGACGTCGCGCGAACCGCAGAAACGCTGCGGGTACCTGTACTGCGCCTCTGACGGCACACGAAGCCGCGACTCACCCGAGGATGGCCTGAACGATGTTTCGGAGGTCTTCCCGGCGGAAGGGCTTCTGCAGAAAACCGGCAAACCCGCGAGCAGAAAAGCGCTCGGTAAGTTCTTGTTCGCTGTACCCGCTGGTCAGCACGATGGGGACATCGTCGCGGATGGCATGCAGGGCGTCAAACGTCGCCTCACCATCCATTCCGGGCATGGTCAGGTCCAGCAGTACGCAGGCAAATTCACCGCTCCGTTCCCGGAATCGTTCCACCGCTTGCTCTCCGTTGCTTGCTGCGACAACCTCCAATCCCTGTTGCTCCAGCATGCGCGCCATGACCGAGCGCACCGCGTCTTCGTCGTCGACCAGAAGTACCGTGCCTTCAAAGGTGCAATTCTGGGCATCGTGGTCTTGCGCACGCGACACCGTAGACGGCGCTTGCGTCGCGGGCAGGAATACGCTGAATACGGTACCCTGCCCCGGAGTGGAACTGACTTCAATCGTCCCGCCATGGCTGCGCACAATCCCGAGCACGGCCGCCAATCCCAGGCCACGACCGGTGAATTTGGTCGTAAAGAAGGGTTCGAAAACGCGCGCAACGGTCTCCGGCTCCATGCCGGTACCGGTATCGGTGACTTCCAACACCACGTAATCGCCTGCTCCCGGCGCTTCACCCGTGAGGGATCCGGCGAAATCCTCCTGCGAGCAATGGACGCCGGCCGTACTGATGGCGATAGTGCCGACGTTGTCTTCCAGGGCGTCCGACGCGTTCGTGATCAGGTTCATGACGATCTGGCGCAATTGGGTTGCGTCGGCCTCCACGAGCGGGAGTGGTTCGCTCAGATTGAATCGCAGGACCGCGCTTTTCGAAATGGATACTTCGAGCAAGTGAGCCATTTCGCGGATGATCTCGTTTACATTCACGAGTTCGACAACAAACTTGCCTTTGCCGGAGTAGGCCAACATCTGCCGGCTCAGGTCCGAGGCCCGCTGCGCCGCCTTCATGACGTCCTGCAGGTACGAAACGGCCGGTGACCGCGGCGGCAGTTCAGAAATGGCGAGGTCGGCGTTGCCAAGAATGCCGACAAGCAAGTTATTGAAATCGTGGGCGATTCCGCCCGCGAGCACGCCGAGGCTCTCCAGCTTCTGGGCATGTTGCATCTGGCCCTCGAGTTTACGGCGCGCTTCGTCGGCGCGATTGTGTTCGGTGATGTCGGTAAAGGTAGCCACGGCAGCGATTACATCCCCGTCGGCGTTTTTTACTGGCGCGGAGCTGACGAGTATGTCGTAATAGGAGCCGTCGCTCCGCACCATGCGGGCCTCTTGACTTCGATACTCTTCGCCGCGAAGCGCCGTCGGTATCGACCATTTCTCAAGTGGGATCTCCTTGCCGTCGGTGTCGTATGCGGCGCCCCATATGGGTGGTGAGAGTTCTCCGTCAAGCTGCTCGTCAGAAATCCGGGCGATGCGCCGGGCGGCGGCATTAACGAACACGATCTTGCCGTTGTTATCGCAGACAACGATGGCGTCCGCCGCCTGTTGCATGATGGTTTCCATCAGGCCCCGTTGCTTGGCGAGTTCGTCCTCGGCTTCCTTGCGTTGCGTGATGTCCTCGACGACAAACAGCAGACGCGGGCCGGTCCCCGAGGCGCCGTCGATAGGAGCAATCGTCGCGAGTACCGTCTCCCAGTGGTCACTAATGAACCGCCGGCTTTCGAACCGGACCGATCGGTTCTCAGCAATGGATCGCCGATACTTCGTCAACCAGGAATCGATTTCGTCGCGGTCGAAGCCCAACTCCGAGGCGGTGCACCCTGCCACGCTCGTCACATCCCGGCCAACGGCCTCGGCAAACGCCTGGTTTACGTTCACAAAGCGAACCTCATGGTCCTCGATCTCCACCACACCCATGCGAAATGGCGAGCTATTAAAGAACGTGCGGAGCAGGTTTTCGCTCTCCCGGACCGCGTCCTCGGCCCGGCGCCGTTCAGTAATGTCTTCGACCATACCGATGCCAAAGGCGGGGCGTCCGGTTTCATCGCGCACAATGGTCCCGGTAAGACTGCCCCACACGATGGCGCCGTCTTTGCGCACATAGCGCTTGTCCATCTGGTAGGAATCGTGGGATCCGTGGCGCAGGGATTCCGCCAATGCCAAGTCGGCGTCGAGATCGTCGGGATGCGTAATGCCTTCGATTCCCAACGCGACGATTTCGTCTTTTGAGTATCCGAGCATACGTATAAGCGCATCGTTGCAGTCGACAATCTTGAAATCCAAATCGACGATAACCACACCGAGGCCTGCGTGCTCGAACACGGCCCGAAACCGGGCATCGCTTTCGCGAAGGGCGTTGGTGAGCCGGGTACGCTCATCCAGTTCCTCCGACAACTGCCGGTTGGAGGCCTCGAGTTCGGCGGTTCGTTCCTGGACCTGACTTTCCAGGGAGCGGGTCCGCGCGAGGGCTTCGCGCCGATCCTGCTCTTCCTGGGGAAGCCAGCGGCGCAGCAGAATCCAGATGATCAGCAGGCCGGCCAGCAGGTTGAGGCCCTTCGGGAGGATGACCAACTCAGGGCGCTCCAGAGTCTCGTGTATGTACGGGGGGAGGAGTTCCATGACGGCTGAGTAGCGAAGCCCGAAGAATACACTCTCAAACAACGTGCTGAGAGCGGCGATGCCGAGGATGATGAAGAGTTTGTACAGGAGCTTATGCTGGCGCGATCGTTCTATAAGGCGACGCAGATAGAATACAAGGATGTATCCCCACACGACGACAAGCATGCCGTAGACCGCGGGAGTGAGATACTGGAAAAGCCCCATTTGTGCTCGCGCATGCGGCGTTCCCGACGCCGTCCGCTCGTACGACGGGGCCACGTCGCTTGGTTATACCGGTACCGTTATACCACGGATGCGATTTTCCGTACAGCTTCGAGCTGCGGTGGATGGAGTCGCGGTTAGTCCGCTACGGATTCGGTAAGAATTTGCTCGTACGCCCGGCGCGCCACGTCGTAAGCCTTCCGTGCCGTCTCGCGCTCTTCGTCGCGAATAGCCTTTGCCTTCATTTCCCAGCATCGGTCCACCGCCGCCCGGCACCATTCGGCGCTGC
Source organism: Candidatus Hydrogenedentota bacterium (assembly GCA_045863335.1). Taxonomy (GTDB): domain Bacteria; phylum Hydrogenedentota; class Hydrogenedentia; order Hydrogenedentales; family SLHB01; genus JAHDWY01. Next base: position 47,596 of record BTVY01000011.1, on the reverse strand, counting down.
GTTTGCTCGCGCGGATGGGTTTGCCGTCCACGAGCACAAAGACGGGGTTCGTATGGCTGCTGGGGAGAATCCGCAGAGCGACCCAACTGGAGTGTTCGACGGGGTGTTCGAAGGCGATCTCCTGGAGCTTTCCGTCGGCAATGATTTCCGTTCGCGCCACGGATTGCCCGTTGACGATGAGTTCAACCGGAACCTTCCGGGACGTGCCGATGCGCGCCCGTTCGATGTGCCAGTAGGGGGACTTGTTGGGTTCCAGTTCAGCCAGTAATTTGCCAGTTTCGTCTTGTTCTTCAGGCAAGTAGGCAGCTATGCGTGCCGAGACTGTGACCGTCTTGGCTTGGTCTAGCCGCAGTTCGCTTCCGCTGATACCCATTCCTGCGTCATCAACTCGGAAATCCAGAATGTGCGACTTGCCGTCAGAAACGTAGTTCGCCCCTTCTTTGATCTTCTGCATGTACGCATCGAAGTCCAGTTCTCCGTCCACCGGCGCATAGCTGCGCGCCAGACCCACGCGCTCGTCGTAGATGCAGGGGAAATCGGTTTCGCCGCTGATGCGGGTGCGGAACCCGCAATTGAGCACGTGGTACCAGATGTTGAGTTCCCACGGATACGGCGTATCGCCCGCGCTGATGAAGTCGCAGGCGTCGTGGACCGCCGTCACGATGTATTCGTTCGCGCCGATGCCGTCAAATTTCGCCATCACATAGTTCGGCAGCTCGAAGGTCTCTTCCAGTGGCTCCAGGCCCCAGCCCGAGTGGGAATAGCCGACAACCGCGCCTTGGGACTTGCCCCATTGCAGCACGGGCAGGGTCCAGCTTGGCCACTCCTCAATTTTCGTGGTGTTGGGATAGTCGTCCTCCGTCAGGCGCAACAAGCACAGATGTCCTGCGTGGCTAGAAGGAAAGCCCGACACTTCGACGTCGTACCGCATGAGGTTGGTTGGTGTGGACAGCGCGTTTACCGCGCCGTCGAAGAAGGTCTTCTGGTGATACCAGCACGGTCCCCAGGACAACACACAGGCAATGTTGAGATCTTCGCCGAGTGCTTGGCGCATCATGGCCTCGGGGGTAACCCCCGCTTCCGGACTCTCGTAATGGGAGCAGCCACCGCCGTGGACATGATGGTCGGCACTGTACCAGCCTATGTCGGCGAGGTGGATCCAACGTTTTAGCTCAAAGGTATGCTCGCACTCGGTGGCATCTTCCGGAACGGTGATGGTTGTCTCTTGTGGCAAATACTCCGGTCCGCGCGTGTATTCCACGTGGTATTCGCCCGGTGGCAGGTACACATATTCGCCGTCGGCGCGGTAAATCTGGGGTTGGAAATAGAAGTCAGGGAATTCGTCGACATCCGCCACGCGTCGCGACGGCAACGGATACACGCCGGTGAAGCGTTGCATGGCGGTCAGCATGGTTCCCGTCGGCGGCGTCTCGGCATTTCGGATGCGGTAGTCCGGCTTGGGCGCGTTCGGATTATCCTCGTCCGGATTGACGCGATCGATGCCGTCGGTAATCACAAACGACGCCATTGCGGGCTGGCCGTCGTGGTCCTTCACGCGGAAAACGAATTTCACCGCGGGCTTGCAGTCGAAGAGAATATCGACGTGGTCGCGGTATCCGATATCCTGCGTGCCCTGCCCCACGTTGAATCCAATCTGCGCTTCGCGCGGGCCGCGCTCTTTCGTGTAAGCCTGCACCACCACGTATTCCAGGGGCAGGCCGGACAGTTCGGCGTTGAGCGGCCGCCGCTGGTACATCTTCAATTCAAGGAAGCGCCAGGCCAACTCGCCCGGGCTGATGGCGTTCTCTGGTTTCGGCTCGGGCGCTCCGGAGGAACGGTGGAGCAAGGGGGCCGCGTTAGGACTTTCCACGTTCACGGCCGCGCGCGTGCCGGACTCGTTGTGCACTTTGATGAGAAATGTGCTCCAGCCGTTCTGCATGAGTTCCGCTTGCGCGGGTCCACGATGGACCTTAACCCGCATCTCGGGATTAATGTGCATCAGCGCCAGGCAGTAGGGATCAAGGATTTGCTGCACGCTATCAACGAGGGCATCCGTGTGCGGTTCGTCACGCATGGCCTCCAATCGTGCTTTGTCCTCTTCGGTGAGGTGGCTCCCAAGGAACGAGAGTGCCTCGCTCAATCGCAACGCGTGCGACAACAGCGGCTGCGGCTCCACATCGCGCACGAGGTACATATCCTCGGCGCCGCTCCACCTTGCCGTCCCAATCAGCAACGCCATACAAAAAAAGACAGATCGCGTACGCACCATGATTCGCTCCCTTGCACCAGGTTTCCTCGCGGAAAAGCAATTTGAGTATACGGGGTAAAGGACGATTTGGAAAGTGTGGGGGTGCGTCGAGATTTCTTGACGATTCAAGGGGGGGTGTCCCTGGTGCAAGAGTCCGTTGAACTCGTAGTCTCGCAGAGCAATTCTGCGTATCCGCAGAGGTTGAGCGGAGTTGCGCCGAAATGACATAGAGCGATGGGAGTCTGGGGGAATCGGGGGTGACACGCGTTCTTTTGTCGATTCAAGGGGGGGTGCTGAGTCGTGGAGGTGCAGGCGAACGACGGACACCGCGCGGGGTAGGTTGGGGCAACATTTTGGGTGAGATTGGCATAGTGGCAGTGGTCCTTATCTGTATAGACGGCGTGTTGCACTGAAACGGTGCCGCCGGTAGACGCGTCGCGGGGCAAGGTCCAAACCGGGGTCGCCCATTCGTGGCGCGCCCCAACCAAACGCGAACAGGCGGCGTTGGGTGAGCGCCGCCTGTTGTGCCCGCAGAGTGTTTGCGAGGTTTGGGTGAGGATATGGAATTGGGGATCGCCTAGTTTGGGTCTCCCCGTAGGGTCTGGACCGCCACCACGAGACTGATAAACTCTGCCCGCCTTCCGTCGGGGTCGTACCCGTTCGCGCCTTCGGCAATTTCCCGCACTTTGGCAAAGGTCAAGGAGTCGGGGACGGGGTTCGACACGATCGTGTTAATACCGAGTATGCGTGTCCCATCTTCGCTGACGAAAGTCATGTCATGGCTCGCGGGATGCCGTAACAGCATTCCGAACCCGGCGACGGCTGTAGCCCAGCGATAGTCGCGTGAGGATTGGTCATAGCCTTCGCCGTCATCCACGACTGGCACTTCAAACTTCCGGCTCGTGTCGCCTTCAGGGTCCTTGTAGCGGATCTTGACGGTCATCGTTTCTGGATTGACATCGCCGGATTGCGTTGGCGCCGGCGCGGGATTTGCCTGGTACTTCAACTCATCCACCCCACGCCCAGGCGTGGTCGACGCGCCAATGGGCACCAGTTCGTACAACGCCGTCACGCTCTCGCCCGACCCCATTTCGCCGGCGTCTTTGCGGTCGTTGTTGAAATCGGCGGCGGCGAGGGCGCGATTCTCGTACCCGATGAGCCGGTAGGCGGCCACATGCTGGGGATTGAATTCGATCTGCACTTTCACATCTTTGGCGACCGTCGCCAGTGTCGCGTCCACTTGCGCGCAGAGTACGCGGGTCGCTTCGTTGTAGTTGTCGATGTAGTGATAGGCGCCGTTGCCTTTGTCGGCCATGGCTTCGAGGCGGTCGTCCTTCAGGTTGCCCTCGCCGAACCCGAGCACGGTCAGGAAGACGCCCGTTGCGGCGGAATTGCGAATCAACTCGACCAGCCGGTCGTTGTCCGTCTCGCCCACGTTGAAATCACCGTCGGTTGCGAGGATCACGCGGTTGATGCTGCCACTGACGACGTTCTGCGACGCGATGGAGTAGGCCAGTTCCACACCGCCTGCGCCGTTGGTGGACCCCTCGGCGTGCAGCGCGTTGATCGCCGTTTCAATGGTGGTCCGGTCACCTACCGCCGTAGGCGACAGCGCAATGCTCGCCGCGTCGCGGTAGGTCACGATGGCCACGCGGTCCTGAGGGAGCAGCCGCCGCGTCAGGGCTTTCATGGACTCCTTCAGCAAGGGCAGCTTGTTCGAGTCCTTCATGGACCCCGACACGTCGATGAGAAATACGAGATTCGCAGGGCCGCGGTCGTCCATGGGCACTTCGCGGGCCTTCAATGCAATCCGTGCGAGCCGGTGCTGCGTCTCCCATACGCACTGGGCGATCTCGACGTCAACGGAAATCGGGTCCGCCCCACGCGGCGCTGCGTATTCATAGTCGAAGTAGTTGATCATCTCTTCAATGCGAACCGCATCCGGCGGCGGAAGTTGCCCTTGCGTTAGGTAGCGCCGCGCGTTCGCGTAAGAGGCCGTATCCACATCCACGGAGAACGTCGACAGCGGCTCCTGCGACACCTGCGTGAAAGGCTTCGGCGAGATGGGCGCGTAGGATTCCGCGCCAAGTGAGTTTCGGTCTGAATAGCGGCCATCCTTTTCGTCCGCGTCGACATACGCTTGATAGATCTGGACGTCTTCGCTTTTGTCACGGGCGGTGATATAGTTGGACCGGAAATCTTCCCCCCAAATGTCGTAACTGTCCACTTCAATAAAACGATTGGTACCCGGGTCCGCATAGTTCAGGCTCAACTTGGAAGCATTTGGATCGGCTTGGCCGGAATCCGGCGCATTGACTCCGCGCATCTCATATCCGACCTCCGGACGCGCACCACCGAAACGGCCTCCGCCGAAGTTACCACCGCCTCCTCCGAATCCGCTGGCGCCAAGGCCTGGGGTGGACGACTGATTCTCGGCGTTAGTGTCATACAACGAGACCAAGTCGTGCACTTCCGTTTCCACGCGCCGGGTGTGGAAGGGGGTCAATTCCGGCGTCCCATCGCCGCCAACATCGTACGCCAGGATTCGAGGTTCGCCTTCCTGCCCTTCCATGACGGGCGGCGAGGTTGTGTCGTTGGGCGTTGCGTCATTCATCGCGGCCCGGTTCTCAAGGATCTCGGGTGGCCGCACGTTCTGCTCATCGAAATCCGCTTGCACGGTCAGTCGAGTCCGCTGCTCCACGAAGCCCGGTGCCGGCTGGTCCGCGGGCGGACTTTCCGGAAGCGGCTCCGGGGCTCCAATATGGGATTGGTAGAGCTCGACATCATCCGGCACTTTCGGCGCGGGCGCGGTTGCGGGAACTCCACCAGTGTCTCCCGTAGCTTCCGTCCCGGACGCGCGGACCGAGGAGGGATCGATCCCGTAAGTGGCATAGTGATCCTCGCGCACACGTATTTCGACGCCTACCTGCGCGTTCTGGAGATTGGACGACTGCCGCTCGCCGCCTTCAGTCGGCGCGGGCGCGAGGGCCTCGCTTTCCATAACCAACAATCGCGACCTCTGGGCCACGTCCTCAGGTACGGACCGGGCGTCTCCCCCGTATTCGAGGGCTTCCAACTTACCGACGGTCGATTCGTCAAAACGTGCGGGCGCCGATTCTGAGGATGGAAGTTGACGAACTTGGCGTTGCTGAAGGAGACTCACCTGCATTGCGCCGTCCTGGGATAAGGTCGGTTCAGAGGCGACACGCCAGAACGCGTACGCGCCGAGCGCCGCCATGATGCACCCCGCCAACGCCGCAAAGTGCGCCGCCCTCCAGAAGCGCGATGCAGGGGAAAACCGCGGGGAGGCGAATTGTTGGCTCGCGTCGATGATGGTCTGCCTTTGTTCCCCGGTCAGTTCAAGCCCGTCGTCTTTGGGAAAAGCTTGGAATGCGGCTTCCGCCGCGGCGGTGATCTCTTTGACCCGTTCGGTCAATACCGGGTCGGCATCCACCGCCGCCGCGATTGCATCCCGCTCGTCACCGTCCAGTTCACCCAGGGCGAAAGCGGTGAGCCGCGGGTCTTCGTTGTTCACTTGCATCGGATGATTCCTCTATTGCGCCGGGATCCAGCCGGGACACGAAGGTCCGACTCGCGAGACGAAAGAAACATCCCCCTTGATCCCCCTTCGAAGGGGGAATCGTTCACAACGCGTTGCGTTGTGTGAAGAACGTCACGATTCGCCGATCGGGACATGCGCTGCGCATCCCACCCAAAACGGCCTTGAGCAAATTCCCCCGTTGAAGGGGGATCAAGGGGGATGTGCTTCGGTGTAGCCATCGTGCTGTTGTATCCTTCGTGCACTGCTGTTTAGCGAGCGGTCGTTTGTCTAGTTTTCATGCGCCGCGTCCACGTGGAAGCGGAGCCGTTCACACACGTCGGACATGGCCGCGTGGATGTGGTAGCTCACGGTCGATAGGGGAAGCCCCGTCGCCGCGCTGATTTCGCGGTAGGTCAGCCCATCGCGAAATTTCAATTGGAAGACCTCCTGCCGGTGATCCGGCATGGAAGCCACGGCCTCCAAGATGAGCCGCTGCGTCTCGTTGGCCTGCGCCTGCGCGCTTGGCCACGGTGCCGCGCTTTCCACCGCCTCGGCTTGCCCCTCCTGAAGGGGTTCCGAACGCGCTTCCTTCTTGCGCACATCCAGCGCCCGGTTGCGGCACACGGTGTACAACCACCCGGCCAGCCGCCCGTTCAAGCGGTTTGCATCCGCCTGGCACAGCTTCAGAAAGGTGTCCTGGACGACGTCGCGCGCCGTCTCCAGGTCGCCCGTAAACCGGTACGCATAGGCGATGAGCGGCCGCTCAAATCGATGCAACGCCGAGCGTATCCAGTCCGGACCTTCGTGTGAGATCTCGTTCATTCCGCATCCCCGGGACTGCTTCTGCTTCATATAACGACGGAGAAGGGGTTTTGTGCAACACGGTTGGAGAGAACTTATGGGCGATATGGACGGTATGGCCCGCATGGACGAAAAAGAGAGGCCGCCGCCCCGGTGCAAAGGGCGGCGGCGGAGGTGGGATTATGAGGGCACGCGGCTTAGCCGCGTATTGAGGGTGAAGTTAGCTGGGCACGATGACCCAGGTGGTCGCGTATACCACGAAGCCCATGGCCACGTACTTCGGCTGGAGGGACCGATAAGCGACTTTCAATCCGCGAATTCGCGTGAGATACCACGCCGTGATGGGTGACTTGGTCTCGATTCCGCTACTCATTGCTCGTTTTATCTCCCGTCGTTAAGCTTGTGCATCTTCGCATCACAGCTACCGTCGACGGTCTCCTAATCCCGCGACGGTCAATTATTGACAGAGCAATGTTCGTGCCAATTTGCATATTCAATAAAATATGGTGTATTTGGCGGAGTTAGCTTGACAAGGCAGGCCAGATCGCGTTAATCGCCGGTCTTAACTTGTACAATTTTGTCAATAATTTAATTTTGTGTTCGATTTTGTGCACGTACAAGGGCAGGATTGCAGAGGGCTTACTGCTGCTGGGACTGTAGGTAGCGCAACGCGCGCGCTGCGAAGTCACGCTCACTTTCGTAGGTGAGATCGGCACAAAGGGCCTGGAGCCCCGGCGCCCATGCGGCCCGGAACAGGGCCTCTTCGGAATCGGGGTGCACATCTGGCGGCCGGCATTCCCGGCTGCGGAGTCGCATAAGGAAGTAATGTTCGTCGCGAACGTAACGCGTATTTCTGAAAACGTACTCGCTGCGGGCCATCCCAAGATCCCCGAGAATCTCGAGATCGCAGTATCCAGACTCCTCACAGGTCTCCCGGAGAGCGGCCTGCTCGTCGGTTTCGCCCTCGTCCACGTGCCCCTTGGGGAGGCGAACCTCGTGGACGACTCCCCCTTCGCGTTCGACATCGCGTTCGAGGATCAGGACTCGCCCCGAAGAGTCCAGTACGATGCCGCCTGCGGCCAGATAGTGCTTCGTTTTCACACCGGGATACCGTTTCGCTACACGGCGTCAGGGGGCCGGAGAGACTTTGAATGCAGACGCCGTGTAGGTTTGATTGTTCGCGTTGGAGACCATTCCGGCGCAAAGATAGGTGCCGTCAGGCTGCGGGCGCGCGACGCCATAGGCATCCAGGACGGAATTCCCCCATTCTACACCGATCTGCTCCGCTTCATATTGTTCTTCATTGCCGGCGGGAACGCGGCCACGAAGTTCGACAGCACGCCCCAATTCCGCAACGAAATAAACGGCGTCCCCGCGGGTTCGCACAAGTGCGCTGCCTACGATGCGCGATCCGTCCGAGGACCGAATGACATATCGCCCGTCAAGCCCTTCCGGCACATCGGCCGCCGGCGAGGTAAGTGCGGCTTCCTCGTCCGTAATAGGGTTTTCTCGGAGTTCCGCCGCCATGGCATCGTAGAGGGACGCATCGCCTCCAGACCAGAAGCGGTCGGGGTTAATGGATTCGGGCGTCTGCGTTGTGGAAATGCGGCGAGTGAGCCATTCTTCAATATTGCCGTTGTAAACATTGATGGCGGCCCATACGACAGCCAGCAGCCCGAAGACGACTAACAAGCCGGTCAAGACCCGGCGCGGCCGGTCGGAGATGTGGACGACATCCATGCCCTCATCGGCGGCAAGACGCCGCATCCGCTGGTCGCGCAGGTTGTTGCCGCAGGTCTTGCACAACAAGGTTCCGGCCGGGTTGACCGTACTGCATTGTTCGCAAACCGCGTCGGCGTCGATGTGCTCGAAGGTATCTTCAGACCCGGATCGCTGCTCTAGCATGATGAACGCGCACCTCCCATCGTGATTTTGTCATAGTACGAACCTAGTGTCCAGTGTTTTTGTGGGAGTCGCCCCTGGATCGAACGCGTGCGATTCAGACCGGACTGACTGTGACCAGCGGACGCAGGTTTTCGAGTGTCTTCAGTCCAATTCCATGCACGTTGTCAAGATCGTCCACGCTGTTGAAGGGTTGCTGGCTGCGATACTTAATGATCTCCTGGGCTTTCACGGCGCCGATCCCTGGGAGGGTTTCGAGTTGTTCCTGCGACGCCGTGTTGAGATCGATCAGCCCATTCGTTTTGGAATCGTCATCCATATGGCTCGTCTGTTGCGTCGAGCTGAAGTGGCGCGTGCCGTGCGCCTGCTGACTGTGCCCCCATCCGGATATCGTGTATTCCAATGGGTTCCGAACGACTTGCCGTGGCGCACCCTTCACCACAAGACGACCGCCGTCGGTGGAGGAATATGCCCCCGCGGGAATCGTCAGCGCGCTGCCGTCCAGGAGTGTCGCGGCCAGGTTGATGTCGCTCGTGTCTGCCTCGTCGAGCAGTCCGCCAGCCTCGTCAACGAGATCCTGAACCCGAGCGCCACGATTCAAGGTGTAGACACCGGGCGTACGGATCGCGCCGGAAATTGCGACAGCGACCTGCTTTGGAAGGGTTGTGTTCTCCTGCGGAAGTGACGGCGGAATTGTGGCATCGATTCGGGGTGGCGGTGGCGGCGCAACGTGAGCTGGATTGGCGGTGGCTGCATCGACCATAGGCGCAACTACCGCCGCCCCTTCCGTGTGGGGAGCGTCACGGGTGAACGCGATGACGAGGCAGCCAATCACGATGGCCGCTCCAAGCCCGGCCAATACAAATTGCTCTTTTGACGTTAGCAGACGGCTAAGGTTGCCCGATAACACCTGAGGGTCCTCCCGCAAAGACCCGGGGGTTCTAGTCACCCCGCACAGTGCGCGTTATACCCAACGCGCGGCACGGTCGTCAAGTGGATAGGCAGGAGGCTGGAGGCGGAAGGGGCGCGGTCGGGACACGGGTAGCGCGATACCGAACAGCGTGACCGATTCTATATACTGACAATTGGAGTTGATAGCCGTTGCTTTGGCGGCGCCTGCTTCCCCTCCAGCCTCCCGTCTCCAGCCTGAACTACGACAATCTGCTTTTGTAATCCTCGTAGCCAAAGCGTCTGACGACGCGGCCTCGGCGGGTTTCGGGGTTGTACAAGGCGATGGATGGGAGGGGTACGCCATTGAAGGTGGTGTTTTTCACCATGGTGTAGTGGGCCATGTCGAGGAACACCAATCGGTCACCCGGTTTGAGGGGACGTTTAAAGGAGTAGTCGCCAATCACGTCGCCCGCGAGACAGGTCAGGCCGCCGAGACGATAGGTGTAAGGAAGTTTGCGGGGCTTGTCGCCCCCGATAATCTCGGGACGATAGGGCATTTCCAGTACGTCGGGCATGTGAGCCGTGGCAGACGTGTCGAGAATGGCGATGTCCATGCCGTTGTTGAACACGTCGAGCACGGTGGTCACGAGCACGCCGGTGTTCAGCGCAATGGCTTCGCCGGGTTCGAGGTAGACCTTCACGTTGTAGCGTTGGCTGAACCGGGTCACCAATTCAATCAGCAGGTCGACGTTGTAGTCAGGCCGGGTAATGTGGTGGCCGCCCCCAAAGTTGATCCATTCCATCTGATCGAGAAACTTGCCGAACTTCTCTTCCACGGCCTTGAGCGTTCGCTCAAGGGCGTCGCTGTTCAGTTCGCAAAGGGTATGGAAGTGCAGGCCCGAGATGCCGACGAGCGATTGTCCTTCAAACATGGCGCGGGTCATCCCCAGCCGCGAACAGGGCGCGCAGGGATCATAGAGTTTGACGGACACTTCCGAGTGCTCGGGATTGATGCGCAGTCCACAAGCCACTCGTTTCTCGCTACTCTCGATCACCGGTTGAAAGCGCTGCCACTGTGTAAAGGAATTGAAGGTGATGTGATCGGCTAACTGGATCAGTTCCGGCATCTCGTCGTCGCTGTAGGCCGGCGCGTAGACGTGCACTTCGCCGCCGAATTCCTCTCGCCCGAGCCGCGCTTCGTTGACGGAACTGGCCGTCGTACCGCGCAGGTACTCCTTCACAATGGGAAATGCGCTCCACATGGCGAAGCCTTTGAGCGCCAGAATGATTGTGCACTGGGCCGCGTCCTGCACCTTGGCGAGGATTTCCAAATTGCGCCGCAAAGCGCCTTCGTCCACCACGTAACAAGGCGTGGGCACTCCGGTGAGATCAAGATTCGGGTACGTCATAATTACATCGGTTTCTCGACCCACGGCAGACCGTGGATGTTGAGTTTCTCCATAAAGGGCGTGGGATCAAATTCCTCGACGTTGAACACGCCTTGGCCGCGCCACTTCCCAGTCAGCATCATCATGGCACCGATCATGGCGGGAACGCCGGTGGTATACGAGATGGCCTGGGCCTTCACCTCCCGGTAGCATTCGGCGTGGTCGCAGACGTTGTAGATGAACATCTTCTTCGCCTTGCCGTCTTTCACGCCTTCGATGAGACAGCCGATGCAGGTCTTGCCGGTGTAGTTCTCGGCCAGCGACGCGGGATCGGGCAGTAGGGCCTTTAGAAACTTGATGGGCACGATCTCGTGGCCCTCGAACATGACAGGATCGATGCGGGTCATGCCCACGTTCTGCAGCACGCGCAGGTGCGTCAGGTATTGCTCACCGAAGGTCATCCAGAAGCGGATGCGTTTCAGCCCTTTGATGTTCTTGATCAACGACTCCAGTTCCTCGTGATAGAGCAAGTACGCGCGTTTCACGCCGCATTCGGGGAAATCGAAGTCCATGGAGACCGACATGGGATCGATCTCCTTCCATTCGCCCTTTTCCCAGTACTTGCCGCGCTGGGTGATCTCGCGGATGTTGATCTCCGGGTTGAAGTTGGTCGCGAAGGGATGGCCATGATCGCCGGCATTGCAGTCGAGTATGTCGACGGTGTGGATCTCGTCGAAGTGCTCTTTCTGAGCGTGGGCGCAGAAGATGTTTGTCACGCCGGGATCGAATCCGCAGCCGAGCAACGCCATGATGCCCTTTTCGCGGAAGCGGTCCTGGTAGGCCCACTGCCACTTGTACTCGAACTTGGCCTCGTCGGGCGGTTCGTAGTTGGCCGTATCGAGATAATCGACGCCCGTCTCGAGGCACGCGTCCATGATCGGCAAGTCCTGGTACGGAAGCGCCACGTTCAGCACTAGGTCCGGTTTCACCTGGTTGATGAGCGCGACCATTTCGGGCACGTTGTCGGCATCGACCTGGGCGATCTCGATGGGACGCTCGATCTGTTTCTGAATCTTCTCGCACCGCGACAGGGTCCGGCTGGCCAAAACGATTTCCGAAAACACTTCGGGAACCTGCGCGCACTTGTGGGCGACCACGCCACCAACTCCGCCGGCCCCGACGATTAACACCTTGCTCATGCAATCCGCTCCTTGTTGGGATCTGAGGTTACGAAGTGGGCGACCATTGGCAGCTATCACCCGGCCTCGCATGATGAATGTCGGCGATCATAGCAGATGGGCGCGGGCCGTCGCATGTGGAGTTGCGGGGCACGCATCCAATTGAATCGCGGCTCCGCTCGCGAGGGCTGGATCGCTACTCCCGGTTCAGGATGTTTCGAATCTTGGCGGTCAGATCGAGGACCGAAAAGGGTTTTGCGATAAAATCGTACGCTGATTCGTGTACGCCAACGTTTCCGATCACGTCACCGGCGTACCCCGACATATAGAGCACGCGAATTCCGGGGACGATCTGCCGGATTCGCTCGCTCAACTCTCTTCCGTTCATGGACGGCATGACCACATCCGTCAGCAGCAACTGTATTTCGTCGCGCACGTCAGCAGCGACGGTCACGGCCTGTTCAGCGGACGATGCAACCAGCACGGTGTAACCTTGATGGACCAATAGCCGCTGAACTAGTTGGAGGAGCCTTTCCTCATCTTCGACCAGCAGGATTGTCTCGGTCCCTTTCTCAGTCGCGGTTCGGGGGTTCTCGACCTCCGATTCCTGGGCGCCATCGTGGCGGGGAAAGACGGCGCGCAATGTCGTCCCGTGGCCGATCCTGCTGTCGACGCCGATGTAGCCGCCGTTCTGCCGGACGATCCCATAGACCGTGGAGAGGCCAAGGCCTGTACCCTTTCCAAGTTCCTTCGTCGTAAAAAACGGCTCGAATATCCGGTCCCGGATCTCCTCAGGCATGCCCACCCCGGTGTCGGAAACGGAAAGAAGTACATACTCGCCGTCCGCTGCGCCACCGTACCGGGAAGTGTTTTCACGGTCGACGCGGACGTTCCGGGTCGCTACGGTCACGGTACCCGTATCGGCGATGGCGTCCCGGGCGTTAACAGCCAGGTTGGCCAGGATCTGATCGACCTGCGCGGGATCGATATATGTGGGCCAGAGATCCGGAGCGGGACTGAACTCCAACCGGATGCGCTCGCCGATGATGCGGCGCAACATCTTCTGGTGCTGTTCGAGCACTTGGTTGAGGTTGATTACTTTGGGGACGATGGTCTGCTTCCGGGAAAACGCGAGAAGTTGCCGGGTGAGATCGGCGGACCGCTGTGCGGCGCTCCGGATTCCTTCAAGATCCTGCCGCAACGGATTATCCAGATTGAGGCGGTTCAACGCGTCTTCCGCGCACCCCAGGATTACGCCCAGCATGTTGTTGAAATCATGGGCCACGCCGCCCGCCAGCCGCCCCACAACTTCCATGCGTTGTGCGTGGCGAAGTTCCGATTCCGCTCGCTCCCGCTCTTCCTCCGCGCGCTTCCGGTCCGTGATATCCTCGACCATCCCGATCGCGAACGGGGACTTCCCGGCAGGATTGTGCACCGCAGTCAGCGTCAAGCGGCCCCAGATTACGGTGCCGTCCTTGCGGATATAGCGCTTCTCGACGCAGTAGCCTGAGTTTTTCCCCTCCAACATCTCGATAAACTGGACCTTCTCGGAATCGTAGTCGTCAGGATGCGTTACCCTTCGTCCATGCATGCCGCAGAGTTCCGGCGCCTGATAGCCGAGAAGCCTGACCAGTTTTTCGTTGGCTCGGACTATTCTCCCCTTCGGGTCGACCATGGCCATACCGATACCGGCCTGTTCGAAGAGGGCGCGAAAAGTCGCTTCGCTTTCGTGCAGTGCCTGTTCCACGCGTTTCTGGTCGGTAATGTCCGCGATGTAGCCGTGCCACAGCACGCTTCCGTCTTCAAGTCGCTCCGGTACCGCGTCGCCTCGAAGCCAACGTTCACCCCGGGAGGGTAGCGATACCCGGTAATCGCATTTCCACGGTGCAAGCGCCTCAAAGGATTTGATGATTGAAGCCCGAACCCGCGCTTCGTCATCCCGGTGCAGCCGTTCGAAAACGATGGAGCAGTCGGTGACAACGTCCTTCGGCGCCACTTCGTAGACCTCATGTATACGCTCGCTCGCGAAGGGAAAACAGGAACGCCCATCGGGATAGTGCCGGTATTGATACAGCATGCCCGGCACCCGTGTGGCAAGACTTTCCAACAGAGGGCGCACGGCGTCACACCGTGCGTTCGCTTCACGCACCGCGGCGGCTATCTCCGCCGCGATGGCGTACTCCGTCTCTTGAGAGAAGTTTCGGCTCGACTGCGCCTGCCGGGAAAGCCCATTGTCGAGCACACCTTGGGCTGCGTGTTCGCGGGGTCCAGACTGACTACCAAGATTCCACTCGTCCCCGTACTCGGAGGCAGAATCGTGGTCCGTCGCCCTGTCTCGCCCCATCATGTGGTCCCCCTGGTTTCGGAGTTCGAGCGGCGAACTCCGAGCGCGCCGACACTGCTCTGTGGGCGCCACTGAGACGGCACTTGGGATGCCGGTCTCCCCCCTCTTTGGATTCCTGCTTTTAAGGAACCCGCGTACTGGCCAAACGGCCAGACCTTTATGCTCTTTTCTATTATAACAAAAGAAGTATGTTCCGAACAGAATTTGCCGGCAGTTCGCCGTCGCGACCGCACTTAAGTCTATAAAAAATAATGACCTACCTTGACAGGACCGGGAGTGAGTTCTGGTACCGTTGACTACCGCTTTGGCGATTTTAGCAGATGGGCGCTTCTGTCAGGGCCGCCAATGCGGCCGATGCCGTATGCCGAATTCTGTGCTGGTAGAGACGGCTCACAGGGGTATCTTCCAGGTTGATTTCGATCGTGGTGGCACCGGATTCCATTGCGATCCGCGGCAAGTCCGCGGCGGGATAAACAACTCCCGATGTGCCGACGCTTATCAAGAGGTCGCACTTCTGCAAGGCCCGGATCGCCCGCTCGATGTTTCCGGGATCGAGCATGTCGCCGAACCAGACGATGTCGGGCCTCCAATAGGCGCCGCACGTGCAACGGCGCGGCTCGATTGGCACCCGGTCGTTGGGGACTACGATATCTTCGTCTTCGCAGCGGACCCGCCAGAGGCTCCCATGCAAATCGATGACGTTCGTGGCGCCCGCGCGCTGGTGAAGCCCGTCAATGTTTTGCGTGATGATGACGGTATCGGGTTTCGTGCGTTGCACGTCCGCGATGGCGCGATGCCCCGCGTTGGGCTCGCAGGCCGCGACTTTGGAGCGTCTTTTGTCGTGGAAGTCCCAAACCTTTTCCGGGTCGCGAAGAAAGGCCTGCTGGCAAGCGAAGTCTTCGTAGTTGTATTCGGCCCACACCCCGCCATGGCCCCGGTAGGTCGGAATCCCGCTTTCCGCGGATAACCCAGCACCGGTGAAAAAGACGATGCGATTAAAATCGCGCAAATCTAACTTCAACTCATCCATGGACGTACTCCTGTCCAACGGTTTCAATCGGCATGGCTGCCCAACACGTCTTCGGCGGCGGACAGAAGGTATACGGGAGCATTACGAATCTCAAGCCCATCGTTGGTAATGGCGAGTGGGTTCCCCATGAGGTCGAACGCCGTTGCGCCTTTCGGGACGGGCAGCCATGCGGGGCCGGACGGCTCTTTTTGCCAGATAACCGCGACGGTCTCCCCATTTCGCGCAAATGTGCAGGTCACGGTCCCCGCGTCCGTCTCAGACCTTCCCGTTGAATCGGAACCTTTAAGCAGGTAAGCGCAAACCGCGTAGGCGGCCGCGTGAGGTTTCAATTGGCCGCTGTATTCAAACCAAGTGTACCGGCTAGGTTGGTTGCTGCCCGCCCCTTCCCAGGGCGACCAATAGTAGAAGACCTTCTCCGCGCCACCGGCGAGGATATTGACCATGGCCTTCACGGAGACGATCGCGGCTTCCTCCGCCGTGAAGGAAGGCGCGCCCGGATTGCGGGAATAGCGATCGTCGACGGCAGGGAGAACGTGGGAATGCCAACTGTGGGTATATCCGCCGATGCCTTCGGTCATCCATAAGGGCCGGGGGTGAGCGTCAAGCTCGAGTTGATCCCAGAGGCGCCGCGTGCGCTCGTAGGCATCCTCACCCGTGCTCGTATAGACGTGATAGCTGAAGGCGTCGCACGCATCACGGACCCCGTGGTCCAGCGCGGCCCGATTGAATTCCGTTGCACCTTCCCACGTACACAAACCGAGGACCCGTGCATTCGGATTTCCCGATCGTGCCGCGGAATAAGCTGCATTGCAGAGAGCGGCATAGCTTTCGCCGCTGAATCCGGCGAAGCCGTGGCCGTAGGGCTCGTTCCAGACTTCCCACGTATCGACGATTCCCGCGTAATGGGCGGTCGTGGCCTCCACGTATCCAGACCAGGCGTCCAGATCCGTGGGCGCGACCCACGCGCCGGTCGCCTGTGGCGGTTCGAGCATCCATCCGGGAACCCGTCCCAGCACGCCGAGGACTTCCAGTCCGGCTTCATGGGCCAGGGCAACGGAAGCATCGTGCCAGGCGTACGCGCCTTTCTCGGGTTCGACGCCGTCCCAGGTGAGTATTCGTTCCACGTCGTGGAGACGCACCCATCCTGCACCCAGTCGCTTGGCAACCCCCAATTGCCACGGTTCCAATTTCACGTGCTGGCCGAACCGGGAATCGGGATTGCGCCCCGGATATCGCACCGGCGGAACGATGGTGATCGTGCATTCGTCCTCGACAACTTCGTCGCGCGTGACGCGATATCGAAGGCTGCCGCGGGCGGGGACGGCCGACCCGTAAGGCACATCCGTCAGGCCAGGCGGCCACGTCTGCGTATCGAGAGGGGAACCAAAGACAAGACGTCCCCAGAAGTCCGCAGCGGTCACGCGCAAGTTCGCGGCGATATCCGCTTCCGTCGCATTGAATGCGCGTATGCTGTACCGGATCGGTTCGTCCCACGAAAACAGGCCGTCCACCGGTACTGGCACGATCGCCACTTCCAATGGTAGGCGTGGCGCGTACGGACGCGGATCTCCTTCCTCGAACTGCACGGCGTCGATGAAGACCCGCCCAACCGAGAGCCCATCCGCGCTTATCTTGATGGCGTACGCATTGGCCGGTCCTTCTTGGACCACGCCCGTGGTGTGAACGCGCGTCCACTCGCCCGCGGGAATCTCGTGACGGGCCTCGACCCGATGTGGGCCGGCGTGATCGGGCACGTAACCGTTCTCAAACTGCAGCGTGACGACGCATCCCTCTTGCTCGGCATAGCACCATACGGACAGCGAATGGGTCTGATGAGGCCGCACTGCGACGAACCTGCCCACAAGCGACGGTTCGCGGGCCTCAGCAATTTCGAGCGCGACGCTGCGTTGTCCGTGTTTCGCGCGTTCGCTCGTCACTGCCGCGCGTTGTTCCTCGGGAAGCAAGGGCGGCACGGACCAACCATGGGCAAGCCCCAGTTCGAAACTGCTGTTTCCAAGGAGATTGCCGTCCGAAGGAGGCAGTACGTCGATCCAATCGGACGGCAATGGTTCAGACTCGTGCGCCAGGTATTGTTGGACGGTGTCGTCGGGCACGCCGGTTACGTCGTATAACGCGATATCGTCAAAGGCGATTCCGTCGCCGAACTTCGCCGCGTCGATGAGCCATCGCAAGCGGACGAGCCGCTTTCCCTCCAACTCTTCCAGGAGCCACGCCTCTTTCGACCAACGAGCCAGATAGGGATTGGACTCGGTATGCCGCAGCGTCTGGCACGCGCCGGTCCATTCCGAGTCGAAGGCTTGTAAGGTGATGCGCGGCGCGGAAACGCGCGCGGGCTCGCCGAAGCGCTTGATCCAGGCGACGAGCAGAAATCGGCGCGGCCTTTCCGCCTCAGCCAGTTCCAAAGTGGGAAGGTTCAGCGAGAACCCGTGAGACGTGTTAGTCCGCGTGATTTGCACCGCTCCGCCGCCGGAATGTCCGTCGTCGACCCACTCTACCACACCGTTCGCGTCGGTCTTCGCATCGGTAGGCCCCGCACTGAATTCCGAAGGCAAAGGGTGTTCCGCAGTAGTTGTTCCGAAATCATTATCAAACACTATTCCAACTGAAGAACCGCTGGAGCCAGCCAACGTCAGAAATGCCACGAGTGTCCAAGACATACTGCCCAACACCTCGTGTTCTACGTAGGTTGGGATGGGTCTTTCGAGGGATCCTGGTGCAGCATATAGCGGTCGCGATGGTATAGGGCCATGCGGACGAGCCCCTCAATTAGGAAACCGATAAAAAGAATCGCAGCGATGAACGTGACCAACAAACTCAAGAGGAAACCCACCCACTCTCCTCCAATCAAATTACACGCGATCACTAATCCTATCCAGCCCAAAATGGTCAGCACCAAACGTTTGAATACCGTATCGTGATTTCCACGAGATTCCGCTTGAGTAGTCATGACGCGTCTCCAAGCCGGTGTCGATGCCTATGAGGGGTTCCGAGCTACGGTTTCCCTTCCAACTTCTGCCCAGCATAGTAGCCCATGTCGACGGCTTTGCGCGATTTGACGGCGTAGGTAATCTGGCCGGTGTGGTAGGAGAAATGCTCGACCACGTGGACGAGGATGCTGAGGCCGGATTCCTGGTAGATCTGGACGGGGCGTTTGTCGAGCAGCGATGTGGGATCGACGGTTTCGAGCGTGCGGCGCACGTCGGCCTCGATGGTGTCGAGACGGCTGAGCAGTTCCGCGCGCGGTATGGGACCGCGCTCGGCGAATTCCTTGGAACGTTCGCGGTGGTCGGGTTCGCCGCCGAGTCCGGAGCAGATCCACTGCCGCGCGTTGCCGCAGAGGTGGATCACGAGATTGCCGATGCTGACGGTTTCGGCGTTGGGGCGATACCAGATCTCGTCGTCCGTGAGCTGGTCCAGGCATTTGCGGATGCGAGGAATGGACTCGTCGAAAAACCGGCGATTGGTTTCATCGATGAGGGCTTGGCCCCAGTCGTGTTTTGTCATGGTGCATATCCTGCCGCGATAGTTGAGATTGATTTCATTCCAGAAGAGATAAGAACACAGGTGAGGGCACCTGTGCCACACGGTTGACGATTGTGTCATGGTCCCGGTTTGATCCGTTGCGGGCTTGGGGCTGACCAAGTGACGACACCAGAAAACTTTGAGACTGCCAAAAGGCTAGGCGTGTGTGGCACAGGGCGCTCACCTGTGTCTTTTTGGGGAATCTGACGTCCTTCATTAACGTTTGATACCATGGGTTCTCCCAACGTTCATCGCGCGCATGCGCATTGCACATACCGGAGACTTCATGCGAATTCTTATTGCAGGCTGTGGCTACGTCGGATCGGCGTTGGCTGCGCGGCTCGTTGCCGACAATCACGAAGTTTGGGGATTGCGGCGCAATCCCGATCGGCTGCCCGAAGGCGTTCGGCCCATAGCGGCGGACATCACTGACCCCGACACCTTGCGCGACCTGCCTCCCGATCTCGATTGCGTATTCTACACGGCCGCCGCGGGCGGCTACGAGGAAGCGCGGTACCAGGCCGCATACGTGCAGGGTCCGCGCAATCTGCTCGACGCGCTGTCGGCACAGGATTCGATCAAGCGCGTCTTCTTCACCTCCAGCACGGGCGTCTATGCCCAGCAGGATGGCGAATGGGTGGACGAAACCTCTCCGTCGGAGGCGACGCACTTCTCCGGCAAGGCCATGCTGGACGGCGAACGGATGTTCCGCGAAGGACCGTTCCCGGCGACGTCCGTGCGCCTCGGCGGGATCTACGGTCCGGGACGCGCGCAAACGCTGGACCGCATCCGTGACCGCGTCATTACGTGTCCGGCCGAACCCAGTTATCTGAACCTGGTCCACCGCGACGATTGCGCGGGAATCCTTCATCATCTCATGCAGTTGGACAACCCCGAGGAACGGTACCTCGGCGTCGATTGCGAACCGGCGGAGCGCGGCGAGATGTACCGGTGGCTGGCGAATATGCTCGGTGTGCCGGAGCCGCCCACGGACGATGCGGAACCGGAAGGCCGTAGCGCCCGCGGCAACAAGCGCTGTTCCAACGCGCGCATCCTCGCCTCGGGATATGCGTTCGCCTACCCCAACTACCGCGAAGGCTACCACGCAATCTTCGCGCCGCGCCCCGTGACGCCGCCTGCGTCTCCTACGGAGGACACCGCACCGGATTGATCGCCCCTGCATGGGCGTGCGGTATCCAGTGGGATTGCGCGCAATGCCCGCCCCGTCGCCCTTGCGAACGCGGGGGGTCCATCGTCTGATCCGGTCTGAGCTATTCGAAAATTCGCGGATACGCGGTGTGCTACAATGACCGCACGCAAGGTTGACCGAACCATCCCAATCTATCGGCAGGGATCGACTGGTGGAGGAAGTCCCGATGAACCCGTATGTCCTTCGATCGCTTCTGGCGAGTTTTGTCGCGATTGGCGCCGCGGCCATCGCGCCGGCCCAGGACGATAAGCCGCTCGCGCCGCTGCTGGAAGGGCTCGGCGAATTCCATTATCCCGTATCCACCAACGTGGAGCGCGCGCAGACGTTCTTCGACCAAGGCCTCATGCTCGCCTTCGGGTTCAATCACGCCGAAGCGAAGCGATCCTTTGAGGAAGCGGCGCGATTGGATCCCCAATGTGCCATGGCGCAGTGGGGCATCGCCCTCGTGCTGGGGCCGAATATCAACGCCGCCATGGAAGACGAGGACGTGCCCGTCGCGTATGCCGCGGCACAGAAGGCCATGGAACTATCGCCAGGGGCGACAGAGAAGGAGCAGGATCTGATTCGCGCGGTCACGCAGCGGTATCCTGCCGAGCCTGTCGAGGATCGGTCGATCTTTGATGAGGCCTACGCGGATGCCATGCGGGAGGTCGCGGAAAAGTATCCACGGGATGTGAACATCCAGGCGCTGTGTGCGGAGGCGCTGATGGATTTGCATCCCTGGGACTACTGGGCCCGTGACGGCGCGATCCAACCTTGGACGCAGGAGATCCTTGACCTGTTGGAGCAGGCCCTGGCGCTCGACGAAAACCACGCGGGCGCGAACCATTTCTACATTCACGCCGTCGAGGCGTCCAACAATCCCGAGCGCGGCCTGCCTTCCGCGGACCGGCTCGGCGCCATCGCGCCCGGCGCGGGGCACCTCGTGCATATGCCGGCGCACATTTACATTCGCGTCGGCCGGTACCACGACGGGTCACTTGCCAACGTGCGGGCCATGGCATCCGACAGCGAATACATCACGCAGTGTCACGCGCAAGGGATTTATCCGCTTGCTTACATGCCCCACAACGCCCACTTCCTCTGGGCCACCGCCACCATGGAAGGCGACAGCAAGACGGCTATGGAGGCGGCACAAAAAACGGCGGATATGGTCGAGGACGAAATGATGCGCATGCCCGGCATGGGGACGCTGCAGCACTTCAAGATGATCCCTGTATACGCCATGATACGGTTCGGCAAGTGGGATGAGATCCTCGCGTTCCCGGAGCCCGCGCAGGACCTGCTCTACCCGCGCGGCGTGTGGCATTATGCCCGTGGCATCGCGTACGCACGGACGGACCGGCTCGCGGACGCTGTGGCCGAACTGGAAGCGTTGAAGGTAATCGCCGCCGATCCCGCCTTGGCCGACATCACGATCTGGGACATCAACTCGACGGTCGAGTTACTCAAGATCGCCTTCAACGTGCTCGCGGGCGAGATCGCCGCCGCGAAGGGCGAATACGAACACGCCGTCGCGCAACTGGAGGAGGCGGTTGAAATCGAGGACGCCCTTACCTACAACGAACCACCCGACTGGTTCTTCCCCGTCCGCCAAACCTACGGCGCCATCCTCCTCGAATCCGGCGATCCCGAAGCCGCCGAATCCGTCTACCGCGCCGACCTGAAGAAATTCCCCAACAACGGCTGGTCGCTCCTCGGGCTCACCCAAGCCCTCCGCGATCAGGGCAAGGCGGAAGCGGCAGGAAAGGTCGAAGAACAGTTTCAGATCGCCTGGAAGTATGCGGATGTGACCATCGCGGGGTCGCGATTCTAGCTGCCCTTCTAAACTAGGTGAAGCGGGCTGCTTGACATTTCGAGTATATTTGGCTAAAATGCCAAATAGACAACAACTATATGGAGTCGAAAAACGCATGGACACGAAAACCCAGGCTCGGTATGAAGCCCGTGCGCGGATTGTGAAGGCGCTGGCGCATCCGACGCGGCTGTTTATTGTGGATGAGCTGGCCAAGGGGGAACGTTGCGTTTGTGAGTTGACCGGGATGATCGGCGCGGATACGTCGACGGTCTCGAAGCACCTGACCGTGCTCAAATCGGCGGGAATCGTGCAGGACGAGAAGCGGGGGCTGATGGTGTATTACACGCTCCGCGTCCCGTGCATTGTGAATCTGTTCGGATGCGTGGAAGGGGTTCTTCTGGCGAATCTGGAGGAGCACATGGCGCTGGTCAAGTAGACGCGCAAATTTTTTTGGGGGACTATTTGGCCTATTGGCCGAATAAGCATGGATGTGCCGTATGTCGTGGAAAACGGAATGGAAAGCCGGCGCGCTGATTCTCGGGGGATTTCTCCTCTGTTTTTACCTCCCGATCGGTAGCGCCCGGTTCGATAACGCCCTCTTCGAGGCGTTCCACCTCGTCAAGTGGTACGCGCGCGAACACGTAATCTTGTGTCTCGTACCGGCGTTCTTCATCGCCGGCGCGATTGCCGTCTTTGTGAGCCAGGCATCGGTCATGAAATATCTCGGAGCGAACGCACCCAAGGTGCTGGCTTATGGCGTAGCCTCGGTGTCGGGCACGATTCTGGCCGTGTGCTCGTGTACGGTGCTGCCCCTCTTCATGGGTATTTATCGCATGGGCGCAGGACTCGGACCCGCCACTGCGTTTCTGTACTCGGGACCGGCCATCAACGTGCTGGCGATAATCTTGACCGCGCGCATTCTGGGGCTTCAACTGGGCATTGCCCGGGCCGTAGGCGCGGTCATCTTCAGTGTCGTCATCGGCCTGCTGATGCACCTGATTTTCCGGAAGGAGGAACTGGAGAAGGCGAAAGCGGCCGCCGTGATGCCCGATGCGGAAGTCGAACGTCCGCTCTGGCAGAACGGGCTGTACTTCGCCGCGATGGTGGCCGTTCTCGTGTTCGCAAACTGGGGCAAGCCCGACCAGACGGAAGGATTCTGGCACCTCCTGTACGACTGGAAGTGGGCGCTCACCGGTATTTCGGCGCTCGGACTGGGCGCGATCCTCGTGGCGTGGTTCAATGCGCGCTGGTGGAAGGTGGTGATCGTTGGCGCCGTGGTTCTGGGTTCCGCGCTGTTCGCCCCCCACGAGCCGATGGTCCCGTTCGTCCTTGGGGTGCTCGGCCTGGTCTACATCACGAATACCAGCGACGAGACCATGCAGGACTGGTTCTCGTCGACGTGGACCTTTGCCAAACAAATTCTCCCCTTGTTGTTCTTCGGCGTGTTGGCGGCAGGGTTCCTGCTGGGCCGGCCCGGCGAGGAAGGGCTGATTCCGTCTCAGTGGGTTGCATCGCTGGTGGGCGGCAATTCTCTGTGGGCGAACCTCTTCGCGTCGGTGGTGGGGGCCTTCATGTACTTTGCAACCCTCACCGAGGTGCCGATCGTGCAAGGGCTGATCGGCAGCGGTATGGGACAAGGACCCGCGCTGGCGCTCTTGCTCGCAGGACCGGCGCTGAGCCTGCCGAACATGATCGTGATTAACAGCGTGCTCGGCGTGAAAAAAACCGCCGCATTCGTGTCATTGGTGGTCGTCATGGCCACGGTCAGCGGCATGCTGTACGGCTTGATGGCAGCGTGAGCCCGGCTGCTGAACGGAAAGGAAAGCACTATGAAAGACTTGAAGATCCTCGGGACCGGTTGTCCCAAATGCCAGAAGCTCGCGGAGACAACGGAAGCTGCTGCGAAGGAAATGGGCATCGAGTACCTGATCGAAAAAGTAACGGAGATCAACAAGATTATGGAATTCGGCGTCATGGTCACCCCGGCGTTGGTGGTCGATGGTGAGGTCAAGGTATCGGGCAAGGTTCCGGGCGTTGACGAGATAAAGATCATGCTCCGTTAGTGTTCGCGGCACGGAAAGGGGGAAGCGTGAAGTCAACGAATGAGCGTTGTGCGTGCCATGCAGCACCGAAACTGATTTTCGCGTGTTCGGGCGCGGCGGATGTCGGCGCGATAACCGACCAGGCGGCGCGCAAACTAACGCGTGACGGAGTGGGCAAGATGTTCTGCCTGGCAGGTATTGGCGGACGCGTCAGCGGCATCATGAAAAGTACGGCGGCCGCGTCTGCCGTGCTTGCTATCGACGGATGCCCTCTGTGCTGTGCGAAGCATTGCCTCGAAGACGCTGGATTTGGCGGGTTCGCGCACCTCCAACTGGAAGAGATCGGAATGAAGAAGGGTAAGACACCCGTCACTCGCAACAAGGTGTCGAAGGCAGCGGAGGCCGCTGCGGCCAGACTCGCCGAAGTTTATGAAGCCCATGAGTAATCGGGGAATCGGGAAAGGAATGGACGTATGACTACCGTAACGAAGGCGCTGATCGTTGTTGCGCTCGCTGGTGCCATCGTGGCGACCGTGGCGATCAAGTCGCAGAGCAACCAGGAATCGCCGGAAAGAGCAGATCTGGCAGCCGACGCAGAGTCTCAAGCTCCCGCCGCAGCCGAGCCGACGCCGGACGCCGAGCCCCTCGAGAAACCGGCTCCGTTGCCGAAGCTGGTCGATCTGGGCGCGGACAAATGCGTTCCCTGCAAGGCGATGGCGCCTGTTCTCGAAGAACTCAAGACGGAGTATGCCGGCACCTTCGAGGTGCAGTTTATCGACGTGTGGAAGAATCCTAACGCGGGCCAGCAATACGGCATCCGCACGATTCCGACGCAGATCTTTTACGACGCCGAAGGGAAAGAACTTGTTCGTCATGAAGGGTTCATTTCGAAGGAGTCCATACTGACGGTGTGGAAAGAATTGGGCGTTTTGTAACCATGCAGGCGCTTTTCGCCACACTGTCGCAAGCCATCGAGGGGAACGCGCTTGTCGCGATTGCCGCGTCTTTCGCGTGGGGCATTCTCAGCATCGTTCTGAGTCCGTGCCATCTAGCGAGCATTCCGCTCATCGTCGGGTTCATCGACGAACAAGGACGTATCAGCGCGCGGCGCGCCTTTTTCATTTCGACGCTGTTTGCGTTGGGCATCCTCATCACAATCGCGCTGATCGACGTCATTACTGCCGCCGCGGGCCGGATGATGGGCGACGTGGGGCACTACGGCAACTGGTTCGTCGCGATCATATTCTTCGCGGTGGGATTGCATCTGCTGGACGTGATTCCCATGCCGTGGAGCGGCGCGGGTCCCGTTGGGATGAAACGGAAAGGGCCGTTGGCAGCGTTCGTACTGGGACTTGTCTTTGGCGTGGCGCTCGGCCCCTGCACGTTCGCCTACATGGCGCCCATTCTCGGCGTGACGTTCAGATTGGCCTCAACGAATCTCGCGTACGGCATCTTCTTGCTGCTGATGTACGGCGTGGGCCATTGCTCCGTGATCGTCTTCGCGGGCACGTTCACGGAAATCATCCAGCGCTACCTGAATTGGAACGAGCGCAGCAAGGGAGCCGTCCGTCTAAAAAACGTGTGCGGCGTGCTCGTAATTCTTGGGGGGCTTTGGCTGATCTACACCGCGCCTTGACCTGGCGCCTATATTTTGATATTTTTAGAAATATGGAAATCCAAGACGCCATTCCCAAACTCGCCGCGCTCGCGCAGGAAACGCGGCTCGCCGTTTTCCGGCTCGTCATCGGCGCGGGGCATCGCGGCCTTGCGGCCGGAGACATTGGCGTGGCGTTGGGCGTTCCCGCGCCGACCCTGTCGTTCCATCTCGCTCAACTGACCCAGGCCGGACTCCTGGAACGCCGCCGCAACAGCCGCTCGATCATTTATACGGTGGACTTCGAGGGCGTACAGAGTTTGTTTCGGTACCTTGCGGCCGACTGTTGCGAAGGCCGTCCGGAACTGTGCGGATTTGAAACAAAATCGTGTCGCTCGACGGCGAAAAAGAAAGGGCGCACATGCCGCACGAAGGCGAAAAACTGAAGGTACTGTTTCTCTGCACGGGAAATTCGTGCCGGAGCCAAATGGCGGAGGGCTGGGCGCGCGCGCTGAAAAGCGACGCAATCGATGCGTACTCCGCGGGCATCGAAACCCATGGCATGAATCCACGCGCGGTACAGGTCATGGCGGAAGCAGGCGTCGATATCTCGGGGCAGCATTCGAAACTCCTGCGCGAGTTGGATGATGTGAACTTCGACTACGTTGTGACCGTATGCGCGCACGCGCACGAGACCTGTCCGATCTTTCCGCGCAACGCGAAAGTGGTTCACGTGGGCTTCGACGATCCACCGAAGCTTGCAAAGGATGCAAAAACAGACGAGGAAGCGCTCGGCCATTACCGGCGGGTGCGAGACGGGATTCGGGCATACGTGGAGACGCTGCCCGGTGCATTGGAGGAGTAGCAGTGAGTAGTTGTGCGACAGTAAGCGAACCCAAGGGCAAGGGCCTGAGCGTTTTCGAGCGCTATCTGACCGTCTGGGTGGCGCTATGTATCTTGGGCGGAATATTGCTAGGGAAATTCGCGCCGGGTCTTGCGCACACGCTGGATGGAATGGCCATCTACGTCAACAACGCGCCGGTGGTGTCCATCCCAATTGCCATCTGCCTGTTCTTCATGATGTACCCCATCATGGTGAAAATCGATTTCGCCAGTGTGGTCAAGGCGGGAAGGAGCGGCAAACCCGTGTTCCTGACGCTCTTCATCAATTGGTGCGTCAAGCCCTTCACGATGTATGGCATCTCACTTCTCTTTCTGGGCCTGCTCTTCCGCGGATTCATCGGCGCGGACGCGGTCGATTTTGTGAAAATGCCATTCGGCCTCGATCTACCGGTGGGCGCTTCTTACGGCGCAGGGACGGTCCTCTTGGTCGACGGCGTAAAGATGCTCGAGGTCCCGCTGTGGCGCAGTTACCTCGCCGGATGCATTTTGCTCGGCATCGCACCGTGTACGGCCATGGTGCTCGTATGGAGTTTTCTTGCCCGCGGCAACGACGGCCTGACGCTGGTCATGGTCGCCATCAACTCATTGACCATGCTCGTGCTGTACGGCGTGCTCGGCGGATTTCTGCTGGGTGTGGGCAAGCTGCCGGTGCCCTGGCAGGCCCTTTTGCTGTCCATCGGAATCTACGTAGCACTTCCGCTTGTCGCGGGCTACTTCTCGCGCGAATGGATCATCCGCACCAAGGGTGAGGCTTGGTTCAACGAGAAGTTTCTCCACATCCTCACGCCAGTAACCATCATCGCGCTCCTGGTAACGCTGGTACTCTTGTTTTCGTTCAAGGGCGAAGTGATTCTGAACAACCCATTGACGATCCTCTGGATTGCCGTCCCACTCTTCATTCAAACCTGCGCCATCTTCGCTCTTGGCTACGGCCTGGCGCGGATATTGAAACTTCGCTACGAGGACGCCGCACCCGCCGCCATGATCGGCGCCTCCAACCATTTCGAAGTCGCCATTGCCACGGCGGTCATGCTGTTCGGTCTTTCCAGCGGCGCGGCCCTCGCCACGGTGGTTGGCGTCCTCATTGAGGTGCCAGTGATGCTCCTGCTCGTGCGCATTTGCCTGAACACCAAGAGTTGGTTTGCGGCGCAGGACGCGCACCTGGCCTGACCGGAGCAGCAGGGAGCGTTCGATGGGCTTTATCCGAGGTACCCCGACCAGCGGCCGACCAGAAGATCGTCAATGACCTAATCCGACTGGCAACTTTCCAGAAAATCCCTGTCTGCGGCTTGGTGGTTCACAGTGTGCTCCTTGTACCCTTCAGTTTGCACTCAGGTGTTCGAAGTCTCATAATCTCCCCTCCGGGGTCAATGCTGTGGGAATCTGAATGGACTAGCAACATGTGGGGAGGATCTGTCTATGCTTCGGTACATTATTTGTGCAAGGAAACTGCGGGGCGGGGAGTTCATCCCGGAACCGGGACCGCCGAAGTTTTTGAAGGTGCCGGATGGCGAACTGCCCGGACCGCAACACCACATCAAACCCGGGGACTGGGTCAAGGAAGTGCAGCAAGCGGCGGCGGACAAGGCCGATCCTCGCGTGTCGAAAGCGGGAGACGTGTTGATCTTTGTGCACGGGTACAACAACTCCATTCCCATTATTGACAAGCGGCATTCCGTACTGCAGGAAGACCTGGACCGGGAAGGGTGGCGCGGTATTGTGTTGTCCTTTGATTGGCCGTCCGCCTCCAGCACCTTGAACTACCTCGAAGATCGGAGCGACGCCGCGGCGACGGCCCGCTATCTCGTCTCCCACGGCGTCGCACTTTTGGTGAACGGTCAGGAGAAAGGGTGCGAGACGAACATCCATCTCTTGGGCCATTCGACCGGCGCCTATGTGATCATGCAGGCGTTTACGAATGCCGACGCCCATGGAGAGTTGTTCAAGAGCGATTGGCGAGTCGGTCAGGTGGCCTTCATCGGTGGCGACGTATCCGCCGACTCGCTCGACGCGGACAGCCAATGGTCGAACCCGATGTACCGGAGGATCATGCGGCTTACGAACTACCAGAACGGATACGACAATGTCCTCGCCATATCCAACGCGAAACGGTTGGGCGTAAAACCGCGCGCCGGACGCGTGGGCCTGACGCCGCTGGCCGATCGAAAGGCCGTCAATGTCGATTGCAGTGAATTCTTCGTAACAATCGACCCCAAGAACCAGGCCAATCGAATCGGCTCCTGGAACCATTCCTGGCACATCGGCAACCCGGTTTTCACGCGCGATCTCGCGATGACACTGGAAGGCCGGATCGATCGGAACTGTATTCCCACCCGGCGCATGGCAGCAGGACGGCTCTATCTTCAAGACGGGCAACGACCGCCCTACGAGGATAGCTGGCTGGATGCGATGGCCCACGCGTGAAGGGTGGTCTCGACACGATCGGTTTGCGCCGGCATTCCAAGGGATTGGACACTAGTTCGCGACGGCGATTATGTCCACTGTAATCCCTTTGCCCGGCACACCCGTCCCCCGTACGAGGGCTTTGGAGGCCGCGGGCGGGCGCTTGGGATCGTAGAAGTCGGGGCGGACCTGGTTGAGCGCGGCGCTGGTGGCGTCGGTGGCGCAGTAGTAGGTGGCTTTGACCAGGTGATGCATGTCGCTGCCGGCGGCTTGCAGGATGCGATCGAGTTCGGCGTAGAGACTGCGCACTTCCGTTTCGGGGGATGTTGTGTCGTCGCCGGTCAATCTGGATATGTAGATGCGCCGGTCGCTGTCGATGACGGTTACGCGGCAGAACACGGGCGACTCGGTCATGCCGGGAGGCGTGAGATAGCTGACCGGCCCTTCGGCTTGCGTCGCGGTGCCTTCGGGCGCGGCGGCGATCAGCTCGATTTCAATGAGCGTGTTGTTGGTCCACTCCACGTGCGTGATTGGCGGAACGGTATCGTCGCTGAAAAACGCGTCCAGCGTGTCGTCTACCTCCCCCACTCCGGCCATAGGTTTCATGAAGGTCTTCACATGCACGACATGGCCCAAGTCGAGCCCCATCCATTCCAGCGTGGCGCGGAGGCTTTCCATGGTGTTCCGGGTTGCCTCCGCCACCGTCTCCCCCGGCTCCGCTTGACCGGATATGTAGACGGCGCGGCCCGCAGGAAGGACGGAGGCGTGCTCCCGGCGGGGACGACTAAACAGACCCTCGACATCCACACCGCTCTCGCGACCTGCCTCAGCAACCGCGATTGCGTCCATCGCCACCAACGCGCCCGGAAGCGCCAGTTCGCCGACGACGCAGGTGACAGCCGGCGCGTTTTCTGCGAACGTCTCCGCGCATGCGGACTCGACGGCCGGTACTACTTCATCATTTGCGGCATATACGTTGATGCGGGCCACGCGATCGAAACCTGAAGCAGACGCGTCCAGCACGCGACGAAGATTCTCAAGCACGCGCGCAGTCTGTTCGTTCGCGTTGTCCGGGCCCACGAGCTGGCCGGATTCGTCCACAGGTAGAATCATCGCCGTGTGCACCAGCGGCGCGGGACCGGTGAGGACCACCGCTTTCGCGGCGCCGGTATCTGCGTTGGAATCGATGCGCTCGATCCCGGGTTGGCCAATGGCGAGTGCCGAAACGAATATGAGGATTGCGGATGCGCGAAACGTAAAATCAGAAATCATGAGTTTGTCCTTTGCAGATGACCGGATGATGACGCTGAGCGATTATCCCTGATCCGGGGCGGAGAGTGAAGTGTGGAATTGAAGGGTTTGTCTCAAGCAATAGTGTGACGTGCCGATATCGCTCATAGCTAATGCCGTTGCCGTGGTATGCTTCCGGCCACAGGCAGGTCTGTTGGTATCGGAGCGAGGCAAGCCCTCGCACTCCATAGGGGATGAATTTCATGTCGCGGATTTCTCGCGTTGCATTGGCCGTCTTGCTCGGGGCCTGTGCGGCACGGGCGGGCGTGGTCGCAGAGTATGAGCAGTCACTTGGGCCGGCGCCGGTGTCGAACGCTGCGACGTTTCCCTTGCGCATCGATCAGCCCGAGGCGCATCACGCTATCGATGTGCAGGCGGTGTTGCGCGAAGGTTCGGGATCGCTGCGGATCGTCGATCCGGGCGGGGCCGAAGTGTACCGGCACCTTTGGGGAGACCGGGTCAGCCAGGAACTCGCGCCGCTCGGGCCACTGGAAACAGCGGGCGATTACCAGATTCAGGTGGATTTGGAAAATGCCTTAGGCGATTGGCGCCTGCGGGTCGCGGAGGTGCCGGAGGCGGCGCAGTTGAAGAGCATCGCCTTCGCAGGGCCCCTGCTTGGATTGGTGGGGCTGGCGTTCCTGATCGGATGGCGTTTTGGCGCGGGTGCGCAATGGCGATGGTTTGTCGCCGGGGCAGGGCTGCGTGTTGTGGCCGCGCTGCTCACGCTTGCGGTAGTGCTGATTCTTCACTTCACGGTTCTCGTCCAGCTCGAAGACGCGCTGCCGTATGCGCGGTTCGTTGTCGTCAACGGAGGAATTGTCGGGGCCGCGTCGGGACTTGCGGCGGTGGCGACGTTTCTCGTGGCGGGACTTCTGTTTCGTGCCGCGCGAAAGACTGCCCCAAACGCGATTGCCCTTGGCGTCGGTGCGGGCGGGGCGGAGGCGCTGGTCTCAGCGCTCGTCACGATTCTGGGCACGGGCATGCTGTTTGGCGGTAGCCCCAAGAGCGGAAAGTGGATGCTCCAACTCGCCTACGACGCCACGATGACGTCCCTGCTGCCGCTCGTGGAACCGGCGAAGTTCGCGTGTGTGATCCTGTGCCTGATGGCCGTGAGCGGACTCGCGTTCATGGCAATTTCCGCGCGCCGATGGGGATTGGTGATTCCTGTCTTCCTGCTTGCGGCCGGATTCTACGCCGTGCTGGGCGCGGCTCCGGTATGGGCTTTGGAGGGGGCGGCATCGAAGTGGTGGACGGTGGGCGGCGCAGTTCCGTTCGCGATCGTGAGCGCGATCGTCGTGCGATGGTGTCTTCGCGAATGGCCACCCGACGCGGCGCCGGACGAAGCGCCCATGGAGGCGTTCCTCCGGCAGTCCGCCGCGATGGATGAGGGATCGTGAGCGTGTTCAATCTAGCCGGAAAAAATCTCGTCCTCATCGGCATGCCCGGCGTGGGCAAGAGCACCATCGGTGTGTTGCTTGCCAAGGAGCTGTCGCGTTCCTTTCTCGACACGGATGTCTTCATCCAATCCCAGGAGAGCCGGCGGCTGCGCGAGATTATCCGCGATGAAGGGATGAACGTGTTTCGCGCGCTAGAGGAGCGCTATATCCTGACGCTCGATTGCCGGGAGCATGTGATCGCCACCGGCGGCAGCGTCGTCTATAGCCCTGCGGCGATGGAGCACCTTCGATCGGATGGCGTGCTTGTGCATCTGTCCTTGCCCATCGATATTCTTGCAACCCGGATCGGCGACTTGAATGCGCGCGGCGTCGTGCGAAGTGACGGCCAGAGCCTCCCGGACCTTTACGCGGAACGCATGCCGCTCTATGCCCGGTACCGCGACGCGGAAGTCGAATGCGCCGGGCAGAGCCACGAACAGGTAGTCGCCGCCATCCTGCGACTATTGAATTGACTCGGCGGTGAACGCAATCGCTATTGACAGAGATCCGTCGTTACGACAAGTTTTCGTCAGCGCCCCAACTGAACTTCGGCAACAGGACCGAAGGGTGGATCTCTTGTCGAGGATCGAGGATCCGCGTAACCTGTCACGCCCCATGATCTAACCTGCCTATGGCCCGGATTCCTTATCGCGCGGTCTTACTCCATCGATCAGGGCATAGGGATTGCTCCTTTAATCCCGCTCGGACAATGGGAGGGACGGGATATGGCAATTCGATTGTGCATAGAGACGGCGCTCGTCGGGTGTCTTGCACTGGCCGCCAGTATCTGGGGGATCCAGTCCACGGCGCCGGCAGTAGTGTCTCCGGAAGATGCGGTGCAATCGGATGTGTCTGCATCCCTCCCGCTCCCGTTGGCTACCGTGGTTTTACCTGCGGGAGTTCAGTCACAGCGTCTCGCCGCATCGCATTCTTCGGGGAGTGACGATGCGATGGGTGGGCTTGCGCCTAAGATTGTCTCCGCAGAAATTGCGGAGAACGATTTCCAAACACCGTCCTTGTTTCACCGCGCCGACCTTGGGAAACGCATACCAGACGCGCGGAATGCCTCGCCCGGAGCGGGGCATGCCATGGAAGTTGCTTCATTTTTGCCGTCCGCATCGGACGGCACCTAGCGCTTCCCTGTCACCGGTGCTAGACGCACACCGGTGGCGCGGCACAGGGAAGGGGGTCCGCATTCGGCAATGCGGGCCCCCCTCGTTTTTGTGCGTTCCCTCCTGCTGACCCTTGCTAAGCGCATTCCCGGGAAGCAACCTTCCATCGAATCGCAGTCGGGCACCACCAACAACCGTGCTCGTGCACCTTGATGAAATTGAGACATCGGTATAGGCTTCTAGGACGCGCCGCATGATTGCTTGGGACCGCGAACGCTAACGGAGGTGAGTTCATGAGCCGTCGAACATTCGGTAGTAAAGCGCTGCGAGTCGCAATCGTATTCCTGATCGCGGGCAGTCTTGCGTGGCAAGCGTGTGCCGCATCGGGCCGTAAACCCATCTACCCGGAAGACGGGGAAGGCATGGCTCGTGTTGAACGTGCCATGACGGAAGCAGAGCGCGACCACAAGCGTGTCTTGCTCATCACGGGCGGCAACTGGTGCGGCTGGTGTCATCTGCTTCACGAGGTGCTCGCGGAGAACGACACGCTGCGTCCGCTGCTGCATGAGAACTACGTGGTCGTCATGATTGAAAGCCAGGCGGACAAGGCGGTATTGGGCAAATGGCAAATCCAGCCGCAAGGCGTCCCGTACCTGACCGTGCTGGACCCGGCTGGAAACAAGCTCACGGACCAGGAGACCGGCGCGCTCGAGGAAGGGCCCAAGCACGATCCCAAGAAGGTGGAGGCCTTTCTGGAACAGTGGGCGCCCGAACCCGCCGCTGCCAAAGACGTGCTGGATGGCGCTATCGCCCGGGCAAAAGCCGAGAACAAAAAGGTGTTTGTCCGGGTCGGCGCGCCGTGGTGCGGCTGGTGCCGTCGAATGGATGCCTATATCACCGAACCGGAGATTGCCTCCATCCTCGAAAAGGACTTCATCGTCACCAAGATCGATGCGGAGCGCATGCCTGGCGCGGACGCGGTGGTCGGCGCGCTACGCCCGGCACAGAGCGGCGGCATTCCCTGGTTCGCTTTTCTGACCGGTGATGGGGAAATCATCGCCACCTCTGACGCGCCGGATACCGGGAATATCGGTTTTCCACAGGAGCCGACGGTCGAAGTGCCTTACTTTAAACAGATCCTGAATCAGACCAAGACGAACATGACTGAGGACGATGTGAACCGGCTTGTCGATCGGCTGACGACGATCCGACAGGAACACGAGGCTTCCTAACGCGCGGGGGCGCATGTAGCGGAGGGAGGACGCCGTGCCTAAGCGACGCCTGCCGACGACTATCAACGATCTCTTTGAACTACTCCAGCGTCTCGGCGTGGAGCCGGGCATGACCCTGCTCGTCCATTCCTCGCTCAGTTCACTTGGCGGTTGGGTCTGCGGGGGACCCGTGGCCGTGATCCTGGCGCTGGAACGGGCGGTGGGTCCAGAAGGGACGCTGGTCATGCCAGCGCATTCGGGGGATTTGTCTGAGCCATCGGAGTGGCGAAATCCCCCGGTACCGGAAGCGTGGTGGCCCATCATTCGGGAAACTATGCCGCCTTTCGATCTCGACTTGACGCCGTCGTGGAACGTGGGTGTAGTGGCCGAGACGTTTCGGAAGGAGCGCGGTGTCCTGCGGAGCGATCATCCTCAGGTTTCCTTTACGGCGCGGGGGAGACACGCGCGGGAAATAACGGCGAATCACAGCCTCGATCTTGGCCTAGGCGAACATTCGCCGCTGGCGCGAATCTACGACCTCGCGGGGTACGTATTGCTGCTCGGGGTCGACTACGACCGGAACACGTCCCTTCACCTTGCCGAGCACCGGGCAGACTTCCCGTCAAAACGCATCGTGGAGAATGCCTCGCCCATTGTGGTCGACGGACATCGCCGCTGGACTCACTTCCGCGACATCAATCTCGATGACGGGGATTTCAACGAGATAGGGGAAGCATTCGAGCAGGAGACGGATCTCGTACGGTCGCACCTGTACGGATTGAAGCCGATACGCTTAATGCCGCAACGTGCGGTGGTTGATTTCGCCGTGGAGTGGATGAAGACGAACCGGCACGGCGCGCGCTAAGCGAACGCGCACAAGTATGCTTCGGCACACAGACAAAGCCGTCTTTTGCGAGAGCAAGCTCTCTCACTCCATAGAAGTTACGCGCAAGAAGCGGCTCTAATTGGGCCGTTCCAGGTGCGTGAGCCAGCCTTCGTCGAAGGCCAGGTGTTTGATGGAGTACCGGCGGTAGGTATAGGTCACGTGAACCGTGCCGTCGGACGCCTGGATGATGCTGGGGTAGGAGAACTCGCCCCAGTCCTGTTCGAGCACGCGGACGTCTTTCCAGGTTTCGCCGTCGTCGTAGGACTGGATCAACGACAGCGGCGTGCGATCCGACTGGTCCGTGTCGTTGAATACGACCAGCACGCGCCCGCTGGCGAGCTTTGTTATGGCGATGCCGGAGTCGGGGTTCTTCAGTTCCGTTCTCACGGGATCGGACCACGTCAAGCCACGGTCGGTGGAAATGCTCATGGGAATCCGCGGCTGATCGCGCATGAGGCAGAGCAAGTCGCCGTTGTCGCGCTGAATGACCGTCGGCTGCCCGCCGCCTCCGCGAATGAAGCCCCCCGGTTTCCACGACTTACCGTCGTCCTGCAGGTAGAGGAGAAACGAACCGTATCGGTCTTCCGCCTCGCCGCTGATGGGCAAGGCCAGGGTGCCGTTGTCCAGCGTGAGCGGCACGTTGCGCGGCAACCAGCCGAAGCTGTCCGGGATCTCCACGTCCTCAGTCCACGTGTAACCGTTGTCGTCGGACGTACGCGCCATGAGCCGGCATTGCCCCCAGCCCGCGCCGCGTCGCACCGGACGAGTGCCTTCCATCCGCCCCCACACAATCCACATGCGGTCGTCAGGCCCTTGGAAAATGACGGCGTTGCCGGGCGGTTGCGCGGGATTCCAAACCAGTCTTTCCGGCGCGGTCCAGTTTCGATCGCCGGGAGTCTGGCGTGACAGATACAGGGCTTGATCGTCCGCGGACTCGTAACTTCCGGCGTACCACAGGCAGAGGATGTCGCCGTTTGGCGCTTCCGCAACGGTCGAGCAATGGTGAACCGCCACGTCGGGGATCTTGGTGAAGATCAGTTCCGAGGAGAACGAGATTGTTCCGTACGGATCGGGGATCTCCCGCGCGGGACCCGGATGGTCGATAGGCGTTCCCGCAACGGGTGTAGCCGGATTACTCACGGGCTTCTTTTCGAGAAGCGCCTGAATCGCCGATTCGAGGCCTGGTTCATAAGATGGGCCGTTCAGGTCGCCGTGATACACCAGCGTGCCGGAATCGTCGAGCAAAAAGAACTCCGGCGTGACCGTCGCGCCGAACTGTTTTGCGACCGCGCCTGACGAATCGCGATGGATCGGAAAGCGCAGTCCTTTGTTCTGCGTGAACGTGCGCAGTTCGTCGCCGGATTCCGCGGGATTCGACGATACGCCCACAAACAGTATCTCGCGATAACGGTACTTCTCGTACAGCGCGCTGATGTCCTGGATCAGCTTGTCGGTGCGCTCGCAGCGTGACGAAAGGAACGTAACGACCGTCCCGACGCGTTCTCCGTAGTTGTCCATCGTCCTTGAGTGAGCATCCAGCGTCTCGAATGCAACCGGACCCGCTGTCTCGCCGATGTCGAGCGCGCCGGCAGCGAGGGTGGGCACCAGGGTGGCAAGTATGATGAGTCGTGGAATGATGCATGACGACAGCATGGCGCGATCCTCGTGTGTTGTGAGCGGGTACTTCCTGCCGAGACAGTGTAGAGAACAGGCCGTTCGGCATCAATAGATTCAGGGAGCCCCGTAGGGCGGGAATGATTTCCGCCCGGTCCCGTTCTCGAAGAAGCTGGTTCGAGATTAGCGAAGGAGTGCACGCAACATTGGTGCAAGCTCCTGAGGTTTCGCGCGAGACGTAGCGCCGGAGAACTTCCTGGGCGGGAATCATTCCCGCCCTACGTGACTCAACGGACGGGGTTCTCGTACCAAATGACGCCGAGGTTCTCGCGCTCCTCGCAGGTGAGCACATCGAGGTCGCCGTCGGCGTCCATGTCGTGGAATACGACGAGGTCGTACTTGGTGCCTTCCAGGCCGCTGATGGCACGGGCTTCCACGGATTCCGGTCCGGACAACCAGAATACGCCGTGCGCGTCCTCTGCGTTCTCGCAGGAAAGCACGAGATCGTCGATCCCGTCGAGATCGATGTCGCCTACTGCGATCGCTTTACCCGTGCCGGTTTGCTCGGGGAAGGGCACCTCCGCTTCGGTCCACGCATCCGCGCGATCAGTTTCTCGGTCGAACTTCAGATAGTACTTATCCGAGACCGAGGCGTACACGGTCTCGATCCCGCCGAATGCCGCGGGTACGGCGGTGATAAACATGATCTCGTGATTCCCGCCGCCGACATCGCGACGGACCCACTCCGAGTCCCCGCTCTCGGGGCGCTCCAGCCAATACACGCCGCGCCGGTCTCCTCGCCGGTCAGAAATCAGAATATCGTTGTCGCTATCGCCGTCCATGTCCACCGGGATCAGCGACATAATCCATCCCGCCTGCTGCAGTGGATGCCACACCCACGCAGCAAGATCGCGGGGATTCTCGGGCGACTCAAACCACCCGACTGCGGCGCCCTCGTTCTTGGAGCCCACTACCAGATCGATGCCGCGAACTCCGTTCACCTGTACCGGCAAACAGAACATCCATCGCTGGAGCGATTCGCTTGCGGGGACGATTTCCGTCGACCAAGCGCCGGGGTCCAGATACGATTCCGCATCGGCCGGCGCCCAGTGGACGAAGACGGTTTTCGTTTGCCCTTCGCAACTGCTCACAACATCCAGGAAGCCGTCCCCATCGAGATCGACGAATACGGCGTCCTCCGGGCTTTCGACCGTGCCGACTGTAACACCGGGCCAAGGGTCCTTCACCTTCTCCGGTCCCGGGTTGAGATAGGCGCGAATCCGGCCACCCTCTTCCCAGCCGGTCACGATGTCCGGATGGCCGTCACCGTTGGCATCGGCGAGGCGCGTGCCATCCGCGCCCTGGGACGACGCGTCGATGGTGTGGCGATTCCACGGCTCGCCCTCGATGACAACGGCCTCCGAGAGGTGCGCGTGGAGGGTCACCAAGAGGCACGCTAAAGGGATGCTTCGAAGTACCAGGTTCATATTCATAGTGCCACCACGATACCACGCCGGGGGCGAAGGTTGAAGGATCGGCTTCAAGACCATAGACTGCGCAGGTGCCTGGTGTATTTCAGCGGATGCGAAAGGAGCACCATGAGCCAGGAGTCGATCATTCCCACGTACGACATCATCGTGGTCGGCGCCGGAGGGAGCGGACTCGCCGCGGCCGCCAGCGCGGCGGAACTCGGCGCGGAAGTACTGGTCCTCGAAAAGCAGGCGGAACCCGGCGGAAGCACAGCGCTCGCGGTCGGATCGTTTACGGCCAGCCAAACCCCCATCCAGAAAGCGGCGGGCGTTTCCGACGCAATCGCCGACCACCTGGAGGATATCGGCAAGTTCGCGCCCCGGGATCTGGAAGCCCGCAACAACGTCGAACTTCGCACCATGCTGGTTCGTGAAGCCGCGGCCACGCTCGAATGGCTCATGCGACTGGGACTCTCGTTCCATGGACCCACGCCGGAACCGCCGAACCGCGCTCCGCGCATGCACAACGTGGTGCCCGGCGCGCGAGCCTACGTGCTCACGCTGCAACGGCACCTCATCAAACACCGTGGCCGCATCCTGTTCAACGCGCCGGTGACGAAGCTCGTGCAGGAAGAGGGTTCCGTCGTTGGGGTGGAGTCGAACGGCATTGTCTATCGCGCGCGGCATGGCGTTGTACTGGCCGCGGGGGACTATGCCAGCGCGCCGGACCTGCTCGCAAAATACAAGGGCGAAGAATACGCCAATGTCGAAGGCGTGTGTAAGTCCTCGCACGGCGATGGCCATCGTCTCTCCGAATCCGTTGGAGCCCACCTCATCAACATGGACGTAACCTACGGTCCGGAGCTGCGCTTCGTGCCGCCGGAAAAACTGAGTCTGCTGCGCCGCCTGCCCGCAGAAGGCCCTTTGCGGCGCGTGATGAGTCTCGCCATGCCCTTGGCCCCGAAGCCCGTGATGGACGCCATCATCAAGCGGGAACTGGTTACGTGGCAGCATCCCGAGAACGCGCTGTTCGATGACGGCGCGATACTCGTCAATCGCGAAGGACAGCGATTTTGCGACGAAATGGAATCGCCTGAACGCGAAATCGCAGTCTCCAACCAGCCCGGCAAGATTGCCTACATCCTGCTCGATGCGCGCCTCGCCATGCACTACAGCGAATGGCCTCACTACATTTCGACCGCGCCGGAAATTGCCTACGCCTACGTAGCCGATTATCTGCGCCTGCGCCCCGACATTGCCGTCCGCGGCGACACGTTGTGCGAGGTCGCGGAAGCCCGTAGCATTCCGGCGGAGGCCTTGGAACAAACCGTCGAGGACTTCAACGAGGACGCGGAAGACCCGCTCGAAGGACCTTGGGTCTTGCTAGGTCCCGCGAAGGCGTATTTCACGATTACCGAAGGCAGTCCCGCGGTGAACCGGCACTTGCAGGTGTTGGACGAAGTGGGCCATCCCATTCCGGGACTGTACGCGGTCGGCCAGAATGGAATCGGCGGGCAGATTCTGTGGGGGCACGGACTCCACATTGCGTGGGCCATAACCAGCGGACGCCTCGTGGGGACGGCGCTCGCACGATCGAGGTATGGATGAACGGCGACCTGACACGACGGACCTTCCTTAAACATTCTGGCGCGGCCGCTGCTATCGTGGCAGGGGCGGCCGCGTCTCGCGCGCAGCAATCCGACACGCTGACGGTGCCGCAGTATCGGGTCATTGAGATCGAATGGGAGTCCATCGTCCACTATCCCGACGGCTACAACGACGTGGACGTGGACGTGACTTGTACGCGGCCCGATGGGTCCACTTTTTCGGCACCCGCCTTCTGGGACGGCGGCAGCACGTGGCGCTATCGATTTGCAGGCGATCAGCCCGGCGAATACCACCTCGAGAGCCGCTGCAATCGCCTCGACGATGCCGGGCTGAATGCGCAACGCACCGTGGTCCGCGTCACCCCCGCGGAAGACGGCAATCCGCTCTACAAGCATGGACGACTCCGTGTGGCGGAGGACAAGCATCACTTCGTACAAGCCGACGGCACCCCGTTTCTCTGGGTCGGCGACACGTGGTGGATGGGACTCTGCACGCGGCTGGACTGGCCGGAGGGGTTTCAGTGGCTTGCGGCGGATCGCGTCGAGAAGGGATTTTCGGTCATTCAGATTATCGCGGGACCCTACCCGGATATGGACGCGTGGGATCCGCGCGGAAAGAACGAAGCGGGTTTCCCCTTCACTGACAACTTCGAGCGAATCAACCCCGAGTACTACCAGTATGCGGACCGCAAGATTCAGCACCTGGTCGATTCGGGCCTCATGCCGTGCATCGTGGGAATGTGGGGCTACTACCTGCCGCAACTCGGTGTGGAGAAGGTCAAACGGTTCTGGCGCTATCTCATCGCACGCTACGGGGCCTATCCCGTCACGTGGTGCCTCTGCGGGGAAGGCGCCATGGCGTATTACCTGAGCCCCAACCGCGAGGCCGATTCCGCCATGCAGAAGGACGGCTGGACCGGCGTCATGGCGTACGTGGGCCAGACGGACGGGTTCAACAATCTCATCACCATCCACCCGACTCATTACGGACGCGAGCAAGTCGAAGACCCGAGCCTGATGGACTTCGAGATGCTGCAAACCGGCCACGGCGACATCGACAGCGTGCCCAATGTGATCAAGTCGGTGCGCCAGTCTGTCCATGCGGAACCGAAGATGCCCATCATCAATTCCGAAGTGAACTACGAAGGCATCATGGGCCGGAGTTGGCAGAACATTCAGCGCCTCGATTTCTACCACACCATGATGAACGGCGCGGCCGGGTTCACCTACGGCGCGAACGGCATCTGGCAGCTCAACACGGAAGAAAAGCCCTACGGACCCTCGCCCCACGGCCGATCCTGGGGCAGCACGCCCTGGCGCAAAGCCGCGCAGTTACCGGGGTCACGGCAGGTTGGCATCGGCGGGAGATTCTTCCGGCAGTTCCCCTGGTGGGAGTTCGAGCTTCACCCGGAATGGATCGATAAGCCCGGCGATGGCGCCTACGATCCCGTTGCAGCGGGAATTCCGGGAAAACTTCGCTTGGTCTACTCACCCCATTGCTGGAATCCGCCGCGCATCCGCGAGTTGGAGCCAGACGTGAACTACGTCGCATCCTGGTTCGACCCCGTCACCGGCGAGGAGACGCCCATGGGCCCCGTAGAACCCGCCGCGGACCGCACGTGGACCCCGCCGTACCCGCCGGAGGTACATGACTGGGTGCTCGTGCTGCGCGGTCACTAATCACATCTTTAACACCTTGTATATATTGCCAACCTGGTGTAGACTGCCCTCGGTCAATGGCTGTGACTTTGGGGCAAAGCAAGAACGAATGCGACTGCAAGAGGGACACCCCTGTCTCTTCGCGTCCAATCGGGAAAGGTGAAGTGGTTATGAAAGCAGGGCAGTTTGTGAGTTGTGCAACGTTGGCATGTGTTGGTCTCGTCCTGGGAAGTCAGGCGGCGCCGGTTACTCCGGGAAATATTCTCGTTTCCGTGGATGGGATTATCGACAGCAGCGTGGTGCATGAATATACGCCGGGCGGGGTGTTGGTCCAGAGCTTTCCAGTGGAGTATGGCATCAGTCCGTACCCCGGCAATGAAGGCGCCCGCGACCTTGCGGTGAAACTGGGGCATACTGACGTTCACGTGTTCAACGGAACCTTCGACCCTTACCTAAGCACACTGGATTCGACCGACTCGACGTGGACCCATCAGACGATGGCCGGATGGAGCACGGTCAACAACGTTTCATTTGGCGGCGCCGCGGTGTATGGGCAGTACGTGTTTGTAACAGACATGGCAACCTCCGGCGATCCCGAAGAGGGGATTATTCGCTTTGATACGACTGGGGGCGGTCCGGTCCGGTTCGCGACCTCCATTGAACCCTCAGACGTCAACATCGGATTGAATGGGATGGTGTACGCGCTTGAGAATGGCACGGTCCACATCTACGATCCCGACACTTTGGTATTCCAACAGAGTATCGATTTGGCCACCGCCCTCGGGATTGGCACCGGCGATATCCGTTCGATTGCAGCAAACGCGGCCGGGCAGATGTTCGCCGTGGACTGGAACGGCAATCTTTACAAGACCGATACCAGCGGGAACAGTCTCTTGTCGGTCGACCTGTTCGCGTTGGGCCACGCCCAATCGGACTCGCTGATGGATGTCGATGTCTCCAATTCGGGCACCGTCGTGGTCGGCGACTTCGGCAGCGGAGTGGTCATCACGAATGAGAACTTCTCTACGTTCACTTCGTTTGTTTCGGGCACTCTTGGGGCTTTCGTCGCGGCGGCATCCTATACGTCAGCCGACCTACCGCTGTCGCCAGTGGCAGCAGTGCTTCTGGCCGTCGCGCTGGTAGCCGTATCGCTGGTGACACAGCGGCGCATGCAGCAGCACAGTCAGGATCACTGAAACACGATCGTGCGCTGCGCGTCGCGAATGATCCGATGATCGAGATAGGCGTGAATCGCATTGGCCAATGCCAGCTTTTCCAGGTTGCGGCCTTTGCGTTTCAGGTCGTCGACGGTGTCTTTGTAGTAGACGCGCTCTACCATCTGTTCGATGATGGGGCCTTCGTCCAGCGCCGGCGTGACGAAGTGCGCCGTGGCGCCGATGATCTTTACACCCCGGTCGTAAGCCTGCCGGTAGGGATCTGCCCCTTTGAAAGACGGCAGGAAGCTGTGGTGAATGTTTAGGATGTCTTTCTTGTAGGCCGCGAGGAAGCCGTCCGACAAGATCCGCATGTAACGCGCGAGCACCAGAAAATCGGTCGTGTCGTGCACCAAGTCCAGCACCTGCTGTTCGGCCTTGAGTTTCGTTTCCGGCGTTACCGGGACATAGTGAAAAGGAATGCCGTAGCGGTCGACCAGGTCCCGGCAGTCTTCGTGGTTGCTGATGACGAGCGGGATCTGGACGTTGAATT
Organism: Candidatus Hydrogenedentota bacterium; assembly: GCA_045863335.1. Lineage (GTDB taxonomy): Bacteria > Hydrogenedentota > Hydrogenedentia > Hydrogenedentales > SLHB01 > JAHDWY01. Next base: position 4,789 of record BTVY01000011.1, on the reverse strand, counting down.
CGCCGCTCCGGTGCCGGTAGAGCAGGTCGAACAGACAATGGTCTTGCTTGGATACCAGGATCCCCACACGTGGCGTTTCCGTCGCGTAGTGGATGGACCACTTCGCGCCAAGTTCCTCGGCCACGCGGCCCCAGTCCTGCTCGAAGGACTCGCGGCTGACTTTGTCCTCCTCGAGGGCAAATACAATCCGCATGAAATACCGGCCCCCCTCGGGGTCGGTGGTATGTTGGTCCGAAGTAAGAATGTTGCATTCGTGCCGGAAGATGAAGTCCGACACCCGCGCCACGATGCCCTTCTTGTCCGGGCATTGAATCAATAGTACCGTTCGCGTCATATCTCCCCCGATATTTTGTTAGCGCGTGCTCGACCGTGGAAACGTGACCGCAAACTCCCGATGCGCATCCGCCCCGTACGATTCCTCCATCGTCGGGAGGGGCGGGAAGAAGTCCACCGGCGCCATGCCGGACTCCAGGGAGAGTTTCTTTATCTCGGATTCCGCTGCGGCTTTCGTCTCCATTCGCTTGAAATTTTCCCGGTAAATGATCGTCCGCCGGTATGACTCTTCGGAAAGCGGTGTCGGATCATCCATGTGACTGAACATGGTGCTTTCCAGGCGGACCGTTTCTGTGCTTTCATCGTAGAACACGTCGATGATTCGGCCTTCTTGCGGGTAGTCGATGATGGAACCGGTCTGAATCTCGTAGTAAGGGTAATCGCCGTCCACGTGCGTAACGAAGTTCTTGTGCGAATGCCCGCACAGGTGCGCGACGATGTTGGGCTGGCTCGCGACGTAGTCGCGCCACTCCCGGGTGCGCACCTGGGGCTGCGGATAGGGCAATTCGAAATCTTCCGAGGGATGATGGGAGGCCAGCAGCACGAACTCGCCCGCCTCCTGCGCGGCTTCGATTTCCGGCTTCACGAAGTTATCAAACTGTTCGCGCGTCATGACGCCATAGTGGGCGGGCAAGCCGTAGGGCGGATCGGGAGCGACGGTATCCATGACGACCAAGCGGACCGGCACCCCATCTTTGGGATGAACTGAATACCGCGTGAGACCCGTGTCCACGTTCTCTTCGGAGAAACCGTGGCCCTCGGGCAGCGTAGTCGTATCGAAGTGTTCCTCGATGAAAGCAATCCGATTGGTGAAGTGCCGGTTTGGATCTTGCACGATGCGGCCCGCTTGAAGGTCTCCCAACAGCAGTTGCAGCGTTACCAGGTCGATCTGCTCCTCACTGCCGCGAACGATTGCGGGGCTGTACCGGCTCGTCGGTTCCAGGGCGTTCAAGCTCGGATCGAGGAGATGCAGCCCCGCGAGCGCGGCGACGGGCCGCAGCAGGGGCGCGGTCCACTCCTGCGGATCGGCGCTGCTTCGATCCACGTTGAACACGCCGAAGGACAGGCTGTCATGATTGCCGAACACGGTGTACCACGGAATGCCAGGGTCGAGACCCTCCGCCTGAAAACCAAGTTTGGGATTATCTTCCGGCGCTTGCATGCGGAGTTCGCCGTCCGGTTCGCCCGAGTCCGGCACGACCCATTGCCCGTCCATGGTATCGATGAACCAGCGCAGTTCGTTGTGCTGGGAGCCGTCCGTCAAATCGCCCGTGGCGAGAACGAAATCGATGGAATGGGTGGGCGCGCTCTTGACGGTATGGATATCATTAATCACACCCAAGGTGGCGTCCAGCGTTTGCAGCCCGTAGGCCTCCTGGGGACGCCACGCGTATTCGGTCAGTGCGGCAAACCGGAGGGCTCGATTGGGGCTTTCCTCGTCGACGATTTGCGTGTCGGAGATGTGCGCGATGCGGAGCCAATGGACGCCGCCCTCGCCCGCCGGAATCGGATCGGAGGCCGGTTGCGGACATCCGGCGATCGCCAACGAAAGGATCAACGGCAGCATGAGAAGTGCGGCGCGTACAGCGCCCAGTTGTCGTGTCTTCATTGTTTCCTTCGCCCCAGAACAATTCGTAGTATGATGGAGCATCGGCCAAATGGCGCATGCGGGGCAACTCCCGATCCGCCAAGGCGCAAGCGTCACAACCTGGGCAAGAGCATAGCAGAATTCCCGTGCCAATCGGATGGTTGGGAAATCCACAAGGAGGCGAGATGGTAAACGTTGTGTGGGATGAGGACACGTGTTTTGAGAGCGGCGACTGTTGCAGCCTGCTTCCCAAGGTGTTCCGGTTTGAAGACGACAAGCTCGTGATCGATACGTCGGGCGCGTCGGAAGAGGCCATCCGCGACGCGGTGTCGCGCTGCCCCTCGGGAGCGCTGCGGATCGAGGAGTAGCGCCGTCCGGGAATCAGAGGCGCCGGGTCTCGCCTGCATCCGGAACTCGCGAGAGTGCGAGAGCCTCCCGTCCAAGGGCTTGCAGCGTTTTGTGCAATACCATCGGTTTTGGTCATTGCCGGATTCGGGATTGGAATCGGAATCTGCAACGCGCTTGCGATCCCGATTTCGATCCCGAACCCGATCTCGATTCCGATTTGCGGCGTCCTCGTGTCCTCTGGCACTGTCCTTTACTCGGGGCATACATATGAATGGAGAGGAACAAGGGCATGACCCTGCGCACACGATTGACGCTGATTGTTCTCACGGCATTTTCTGTCATGGCTACAGAAGCCGCGCCCATCGACGAATTGATCGCGCGAGCAGGCAACGCCGCCACCGACGACGTGCGCCTGGCGATCTTGAAGGAGCTTCGCGTTCGCGAGGACCTCGAAGCCGGACTGGCGCAAGACGTGGACCGGCTAATAGTCGAAGTGGACCGCTGGATGAATGACCCGCGCCTGGAGTATTTTGGCAGCAGCATCCTGAAAACAGACCAGTACGATTTCGGCATCGCCGAAGACTCGCCGCTCTTCCCCATCACGGAACTCTACCGCGCGCGTATGCTGACCTGGGTCACGCTGGAATTTGGAGGGCTGTGGAGCAACGCGGAGTCGAAGCGAAAACAGTTCGACAAAATACGGCCTCTATTCGAATCTCTGTCGCAGCAGTTCCCCGACAACCCCTTGATCAAGATGTACCTCGGCACGCCCATCCCCGCGGAGCCCGTGTATGAACCCGATCCCGATGCGCCCGCCTGGGCAAACGCCCAGCGCGAAAGCCTCGAACGCATGACTGACATCCTCCACTGGTGGGTCGACCATCGCTTACGGCCGGACGGCCAGTACGGCGGCGGCTGGGGCGATGATTGCGAGATGTGGCGCATCTGGATTCCCGTGCTGATCGGGTTCGACGACCCCAAAACTGGCGACGCGCAGGAGAGATTTTCGAGCGCGTTGATGGCGCAATCGCACATGAACGAGGGGTACACGAGTCACGTGTACGACGTGGAGCACACGGCTGAGGACTCGGCAGACGCACTGACGCCCATGATGTTACTGCAGCCCGATAATCCCGTCTGGCGGGACAAGGCCCTTCGGCTGGCCGAATTGATGCGAAACCTCTGGAGCGGCGTCAACGAACGGGGTCAGCTTCAATTCAAAAGCATTTACTTCAGTTCGAAGGAAGTCGACCTGACGCCGAAACGCGCCTGCGATACCGTGTACCATCCGCGCGCGGTGCAGCCCGCACTCCTGCTCTGGCAGCGAACGGGTGACGAGCAACTGGGTTCGTTGTTTTCTTCCTGGATGGACACGTGGGTCGAGGCGACCGCGCGCGCCGAACGCGGCAAGCCTGCAGGGATCATCCCGAGTGCAATTCACTGGCCCGATGGCGGCATCGGCGGCGTGGGCGAGAATTGGTGGGACCCGGAGGGCCACAGCAGCGACCCCCTATATGTGTGGCCAAGCGCCATGTCGCTCATGACCCAGTCGCTCTTGCTGACACATCACATGACCGGCGATCCCAAGTATTTGGAGCCACTGCGATCCATGGCCGATGCGCGGCTTCGATTTCTCAAGGACCGTCCCGAGGAAATCCCAACGGGGAGTGAAGCCTGGTGCGCCGAGCGGCTTGGCAGCCTGACCGGCGTCCTCGCGAAGTACCGCTTCCTGACTGGCAACGAGGAATTCGACGAATTGCTCCGTAGCGGCGGCAGCGCATACGTGAAGTACCGTCTCAATGGGGACCTGGAGGCGCTGACGAAGGCGTTGGAACAGACGGCCGCGGCGCTGCAAATCAATTTCCCCGGCTTCACCAGCGAAGTTCGGTATACGGATCGCGTGACGCGGTTTCCGGCAATCTTCGCTTCGAACGGCATGTTTCCCGATGGCAAACCCGGCATCAACACCCCCGACACGACACTGCTCTACGCGACCGTCAGTGGAGACCCGGACCATCCCCAGGTGTTTCCCTTCAACGCGGTACGTTGGCTCACCCCGGCGCGCGAAATCGCCGCGCTGGTTGCCGACGCAAAGCCGGATCGGTTTGAAGCAATGCTCTACCACTTCGGTGATGAACCGCGCGACATGGCCGCACAATTTTACCTGCTCAAGCCGGGCACCTACTCGATGCGGATTGCTTCCCCAGACGAAAGGGCAGCCTTCGAATCGACGATCGATGTGACAGGCTCCGGTTCGACTGCGTCCTTCACGCTTCCAGCAAGCACGACATGCACGATGGTAATTGAGCCGGAGCAGTAGCCGTCCGGGAAGACCCATTGGAAACGCTGGGCACCAGCCCGGCGAGTTTCGGAGCGGACAACGACCCCGAACCAACGAGTATTCTGTACGACGCGGCGCGCACGCTCCGAAGTCGCCATGCTGGAGCATGGCGCTCCCAGTTGCAGCAATCGAGTAGGAGGGGGAGGATAGTTCCTCCCCCGTCCTCTCACACCACCGTA
>BTVY01000010.1:78264-154187 GCA_045863335.1 Candidatus Hydrogenedentota bacterium | reverse complement strand
TGACTCCTAAACACAGAGGACATTTCTAACGAGTTAAGCCAGAGGACATTTCTAAAGAGTCTTGACAGAATAGCACGGTAGAATTGACTTTGCCGCCGCTTGCGGACTAGAATCCCGAGTTTGCGCCCGGTGGAATACCACCGGGCTTTCCGGGAGAGGTGGCCGAGTGGTTGAAGGCGCACGCTTGGAAAGCGTGTGAACTCTTAACGGGGTTCCGCGGGTTCGAATCCCGCCCTCTCCGCCATATTTCACCTTGTTTGCGGCGCCTACGCCAACTTGAACGTTCCCCCGCCGGCGCAGGCGCCTCCAATCGGAACCGGGAGGTCCAGGGCACATCCATGGTCGGAGGTTCGCCGCGGATATTGATCGTCCGCCTCAGCGCAATCGGCGACGTGGTCCGTGTGCTTCCCGTCCTCCAAATTCTCCGCGACGCCTATCCGGAAGCGCATCTCGATTGGGTCATCGAGCGCAAGTCCGTGGAAGTCATTCAGGGCCACCCCTCGCTGGACGGCGTACTGATTTTTGAGCGCCCGAAGAAGGCTATCGACGCGGTCCGCGAGTTCATGGGACTCTGCCGCTCGGTGCGCGACAACCATTACGACATCGTCCTCGACTTCCACGGCATTCTGAAGAGCGGACTCCTCACGTGGTACTCCGGCGCGAAGGATCGCGTCGGATTCTCGCGGCCGCGCAGTCAGGAAGGCAGTTTCCTCTGCACCAATCGGAAAGCAAGACTGCCCAAGGAAATCCTGAACCGCTGCGAGGAAAACCATCTCTTGTGCCGCGCGTTGCTGCCGGACTGCGATTGGGGCCACCCCATCATCTGCGTGCCCATTGACGTGCAAACGACGGTAGACGATTTCTTCGAGGCCACCTTCGACGGCGGCAAACGGGTCATTGCCTTGCACGCGCCGGTCGACCGCCCGGAAAAACAGTGGCCCATCGAGCATTGCGCGCGGTTGTCGGATCTCCTGCTGGCCGACGGACGTTTCGAGGTTGTTCTCACGTGGGGACCCGGCCAACTGGAAGTCGTGCGCGAAGTCATCAGCCGGGCAAAACGCATGCCCACTGTGGGACCGGAAACGCCGGACCTGAAACACCTGGCCTGGGTGCTTTACCGCGCAGACTGCTATGTTGGCGGCGATACAGGGCCCATGCATATCGCCTGGGCCATGGGCACTCCGGTCGTCGCTATCTTCGGCGGAACAGACCCGCGCCAGCACGCCCCATTCCAACAGCCGCACCTTATCCTGTCCGATAACCAATTGGGCGCCTGCGATCTCGCCACCGCGCGAAAACGGCTGCAAGCCATCACCCCGGAAGCCGCTTACGAAGCCTGCCTCCAACTCCTCACTCGAGGTCCGGCAAATGGCGCGGTAGCAAGCGGACTCCGTTAAGAAGAGTCTTACCTCGCTTGCCAGGAAGGCTCCGCGAGGCACCCCGTCTCATTGAGCAGCGCGTTCAATTTCCCGTCAAGATCGTTGAACAACGCTTTCACATCGTCCGGCGCATTCTGCCGTATATACTGGTCGAGTTGGCCACCCTCGTTGTGCTGAATGAAATCGGCCAGAAGGTTGTTCATCTCGTGAGGGTCTTCCTGAAGGTCGTAAATCTCGTACTTGTCCCAGACGCCGTGGTACTTCATGAACTTGTAGCGTTCCGTGCGCACGCCGAGCACGGTCGGCGTTTGCGGGAAGGATCGTTCCCAGAAGTATTCATAGAGCAACGCGTCGCGCCAACCGGTTTCCGTTCCCGTGAGCACGTCCATGAACGATCGACCCTGCACCTGCTCGGGCACGGGCGCGCCTGCGCACTCCAGAAATGTCGGCGCGAAATCAATGTTGGCGACGACTTCCTTCTTACGCTGGCCGCCCTCGAACAATTCCGGGCAATGCGCGATCAGCGGCACGCGAATGGACGGTTCATACATGCAGCGCTTGTCGATGAGCCCGTGTTCGCCAAAAAGGAATCCGTTGTCGGAGGTGAACACGAGCAAGGTTGAATCGAGCAGGCCCTGTTCGCGCAAGGTGTTCACGATACGTCCGACGCTGTCATCGACGGAGATCATCGTCTCCGCATAGTCGAGGCAGAACTGATCGAAATCGACGCGCCCGTTGTACATCCCGTCCACGCCGTGCCAACTGTTTCGTTGTTCGCGCACCCATTCCGGCTTGCCCTTGTAGTTCTCGTCCGTGTTCGCCATGGACTCCGGATGCGGATAGGTCTTGTCCGCGTAGCGGCCCTTGTACTTCTCCATAGGATAGAAATCGGCGTGCACGGCCTTGTGCGACACGTAGAGGAAGAAAGGCCGTTCGTCTTCTTGTTGGAGAAAGTCGACGGCGTGATCCGTGATGATATCGGTCACATAGCCCTCGACCTTCTCCTGATTGCCGTTCACGTTGATGGTGGGATCGTTATAGACACCCTGCCCACGGAAGGACATCCAGTGGTCAAACCCCGGCCGGGGTTCGTCGCTCGACCCGCCCATGTGCCACTTCCCCGCGAAGCCGGTCCGGTAACCTGACTTCTGCAGTTCCTTCGGAAACGTCGGCGTGTCGTCGGGCAGATTCGTGCTGTTGTCGAAGATGCCGTGGTTGTGCGCGTACTGGCCGGTCAGAATCGATGCCCGGCTCGGCGAACAGAGCGACGTGGTGACGAAGGCGTTGTCGAACATGATGCCCCCCGCTGCCAGGGCATCCAGGTTCGGCGTCTCGAGGAAGGGATGGCCCATGCAACTCATGGAATCGAAGCGCATGTCGTCGATAAGAATAAAGACCATGTTGCGCCGTTTGCCTTCGGCCGATGCTCCCTGTGCGCCCGCCGTCATGGCTGCCGCGCCCAGTCCCGCGGCCACGCCTGCCTGGCACAAAAATTCACGTCGTGATGGAATCTGCTGCATGGGGTCTCCCTCCTGTCCGGAATTGCGGAAGTCCCCATAGTACACGCTGGCGATGGAAGATCAAGCAACTTACTCCGTACTAGACCATCTGCTCTGCCGTTCCAGAGTGCGTCGTGCGAGCTGGAGCGCCGAGCGTCATTGGAAGAAAAACACCCCTTGATCCCCCTTCAAAGGGGGAATTGTGCATAAGCGCAATCATCGGCGTGTTCAAGCGTATCCCTGCTCCGGACTTGATCTGTTCCCCTACTTCAACACTCTACGGAGTGTTGCGCGATTTTCCCCCTTTGAAGGGGGATCAAGGGGGATGTTCTTGGGGTTCTTCTTCGAGCCAGCAGTTACATAGGTGGGCACTGACTTGAACGTGCTCGCTCGAAAGACGCGTTGTTTCGCCGCGACTATAAATCGAGCGATTCGTTTTGATACAATGAGGTTGGATTAATTTTGAGGTGTTTCGATGCGAAACGAGAAGAAATCGACGGGACCGCAAGTGCTGGTCGCTCATGGGGATGTCCCCTACGCCGCGACGCTTGCGCGCCATCTGGAAAGTCATGGCCATGCCGTTGAGCAGTGCCATGACGCCAAGGGTGTGCTGCGGTTGGTTGGCCGTAAAGTGTTTGATGTCATTGTCTTAGATTTGAGCCTGAGCCGCCAGGCGGATATGGAGTTGGTGTCCTTTATCCGGCGGAGCAGCGCCCGTTCCAGATTGATCCTGCTCTTTGAAATGACGAAGTTGGACCGCGCCTTGGAGGGCATTCGGCAGGGGGCCTTCTTCTATTTGCCGGAAACTAGCGCGCCGTCGGACGTGGCCCTGGTGGTCAACAAGGCCCTCCGAGACCTTTCCAGCGAAGATACCATCGACCAGTACGAGCAAGGGTTCTTCGAGAACATGGTCGGCGCGTCGCCCGCCATGCGGCGCGTGCTGGAGATGGTGGCCAAGGTCGCGCCCACGGATAGCACGGTCCTCCTCCTCGGCGAAAGCGGGACGGGTAAGGAGCTGCTCGCGAACGCCGTCCATCGGATGAGCCGCCGCCGCGACATGCCCTTCATCGCCATCAACTGCGCAGCCTTGCCGGAGCAGTTGCTGGAAAGCGAGATGTTCGGGCACGTGAAGGGCGCTTTCACCGGCGCGGAATCGGACAAGCGCGGGCTCTTCGAGGAAGCCGACGGCGGCACCATCTTCCTGGACGAGGTGGGCGACATGGCGCTTATCACGCAAGCCAAGCTGTTGCGCGTGCTGCAGAACGGCGACATTCGCCCCGTGGGTTCCACCAAGAGCATGCGGGTGGACGTGCGGGTCATTGCCGCCACCAACCGCGATCTCGAAAAGGCAGTCGCCGCGAACGAGTTCCGCGAAGACCTGTACTTCCGCTTGAACGTGATCCAGGTCCGCGTGCCGCCGTTGCGGGACCGGATTGAAGCGCTGCCCAATCTCGTGCGCCATTTCGTTGCCCGTTGCAACGCGGACTATGGCAAGCACATCGCCCACGTGGACGAGGCGGCGCAGGCCCTGTTGCGGAACTATCCCTACCCCGGCAACGTGCGCGAACTGGAAAGCATCATCGCCCACGCGGTCATCATGGCGGACGACGACACGATCCGCGCCCAGGACCTGCCGGAGAATGTCCGCACCGGCACGCGGCCCACGCTGGCCCTGCCGAACTACGTGGCGGAATCCATCCCCACCATCAGTGAGATGGAGGCGCAACTCATCCGCAGCGCCCTCGACCGCCTCGACGGCAATCAGACCGAGGCCGCGAAAAAGCTCGGTGTCTCCCGCTCCACACTGTGGCGCAAGATGAAAGAGTACGGGATTGAAAAATGATGGGACGAAACGCCGCGTCGCTTACAGAATCACTTGTCCGTATCCGGGCGTCAGCAGGCTGATGATGATCAGGAACAGGCGGTACAGGATCTGAAACGGATTGAACGACGGCATGATGGTCTCCTTCCCTTCGATCGTTGGCACGCGTAGCTCACAGAGATTCTGCGCCAGTACGCGGCTGCGCCGGAAACCCCTGCGTTCCTTTCACACAGACCGCCTTGCGGCGATAACTAACTATACCCGTTTTCGGTCCGTCAGTCTCCCTAAAACGCCGCCTGGCGCTCCGCGTTGCCGCTGGTAATCTCCGAGATCTTGTTCGGATCCCAGATGGTCGCGCCGATGTAGCGTTCGGGGCCGGTGGCCTGATCGTTGATGTAATAGGTCGTCACGACCTTGCCGTCCGGGCGCACGATGCTGCGCACGTACCCGATGTCGCGGTCCGTACCGTCGTCGCGGAGGACGATCTGCGGGCCCCAGGTCTTGCCGTTGTCGTCGCTGAGGCGCGCGCGGATGCTGTAAGGATACCCGCGGAACCCGTAGGTCAGGCAGAGCCGCCCGTCGGGCAACTTATTCAGACTCGGCGGATTGCCTTCCCCGGCATACTCGACTGGGTTGTTCTCGAAGCTCCAGGACTTACCGTTGTCCAAACTGCGCCATGCGGAGATCCACCGGAACGTGCCTTCCCGGCAGCGCAGGGTCGTGAACAGCTCCGTATCCGAAATCCGAACGGTCGACGGCATGATGGCGAAGCCTTCCGGCTCGGGACCGATGAAGGAAACCAATTCCCAGGTAACGCCCCCGTCCTGGGTGCGCACGCATGCGGGCCGCCCTTCGCGCCCGTTCTCTTTTGCGACGGTGATGAAGAAGAAGGCGTCGTGCTTGCCGTTCACGATGTAGTCCGTGCGCGCCGCGGTGCCCGGGGTGCCGAAGTTTGGCAACGCGTAAGGGCCCTTCCAGGTTTTACCGCGATCATAGGAATACTCGAAGCGGGACAATCCGCCTTGGTAGTCATCCATGCGGAACGTCAGCACGAAGTCGGGATGCGTGAAGTCCATGGGCTCCTTCAAGTCGGTGACTGGCGGCAGTTTCAGTCCCGGCGTTTCCGTCCCGTGTAGAGCAACGCCGCGCGGAATCAGTGATCCCTGTTCCGCGGGGTGTTCATGGGTCCACGTCTTCCCGCCGTCCTTGCTGCGCGCCAGCCAGAACTCTTCCGGTTTCTCGCGGTCGATGTGATGCATCGTCGGACCGAGGTCCTTGTGATAGCCCCGGCTGTATCCGACCAGGATCTCATCGCCCCAGTTCCAGATACCGTAGTTCGCCGGCCATCCGCCGAAACGTCCCGGCTCGTAATAGACCTTCACGTGTTCCGCATCGTCGGCGCGGTACATCGGTTCACCCGGCAACGCGCCCAATGTGGCCATCGTAATCAGGGTCATGATCATGATTCAGTCCTTGGTTGCCCGCAGCCAATGTGCCTGACACACCCGGCGATTGTAGATGGCGCAAGGGTGCGCGTCAACGGAGGTGCCCAAACGGAGCTCGGACCCGTAGACTATTTGGACGGTGCCACCCGTTGCTGAATGCTTTCCGCCGCTTCGTCGTAGATTCCGAGGAGCCGATTGCGATCCGCGTCCGAGGTGAAATCCCCTTCCTCCGCGACGAACGCGCGGCTGCCGCGAACCTCGTCCAACAGCGACACAACAGCCTCAGGCAGTAGCGTATCACGGCCATTGACGGTCACGTAGATGGGACTTGAATGGGCGAAGTAGGGTTTGCCGTATTCGTTGTACCCCACGCCGGAAGTCTCGGGCTTGTCGTAGTTGGCCGTAAAAGGCGTCGCGCGGACCGCGTACCAGGACGCTTCGTCGACCGGAAGCGTTTGACGAAACTCGGCAATGAACCGGCCGTCGCGCCAGACAGCATTCGCGCGGCCGACGACGTGTCCATTCTGTACGAGTTCCAGGTCGTTGAAATCGCCCCGGCAGACGATGGACGCGGCCACGTCCAGCGTATCTCCGGGTACGGCGTCGATGGCGGAGCCAATCGGCTGGCCGTTCACGGTGAATGCAATCAATGGTCCGTTGGTGATGAACGATCTCCCTTCACGCAAGGCTTCCAACCAGCGCTCCTTAGTAAGCGGTTCATCGACCTGCACGTAGGCCATGGCCATGTCCCGAAAAAACCAATCCGTACCGGTGGCCAGCGGTACGCGCAACCCCGCGTTGAGATAGCGGTAGATGGCGGATTCATAGGTGCCCTTGCTGCCCTGGTCGAAGATCATCTGCACATCGACCAATCCGGCAAACCAACTTGGGATATCTTCGTACCCCTGCGTTCCGTGGCACCAGAGGACTGTCGCGTCTTGCTTCCGCGCGCGGATGATTCCGTCGCGCAACGGCTGATCGTCATTCGACGAACGGGTAATCGCATATCCCAGGCTCGCCGGCAAAATCAGCTCCTTGAGGTCGAGGAACATGACATGGCCGTAGCCTTCGCTGTTCTTCACGAAGTTGTGGCGATACTCCTCGCCATAGGCGAAAAGGACACCGCTGCGTTTTGTGAAGCGCGCAAGATCGTCTGCTGTAAACGTGTTGGAGATGTACTCCAGGTCCGCTTCCGCCCGTTCGAGGTAGGAGAGGAATACGACGTCAAATCCATCCGCAGCCGCCGTTTCGCAGGCGTAGCGTTCGGCCTCGTCCAACGTCATCTTCTGTAGATGAAGGTGCGGGTTGCCGCCCCGCCACGAATACGCGCCGTCGATTAGTGGTTCAATCGTCTCTTCCATGCTTGCTTCCGCTTTTCCGCGAAGATCTAGCGTTTTGGAGAACCACGTCGAATTCGGTCCGCGAATGGCTTCAATCGTGAGTACCTCCTGCGGAACCGCGACCACAAGCTCGCCGGGTACGATGGACCAGCTATCGGCATGGACAAACGACGACGCGCCGACACTGTTAGGCGACAGCGCGGCCGCGCGAGACAACAATCCGGGTAACCGAACGCGCCGTCCGTCACGGTCTATGATTCGTACCAGAACTGCCGCAGGTTTGCGGGACCCCGCATGGACAAAACGAAGCCGAAGCGCGCACGCGGCGTCAAATTGCGACACCGGTTCCGCGAGCATGTCGAACGCCGAACCGTTCGACGCGGCCAGCGGAACACGAATCGCCGGCAATGTGGAAGAATAGTCATGCGCCTGAGCCCTGGGCACACTGAAGCAAATCGACACCGCCAAGCACAATACAATTGCGAGTCGTTTAGCGGCGCACACGATGCAAGTCCCTCCCTCGGGGTGCAGCCCCATGGGCCGCGCCGGGCCATATTAGGTTTGCGCGTCGGTAACCGCAACCGGTTCGAGGGGTGGCAACGGTTCCGGCAAGACACCCTTGGCCTTGCGCCACATGATCGCCCCCTCCGCGATCATCCAGACCTGCAAGGCCTCCACAAACAAACCGACGGCAAACAGCAGCCAGTTGCCGGCGTCGTAGAACTCCTTGATTTGGATGCTCAGTGCCCAGGCCGGCAACACCAGCATCAAGACGGCGGGCAGGGCAAGAAACCAGACCGGCTTGTTGTGCCGAATGAGGTAGAAGGCGATCACGAGAAAGGCCAGCCCCGCAAGCAACTGGTTCGTCGCGCCGAAGAGTGGCCAAAGCAGCAGTCCACCGGTGCCAGGGACGCCCTTGGGTCCGGGGATCATGGCGATGATTCCCCCCGTCACTACGGCGATGGTCGTCGCCACATATTTGTTGGTGAGCGGCGTGATGCGCAGGGCCCCGCCCAATTCCTGGATGACGTAGCGTTGCAACCGCGTCGCCGTATCCAGGGTCGTCGCGGCAAAACACGCCACCATTACCGCGATGATGCCGATACACACGTCGCGCGGGATACCCAGCGCGGCGATCATGTTCGCGCCGCCTTCGACGAAAGCGCCCACGTTCTGCGCGAGGCTCATTCCCTTCCAACTCGTGCCATAATAGCCGTGCCACGCGTCGTACCCGGCAAGCGCGGCCCCGTCCTTTTCAATCCCCATCCCTAGCCCCGCGCAGCAGGCGAGAATCACCAATACGGCCAGAACGCCTTCCATCAGCATGGCGCCATAGCCGATGTATTGCGCGTCAGTTTCGTTCTTGATTTGCTTGGAAGTCGTGCCGGACGAAACGAGACAGTGGAACCCCGACACTGCGCCGCAGGCGATGGTGATAAAGAGGAACGGCATAATCGGCGGCGCGTCGGCCGGGACGTCGCTGCTGATGGCGGGCGCGACGAGCGCGGGATGGGCCACGAACAGGCCCCCAACCAGCAGCACCAACGCTACAAGCAGTTGATGGGAATTGATGTAGTCACGCGGTTGCAGCAAAACCCATACGGGCAGCACACTCGCGAAAAAGCAGTATACAAGCAGGATGGCGGTCCATATCACGACGCTGGACTTCATGGCGCCGACGAACCCGGCATTGGGATCGCCAAACAGCGGCACATTCTCGCCGAACGTTATCGGCAGATACTCAACGCCGATCACGACGGCCCCGTATAGCACCACCAGGGCGAACAAGGACGGCCACAACAACCCTCCGCCACGACGGTAGATCCAGAATCCCACAAGCACAGCTAGCGGCATGGCGATCCATACGGACAACACGGACTCGGGGTATACGGAGAAGATCGCCGCGATGACCAGCCCGAAGATGGCCAGCACTACCGTGAGCGCGAAGAACAGCACGAGCAGGAACAGAATCCGCGCGCGTTTCGAAATCATCCGCGCCGCCACGTTGCCGATGGTTTGCCCCCGCGAGCGCATGGAGACTACGAGCGACCCGAAGTCGTGCACCGCGCCGATGAAAATGGACCCGACCAGCACCCACAACAAGGCCGGCAACCAGCCCCAGAACACCGCGATCGCCGGCCCGACGATGGGGCCCGTACCCGCGATGGACGTGAAATGGTGGCCAAACACGACGCTGCGCTGCGTCGGCACGAAGTCCACGCCGTCGTTCAACTGGCGCGAAGGAACTTCCGCGTTCGGATCTAAATCAAAAATCTTTCGCGCGAGATAACGCCCGTACGTGTTGTACGCCACGATAAACCCGACAAACGACAATACCGCAACGACTGCCGTGCTCATTCAAGAGATCTCCCAGATGGCTTGCTCCGCAACCCCAAAGTATCCGCAGTTATTAAGTCGATTGCAACCGGACATGGTTGATTGGCGGTCACCGTTTGCTTACGGTGACGGACAAATGGGCCTGGTGGCCATCGAGAAGGAGAGTGATTCCTGCCATGAATTGGATGTTGCACCGGTTACCGTGGCTTGTGGTCGTGCTCATCTGGGGGCCGACGGTACCGCACGCTGACGAACCTCCCTCGTGGTCGGGCATCTACCCGCATCTTGCGTACTACAACCAGGAGAACGAATGCGGGACCGGTGCCGTCGTCCCATGGGCGGACCGGCTTTGGCTGGTGACCTATGCGCCTCATGCGCCCGGCGGCTCCACAGACAAGCTGTACTCCATAGATGATGACCTTCAACTCACGATTCACGAAGAAAGCGTCGGCGGCACCCCGGCGAACCGGATGATCCATGCCGAGTCCAACCAGTTGTTCATCGGACCGTATGCGATCGATTCGACCGGCGCGGTGCGGGTGATTCCCTTCGATGACCTGTACGGCCGGCCCACGGGCAACGCGCGCCATCTGTCCGATCCGGAGAACCGCATCTACTATGCGACCATGGAAGAAGGGTTCTACGAGGTCGATGTCCACACGCTGGCCGTCACTGAACTCTATCCCGACGGCAATCGTGTGGGCGACGTCGCAGGGGCGCTCTTGCCCGGATACCACGGCAAAGGACTGTACTCCGGTCAGGGGCGGCTCGTGTACGCCAATAACGGTGAACACTCGCAACTCGCCCGGGATCGGCCCGACGTGGCATCCGGTTGCCTCGCGGAATGGGACGGCGCAACGTGGACGGTCGTGCGCCGGAACCAGTTCACGGAAGTCACCGGACCCGGCGGGTTGCGCGGGAACGAGCATCCCGAAACGGACCCCATCTGGAGTATCGGATGGGATCATCGTTCGCTGATTCTCATGGTGCGCGACGACGGGAACTGGCATTCCTACCGCTTGCCCAAGGCAAGCCATTGCTACGACGGCGCCCATGGCTGGAACACGGAATGGCCGCGCATCCGGGACATTGGCGAGGACGATCTGCTGATGACGATGCACGGGATGTTCTGGCGCTTCCCCCGAAGCTTCACAGCCGAAGATTCTGCTGGAATTGCGCCCCGCTCCACGTACTTGAAAGTCATCGGCGATTTCACGCGATGGAACGATCGCGTCGTTTTCGGATGCGACGACACGGCCAAGGCCGAGTTTCTCAACAAGCGCATGGCCCAGGGCGACATCGCCGCTCCGGGACAGTCCCAATCCAATCTATGGTTCGTGGCCCCCAGCCAACTGGAAGACTTTGGACCGCCCATCGGCCGGGGCGCGGTGTGGCTGGACGATTCCGTCGAGGCGGATGCCCCTTCAGAACCGTTTCTATTCGCGGGTTTTGAGCGGCGGGCAGTACACCTGGTCAACGGCGGCGATGCGCCGGTGAACCTGACATTTGAAATCGATCCGGATGGAACGGGGACTTGGCGCGAACTCCTCACACGAGCGGTGCCGCCAGGCTATGTCTGGCAGGCATTTGATCCGTGCTCGCCGGGATCGTGGATTCGCGTGCGTGCCGACCGGGCAGTGGATCGCCTGACCGCGCAGTTCACGTACGCGGCCGCCGACCCCCGCACGGGCAAGGCCGCAGCCATCTTCGACGGCTTGGCAGCTCCGGAGTCGCCGGCTTCCGTCGGCGGTTTGCTTTGGGCGCGTGGAGACAACACCGGAACGTTACGCATCGCGCTGGATGACGGCAGCCTCTTCGAAATGGACGGCGCGGTGCAACTCGAAGTAGTGGAAGACAAGGACAGCTATGCCTGGATGCGTGAACACCTCGCGGTACCGGCGAACGTGCTGACCATCGACGACGCGTCCGCACTGTACATTGATGACGACGGAAAACGATACCGCCTCCCCAAGGGCGATCCGGCCCTCGAAGAACCCGGTCCGTTGGGATCCGAGCGCATCGATCGTGAGGTGTGCACGGAGCGGGATCTCTTCAATTGCCTCGGCACGTTCTATGAACTACCTGCGCAGAACGCGGGCGGCTTCGCCAAGATTCGCCCCATCGCCACGCACAACCGGCGTATCCGCGACTACTGTTCCTGGCGGGGGCTCCTGGTGATGTCCGGTATCGATCGTGACGAGGCGAAAGGCAACCGCCATGTCGTGCGATCTGACGATGGCCGCTGCGCCGTATGGGTCGGCGCGGTCGACGACCTCTGGCAGTTCGGCAAGCCTACCGGGCATGGCGGGCCGTGGAAACACACGCAGGTTACAGCCGGCACACCGTCAGATCCGTATCTGTTCTTCGGGTACGACCGGAAGCGGATGGCCCTCGAAAACGAGGGGGACGCGGCCGTCACTTTTCACATCGAGATCGATATCACTGGCACGGGTTCTTGGCAGCGGTTCATGTTGGTCGAAGTTCCCGCCAAAACGCGGACACCGTGGCATACCTTTCCGGACAGCCTCCAGGCGTATTGGATTCGGGCCGTCGCCTCCCGCGATACCACGGCCTCAGTGGAGTTCATCTACGAGTGACGTTGACAACCTGCGCGGAATCGCGCAGCATATCCGGCAGGTGTTCATCGCTCCGTGCGTTCCCGCACCGAACCTGAGGTCCCTACAGCCCGAGAGCCAATCGCATGACGGTATCTCCGACGTCTGAAAACACCCCAACGCCCGCGGTGGAGGTGATCGACACCCACGGCCGCCTGCCCGAATTCTGGCCGCGGGACGTGACGTTTTTCGCGAATCTCCTCTCCCTGTTCTTCGGCAACGAAGGCGGCACCGCCTCCCTCCGCCGCGAAGTGGGCGAGATTGACTCCTACGGCGGCCGGTTGGTTCCAATCGTGAACCTGCTGTTCCACAATCCCGGCAACATTCTGGTCTTGCCGCGCGAACCCGATCCGAATCTGTGCGCCTATTTTCAGGACGATCTCGGCCTCTCGCTTCCCGACATGCACGTCATGACACGCGAGGAGTTTCTCCAGTTCGGAGAATCGGTCGCGCGCGACGACGCCGAAACAATCGAACTCGTCCGGGAACTTGCTGGACACGAAAGCCGCTGGGTAGACGGGTTTGTCACGGATAAAACGCTCGTCAACATCGCCCAAAAGCTCGGCAAGCAAACCATCACCTCGGAAGAAGGCAGCCGGTGCGGAAACAACAAGTTGAAGCTCCATCAGTTTCTCGAGGCCCATGGACTGCCCGTCGTCGATACGTGCTTCGCGGAATCGGCTGCGGACATTCCTGCGTGTGCGCGCGACCTGGCGGATCGCGGATTTCGCGCGGCCGTCGTGAAGGCGCAAGTCGGCGCATCCGGCATCGGGATGATGAAGTTAGAGGATATCCGAAAGAAAATTGATGCTTCCGATATCCCCGCGTACCTGTTCCATGAGGGGCCATGCATCGTGCAAGGCTGGCTGGAACCCGGTTGCGGCGGCGTGGAAGCGATCTGCAGTCCGAGTGTGCAGATCTTCGTGAACGAAACCACCGTATACCTGTACGACGTAACGGAGCAGATCCTAAGCGAGACGAGCGTGCACGAGGGCAATGTTTCGCCGCCGCCGTATCTCAGTGTATACCCGGGCGTTCGCGATGCGCTTTTCGAACAGGCCGGTGTGGCGGGCCGCTGGCTCCATGAGGTGGGCTATCGAGGCACGGCGAGCGCGGATTTCCTCCTCGTCCGGTATGAAGGCCGCCACGATCCAGGGGTGTACATCTGCGAGTTGAACGCCCGCGTAACGGGCGCGACGTATCCGTCCGTTATCGCGCGCAAGTTTCTGCCCGAGGGCGCGTGGCTGCACCGCAACCTCCGCCTCGATGCGCCGTTGCCCGGCGGGGCTCTTCTGGCCATGTTCGAGCGCGGCGGTTATCTATATCGTCCCGGCAAGACGCGCGGCGTCGTGCCGGTGAACTTCAACTTCGGGCCTGATGGGCTCGTGCACAAGGGGCAGTTTCTCTGTCTTGCCGAGACGTGCGAAGCCTGCGCCGAGTTTCTCGATATCGCCCAGGCCAACACGAATGTAGAATGGGCGGTCGATCGCGACTAAACGTTGTTGGAAGATTTCACAATGCAAAACGACCCTGAACTCGCCGCGCGACTGACCGCGTTGACCCGCGACTTAGTCATGATACGAAGCACTGATGCCCGGCCCGACGAACGGGAACGCTGTTTCCAACTCATCTCGAACCACCTCGACAACCTGGATGACATTGGAATCCGGCGTTACGAATCCAACGGCTACGGTTCGATAGTCGCGACCCCGGAAGGCCACCCGTCACCCGCCATCCTGTTGTGCGCCCACCTCGACGTGGTCGAGCATCCGGAACTTCATGCGTACGGATCGACAGTTCATGACGGCCGCATCATCGGCCCGGGCGCGGGCGATATGAAAGGCAGCCTCGCCATCCTTCTCGAACTGTTCCGGTCGCTGCACCAGCGCACGCCCGGCCTGTCCCTGGGCCTCGCGGTTACATCTGACGAGGAATGCGGCGGCGAAGACGGATTGCGCTTCCTGTTCAGCGATGTCGGTTTGCGCTGCGGACAGGCCGTCATGCCCGACGGCGGATCGTTGAACCGCCTCACCGTGGAAGAGAAAGGTATCCTGCACCTGAACGTCACCTGCCATGGCGACGCGGCCCACGCGGCGCGCCCCTGGCAAGGCGTCAACGCCTTGCACCGGCTCATGGACCGTTTGACCGCCCTCGTCCGGCACTTCGACCAATACGCCCAGGGAGAACCGGATGCCGCCGGGGAGTTGTGGTACCCCACCTGCTCCGTCACAATCCTTCATAGCGACAACGAGTCCATCAATCGCATCCCCGAAAAGGCCACCGCCGGTTTGGACCTGCGCTTCACCCCGCCCTATCGGTCGGATACCCTAGTCTATGAGATCCGGCAGGTGCTGGGCGAGGACTGCGCGATCGACGTCCTCGTCGCATCTGAACCGACCCATCTCGCTCCCGACGACCTCTTCTGCCAGGTCATCGAAGACGTCACGGGCCAGCCCGTCCTGCGCGCCCGCGCCTCGGGCGGCAGCGACGCCCGCTTTATCGCCGACTTCGGCATCCCGGTCAACCTCTCCCAACCCATCGTCGGCAACATCCACAGCCAAGACGAATGGATCGATATCGCCTCCATGGTCAGCTACTACCAAATCTGCGAGGAGTACGTGCGACGAAAGCTTCGGACGTGAAACGTGCGGTGCCACAACTTAGACCAGCCCTACAAGAACGGGGGCGATTGATGGGAAATCAGTGAAAAATGGTGAACGGGGTGGGGATCGAACCCACGACCACCGGATTAAAAGTCCGATGCTCTACCGACTGAGCTACCCGTTCACAATGGTGATCGCAGCCAATTTGAAACTGCGAGTATGGGGCGAGCCAAGGGCGGATCATACCGAGTTATGGGCCGCAGATGCAAGGCGGCCGCCCCGCGTGCGCGGCGGAACGGGTTTTGGTCGATGGTGCCTTTTCACCCGGCGCTAGTGATGACACCCAGACCCCTGGTGCCGATGCGTCCACACCGGATTACAACGGGTAGCTGCGCCAGCAAGCCGGGCCCATTCTACGCGTTGCATGACTTGGGCGTAATCCTTAGTATAGCGACGACGAGGGCCGCCGGAGCGGGGATAGCCGCCGGGAATTAGGGCTGCTTCGAGTCGGCCACTCCACAAGCCCGTTGACGGCGTGTTTGCTCACCACGGCGTCGGTCCGGAGAGCGATCGCGATGATCACGGGAATAGAAACATATCGGCAGAACGGGGAAATGAATTGACACTATCGGTCTATTCGCATTATGACCCATATGTGGGCCTCTGCCCCTCGCGCGAAGGCTTGCGACGCGCCGTCCCGGAAGGGTGGCTCCGCAATGGGTGAACCTTCCACCCGGCGGGTCGTAGTCACCGCGCCCGCCAAGGCGCTCATCATTCTGGGCGTGATCGTCTTTGGCATTTCGTTCTACCCCAACATGTTCGCCGGCAACAATTTCGTGGGCGACCTTTTCGAATTGTTTGGAACGGCGGGGCTGGTGATCGGCGCGAGCCTCATTGTGTTGCGCCTCACCCAGCGTCGTTATATTACACGTTCCTTCATCGCAGGATCGGTGTTCCTCATTCTCGCCCGCTTCCTTGATTTCACGGAACAGCTCGCGGTGCTCGAGAGTGTCCCGTTCATGGGGGCGAACGGATTCGGACAGGAAATTTCCGAACGCACCAGCGAGGCCTTCGGATACATTTGCATTCTGATCACCATGTTGTTCGTCATGTACGAACTGGCGAAGATGAATGAGCGCGCGGAGGCCGAGAAACTCCGGTTCAAGAAGTTGTTCGAATCGAGCCAGTACCTGGCGCGCCTCGTGGAGTTGTCCACCGATGCCGTCTTCGCCGTGAGCAGCGACGGCTCGATTCAAGTTTGGAATGCGGGCGCGCAGCGGTGCTTTGGATATACGACCGAAGAAGCGAAGAAGCGCTCGTTTCGAGATTTGCTTATTGGCGGAATCGATGGCGTAGGCGACGATCTCGTGGAGCACGTGGCCAATGAAGGTCCCCAGCGTGAACTGGAAGTCGTCGCGCAACGTAAAGACGGCAGCCGCTTCGCTGCCGGAGCCAGTTTTTCCCCGGTTACCAATGAACAAGGCGAGTCCGTCGGCGCGTGCGTTATCGTCCGCAGCATTGAGGAACGAAAGCGCACGGAACAGGAGTTGCTCGCCTCGCGCAATCTGCTGTCGCGCGCGTTACAGGCCGCAGACGTGGGGCTCTTCATCGTCGATCGACGGGGCGAACTGCTCGAGTTCAACTCCCGCATGCAAGCAATTACCGGGCTGACGGATGACGAAATTCAGAACGCAACCCTTGCGTCCGCGTTGCCGAGAATCCTGCTGAACGCGGATACGGTTCTGGAAGGGATTCAGGATCGTGTACTGAACCACGGCAAGCACGCCGAGTTCCGCAATATCGTCATCCATCGCACTGATGGCGAAACACGGGTGTGCAATGGAGCGGTAGCACCCGTGTCCGACGAGACCGGCATGGTCATCGCTGCCGCAGGCGTTGTCGTCGACGTCACCGAGCGCGAAGCACTTCAGGCAAAGCTCCTTGAAGTGCAGAAGATGGATAGCATAGGCCGCCTGGCCGGCGGAATCGCCCACGACTTCAACAACATCATGGCCGGCGTATTGGGCTACGCGACGCTGGTGCGACAAGAACTCCCGCCTGAATCGCCCCATTACCGCCGCATGGTGGCGATTGAGGATTCCGCCTTGCGCGCGTCAGAGCTGACCAACCAGCTCCTGACCTTCGCGCAGGCCGGCGCTCGAAACACGGAAACGCTATCACTCAACGTCATCGTGGGGGAAACAGTCAATCTCTTGTCCCACACGCTGGATCCCAACGTGCGGATCGGTTTCGATGCTACGCCCAGTCTCGATCTTGTTGAAGCCGACCGTACGCAAATCCACCAGATCGTGATGAACCTGTGCCTGAATTCCCGCGACGCCATGGCAGGCCGCGCCGGAGAAATCAAGCTTTCGACCGCGAATGTGGAAGTCGATGATGCCTTGGCCGAAAAGGTCCACGTGCCGACGCGCGGTTCCTTCGTTCGGCTTACCGTGGAAGACACGGGCATTGGCATGCCACCCGACGTGGTGCGCCGGATGTTCGATCCCTTCTTCTCGACGAAGCAGCAGGGGAAAGCCATCGGAATGGGATTATCGGTGGTATACGGCATCATCCAGGCCCACGGCGGCGGACTCCGGGTCCAGTCGGAAGAAGGTAAAGGCACGCGAATCGAGGTCTATCTTCCGTCCGCAGGACGGGAGACTCCGGTCGAGCTGGCGGCGCCCGCACCCACGCAGGAAGAACGCACGGGCGATGCGCTTATCCTCGTGGTCGACGACGAAAAGTTGTTGCGCACGCTGCTTCAGGACATCCTGGGTATGGCGGGCTACGATGTCATCGACGCGAGCACCGGAGAGGAGGCAATCGAGATTTACAAGCAACGCAAAAACGAGATTGCGTTGGTGATTCTGGACATCGTCATGCCCGGCATGGGCGGCGCACGTGCCTTGGAGCTGCTCACGGAGATGAATCCCGCCCTGCGCTGCATCGTGTCGAGTGGCTACGGCAGTGAAGCGCTTGAGCCCAGCCTGTTGAACCGGGAGAACATCCGTTTCGTCGCCAAACCTTTTCAATCCACGGTCGTTATGGACACGGTCCGCGAGTTGCTCGCCGACTGACTCTTGTGGTAGCTCCGCAACTCCTTCCTCCCCGTCCACTCATTGCGCCCCGCAGGTGGCTGTGGCAAAATCGGGGTTTGAGCGGCCTGCAGTTTCGGAGTTTTCATGCGCGCGATCATCAATACCAACGAGTCTCTGGAGGAAATCCTCAGCCGGCCGGATGACGGCCTTGTCGAGTATTTCCGCGAGCTGAGCGGCGATATCGTTATCCTCGGCGTGGGTGGCAAGATGGGACCCACCCTCGCGCGAATGGCCGTGCGCGCAACGCAGGAGTCTGCGACAAGACGGCGCGTGATCGGCGTTTCTACGTTCTCTCAACCTGGACTCCGTGATGCCTTGCATGCTGCGGATGTGGAAACACACCAAGCCGATCTTTTGAATGCGGATGCGGTAAGCCTGCTACCTGAAGCGGAAAACGTGATCTACATGGTGGGCCGGAAGTTCGGATCGACCGGCGCCGAATGGAACACCTGGGCCACGAACGTGCTGGCCGCGGGCCGGGTCGGGGAACACTATGCCGGGTCCCGCATCGTGGCGTTTTCCTCGGGCAATGTGTACCCCTTTGTTTCCGTCGAGTCCGGCGGCGTCACGGAAGCCACTCAGCCCAACCCGGTCGGCGAATACGCCATGTCCTGCTTAGGACGGGAGCGCATGTTCGACTATGTGGGGAACGAGAAAGGCGCGCGTGTCGTTCACTACCGGCTTAACTACGCCGTCGAGTTGCGCTACGGAATCATCGTCGATGTGGCAACGCGTATTCTCAACGGAGAACCGGTCGACTTAACCACGGGTTACGTGAACGTGATTTGGCAGCGCTATGCCAACTCCGTGGCGCTTCGGTGCCTGCAACTAGCTGCGACGCCCCCGGCGATACTCAATGTGACAGGTTCCGAAACCATATCCATCCGCGACATGGCATCGCGCCTGGGCGAGTATCTGGACCGGCCCGTGACGTTTTCCGGCACCGAGTCGGAGACTGCTCTCCTCAGCAATGCATCGCGCTGTCACGAGCTGTTCGGCTCGCCGGATGTCGACCTCGATACGCTGATTCAGTGGGTCGCGGAGTGGCTGAAACGCGGCGGTTCTACCCTTGGCAAACCGACACACTATGAAACCCGGGACGGAAAGTTCTGATCATGGCGACCTATCCCAAACTGGCCCCTGCCGTTTTGCGACGGATTCGTTCGGGCATGGTAATCCCGGCCCATCCCCTGGCATTGACCCGCGCTGGAAAGCTCGACGAGCGGCGGCAGCGCGCGCTTACACGGTATTACTGTCACGCCGGCTCCGGTGGTGTCGCCGTGGGCGTGCATACGACCCAATTCGCCATTCGCGACAAACAAGTTGGGTTGTTCAAACCCGTTCTGCAACTCGCCGCCGAGACGATGAACGAGTACACCCGCGCGACCAAGAGGCCTGTCGTGAAGGTTGGCGGCATTTGCGGAAAAACGCCGCAAGCCGTGCGCGAAGCTACGTTCCTGCGCGAGACCGGATATGATGCGGGCCTGCTGAGCCTGGCCGCGCTGTCGGCATTCACCGTACCGCAGATGGTCGACCACTGCCGTCGCGTTGCAGAGGAGATCCCCATTATGGGGTTCTATCTTCAACCCGCAGTCGGTGGGCGTGTGCTGCCCGTCGGGTTCTGGCGTACGTTCGCGGAAATCGAGAATGTCGTCGCCATCAAAATGGCCCCTTTCAACCGGTATCAGACCCTCGACGTCGTGCGCGCCGTGGCGGAAGTGGGCCGCGCCTCGGACATCGCCTTGTACACAGGCAACGACGACAACATCGTCGTCGACCTCTTGACCACATATCGTATCGCGGTGGGCAAGAAGCGCGTATCGCTTCGCATTGTGGGTGGACTGCTTGGCCATTGGGCGTGTTGGACACGCCGCGCGGTGGAGCTGCTCGATGAATGCCATCGCGTGGTGAGGACCGGCGGGGACGTGCCTCCCGGCTTGATGACGCGCGCGGTCGAAGTCACGGACTCGAACGCCGCGTTCTTTGACGTAGCCAACGGCTTCCAGGGTTGCATTGCGGGAATCCATGATGTGCTCTTGCGGCAAGGCTTGGTGTCGACGCGCCGGTGCCTCGATCCAAACGAGCGATTGTCGCCGGGGCAGCGCGAAGAAATCGACCGCGTTTACCGCGACTATCCGCATCTCAATGACGATGCCTTTGTCGAAGAACACCGCGACAGTTGGTTAAACGGATAACAAATCACGAGGTGTGAGGTGCGTTTCGGATTTGTAACAGATGAACTTAGCCAGGACCCTCGCGAGGCCGTTGAGATGGCCCTCGAATGGGGCGTCCGCGAGTTCGAGATCCGTCATGTGCATGACAAACGGTTTCCCCGCCTGCCGCTCAACGTGCTGGACCGGCTGGTCGATCTGCAGGATGAATACGACATCGCGTACACCGCAGTCTCGCCTGGGTTCTTCAAGACCCGTATCGACGACGAGCCCCATATCGCCTACGCGACCGGCGAAGGGTTGCATGTGGCGGTTGATTTTATGCAGGCCTGCGAAATTCCCTTACTCATCTGCTTCGGACTCGAATCGACACCCGGGACGGACAAGGAAGCCGTGGCACGAATCGGATCATTTGCCGATCAACTTGCCGACTTCGAGCTTCACGCGGCCGTCGAAAACGAAACGCACTGCAAGTTCAACACGCCCGAACGCATTGCGTCCTTGTTGCAACAGTGCGACCGGCCCAACCTGGGCGCGAACTGGGACCTTGCCAATCTGAAAGAAGGCGCGGAAGAAGGTTTCCCCGACGGATACGAGACGGTGAAGGAGTACATCCGGAACGTCCACGCCAAGGACGTCGTCATCACATCCGAAGGGCGCGCGGAATGGCGTCCTATCGGCGAAGGGGTTTGCGACTGGCGGGGGCAAATGCGCGCGTTGGTGGAGGACCAGATCGTGGAGCACGTAACGATCGAGAGCCATTGCGGACCGCCGGAGCGCGTGGGGCAACATAATCTCACCATGCTGAAGCGCTTCGTCGAAGAAGCCAGGGGCTGATGCTTCGCGTCATCGCGGGTACGGCCCGCGGCATTCGCCTCGAAACGGCCGAAGGAAAGCGCGTCCGGCCAACACTCGACCGGGTGCGCGAGGCCGCGTTCAGCATCCTCATGCCGCGATTGGAGGGCTGCCGCTTCGCCGATCTATTCGCTGGAAGCGGCGCAAACGGCATCGAAGCGCTGAGCCGCGGCGCATCCCATTGCGCGTTCATCGATCAGGATCGCCAGTGCCTCGATATCGTGCAACACAATCTCGAGAAGACGCGCCTGAGCCCCAAGGCTGCCTGTCATCGTCTCGCACTGCCCCAAGGGATAGCGCAACTTCAGCATTTGGAGCCGCCCTTCGACGTGGTTTATGCCGACCCGCCCTTCGATTTCACGGCTTACGAAACGCTTCTGGATCGGCTGCTTCAACACGAACTTCTTTCCGCGCAAGCCATTGTTATCATTGAACATGCGACAGACAACCCCATGCCGGATCGCGCCGGTTCCTTGACCCGAGTCCGCGATGCATCCTACGGAACGGTTACCCTCTCCTTTTTTTCTTGACGCATTATGTTGTATGTGCTAAATTGACCTTGGCACAATATATAGATGTGTCAAGGATTTTGCCGCGATGCGCTTGTGGTCGGCCCGATGGTAGATAGGAATTGAATAGCCAATGCGTTGTCCGTTCTGCGCGTTCCTGGAAAGCAAAGTGGTCGACTCCCGTTCCTCCAAGGAAGGCGATTCCATTCGCCGGCGTCGCGAATGTTTGAAGTGCGCGCGCCGCTACACGACCTACGAACGCATCGAAGAAGTCGCGCAAATGGTCATCAAGAAAGATGGCCGCCGCGAACCCTTTGACCGCTGGAAGATCAAGAGCGGAATCCTCAAGGCCGTGGAGAAACGGCCGGTGGGATTGGAACAGGTCGAGGCGCTCATCGACGACGTGGAGCGCGGGCTTTTCAACTCAACCGAGCACGAAGTCTCTACCGATGCGATCGGCCTCGCGGTCATGGAGCGACTCAAAGAACTGGACGAAGTGGCTTATGTGCGTTTCGCATCGGTGTACCGCCAGTTCAAGGATCTCAACGAGTTCATGAACGAACTCAAAACCCTCCTCACCTGAGTATCTGCGTACCGACTCTGTCGAAGCCTGCATCCTCCCGGGCTTCGACCGATCTGCAACGACTACCCAATCAAATGCCAAACAACGCGCGCGCGTTCTCCGTCGTTTGCGCGGTCAACTCGTCCACCTCAATGCCCTTGACCGCAGCAAGAGTCTCGGCCGTGTACCGCACAAAGGCGGGTTCGCACCGTTTGCCGCGAACGGGCTGGGGCGCAAGATAGGGACTATCGGTCTCGACCAATAGACGGTTCATCGGCACGGCCTTTGCCGCGTCACGGAGTTCTTGCGCCTTGGGAAAGGTCACGTTGCCCGCGAAGGAAACATGAAAGTCCCAAGAGAGGCAGCGCTCCACGAAAGCTCCGTCTCCGGAAAAGCAGTGCATGATGCCTCCGCACAAGGATTCGTGGTGCTCGTCGAGGATGGCGGCGACATCTTCCTGGGAATCCCGATTGTGTATCACGACGGGGAGACGGAGATCCGCCGCGAGTTCAAGTTGCGCATGAAAGGCCCGCTGCTGCAAATCGCGCGGCGCTTCGTTGTACTTGTAATAATCGATTCCGATTTCACCAATAGCAACGACGCGCGGAACTCCGGCAAGGGCGCGCAACCGTTTGATACCCTCATCGTCGGCTTGCTCCGGGTGATAAGGATGGACACCTACTGCGGCATACACGCCATTCTGGAGCAGGTCTACGGCGGCCTGACTCGATTCCAGGTTATCTCCAATCAACACGATCCAGTCGAGGGCATCCAGGGCTCGCCTCAACACGGCGGCGCGATCCTCGTCAAAACGTTCCGATTGGAGATGGCAATGCGTGTCGACCAGTCCCATCAGGACGAGGACTCTCCGCCTCCGGAGTCACTCGAACCGGAACCACCCGAACCACCACCCGGGCGCCGGCGGCGACGTCTCCGGCCTCGACGCTTGGAGCCGCCGTCAGCCGATTGTGCACCGGGCGCTGAAGCCTGCTGCCGTCCCTGCGATTGGGGCGCGCCGGACGGCCGTGGACGCTCCGAACGCCGGGGGCCACGTTCGCGTAGCTGGGCGTCCCGTTCGGACGCATCATCATCGACAACTACGTCCTCGCCGCCGCCATCCATCTCGTCAAGCCGTTCGCGCCAGTCAGCCGGGCGGGGTGGCCGGTCTTCCATGTCCGGAAACGCGCCCGCAGCGCCGAAGGCGTCTTGCACGTATGCGGCGGGTTCGGGCTCGGACTTAGGCGTATCCCGCGCGTCTATTTCCGACCGCCTGCGCTCCTTGTACATCTCGTTTTCGTAGCTGAGGCAGCAGAGCAAGCGGCCGCATTGACCACTGATCTTGGACGGATTCAGCGAAAGATTCTGGCGCTTCGCCATCTTCATCGAGATGGGTTTGAACTCGCGCAACCACGTCGAGCAACACAACTCGCGACCGCACATGCCGATACCGCCGGTGAGTTTTGCCTCGTCGCGCACCTGGATGTGACGCAGCTCGATCCGCGTCTTCAACTCTTGCGCCAGATCCCGCACGAGCTGGCGAAAATCCACCCGGTCGGCGGCGGTAAAGTAAAAGATGACCTTGTGCTTGTCGAAAGTGTATTCCACGTCGACCAGCTTCATCGGAAGCTTATGTTCGCGGATGCGCGTCGCGCACAACTCTTTCGCCCGCGCTTCCTCTTCCTGGATCTGCCGGTAGGTGCTCTCGTCGCTGTGATTGACCTTCCGCACCACGTTCATCTTGTAGCGGTTCTTCAGATCTTCCGGACACGGCTCCGGCGGCACGACGCAGGTGCCCCATTCCAGGCCCCGGTCGCTACGGACGATACAGTCGTCTTCCCGTTCCAAGGGGATGTTGTCGCTCAAAAAAGTAAACACCCGCGTCGGTTTGCGCAAGCGAATTTTCACGGTTTCCATTCAATCACTCCCAAAAGGCGTCACGGCGAAACGGCGAGCGTCAGGAAAAGATCGCGAAAGACGCGCTCTTCGTTGATGAACCGATCCAGGTACATCCGCGCGGTTTCAATCGCTTGCAGCTTTTCGGACGGGTTGGCTCCCTCGCCCGATTCCAGACGCTCGAATTGATCCTTGTTCCAGACGCGCGAACGGTCGCGCGTGACAGCGAAGATCATTTCATCGCGATACCAGGTTTGCAGCAGATAAAGATACTCCAGCATATCACGTTTGGACATGGCGGCGAGTTGCGCGAGACGCTCCTCTTTCAGCCGTTCCATATCCGTACGGCTCACCTCGTCGGCCGAATCGTAAGCCATGGTGGCTTTGAGGTGATCTTCCAATTGTTTTCGCTGTTCGGCCAGGAACTTGGTGAATTCCTCAGCCAACTCGACCGGGTCTTCACCCTCCGCCAGACGGGACGTCAGCGATAGCACCACGTTCCGCTTTTCCGAATCCACGAGGTCCAATGCGCGGGTCATCTGCCCCTCGGCGATCCCCGCCAGCGATTCAGCCAGCTCGTCCGGCAGATCGCGTTCCCGCCGCAGCAAATCCGCGACGGTCTCCTGCCGCAGCGCGCGAAACCGGACTTGTTGGCAGCGCGACCGGATGGTCGGCAGCAACACCCGCGGAAACTCCGTTAATAGAATAAACAACGACCGGCCCGGCGGTTCTTCCAGTGTTTTCAGGAAGTGGTTCTGCGCGGGCGGATTCATGCGGTCCGCGTCTTGGATGATGAAGATCCGCCATTGGGACTCGAAGGGCCGCAACGCGGCAAGCTCGTTAATGCCGTCAATGTCGTCCTTCTTAATCAGACGCGTCTTCTCGGACGGACTCAGGTACGTGATGTCGGGATGGTTTCCGTTTGTCACCTTCCGGCACGCCAGGCAGGCGTCACAGGCGTCGCCATCCTGCTTCTCGCAGTTGATGGCCTTCGCCAATTCTACGGCCGTGAGCCCTTTGCCTACGCCGCCCGGTCCGTAGAACAGCAGCCCGTTGGGGATTCGGTTCGCGCGCAAAATGTTGCGCACGAAGCGCACCGCCGTTTCCTGATCGCGGATTTCGTGAAGACTCATAGGTCACCAAACAGCGGTTCTACCAAGTCGCGCACGGCTGCGGCAACCGCTTCAACGGACCGCGTTCCATCGACGACGTGAACCCGGGCCGGATCTTTCTGCGCGATCTGAAGAAAGGCTTCACGCACGCCCCGGTGAAACTCTATGGGTTCCATCTCGATGCGGTCGGGAGGGTTCACATGCCCCGCCCGTTTCAACCCCTCTTCGGCCGGTACGTCCACGACGATGGTTAAATGCGGCCAGGTTCCCCGGGTCGCCATGGAATGAAGCGATTGGATCGTTTCCTCCGGCAACTGCCGGCCCGCGCCCTGATAGGCCGTCGTGCTGTCGGCGAATCGATCGCTCAGCACGACTTTGCCCGCTTCGAGAGCAGGCCGGATGCGCTCGTCCACGTGCTGCGCGCGCGCGGCTGCATAGAGAAACGCCTCGGCCATGGGCGATAGCGCCGCGTTTTCCGGGTCCAGAAGAATGCTCCGGATCGTTTCCGCGATGACCGTACCGCCCGGCTCGCGCGTGACGATCACTTCGCGGCCGCGGCTTTCGAGATACGCTTTCAATAACAGGATCTGCGTCGATTTTCCGCAGCCTTCAACGCCTTCGACGGTAATGAAGATCCCTTTCATCCGCCGATTACCTCTTCCCGTGCTTTTCGGGCAGCATCGAAAAACGCTTCCACGTCTTCCGCCGAGCCACGTTCAATGGCGTCGCGAACGGCTGCGAGCTGTGTTTCCAATTCGTTTAGTCCCGATACGATGGCTTCTCGATTGGTCAGGCAGATGTCGCGCCACACCTCCGGGCGCCCAGCCGCGACGCGAGTGGTGTCGCGAAAACCCTTGCCGATTACCGACGGGACCCCGCGCGCGCAAGTCGCCTGCTCCGCGGTCAGGGCCGCCATGATATGAGGAATGTGGCTCGTCCGAGCCACGAGCATATCGTGCTGCTCCGGCCGTAATTCGACAATCGATGCGCCCACCGAACTCCACAGCGCGCGGACGGCTTCGTGGGCCTCGGGATCCTGCCCATCCAACGGTTCAACGATGGTAACGCACCCGTCATACAGGCCGGCGTCGGCGTGTTCCGGGCCGAACTTCTCCGATCCCGCCATGGGATGGCTCCCGATGAACCGGCGGCGTCCCGGCCAGACTTGGTCCGCGTGCGCGCAGATAGTTCCCTTTGTACTGGCCACGTCGGTGATGATTGCAGACGGCAAAGACGCCCGCCGAATCTGGTCCAACGTTTCCGGGACCAACCCAGCGGGCGTACAAATCACAATCAAGTCCGCATCGGCTACTGCCGCGGCAAGCTCGAGCGATGCCTCGTCAATAGCGTGCTTCACGAGTGCCGCGTCAAGGGATACTTGCCGGTGCCCGACGCCGCGAACCGTGTGGCAAAGGCCACGTTCTTTCAAGGCCAGGCCCAGCGAACCGCCCAGCAAACCTACTCCGACGACAGTGACCGTTCCGAAGTTCGGGTTCACGGACCCTCCCGAGCCGCCTCGATTGCCTCCGGCAATGTGAACGCGCGCACGTACAGCGCGCGACCGACAATGATCTCGTCAACACCATCCGATGCGATGCTGCGCACATTCCGGATATCATCCAGCGACGATATGCCGCCCGATACGGTCACAGGAATGTTCACCGCCCGCGCCACCGCCTGCGTCGCTTCGAGGTTCGGACCGCGCATCATACCGTCGCTCATAATGTCTGTGTAAATAATCCGGCAGGCGCCGGCGTCCTCCACCTTCTTGGCGAAGGAAATTGCGTCTTCGTCGGTATCTTCCATCCACGCGCTCAACGATACCTTTCCGTCGCGCGCGTCGATTCCGACCGCAACCAGGCCGGGATAGGTTTCAACCGCGGCTTTCAGGAATCCTGGATTACGGAATGCCGCAGTACCAAGAATGGCGCGCGCCGCGCCCGCCTGAAATGCCATATCGAGATCACAGGTGGTCCGAATGCCACCGCCAACCTCCACCGGAATGCGAATCGCCGACATCTGCAGGACTTCCGCCAACACGCAAAGTTCACCTTTGCGGGCGCCGTCGAGATCCACGATGTGGACCATTTCCGCGCCCTGCTCGTGCCAAGTGATCGCTTGGGCTACAGGATCCTCGCCGAACACGGTCTCCTGGTCGTAATCACCCTGCACGAGATTGACGCAACGTCCGCCTCGGATGTCTACTGCCGGTACTACACGCATAGGCCGTTACGCCGCTTGCAGCTTGGCTTTGACAACCTGGATGAGCCGCTGGAACCCGGCTTCGTCCGTCGCGGCGATCTCCGCGAGCATCTTGCGATTCACGTCGATGTTGGCCAGTTTGAGTCCCAAAATGAACCGGCTGTAGGTCAGCCCTTCCGCGCGCGTGGCCGCGTTGATGCGGGCAATCCACAGCTTACGGAAATCCCGCTTGCGCGCCTTTCGGTCGCGATACGCGTAGGTACCCGCATGTTCGACCGCCTGTCGCGCTGTCTTCAACAGACGGTGCCGGCTTCCCCGGTATCCGGATGCGCGCTTGATGAATTTCTTGCGACGGCTTCGCGAAGCGGGCGCACTCGTAGCTCTTGGCATGATTCAATCCTCCATCCGGTGGGCCGGCTTCCGCGCCTCCGGTGACTTCAATGTAAACTAATCCTAAACCTCTTCCCCACCTTAGCCGTAGGGAAGCATCCTCGACGCCCGTTGCTCGTCGACTGCCGCGATCAAGGTGGCCGTGCGCAAACGACGACGCCGTTTGGCAGGCTTATGCGTCGCCTTGTGCCGCGCGAATGCATTGAAACGCTTGAACTTGCCGGTCTTGGTCCGCTTCAGTCGCTTCGACGCGGATTTGTTGGTTTTCATTTTTGGCATGTATCCACCTCCATCACTCCGGGCCACTTCGCCACGCAACCCTGGAACTTCGCCTTCAGAAGGCACCTGACTGGCGCCCGGCACGAGGCAAAATGGCCCCCGCACCTATCGCTTCATATTCGCCAACCCGCCACCGTTGTGGCAAGGAGTTCAAAAGTTATCGGTTAATCAGCCGGGCTGCTTCGCCGGCGACAAAACGATCGTCATGTTTCGACCCTCCAGCCGCTGCCGTTTCGGGTCAATCTCGTCTTGGCACAAATCCTTGGTCGCCTCCAGAACTCGCGACAGAATCTCGTGGCCAAACTCCGGATGGGCCAGCTCGCGCCCACGAAACATGATCGTAACTTTTACCTTATTGCCTTCGCCCAGGAACTCGCGCACATGGTTCGTCTTGTAGTCGAAATCGTGTTTGTCGATCTTCGGCCGGTACTTTACTTCCTTGACCGTGACCGTGTGCTGGTGCTTCTTCGACTCTTTCGCGCGCTTGCTCTGCTGGTATTTATACTTACCGTAGTCCATGATGCGGCACACCGTCGGTGACGCATTGGGCGCTACTTCAACTAAATCGAGTCCGCGTTCATAAGCGTCGCGCAATGCATCCTGGGGCGACATGATCCCCAACTGATTGCCTTCTTCATCGATGACGCGAACCTGGCGGGCGTGAATGGCCTCATTCACCCGCACTCGTTGCTCAATCGGCCTGGCGATTACAGTGCCCTCCTGTCTTCCGTGTCCAAGTACGTTTCCGGCTGCCGCCGGGCCAACCACGGTATCGGCCCGCAGGCACAAAAAAACGGCGGCAAGACACACCACGCCTTGCCGCCGAGAACACACAGTTGTCTCGTGCTGACAAACCTTGCGCCCAAATCCGACTATCACGGATCGCGGCAAGGTGAGAAGCGGGTGCTTCTACTTGCTCTTCAAAAGCACGGTAGTCTACCAAAGGCTTGAAGAACCTGTCAAACCAACGGTTGGAGCCTATGGAGCGACGATTCCGATCCAGGGGCCTGGCGAAACTTGACCGGTACCGCGCCCGTCCTTCATCCTCGGCCTTGAGGCCTACAAAATGGAGGACGCCCTGGCTATGATGACACGCCGGACATTCTTGAAAACTGCCTCGGTAATCGGCGCTGGGCCCGTCCTCAGCGCCCTCGCGCAAGGCGGAGACGACCAGAACGTAACTCTCCTGTCCGAAACGGGTTGCGGCCGGGCGACCGGGTACGCGGAGGCCAACAAGATCGTCTCCATCGGCGAGAACACCCATGTGGCCTGGCTCGACTCGCCAGAGGAAGGTTTCCGCGTGCGCATGCGGACGCTGGACCGGCGATCCGGCGAGTGGTCGCCGGTGTATACGATTGGTGAGGCTCATGATAACCACGGCGGCCCGGCCCTGACCGTGGACAGCGAGGGCTACCTCCACATCAGCTACTTTCCACACCATCATCCCATGCGGTACCGCCGATCGGTGCGGCCGAACGACGCCTCGGAATGGACGGAATACGAGGAGGTCGGCAAAACGACGACGTATCCCACGCTGGTCTGCGGCCCCGACGACACGCTCTACCTGACCTGCCGCGAAAGCAGCAAGACCGAGCCATGGGTTGCCAATTTGTACACGCGCAAGAAGAACGGCCCCTGGGAAGGTCCACGCGCGATCCTTCAAGCGGAGCACATGGGCTACGCCCATTTCATGGATGGTTTGGCCTGGAGCCCGGACTTCAAAACGCTGCACTTGACCTGCCGGATCTACGACAACAATCCGGGGCGCGGACATACCATCGGCTACCTGCGCAGCGAGGACTTTGGCGAAACCTGGACGCAGAGCGATGGGACGCCCGTCGAACTTCCTGCGAACGCGAAGACGGTTGAGGTAATCAACCAGAATCTCCAAGACGAGGAAGCGGGCCTGCGCGGCGGCGGTGTGGCCGTGTTGACGGATGGACGGCCTTGTTTGGTTTGCAGCGACTACCGCGCGGATATCCCCAGCGCGTGGATCGCGGTCCTGGGAACCGACGGCGCGTGGGAACACCGCATGCTTCGTCCCTCGCTGCCAACCGGGTATGAAGAGTGGGGATTGATAACTCCCGGCAACGTAACCCGCACCGAAGACGGCCGGATCCTGGTGGCACTCATCGCGGTTGCGCCGCCGCATGGTCCCGATAAGAAGCTGTGGGGTCACGGTTCCTGCGAAATCGCCGTCTTCGATTGTGACGCCGAAGGCAACGTAGTCAACAGCCGGATTGTAACGTCTCCCGACGCGTCCGCCGCCCGCTGGCTGCCCAGTATCGAACGCCCCACCGGCCACAATCGCGTGCCCACCGCGCCTGGCCTCATTTTCACCGAAGGCCCGCCCGGCGGCGCGAATACGGAACTGCTGTCGAATAAAGTGTATTGGGTGAATCTGGGGGCCTAATCCTTTCCATAGGACCCGAGAGTCTTTTCCAATTTGCAGGGGATGCGCTTGGTGAACGAGGTATGATTTTCGAAGATCGCGCCATACAGTCCATCGCCCACGACTTGCTCGCGGAAAACCTCATGCCGTTCTGGGCGAACCATGCGTGGGACCACCAGTATGGCGGCTTTCTGACTCGCCTCGATCGACAAGGACGGCGGCTGGACGACTCCGAAAAGATCCTCATGATGCAGGTGCGCATGATCGCAAGTCTGTCCGCGGCGCACCGGCATGGCTTGACCGATCGCGGGTATCTTGACCTTGCTTCACGGGGTTTCGACTTCGTTACGCGTCACATGTGGGACGAAGCAAACGGCGGGTTTCACTTCTCCGTGACGCGCGACGGCGCGCCGAAATGCACGCGCAAGAACACGGACTTCCACGCCTACGCCATCACGGGCCTCACGGAATTCTATCTCGCAACCCGGCGTGAGGACGTGCTGGAGTGGGTAAACCGCGTGTTTGATGTCGTTCATTCGCAAGCGACCGACCGCGATCTTGGATACATCGAAGACTTCGATGACCAGAACTGGCCTCCGCTCAACGCCGACCAAATGCACCTCGGCGATCAGGCGCAAATCAAGACGGTCGACATGCACACGAACATGATGGAATGCCTCATGTACCTCGCCGGCGCCACGCGGGATCCGAAACATCTCGACGCGCTGCGCCGTGTAACGCACCTCGTCCGCGACCGGGGAATTCATCCCGAGCACCGGTGCAGCATCACCGCCTTCGACTACGACTGGAATCCGGCTGGGGACGCGCGCGGCGTGATGACGACTTCGTACGGTATCAACGTCGAGATGGCGTGGCTGCTGCTTGCGGCAGCGGATGTGTTGGAAGAATCGCGCGAAGACTATCGCCCCGCAGTACTTGGCTTGATTGATCACGCGCTGGATTTCGGTTTCGACTGCGAACGCGGCGGCCTCGCGGCGTATGGCCCCATGACCGGACCTGTTCTGGATGCCGTCGACCTCCCCGGAGACCGATTACTCAAACCCTGGTGGGGACAGGCGGAGCTGATTAACGCGCTGCTCGACGCCCACAAATGGACCGGCGAAACCAAATACGACGAGGCTCTCCAGAAAACGTTCGAATGGATTTGGCAGTACCAGATCGACCACGAGTTCGGAGACTGGTACCAGGACGTCTATTGGGACACCGGCCAACCCGTGACCACCGACAAAGGCAACGAGTGGAAGACCTCCTTCCACGCAGGCCGCGCATTGATTCGGTTGGCGGAGGCAGCACTCTGATTGTGCCTATCTTTCCTCCTTCTTCTTTGCATCTGCGAGGTACGGTCGCAACGCTTCGTTCCATTTGGCGTATCCATCCTTGTTCAGATGCAATCCATCTTGCATAAGCAAATCGGCGCGCGGTTTGCCGTCTTCGCCGAGGATCGTCTTACCGAGATCGACATACGTCAGATTCTCGTGCTCGGCGCAGTAGGCCTCAATCAGACCATTGGCCTTGTTCATCTCATCCCACAGGTTCCACCGCGCGATGCTGGGTTTGATGGAGATGTACAGGATGTCGGTATCCGGCAACGCGAGCCGCACCTTCTCCACAAAGGTCTGGAAATCCTCCGAGACCTCTTCCGCCGTTGTGCCCTTGGCGATGTCGTTGTCTCCCGCGTAGAAGACGATGGTCGCGGGTTTGTACGGGATCACGATTCTGTCGACAAAACCATTCACGTCGGCGGTCGTCGAGCCGCCGAAACCGCGGTTGATGGTGGCGAGGTCCGGAAAGGATTCCTCCAGATTCCACAATACGATGCTCGAACTGCCCACAAATAGAACCGCGCCCTCCGGCGGCATGGATTCCCGGTCCCGTTCCTCGAAGGATTTGATCGAGGATTCCCAGCGGTTCTCCTCGGCTAAGGCGGGAAGCGCAGTGCAGCACAGGGCGCAAAGGATTGCGAGTAATGGGCGGGCATTTCGCATAACGGACTCTCCTGATAATTTGGAGACTCCATTGTAGGATCGCGGGGCGGCGGCGTCCAGCATCGACTGATCGGACCGATCCGACAGATCTGACCGATCGGTCCGGTCTCGCCAGATGCGGCTCCGCTTCAAATGATCTACAATACGGCTTTCTCAGGCCAACCCAGGAAGGAGCGCGACCCATCATGCGAGGCAAGGAACTTTCGGCGGCACTACGATCCGGCAAACGCGTCTACGGCACCTGCGCGGTCTCGCCGTCTCCGGCATGGCCGTCTATGATGGCGGGCACCGGCATGGACTACGTGTTCATTGACACCGAGCATATCTCGCTCGCCCGCGAAACCTTGTCCTGGATGTGCCGCACCTTCGACGCGCTGAACATTGCGCCTATCGTGCGCATCCCCGAGCCGGACCCGTACCGGGCCTGCATGGTGCTCGACGGCGGCGCCCACGGCATCATCGCCCCGTACGTGGAATCGATCGAGCAGGTCATGGCGATGCGGGGCGCGGTCAAATTGCGGCCCCTGAAGGGCAAACGGCTTGACGCGGTCCTCAAGGGCGACGAAGTCCCCAACGAAGAAACCGGCGCATATCTCGCCGAGCGCAACGCCGACCGCGTAATGATCGTCAACATCGAGAGCACGCCGGCCTTGGCCGCTCTCGATCGCATTCTCGCCGTGCCGGGCCTCGACGCAGTGTTGGTCGGACCGCACGATCTCTCCATCAGTCTTGGCATCCCGGAACAATACAGCCATCCCACGTTCCAGGAGGCCATCACCACGATCATTACCAAAGCGCGCAAGGCGTCCGTGGGCGTCGGCATCCACTACTCCGAAGCCATCGACCAGGAGATCGCGTGGGCCAAGCAGGGCGCGAACTTCATCGTCCACAGCAGCGATTTCGCCATCGTAGCGCAAACGTTGAAAGCCGATTTCGCGCGGTTCCGGAAGGAAATGGGAGATACAGGCACCGGTGCGGCCGGAGGTCCGGAAGCGATTTAGTGTAGCGATCGATCCCGCTCGCTCAGGACGGAGTTTCGCGTGCGCCGTGCCGCTAGGTGCGGCGCGCGCATTGATTTCCGCCGTCCCCATCGGATAGAACGGATCCAAATTGGGGAGACCAGCCATGACTTTTTCACGCGTTCTTCTAACGTCCCTCTGCCTTTTTCTCGCCGCTGGAGCTTTCGCGCAAGACGTAACCTACGAACCCACCTGGGAATCGCTCGACGCTCGGCCCAATCCACAATGGTTCGAAGATGCCAAGTTCGGCATCTTCATCCACTGGGGCGTGTATTCCGTGCCGGCCTGGGGTCCGAAAGACCGCTACTCCGAATGGTACTGGCACGACATGCAGAACAAGGACGGCGAGACCTGGAAGTTTCACGTAGAAACCTACGGCGAAGATTTCCAATATCAAGACTTCGCGCCCATGTTCAAGGCGGAACTCTTCAATCCCGACGAATGGGCGGACATTTTTCAGCGCTCCGGCGCGAAGTATGTCGTGCTGACGTCGAAGCACCACGAAGGCTTCGCCTTGTGGCCCAGCGCCCAAGCCTGGAACTGGAACAGCGTCGACATCGGACCCCACCGCGATCTCTGCGGCGACCTCATCAATTCCGTTCGCGCGAAGGGCCTGCGCATGGGCTATTACTATTCCATCTACGAGTGGTACAACCCCCTGTACCAAAGCGGCGACATCGAGCGTTACGCGCAGGAGCACATGCTGCCGCAGTTGAAGGACCTCGTGCAGCGCTACAAGCCCGACATCGTCTGGCCGGACGGCGAGTGGGACGCCACCAGCGACAAATGGCACAGCCCGGAGTTTCTCGCATGGTTGTTCAACGAGTCCGACGCACCGAAGGATGTCGTCGTCAACGACCGCTGGGGCAAGGACACCCGCAACGTCCACGGCGGATTTGCCACGCCGGAGTACGGACACATCCCCGAAGGCCGTCTCATCGACCTCGGCCGTTTCGAAGAGTGCCAAGGCATGGGACGCTCCTTCGGCTATAACCGCAACGAGAACGCCGACAACTACCGCAGCGCAACAGAACTGCTCCATCTTCTCATCGACAACACGAGCCGCGGCGGCAATCTCTTGCTCGATATCGGCCCGACTGCTGACGGCCGCATACCCGTCATCATGCAGCAGCGCCTGCTCGATATGGGGAAGTGGCTGGAGGTGAACGGTGAGGCCATCTACGGCACCGAAGCCTGGCGCGAAACCCGCGAAGGCGACGACATCCGCTACACGACCAAAGACGGCGCCGTCTACGCCATCTGCCTGAAGTGGCCCGGCGATACACTCACGCTCGCAACGCCCAAAGCGGGCGCGAATACGAAGGTGACCATGCTTGGAGTGGCTGACGCCATCGCATCCGAAGTGAACGACGGCAAACTCGCAATTGACGTGCCCGCGCTCACGCCGGACAAGGTGCCCTGCCAGCACGCCTACGTGTTCAAGCTTACGGGCGTAGAGTAACCATTCCCATCAGCTCGCCGGACCATTCGGCGGGGCGAGGACGTAGGTCTCGCCGCGGCGGAGGATGAGGATATCGCTGCCTTTGGTGAGCGTGACGGTTTGCTCTTGGGGATTGAACTCGCCCGCGACCCAGCCGTCGTAGACTTCGTCGCCTACGGAATACGTTTCAGCGCGGGAGCGGCCGTCGGGCAGAGAGACCAGAATGGAGAAAACTGCCGGCTTGCCCGGCGTCGCCATAACGCCGCGTAACACCACCTGTGGCGCGATCTGACGGAGCAGCTCCGGAGACAAGGGCGGTTGCGCGGCCTCACCCGGTTCCTCGCCTTGCGCGGTCCCCTCAGGCGCGGGTGCTGCGGTTTCTTCCCGACCCTCCAACGTGAATTCACGCTGTCTCGACTTTGCGGGATCGTTCGCGTTGAGCAACACCCGGTAGGTCCCTGGGGATAGACGGAAGGTCATTACCGCCTCACTCCCTCCCGGGATGGAGACAATCTGGGGTCCTGCCGATGCTATCTTGAACTCGCGCCCGCCGGCGACAATCTTCTCCGGGGTACCGGCGTCCGCCCAGGACGATTCCCCGATCTGTGAGTCCAGGATGAAATCGTAGGCGTTGGCCATGGTCGAATCGGAGGCCAGCACTAGAATCCGGGCGCCTTCGTTGCGCACCGTTACGTTGGTCTCGTAGCGTGCGGGATACTCGCCCTCGATAAGGGTTGGCGTAACATCGATTACGGGCGAGGCCACGCGCATGCCGGCAAAGTCCGTGAAGATGGCCACCAACCCCACCGCCATGACCAAGGCCACGACAGGGAAAACGGGCCGCGTATCGCGGGGCGGCAACAGCGCGATGGCCGACGCAATGCCGACACCGCAGAGCGAGAGGAAATAGACCACGATCCCCGTGCGCTGAAGCAAGGGTCCGCCATCGCGCAACCGCTCGGCGACTAATCCCATCTCGTAAGCTGCCTCGTGGAAATACACTGCCGAGAGCAAACCCGCCAACAGCCATATTACGGCAAGAGCAAGGCCACGCACCGTCCGTTGTGGAACAAATGAAATCAGGGCGATAAGAATGGCGGTAACCATGGGAAAGGACACGAGCCAATGCGACTCGGCCCCTTGCGCCGCAAGCGCACGGTACAGCTCAAGCGGCGTGGACTCTCCCGCGATCGGCTGAAACAGCACAAACAGCATCAGGGCGGCGGATACAAACGCCACCCAAGACTCGGCGGGCGTGCGCGTCGGCCGGGTCGGTTTTGCGAGCCGGTCAAGGAAGGTGCCGCGCAGGCGGGGCACGTCGTCCGTAGTATTGGCGGCGAGGGCGCGCACCACCAGCGCGCGGGCTTTGGTCAAATCGCCCCGCGCCCGCAGGCACCGCCGCTCCACCTCGTTAAATTCCTCCCGGTCGATCCGGCCCGCCTTCAAGCGTCCGCGGGCGTGGTCGAGTTGCGCGTCCAACCCGTCCATGTCGCTGGCAAAGTCCTCGGCCAATTGTTCCAACCGTTCCCGGCAAAACTGCACGCGCACACGCGCACGGCCGCGTTCGGCCTCCGCTTCGGCAAGACACTCTTCCATCGAACGTTCAGACATGGCCGGGCCGGTCTTCATGCGTTCCGCTTCGCCGAGCTTGCGTTCCGCAAGGAATCGCTGTTCAAACGCCAAGCGCAATTCCTCGACGTGGGAATTCAGCAGCGACGTTCCGGTGTCTGGTTCCCCCGGGAGCGTGATGCGGGGAAGCGAACCCGGAATCTGGCTCAACGACACATCCTGGAGCCCGCCTGCCCTGTAGGGATCCTCAACCGTCAGCCAGCCGCGAAGATTCGTTTGACGTCGTTCGAAGTGATCGCGTTTGCGCCGCAGACGTTCCACGTGCTCCTGGTATTCCGGAAACGAGACCTCCCCGACGCGCACTGCCAGGCTCAATTCGGCGATCTTCTCCTGAACGGAACTCAGCTCGATCGCCGTCTCCATCAGCCGTTGGCGCAGTTCTTCCTCAAGATCAGCCTGGAGATTCTTGATGCGCGTGCGGTGCCCCAGCAGTTCGGCCCGGTTCGCGCTTTCCGCTTTTGCGGCCTTGGGACTCAACTCGTCCAAGGCGCGAATCTGCTTGTCGGCAATCGCGCGCAAGCTACACAGCAGTCGCAAGGGTTCCAGCACGTCGATGGGTGCCGAGAGCCGCTTCCGTTTTCCATCCTCCTCGGCGGGCGGGGAGACCTCGCGCTCGTCAACGGGACGGTGCTTGACCTTGCGCAGGAACTCGGGATGGTCCTTCAGATACAGTTCGCTGGTATTGGCGGGAAGCTCTTCCGGACGCGGGATGCGGATCTTCTGCCGGCACGCCACGCACTTGCCCGGGCGTCCGAACATGTCTTCAGACACCTTCATCTTCTGCCCGCAAACGCAGTAAATGCGCAACTGCGTTGTTTCACTGCTAGGCATAGTGGTCTCCCTATACCTTCCCCATTGAAGGGTGCCTGAAAGGCGGAGATTTTGCAAGTATTTCCCGTAACGCAGGTTACCGGCGATCACTCAACACCTTGGCCTCGCAGGACGAGTGCCTATCGAATCATGGACAGAACAGGGTAAAACTGCAAAGCGAATAATACTTCGACACATATTGGGCGGCGCGATGACGGCAGTTCGTCAGTCTGGCGAGAATTCGTCAACGGGGAACCGAGGGCCGATTTTGATCGCAATTTGAATAGCGTGGTGTCGCTATTGGGTTTAGCCCGAATTTGCGCCTCGCGACTTCGATTGGCACGGCCATTGCTCTATTCCACACGTCTCGCTTAGAAGACGGAAAAGCACGGTCCCAGCAAAGCCCCCGGATCCCCAGCCGGGGGTTCTTGCTGTCCGGCAATCGACATTCAAAACGGCTGCTCGGCCTGAATACGGACATATCGGCGGGGAGCGTCCGTCCTCCGCGGAAGAGGAAGCGACCAAACCGGCGGCCCGCTCGCGATGCGGAAGCGAACGGGCTCCTCGGAGGGAGACGTCAACGCTGACCGGTGGAGATTCACCCGGCAACCCCGTGCTGCCGAGCACGAGGACGTCGAACGAGTCGTTATCAACGCGGTCCGCGAGTGCCGCGCCCTGCTAACGAATGCGCGTAGTGGCAAGCTCGGGCCAAGCGCGCGCGGCGGCTCGGGGTTGCGGGTGATTCCACCACAGAACCATCAGGACTCCCAGTAGCGCGGGTTTTCCAACCCGTGACGCCAATCGCTCAATTCGTAGGGAGTCATACCCGTTTGCAGCGCTCGACGCGTTCCATCCCCTGTTGAGAAGGTTCCGTAGAACTCCATTCCTTACCGAAAAAGCGGGCTGGAAAACCCCACTCTCCCGCCTTGGCACGAGGTGACACGGCCTACCAGGCCGTGTTTTCGAGGTGCCTTGGGCTTCCAGCCCAAGAGTCCTTGCGTTGCCCGTGTGACTTCGACCCGCTACAATAACACCCGGGCTGCAACCCAACCTCGTGGGACTGGTGTGACAAAGGGAGAAACGACATGAGCCAATTGGCGCCGTTTATTGAGGAGTTTGTGAAGGAATGCGCCGCGACGCGGCGGATCCTGGAACGCGTGCCGGAAGATCGATTCGGATGGAAACCGCACGACAAGTCCATGGGGCTGGGCCAGCTCGCGTCGCATATTGCGGAGAATCCTCAATGGGCGGCCTGGGTCGTCAATGACGACGTACTCGATATGGGTCCCGATACCTACAAGCCCTTCATGGCGAAAGACCGGGACGAATTGCTGAAGACCTTCGACATGAACGTCATCGACGCGCGCAAGGCCTTGGAAAGCGCGGAAGAGGGCGCTGTATCGAACACGTGGCGCATGAAGTGGGAAGGCAACGTGGTGATCGAAGCGCCGCGGATGGAAGTGCTGCGCAGCTTTCTCGTAAGCCACTTGATCCACCACCGCGGTCAGCTTACGGTGTACCTGCGAATGAACGATGTCCCCCTCCCGCAGATTTACGGTCCTACCGCGGACGAGCAAATGTAATCAAGAACGAAATGCCGGGCGATGGAGAAGTTTTGACT
The DNA here is from genome assembly GCA_045863335.1 of Candidatus Hydrogenedentota bacterium. Classification (GTDB taxonomy): domain Bacteria; phylum Hydrogenedentota; class Hydrogenedentia; order Hydrogenedentales; family SLHB01; genus JAHDWY01. Next base: position 115,155 of record BTVY01000010.1, on the reverse strand, counting down.
ATGGCCTTGGAGATTGAACGCAAGTTTCTCGTAAACCGGGAGGCGTGGCGCCCAACCGATCGGTTCAAACATTGCAAACAAGGGTATCTTTCAATCGGTCCTCCAGTGGCCGTTCGCGTGCGGATCATGGACAGCGTGGGAACGCTGAACATCAAGACGTCCACGGTCGAGATCGAACGGATGGAGTTCGAGTACGAGATTCCCCTGGACGACGCAGAGGAGCTACTTGAGGAGGCCTGTCTTGGCCGAATCGTGGAGAAGACCCGTTACTATGCCGATTACGGCGGTATGCGCTGGGAAATCGACGTGTTCGAAGGCGCAAATGAGGGACTGATTGTCGCCGAGGTGGAGTTGGACGATCCGGAACAAGCATTCATCAAACCGGAGTGGGCGCTCGCCGAAGTCTCTCACGATCCCCGCTACCTGAATTCCAATCTCAGCCTGTATCCGTACTCCGTGTGGAGAAAACGATGAGCGTTGGTAACGTCATCCCGGTTGCGATTGAATCCATTGAATTCTTTATGCGCAACGTGACGATGCGATTGCCGTTCCGGTATGGCAAAGCCTGCCTGGTTGCCGCACCGCTCTTTCACGCACGGCTTGTCGCACGCTGTGGGGAAGGCGCCACGGCTTACGGGGCGAGCGCTGACATGCTGCCCCCCAAGTGGTTTGACAAGTCACCGGACAAGTCGTATCGCCGGAACATCAGCGACCTGATCCTCGCCGCCAAAACCGGGGCACAGGCCTACCGCGATGTGGGCGCACAGCTTCGACCAGCCTTCGATATCTGGCAGGAGGCCTGCGAAGTCACCCTCGAAGCGGCGTCGCTGGTGGGGTTGAACGGCCTAACCGGGAGCTTCGGTTCCTCGATCATCGAGCGCGCCCTGATCGACGCGACCAATAAATTCGCGGGGATGGACTTTCACAGCGCGCTCCGGGAAAACGTGCTCGGCATCGATCCCGGCGCGGTTCACGATGAACTGCAGGGGCGTCAGCCGCGGGAGGCCGTCGCGGTCGCCCCGGCGCGCAGCATGTTCGTTCGTCACACCGTCGGGCTCGGCGATCCCATTCACGATGCCGATATCGCGCCCGGCGATAGATTGGACGACGGCATTCCCCAGAGTCTCGAAGCGTGGATTCGCGAAGCGGGTGTGCGCTACTTCAAAATCAAAGTCTCCGCCGACCTCGATGTGGACCGCGCTCGGTTAACCGCAATCGCGCGGCTGTTGGACGAAGTTTTGCCCGGCAAGTACGAAGTGACACTGGACGGCAACGAGCAGTTCCCAAGTTGCGATGCGTTGGAATCCTGGTACGCGGCCTTCGAGTATGAGAACGGCCTGCGCAATCTACTGGAACGGGTCATTTTTATCGAGCAACCGATCGAACGTGCCGCGGCCTTGTCGGACGAGGGGGCCGCGGGCCTGGAACGCGCCGGCGACCTGCCCCCGGTCATCATCGATGAGTCCGACGACGATGTGGAATCCTTCAAACAGGCCGTGGCCCTCGGGTACCGGGGTGTCAGCGTGAAGAACTGCAAAGGGGTCTTCAAAGGTTTCCTGAACAAGATGCTCGTCGATTACTACAACGGCGCCGATGGCGATGGATATCTGCTATCCGGAGAAGACCTCTGCAACCAACCCATCGTGCCATTGCAGCAGGACCTCTGTACCCTCAGCGCGCTGGGCCTCACCCATGCGGAGCGCAACGGCCACCACTACTGCGGCACGCTCGCCCACGTTTCGCCGTTCGAATTGGCAGATTGCCTCGACACCCACGGCACGCTGTACGAGCCCTTCCGCGACACCGCACGCCTGCGTATTCGCGACGGCCGAATCAACCTCGTATCACTCGAGCAACCCGGATTCGGACTGGGCATCGACCCCGATTACGACCATATGACCCCGCTGGCCGATTGGGAGTACGAGTCCCTCGGGATCGAAGACCAGGAATAATCGGGCCTTCGCCTATTGTCCATCCGGAACTCGAAGCGATGGGCAGCGCAATTCAACGCCACTCCATGAGCGCGCTGTTCAGGGCTTGCTCCACGCGGCGCCGCGGTTTGTGGAAATAGATCATCCCGTGCCCGGGCAGCATCATATCCGTGTCGATCCGGGCAAAACGTTTCAACGACTCCATGTAAACCGGTTTATTGAAATCGATCGAACCGCTCCACCCGAAATCGCCGGCCAGCAAGGTGCCGATGACGTCGCCGCTCACCACGATTCGTTTTCCTTCGTAGTCGAAGAAGTACGCCGTACACCCCATGCTGTGACCCGGAAGATGCATGACCTCGATATCGATGCCGAGTACGTTGATGCGGTCGCCGTCCTGAAGTTCGTGGTCCACTTCGCACGGCGTGTACACCTTGTGATAAAGATAGCCGCAGCACCGTTCGTCGCCGGCGCGCATGGCCTCGGCTGTGTTGGCATGCGCCCAAAGCGGGACTCCCCGCGCCTTCAAGAAATGCGCGCCCGCCGTGTGGTCGAAATGCGGATGAGTCAGGATGCAGGCCTTGATGTTTTCCGGCGCGAGGTTCCAGTACCGCATGTTGTCGTAGATCTGGTCCAGCGTGTCGCCGCACCCGCAATCAAATAGGAGCAAGCCGTCAGGCGCGTCGAGAACGTACGTGTTCCCATCTTCGTACCCTGCATCGACCCCCGCCCAGGTCACGCCATTCAAATCGCCGCCCACCTGGTAGAGCCCCTTCAGAATCTGCATTGTTCCAACCCCTCTCGTGCTCGCGCATTCGCGCGCATGACTTCTAATTGGCCAGTGGATAGAATACATAAGCTGTGTCGCGAGGCGATAGTCCACAAGGAACGCAATGGAATGGCCTTGGAAAGGCGCGTGTTTGCTCGATCATGGCGAAATTCCCGAAATTCCCCACCCTGCCCGTGAACGTGAAGCGCTATGCGCTCGGCATAACTTTCGTTGCCGCGCACGCGTTCGGGCAGGAGCCTTCTACGACAGAGGAGACGAGCGACATGGCGACCAAACATGAGACCGCGCCGAAACATACGAATCGCCTGATCGATGCGACCAGCCCCTATCTCTTGCAGCACGCCCACAATCCCGTCGACTGGTATCCCTGGGGCGAAGAGGCCTTTGAGCGCGCCCGCAACGAAGACAAACCGATCTTTCTCTCCATCGGCTACGCCGCCTGCCACTGGTGCCACGTGATGGAACACGAGTCCTTCGAGGACGAATCGGTCGCGGAAATCCTCAACGAGCGTTTCATTTCCATCAAGGTGGATCGCGAAGAGCGGCCCGATATCGACGAGATTTACATGACCGCTGTGCAGATCATGACCGGCAGCGGTGGCTGGCCCATGAGCGTGTTTCTCACGCCCGAACTCAAGCCGTTTTACGGCGGCACCTATTATCCGCCGCAGGACATGATGGGGCGGCCAGGTTTCAAGACCCTCTTGCGATCCATCTCGGACGCCTGGGTCAATCGGCGCGACGAAGTGATGAAGAGCGCGGAACAACTCACGCAATACGTGCGCAATAGTCAAGACATGCGGACCGGCGCGGAAGGCAACCTCGCCGTCGAGCTGTTGCAGGCCGCAGTGGGCGACTTGCGCGAGACCTTCGACTCCATCCACGGCGGTTGGGGCGGCGCGCCCAAGTTCCCGTCGAGTCCTAGCATCGAATTGCTGCTGCGCCAGCACGCGCACACCGGCGAATCGGATCTCCTTGAAATGGCCACGCAAACGCTCACCGAAATGTATCGCGGCGGCATGTACGATCATCTGGGCGGAGGGTTTCATCGGTACTCGGTGGATGCGCAATGGCTGGTGCCCCATTTCGAGAAGATGCTGTACGACAACGCCCAATTGAGCGAAGTCTACCTCGACGCGTATCAGGCAACCGGAGACCCGTTATTCGCCCGCGTCGCGCGGGAAGTCCTGGACTACGAAATCCGCGACATGCAAGATCCGGAAGGCGCGTTTCATTCCACCGAGGATGCCGACAGCGAGGGGAAGGAAGGCATCTTCTATACGTGGAAGTTCGACGACATCATAAAGCACCTCGGAGAGGAAGACGGGAGACTCTTCTGCGACTATTACAGCGTTGAGCCGGACGGCAACTTCACGTCCCACGAGTCCTATCATTCCGGGCTCAACATTCTGCACATCTCGAAGGAACCAGAGACGATCGCGAAGGAAGCCGGCATTACGCGTGACCAGTTGGAGAAACGAGTCGCCGCATGTCGTGAAAAGCTCATGAAGATTCGCGAACAGCGCGTTCGCCCCGGACTTGACGACAAGATACTGACCTCGTGGAACGGCCTGATCATCGGCTCCCTCGCGCAGGCCTACTCGGTGCTCGGCGACGAGCGTTACCGCGAGGCCGCGGTTCGCGCCGCCGACTTCGTCTTGTTCGAGATGACGAAGGACGGCGTGCTGTTGCGCAGTCATCGTAACGGGGAGTCGCGCATTCCCGGCTACCTCGACGACTACGCCTTCTTCGCGACGGGCCTCATCGATCTCTATGAAGCCACCTTCGATGTACGCTGGTTGAACGAGGCGGACTGGTTGGCCACCGGCATGATCGACCTCTTCTGGGACGACGCAAACGGCGGGTTCTATTTCACGCGTGAAGGCCAGCAGGACGTGTTGACGCGCACCAAGCCCACGTACGACGGCGCGGAACCCTCGGGCAATTCCATGGCGGCCTGGGCGCTGGCGCGCTTGGCCAAGTTGACGGACAACCGCGACTACGCGCAAAAAGCCGAACGCATCTTGCGCATCAATACGGCCAACATGGAGAGCGCCCCGCGAGGATTCATGAAGATGCTCTGCGTCGCCGATTTTCATCTCAGCCCCACGCGGGAAATCGCCATCGCCGGGGCTCCGGATTCGGAACCGGTCCAGGCCTATCTCCATGCGTTGAACGGCGTCTTCATTCCGAATAAGGTGGTCGCGTTGATCGATCCGTCGAGCGCGGAAGCCGAGGCCTTGGAGAAACGTGTGCCTTTGCTGGCGTCGAAATCGCTGGTAAACGGCGAACCAGCCGTGTACGTGTGCGAGAACTTTGCCTGCAAACAACCCGTGACAACGCCGGAAGACTTGCTGAAGGTCCTCGGCGTATCAAGCAGTGGTAAGTGATCGAGTCGAATGTCACCAAATCGTCCGAATGAGATCGGGCAGTTTCAGCATTACGAAGGATGTAGAACGAACATGATTTCAAGAAAGAATTACATCCCCCTTGATCCCCCTTCAAAGGGGGAATCCCGTAATCGGCGGTTCTTAGGCCGCACGAAGCGTATCGACTATTCGAAAGTCTCGCTATGCAGACTCGCGCGCCGCGAAGCGCGCGCCCATTCCCCCTTTGAATGGGGATCAAGGGGGATGTTCTTTGCTTCGATCCCAATCACAATGTTCAGCTCTCTTAGTCGGGGAACCATCGCCCTCGCATTGCTGGCAATAGCTTTCGTATGCGTTCCCGCGCAGGCCCAATTCGGAAACCAACCCGACGTCCTCTCCGCCGAGGTCGTCCTCAAACAATCGGGCGTAGTCCCCGGCGGCAGCATCCGCGCAGCCATCGTCGCGGATGTTGTCGAGCCGTACCACATCAACGCTCACGAGCCCTTGGAAGAATTCCTGATCGCTACGGCCGTTACCCTTGATGTTCCAGAGGGCATCTCGGTCGTCGAGATCGTCTATCCCGAAGCGGAGAACAAGAACTTCTCCTTCTCCCCCGACCAGCCCGTCGCCGTGTACGAAGGTGAAGTGCCCATCGGCATTGTTTTACAGGTCGCGGACACCGTTTCGGCGGGAACCATCGAGATACCCGCGCATCTGCGGTACCAGGCCTGCAACGATACCCAATGCCTCGCGCCGAAGACCGTCGATCTCACCATCCCGCTTACGGTGCTGGCAGGGGGCGAATCCCCGACGGCCACGGAATCCGGCGTGTTCAGCCGCATTGCGTTTGGCGAGGGCGCCGCACCGGTTGTCGATGAGCCAATTCCGGACGAGCCGGACGAGTCACAGTCGGCGGCGGCCGGCGACTGGAAGGAACTTCTACCCCAGTTCACCATCGCCGGGGAGACCGGCGGCTATTTGAAGCCGGAGGAATTTATCGCGTTTGTCGACGCGTCGGAAAGCGGCGAAGGATTCTCCCAATCCAGTTTCTTCGCGGGAAAAAGCCTTATCGCGATTGTGCTATTAACGGTCGTGGGTGGACTGGCCCTGAACTTGACGCCCTGCGTGTTGCCGCTTATCCCCATTAACCTCGCCATCATCGGCGCGGGCGCGCAAGCCGGATCGCGCGCGAAAGGATTCGGCCTCGGCGGACTCTACGGACTCGGCATCGCTGCCGTCTACGGCATCCTCGGTCTCGTCGCCGTGCTCGGCGCGGGTACCTTTGGCACGATCAACGCCTCCCCCTGGTTCAACTTCGGAATCGCGATCGTCTTTATTATTCTCGCCCTCGCCATGTTCGATTTGATCTTGATCGATTTCTCTAAGTTTCAGAGCAAGCTGGGCATCAAGAAGGAAAAGGGCAGTTTCATCTTTGCCTTCATTATGGGGTCCATCAACGCGCTGCTCGCAGGCGCCTGCGTCGCGCCCGTCGTCATCGCCGTGATCCTCTACGCGCAGGACGCCTATGCCGACGGATCACCCGTCGGCCTCGTGCTGCCTTTTCTTTTAGGCGTGGGCATGGCCCTGCCCTGGCCCTTCGCGGGCGCGGGACTGTCGCTGTTGCCGAAGCCGGGCATGTGGATGGTCCGAGTGAAACAAGCCTTCGGCGTGTTCATCCTCGGCTTCGCCCTGTACTACGCCTATCTCGGCTACACCCTCTTCAGCGATCGCTATCTCGTGGACCGCGAAGCCGTCGTCGCCAGCGCCGAGAACCTCACCGAAGAAGGCTGGACCTCCTCCCTCGACGAAGGCCTCGCCCTCGCGCTCGAACAGAACAGGCCCGTCCTCATCGACTTCTGGGCCACCTGGTGCAAGAACTGTCTCGTCATGAACGAGACCACCTTCAAAGACCCGGACGTCCTCGCGCGCCTCGAAAACTTCGTCAAGGTCAAGTACCAGGCCGAACAACCCGACCAAGCCCCGGCGAGCGAAGTGCTGGGGAACTTTGATTACGTGGGCCTGCCGCACTACGTGATACTCACGCCGAAGGGATAATCTCTTGCTATCGGACCGATCCGGCCGATCGGACCGATCCGTCTGATCGTCGTTGGGAAAGGCCCTCCCACGGAACGCGGTTTCCCCGGCAGAACTGTGGTATCGTTAATGCTGGATAGTCCGATCGCGAAATGCCGGTCGAATCAGAGGAGATTTCCCGTTGCGATACCGGGTCTTGATTCAGCAGGACGAAGATGGCGTATTCGTGGCCGAGGTCCCCACGCTGCCCGGCTGTATTTCTCAGGGGCAGACCCATGCGGAAGCGCTGGAGAACGCCACCGAGGCCATTCGTGGGTACCTCGAAAGCCTCGCCGCCCACGGCGAGCCAATACCTCCTTCCATTTTCGAGGAGGTTGTCGAGGTTAATCTGTGAGTTCGGTATCTCCAGTACCACACAGTATAATTGTTTCAATGAGAGAGAACCGCAATGGATATTCCTGTCAAATTGCGACTCGCGTACAAGACCATCCTCTTTGATGAAAAGACGGCCGTTCGCCAAAGGACGGCACGTGAAGTATTGGGTGCGTCTGTGATTCGGGTATTCCGTAAGGGGACACGGCCTCACCTGATATCATGTTTGGAGCGAGTCAAGATCGATGGAGTTTTAGCACTTTCCAATGAAGCGGCGTTTCGCAACTGGTTCGAGCGAGAACTAGAGAAAGTGGCTCGCGTCATAAGACGCCACAATCCAAACCGCCCACAAATCGAGCCTGGCTACAAGTGGGGACATGCTTCTAAGATTCTGTGTCTCTACTGCCGTGACATGGTTTTGCGGACACGATACTTCTCTGAGAAAGACGCTGTCCGCATCTCGCCCTGGTTATACGTGCCGATAGATGGCATTGTAATTCGGCAACTTCGTGAATGTGGTGTGGCACTATGCTTCAGGCAAATACGCGAGATTGACCGACGGGAGAAGTTCTTCGCCTTGCAGGATCTGCTTGGCGCTGCCGCCGCAGAGTTTGGCAAACCGCGCGTACTTTTTGACGACCTATGGATGAAGAATCGTTGATCCTATTTGATTCCGGCAATCAAGAGTCCGTCTGGACAGCGGGGTTATTATGTCAACAGCGTGGATGGTCAGGGCAGGCCGTGCAGGATATGTGATAGACGAATTCTACGAGCGCGGAGTCATTGCGATAGGTTGGTCACAGTTGGTGGACCTCTCCACCATAACGGAGAAGAAGGCCCTTCGTGCCTTAATAGAGAGAGAATATCCGGACTGGAAGCCGGGACAGTGGGTGAGTTCGGTTACTCAGGTCGGCGCATTTCTCCTGGACATGAAGCCCGGTGACCCGGTGGTTTCGTACAACACGGACACACGCGAGTATTTGGTTGGCGAGATTCATGGGGGCTACGAATTCAACCCACAGTTGGTCTCTGACCACCCACACACGAGAAAAGTCGCTTGGGCAGGAAAAGTCAATCGCGACGATTTATCAACTGACGCGCGCAACACGTTAGGTGCGATTCAAACCATCTTCAAGATTGGTCAGACTGTGTGGCACGAACTGGATGGGCTGTTAAAAGGTGCTAGACCCTCAGCGCCTGTCGAGGAACAAACAGAAGAATTCGAACGAATCCGAGAGGATGTGCTCGCTCAGGGCTACGAATTCACGAAGGATCGAGTTCAGAAACTCGCGTGGGATGAAATGCAAGATCTGATTGCAGGCATCCTTCGCGCGATGGGGTATCGGACCATTGTCTCAGGTCCTGGTGCGGATCGAGGGAAGGATATCATTGCTTCGCCGGATGGATTGGGGTTAGAGCAACCCCGGATACGCGTCGAAGTCAAACATAGATCCAAGGAACCAATGGGTGCGCCCGCGGTGCGGAGCTTTATTGGGGCACTGCGGCAGAACGATCGCGGTTTATATATCAGTACGGGTGGCTTTACGCGGGAAGCACACTACGAGGCCGAACGTGCGACGGTACCGCTGACGTTGTTAGACCTCGATGCACTCGTAGCCTTGCTCCTCCAACACTACGAGAATCTGGATACCGAAACGCGAGCACTGATTCCTTTGGTCCGAGTCTATTGGCCGACATCTTGATGCATCAATAATTGGATCCGCGGAGCCGCCCGAATTCTCACAGCGAGGGCAAACCCTGGCAGCCCCTAGAGCCCTTGCCCTTTTCCAGTCTTTGCCGTAGAGTGAGATTCCTTAACTCAGGCGGGAGGCGATTTCCCATGACCACGGCGACGGCGAGTCCGGAGATTGGCGTTGCGCCCATCGAGATCCGGGGGTTGCACAAGGAATACGGCCACGGCGACGGTGTCCATGGTCTGGACCTCACGATTCCCGAAGGCTGTTCCTTTGGCCTGCTCGGGCCCAACGGCGCAGGGAAGAGTACGACCATCAAGGTGCTCATGGGCCTCACGCCGCCCACGTCCGGCGAGGTGCGCGTGCTCGGCCACGACGTGCGCAGCAACGCCCACGAAATCCGCTTGCGCGTGGGCTATGTGCCGGAGCGGCATCACATCTATCCGTGGATGACCATCGCCGAAGTGCTCTGGTTCACCCGATCCTTCTACCCTCATTGGGACGACGCGCTGTGCGAAACCATGCTGCGCGAGTATGGGCTCGACCCGCGCAAGAAGGTCAAGCAACTCTCCCACGGGATGACGACGAAGCTCGCCTTGATCCTCGCCCTGTGCCACGACCCCGACATGTTGATCCTGGACGAGCCGACGACCGGCCTGGACCCCTTGATCCGCGAAGAGTTTCTCGAAGGCGTCAACCGGCTCATCCAGATCCGCCCGCGCACGGTCCTGTTCTCCAGCCACATCATGTCCGATATCGAGAAAGTGGCGGACACCATCGGCATTATCAACGAAGGGCGCTTACTCGTATGCGCGAGTCGTGACGACCTGCTGGAAAAGACGAGAGATATTACGGTGACGTTGAAACCCAGCAGCGACTCGATTCCGCGGCCGGATAGCGCCATCCTGTTTGACACCCAGGACCGCGTAGTTTCGCTTACGGTGTTCGATATGTCCGAAACCGAATTGGCGACCCTTCGAAGCAACCCGCACGTCGAACGAGTGGAGGTTAGTCCGCTCAATCTCGAAGCGATCTTCAAAGCCTTCATCAAGGGAGCGCGCCGCGCGGCATGAAGGGCCTTCTCTGGAAAGATCTCCGTATCTTCGGCGACGTATTTCTCGCGGGCGTGGCGCTTGTAATCGCTTCGTACGCGCTGGCCTTTCTCCTGGTATACATGGACCCGAACGGGTTCGGTTGGGATAAGGTGATCGCGGGCGGCGCGTCATTGACCCGGTTCACGTCGATCCTGATCTGCGCCTTGATGGGCGGGTACGCCTTCGCGCGCGAGGCCGAAGACAGTTCGGCAATCTTTCTCGCCGGATTGCCCGTGAAACGAGGTCGCTTGGCGGCCAGCAAACTCATCGTCTCGCTTGGCCTCGTCGCTGCGTTCTGGGCGATCAGTCTCGCGATCCTGCTTATTTCCATGCGCAGCATGGGCCTCGAATGGCACGCCCTCGGCATGGTGGCCGTCGCCATGACCGGATTCATCGCGTCCGGACTCTTCGTCTTCGGCATCGCGTGGTTGCTTTCGTTCTTCCTGAACTCCGCCGTAGGCGCCGCCTTCGCGGGATTGATGGCCCTCGTCCCGGTGTACCTCGCGCAAGCGGCCGCGCGGTGGTACTTCTCAGCGGAGAGTCCCATCTTTTTAAGTTGGACGGCCGTCTTTCTCATGACCGCGATGGGAGCTGCCGGCATCCTCGGCGGCACGTTGTTGTACGTCCGCTTCGGCCTCGCGGTGAACGATGCGATTTCCGTATTTCTACCCAATCGGGTGCATGACTCCGCGCCAGATGGAAGCGAAGCGCCGGTATCGGGCGGCAGCGAGTTCCACGCGCTCTTCTGGAAGGACTATCGAATAGTCCGCCTGGCCATCGCGCTGGGCTTGTTCGTCGTCGCAATTCCCTACCCGGTCGCGGCAGCCGCCTCGGTCCTCAACGGCGAACCCGCCGCCTATCTGCGCGGCGGAGCCTTGGCCAGCATCGGTCTGAGCGTGCTGGTCTTTGCGTTCTGGAGTGGCGTGCAGATGGCCCACGAAAACGCCATCGGCGCGAGGCGGTTCCTTGCGGCGCTGCCTATCCCCTGGCTGAAAGCACAATGGAGCAAGGTCGCCGTGGCACTCGTGCCGGCAACGCTCGTCGGCACCGTGAACGCATGCGTACTCATCGTCGCCCACAACGCCGCAGACCAGAACCTCCGGTTCGGCGCCGCCTTCACCTGGACCATGTGGAACGAAGCGCCCTTCGTTGTCATGGGTTTGGCCCTGGTCAACGGCGGCGCGTTGGCCTTCGGCTTGAGCTGGTTTGCGTCGGCGTATTACCGGCGACCCGCACTTGCGATCGTGCTCGGGATTCTCGCCGGGCCGATCGCGATTGGGTTGTGGGCTGCGGGCAGCAGTTGGTGCAGTGGATTGGAAAACGGTCCGAAGCCGCTCGCATTTGCATGCGGATTCTCGGCACTCATGGCAGTTGCGTTGCTTACGATAATTGCGTTCGGTAGCGCGATTGATACGCGGCGGGCGGCGTTTGAGTGAACAGTGCGTGTATGGGCAGGATGCCCATGACGGAGCATGGCCTGGAAGGCCATGGCACCTCGAATCACGGGCAGGATGCCCGAGGCACCTCGGGGAGGCCATTCATCCAACGAAGGTTGCGCCTCCGCTTCGCTAGATGCCGTCGCCCTCGCCGTTGCTGATGCGGTGATCCATTTCCAGGGCGGGAATATCCGTGCGGGTGGTACCCACGATCTCCGCAGGCACGCCAGCGGCGGTGGTATGAGGCGGCACAGGTTTCAGTACCACACTGCCCGCGCCGATTTTGGCGCCAGCGCCGACTTCCACGTTGCCCAGTATCTTTGCCCCCGCGCCGATGAGCACCCCCTTGCGAATTTTTGGGTGACGGTCGCCATGTTGTTTGCCCGTACCGCCAAGGGTCACCTCGTGCAGCATGGACACGTCATCCTCCACCACAGCCGTCTCGCCGATGACCACGCTGGTCGCGTGGTCGATGAGAATCCCCGACCCGATGCGCGCGGCGGGGTGGATGTCCACCGCGAAGGTTTGCGATATCCGGCTCTGGAGAAACAGGGCCAACGAGCGCCGGCCGTGCGTCCAGAAATAGTGGGCCGCGCGGTAGGATTGCAGCGCATGGAAACCCTTGAAGTACAGCAGCGGCACCGAATACCCGCCGCAAGCCGGGTCGCGGGTCACAATGGCCTTGATATCGTTGCGTACCGCCACGCCGATGGCCGGGTCGCTTCGGTATGCCTCGTCCAACAGGTCACGCAGGGATATGGCCGTGATCGTCGTGCTCTCCAACTTTGCCGCGAGCAAGAACGTCAACGCGTCCTCCAGGCTCTTGTGATTCAACACGACGCCATACAGGAAGTTCGCCAGCATGGGCTCTTTACGGGCCTCCTCGGCGACTTCTGCGCGGATGGATTCCCAGATGGGATCGGATTTCGGTTCAGTCATGGTGCGCTCCCTGCAGCAGGCTTACGCCCGGGATTACTACTCACTCCCAAGCATATGCATAAGAGTGTACACCTGCGCCGGGCTTGTTTTCGAGTGGAACCTATGGGAATCAGCGTCACCATGCGCATTGTTTCCTGTGCCTGATATACTTCCGCGACCCTGCCGTTGGCTACGGGGACCGTTGCGGATTGGTCCGCAACTGCGGAAAGGCACGACAATGTGGCTCTCGCTGATTTGGTTGGTGTGCTCCCTGGCGATCCTCACGCTGGGAGCGGAAGCGCTCGTGCGCGGTGCGTCGGGATTGGCCAGCCGCATGGGTGTTTCGTCGTTCTTTATCGGCCTCACCATTGTCGGTTTCGGCACCAGCACCCCGGAACTCGCCACCGGCCTGACTGCCGCCCTGCAGGGCCACACCGACGTCAATCTCGGCAACGTGGTCGGCAGCAACATTTTCAACATCGCGCTCATTCTCGGCGTGACATCACTCATTTCGCCCATCCCGGTGAACACCGCGGTCGTTCGCAACGAAGTGCTGATCGTGATTGGCGCCTCGCTTATCCCCTTCCTGACGTTGGCAACCGGCGGCCAGATCATCCGGCCTTTCGCCGCCCTGCTCGTGGTGGGGCTGGTAGTCTATGTTTCGCGCGGCTACCGCGCGGGCAGGCAGGAACCGGAACGACTGTCCGCTGAATTGACCGCTGAAATCGCCGCGGAGATGAAGGTACCGGCCCCGCTTTCGCGTGCTTCCGTACCGGGCCAGGTCGTCTTGATTCTGATCGGACTCGGAATGCTGGTCTACGGTTCAACGTTGCTGGTTCAGTCATCGGTGAACATCGCCCGTTCGCTGGGCGTGTCCGACTTGGTCATCGCGCTCACCATCGTCGCCGCGGGAACCTCTGCGCCGGAACTCTTCACATCCCTTGTCGCCGCATTGCGCAAGCAATCTGACATCTCGATCGGCAACATACTCGGTTCCAACATCTTCAACGTGCTCGGCATTCTGGGAGTCACGAGCCTGGTCAGCCCGCAGACAGTCAACCGTCAGGTCTTCGTCTTTGACCTGCCCGTCATGGTGGCCGTCAGTTGCGCGTGCCTGCCCATCATGATGAGCCATCGCCGCATCAGCCGGAGTGAAGGTGTATTTTTGCTTTGCGTGTACGCAGCGTACGTAACGGTGCTGTTCGTCTTCGCCGCGGGCAACGAGGCCCCCTCTCCATAACGGTACGAACCAGCACAGGACGAAGGATAGTCAATGTTCCTCAGCATTCTTGGGTTGATTGGTTCTCTGGCGATTCTGACTCTTGGCGCCGAGGCACTCGTTCGCGGGGCCACGGGCCTTGCGCGCCGCATGGGTGTTTCGTCGTTTTTTATCGGCCTCACCATTGTCGGTTTTGGCACCAGCACCCCGGAACTCGCCACCGGGATTACGGCGGCGCTGAAGGGCTTTGCCGACATCAACATCGGCAACGTGGTCGGCAGCAACATCTTCAACATTGCGCTTATCCTGGGCCTGACCGCGCTCATCGCCCCCATCCCCGTGAACACGTCCGTCGTGCGAAGCGAGGTCTGGCTGGTCATCGGAACCGCGTTCATACCGTTCCTCGCGGTACTGACCGGTGGTGAGATTACACGCTGGGAAGGCGCGCTTATGGCGGCGGGGCTTGTCGCCTTCCTCGTGCGCGGTTACCGAAGCGCCCGTTCGGAAAACGCGGCAACCGGCGCGGAGATCGTCAAGGAACTCGACGAGCAGTTGGGTGCGGAAGACTCCGGACCAGTATCGCGCCTGCCAGTGGCCGTCGTGCTGATCGTCGTTGGCTTGCTCATGCTCGTGGGTGGATCGAACCTGCTCGTGGAATCTTCCGTGAACATCGCCCGTAGCTTGGGCGTGTCGGAACTCGTGATCGCACTCACCATCATCAGCGCCGGGACCTCTGCGCCCGAACTCGTCACTTCACTGGTGGCCGCGCTGCGCAAGCAGTCCGACATCTCGATCGGCAATATTCTCGGGTCCAACATTTTCAATGTGCTGGGCATCCTCGGCATCACCAGCATTGTTCGCAACCAGCAAGTCAGCCCGCAAGTCCTCTGGCTCGACACGCCCGTCATGATTGGTCTGAGTATTGCCTGCATGCCGATCATGATGAGCCACCGCAAGATCAGCCGTGCCGAAGGCGCCTTTCTTCTCGTCGTTTTTGTGGCCTACATAACAGCTCTGTTCACGGTCGTCCCAATGAAATCGTAAAACTCGCATAAGGCGTTGTTAAAAAAGTAGTTGTATCGAATCTTTCGGCACAACGCCAACCAACGGGGCAATCCGAATAAACGTCCCATTTGCAACACTTTAGATCGGCATGCTAGACTGCGCCGTTTTTGTCCCATTTCCCCGCGAATCGACCACCAACGTGAAAGGGAGGTGAACTCCATGGCGAAGCTCGCAATCAACGGCGGCAAGCCTGTCCGCAGAAAGACGGCGAAGTGGCCCCAATGGCCGGTTCACGATGCCGGCGACGTAAACCTCCTCGCCGCAATCACCAAGTCAAACCGCTGGTCCTACGACGGCCCCTACGAATGGCAATTTGCCAAAGAGTTCGCGGCCTACCATAAGTCCAAGTACGGCATCTGCTGCGCCAACGGCACCGTCGGCATTCAATTGGCCCTCGAGGCACTCGATATCGGCGCGGGCGACGAAGTGATCGTGCCGGGCATGACCTGGCAGGCAACCGCCGCCGCGGTCCTGGATGTCAATGCCATCCCCATTCTTGCCGACGTCGAGCCGGACACCTGGTGCATCAGCGTCCCCGCCATCGAGGCGGCAATCACGAGCAAGACGAAGGCCGTTATCGTGGTGCATCTCTACGGCTGCATGCCCGACATGACGAAGATCCAGAAGCTTTGCAAAGACAAAGGCCTCTACCTCATCGAAGACTGCGCTCACCAGCACGGTGGGTTCTGGAAAAACAAGGGTGTCGGCAGCCTCGGCGACATCTCCTCCTTCAGCTTTCAGGAAAGCAAGGTGCTTTCCAGCGGCGAGGGCGGGTTCAACATGACGCAGGACCACGTACTCTTCGAGCGCCTGTACTCGCTCCGCAACTGCGGCCGCGGCTACAAGGACGACATGACCAATGCTGTACAGTCCGGCAACTACCGCTTAACGGAATGGCAGGCGGGAATCCTGTTGGGCGGTCTGGGCCGCCTCGATGGCCAGGTCAAACTGCGCGACGAAAACGCCATCTACCTGAACAAGCAACTCGCCGGCATTCCGGGCATCGTTCCCATGCGCCGCCGGAAGGAAATCACACAGGCCAGCTATTTCAATTTCACGTTCAGACTGGATTGGTCAAAAATTGGCCGCAAGGATCTCAACAACGGCCATTTCTGTGCGGCCCTCGCAGCGGAAACGCTTGCCGGGTTCGAGCCGCCCTACGAACCGCTCAATGCATGCGGCCTGTACAAGCCCCACACCAAGCGCCGTCACAAGCTGAATCCGGAATACTGGAAGAAGATCAATCCCAAGCGGTTTAGTTTGCCGATCTGCGAAGACGCGCATCGCGCAACCGGCGTCGCCGTGCATCACCATGTGCTCATGGGAACCCAGAAAGACATGGACGACATCGCCAAGGCCGTCGCGAAGATCGTCGAGAATATCGACGAGGTGCAGCCGGATTCCCCCCAAGCGCTGCGAAAAAAGTACCGCGCGCTTTCCATTTAGCAGGTTTCACCCGTAACGTCCAACGGCCCCGTCCGCGCATCGCATGGGGCCGTCTCTCTTTTCGTTCGAGCGAGTCAAACCATTCGAGACGGCCAACACGGTCGAGATCGACAATCCCCTGAACGAATTCGCCTCAACCGCTTAGGGCCAAATACGATGGAATGTCCTGGCGGAATCTTGATATCGCAATTGCGTCGAACCTCAAGCTCGGGTTTCAAAGCGGCCCTGGGGCCCGCGCCCGGGGTAGGCGCGGGCCCGGTATAGAATGGTGGGGAGGGGAGGGTCCAGGGCCAAGAAGTGGTCCGATCAGGATTGTAAAGAGACCGTTTCGCGGTCGCTTTCACAAGCCGCATGTTCAACTTTCCGAAGACCCCTTCTCACCTCATAGATTCGCGGGCTGGACAATTTGATGTCGTCTTCCCGCACACCTTCCGATCCCCCATTGCGCACCGCCGGAGTACATGCTATTCACTGTCCATACCGCGAGTCGTAGGGAATATTGCTCCCGAGAATGCACTCCGGCTCACTGGTATGGATTTCTCAGATCATCTGTCATCGTCGGCCCAGCGGTTTTGAGTCAACTCCGCACATCGCCCGTACGCCCGGCAACACGTCGCGACGGCCAAACTGGTCCACACCGCACCGTGCTCAATGAGCGCAGTCCAGGCGTGCCACGTGGCCGGAAACTCGTGATAGTCGATCCAGAAATGGAGGTAGTACAAACCGAATGCGCCACTGAGGACGACAACCCAAAGCCGGGGCCGCACGACGGATACCGCAATAAGGCCGATTGCATACCAGGGGTAGGCCGCTGGAAGAAACAGAAACCACGCAAGATACGTCCATTGCACCGCAGCGACCAGCCGGCCGAAATTGCCGCGAGCACGAAACGCCGCCATGGAAGCGAGGGCCATTGTCGTGAGTGCGATGCCCGCGGCGGCGACTCTGGGCCATGGAACCATGGCGTTCATGAGGGCAAAAGCTCCCGCGTTTCGTTGCCATTCGCTTATATAAATGCGAAGCCCGGCAGTCAGTTGTTCTAATCCCACTCCCCAAAATGGCAGGTAGCCCAAAACGAACGTCCCGAAGAACGCCGCCAGAAAACTCGATGCCGCGGTGTATCCGGGAGCGGCAGCGATCAGGTAGAGACAGCAAACCGGCGCGATGATCGCGGGGTACAATTTGCCGAGAACGGCGGCGGCCAATGCGGCGCCAGCAAGTGCGGACCAAGACGCGCTTCCACGACTCTGTACAGCGCCAAGCAGCCCGAAGAGACAGACGGCCAGGAACAACGCCACGAGCGCGTCTACGTGAGCAGAATTGGCGATCTCTTTTAGGATGAGCGGGTTCCAGGCGTACAGCACGACCCACCCCGATGGTCTGCCGATGGCGCGCAGCAATCCGAGCAAGACAAGTTGGGTCGCAAAATCCACCGCCAAGAACACAATTCGTTGACCCATCCAGTTCCACGGCGCGATCGCGGCTCCGACCGCAAAGGCCCCTTGCGCCAGAGGCGGATAGATGGTGGGGATCTCGGGATATCCCACTCGGGACAACACGAGCTGCGCCCGATCCGTCGCGAGTTCGCGGCGGAACGCTTCCGGGGCGCGTGCCTCCACCTCATCAGGCGCCCAACGATAGGGATTTACGCCATGCTTTACTGTCTCGCCGTCCAGCACGTAGCGGTAGCAGTCGTTCTCCAATACGAGATTGGAAGGCAGAAGAATGATCCGGCCAAGGATTCCGACGGTAAGAATCCACCGCAGCGAACCTGACTGTGACCGGTAGACCAAAAAAGCCGCCGCGGCGAAACCAATCCAACCGAGGTAGTACGCGGCGAGCACGGCGAGCACGGGCCGCTCCGCGTGAGATTCGCCGTATACAAACTCGCGGCTCAACAGGGTGATGATCGCGCAGGTCGCCAGCACCAAGGCGCCGGCGGCGAGCCAGGCTAACCCGTTCTGAGCGTCGGTACGTTTCACGGGGTAGGGTTTTCCTGCGATTTCACGAGTTCCAGGGACACCAAGGGTGGCAGAGACCACTGATACACCATGGACATCCGCCTTGACGGAGTCAACCTAGTGTCCGGATGCGGCAGGTATAACGCGATCCGGACGCGCATGCGCAGGGTCTGGCGTCCGGTAGCCGGTGGCTCAGACCGGTGCCCGGCAACTAGACGTGTTGGAGCACCTCCGGCGGTTCGTCGCTCAGAAGTTCGAGCAGACCGCGAGTCGGGTGATTGCCAACCAAAACGGCAATATAGTCGCCGATAGTCCTATAGTCGCGAACGGCGTCCATACGGATGGCTTTCCGAACCGCATCCCCCACGGGGCCGCTCTTGGGAGCGACTATCACTTTGATCGGTTTGCCACAACATTCGTAGATAATTTCTGCCACTTGGTCACCGGCGAACTCTTCCTCCGACGCGCCAAGCAGAACAGCGGTGTGATGACCCCGCCTGCTGAACTCGTCTCCATTCGCGAACGGATGCAGTGTCAGTGTGACGCCGTGTTCATGGAGATACGCGTTCACTTCGCGGACGTCGCTGGAGGCAATCTCTAAATGGGTAAGTGCATCGGGAGCCAAATCGCCATCCAGAAACACCGGAAGGGCAAACACGGAGCGATACACCGCGAAACCAACCGTCAGCACCAGCACTGCGGCGACAGCCAACGCGCCGAATTGCCGCCAAGGCGTCTCCCGCGAGGGTCGTGCCGTCGACGTCGAAATCGCACCAATCGTCCGGCCCCACACGTCCGCCGGACAGCCGCCTGCCCGCCCCAGAATCTCGCCCATCGCGGTCTCAAATCGGACTTCGGCCTGCAATCGCTCTCGCTCGGTTGGCGACAGCGAGCTGTCAAAAGCAGCTGCTTCCGACGCCGACAACTCACCGTCCAGATAGGCGGACCACAGGTTATCTTGCTGCGTACTCATCACAATGTCCCTTGCTCTCTGTTGCCATCATCCTTCAGCTCCTTGCGGGGGACCAGCCGGGGATAATTTCGAACGATTCCTTCTTCGTGCGCGTAATCCAGCAGGTCACTGCGGAGCTTAGCCCGCCCTCGCGACAGGTGCGTCATCACCGTCCCGACCGGCATCTCCAGAATCTCCGCGATCTCCTGGTATGAAAACCGTTCCACCGACCGCAGCAAAATACACGACCGCTCGGCGGTGCTCAGCCGACGAAACGCCCGGTGGACTTCGTCGCCACAATGCTCCAGAAATTCGGATGGATTCCGAAGCAAGTCGCCGTAGCCCGGCTTCTCTTCCACGGTTACAAGATTCAATTCAGCGTTTTCCAATGGCTGGAAGGTTCGGCTCGTTTCCCGGTTCGCCACAAAGCATTTGTTGGTGATGATCCGGTAGACCCAAGCGCGAAAATTCGTGCCCGGCGTGAACTTGTGGTAGTTCTCATACGCCGCGAGCACCGCCGACTGGAAAACGTCTTCCGCTACATTCGAATCCCAAACCGTACGCAGCGCGTAGCGGTAGAACTCGTCCCGATGTTTTTCCAACATGCGCAAGAAATCGGCACTTTGGGACTCGGAGTAGGCCTTTGCCATGCTCACTTCCTTCTACTGCAAAACGTTAACGAGATTCTTGGCTCGATGCGATACCCCCGAGGCCCCCGCCGTTCGATATATTCACGAGGCCCAAGAAATCATGTCCGTTCCATGACATGCATGAGGCCGCGAACGCTCATGTGGTCCCCGTCCGGACGGCAAGGGAAAGACTCGTATCTCAACACATTGTCCCGGAATCAGTTACGCAGGAACCCCTCCAAGCGTTTCCGCCTCCTCCAAGATTTCCTGGTGGATTTCCCGGAGCCTGGCGGTTAAGCGACTAGCCGTCTCCGATTCAGACAGTGCACGGTCCTCCCGCTCCTCAGGGTCTTCCCGAAGGTTGTAAAGCTCAATCGAGTCCAACTCCCCGTTCGCGAGGACCTTCCAATCTCCGTCCCGGAGGGCGACTTTGGCGTCGCTCAAGGCCCGGTCGTACCGCCAGTACAAGGGGCGCGTGCGATCGAGTCCTTCGCCCCGCAGTACCGGCGCCATGTCCACCCCATCGAGCGGGCGGTCGTCCGGCAAAGACACACCGGCTAACCCGCAGAGGGTCGGCAATACGTCGGTACCATTGACGGGCTCCCCGGACTCCGAGCCCGGGGTGCTGTGACCGGGCCAGCGAACGATCCCGGGCACGCGGATGCCGCCTTCGTACATGTGCAGCTTCATGCCACGTAGGTTTCCCGGCGACCCATGGGATCGGGCCGCGCCCCGGTAACGGTTCAAAGTCTCAGGGCCGTTGTCGCTGGTAAAGAAGACGAAGGTATCGTCGCGTAAACCGCGGGCTTCAAGGGCGTCCAGGAGGCGGCCCGTTTCGTGGTCCATCTGCGTGACGTTTCCGTAGTAGATTCGTTTCGTCTCGTCGGGCTCGCCGGCGTAGCGTTCTTGGAAAGATGGCGCTGTAGCAACCGGCTCATGGGGCGAGTGAAACCAGACGAAAAGCAGGAAGGGATCCTCGTCCACCGTGTCGAGGAACGCATTTGCTTCGTCCACAATCAAGGTGCTCGAATACCCTTCCATCGGCCCTATCGGTTCGCCATTGCGGATGAAATTCACGGGATTTGCATGGCTCGGTTGGGCATTGTTCTGCGTGGAAAACCAGCGATCAAACCCATGGTCACCGGGTGTCGGCTGGGAGCCGTCCATCTTTCCGTTGCAGTGCCATTTGCCACTATGGCAGGTTCGATAACCTGCGTCGCGGAGCAATGTTGCAACGGTGATTTCGTTGCGTTGCAGATGTATGGGCGAATCCTCGGGAATCCAGTCAGGGATGTTGCACCGGTAGGGGTTGCGTCCGGTCAGCATGCCCGCGCGCGACGGCGAACACACCGGCGCCGTGGCATAGCAATCCGTCAGGCGAAGCCCTTCTTCCGCGAAGCGATCAAGGCGGGGCGTTTCGATGGTTGGATGTCCATAGCACCCGAGATCGCCATATCCGAGATCGTCACAAAGTATGACGACGAAATTCGGCCGACGTTTCGCCGACTCTGCGGCGTAGCTCAATGAGACGGAACCGAGCGCGGCGGCTGCGGTCGTTGCGAGAAACTCTCGTCGCGTCTGTTGCATTCCCTGATCCTTCGAGTGTCACCCCAGCCACTGTGGCGTATGTATCGCATGCGGATCAAGCGGCCCGGGCCCGCGCCTTGATATCGCGTTTTTCCAAATCTGAGATCTCAAATTTGAAATCGTCTCCGATTTATCTGTTCTCAGAACGCCAATGCAGTTGACGTAGTTTCGGTGCCGGACCCGTTAGGATCAATCCTGCCAGACGCGGTCCCAGCTACCGTGGGTGAGGCGAGGCGTGCGCGGAATCAGCCGGCCTAACGGTAGTATGCCTTCAACGCTTCCACATACGCTTCGGCGAAGCGTTCGCGCCACCAGGGCTGGGAAACCCATTTGCAGTCGGTGGGGTTGGTGAGGTTGGCGCATTCTACGAGAACCTTCGTAGGCACCATGGTATTGCGGAGCACGGCGACCACGTATTCTTTTCCGCCATCCTGCCGGATGACGCGGCGGATCGGATCGCCCACGTTATGTCGCTTGATCTGCGCCTTGCCGAGTTCGTCGAGTAAGGTCACGGCGAAGTTGCGGGACAATGCCTCGTCTCGCCGGCGCTCTTCGGCCGTCGAACGGGCTTCGGGTTGCTCCTTGTACTCGGCGTACTTGTCATAGGCTCCAGGCGGCCAGCCGGTTTCCCGATCTTTGCGATAGGCCGCACCGGGCAGATACACCATGGCCCCGCGAAGCTTGTCGTTGAAGAGGGCATCGCAGTGAAAGCTGGTAAAGATGACCTTGCGCGGATCGACGCCCGCCTTGGTTTCCTTCTTGTAGATGGAATTGGCCACGTACCACCGAAGATTCGCCGATATCTTGGCGTTCTCATTCCAGTAGTTCGGCGTGCTCAGCACCTTTTCGTCTTCGTCGAGCGTAAAGCGTTCCACGTCCTGTGGCTCGTATCCCTGATTGGGATCGAGCATCGTCACGTAAACCTTCGCGCGGGTTTGCGTTTCCAGAATCCGCTTGACGCGGCACATGATGTCATAGTTGACCTCGTCTTCATAGAGCGTGTAGGCGTGGTTGATTGTGCTGGTCCCAATGTCCTTGCCGCCGTGGCCGGGATCGAGTATGACAACGATGCCTTCGAGATCTTTGGTCGTGACCTGCCCGCGCAGCCGGTTTGCTTCCGCGATCGTTTCTTCATACTCCCGGCGCTGCCGGCTGCCTTCCGGTTTGAACCGGTCGGATAACATGTCGACGGGGATAAATATCTCGGTGCCGGGCTTCATGTCGTGCACGTCTTTGATGCGGCTCTCGTCCTGGACGGTGTCGCAGGCGCGCAGGATATCCGCGTTCTCGCGGAAGTCCGTGAAACGAACAACGACGGCGGTATACAGCGCTTCGCCCGGTTTCAACCGGTAGACCGCGTATTGGGAGGACCCGCGCCGGACGTAGTCGAGATCTTCCGCGGCCTGCGCGAGATCGAGATCGACCGGCACTTCCGCGGCCTGTTCCAGATCCGCCACTAGGGGCGTCTCGGTGGGTTCGCGCATGACCTCGAGGAGCAGCTCGCGCGGAAACAGAATCTGCTGACCGGTTTGCAGATTTCCCGATGGCAGGTTGTTCAACTTTGCGACGTTTTCGTGATGCGTGCCCACGCCGGTCAGCCATTCGCAGAGCGTCCACAGCGTTTCCTGATCCCGGCCACCTTGCACGACGGTATGGTGCCACCCGGCGTCGTCGACGTAGTCCGCTCGAAAGACGGCGAGCAGCACCTTGCGGCGTGTTTCCGCATTCAGGTGGGAGAATGGAATGGCTACCGCGCCCTTACCGGCGTACGTCTCCCAGTTCGCGTCCTCGGCTAGATAGCGCTTCAGAAACCCTTCTGCGGCAGCACCTTCGGGCGGGCGGCATTCCAGAAAGAGGACCCGGCCGTTGCGGAACGATGCAATCGAATAATCATCGACGTTTTCACGCAAGGTCTCTGTATGTGCGGCCAGACTACCTGACACGACAACCAGAAGCAGCCAGATTGCCAACCTGCCAAGCGCGGGAAATCCCGTCGAGAATTGCTTTTCAGTCGCGAAAAACACGCAAGCACCTACTCCAAATAACGCCTAATGCGCGCACCATATACAATATATTGTGGATGAGTGCTCGTCAATAGTTAATTTAACCAACCACCCCCCATATAACGTGTACCTTCATAAACGAACTCGCCCATCGTGCATGCGAAGACTCTAAGATAGCTATCGGTAAAGACTTAAGAGTGGCGAGCTTGCTGAACCGAGATGGATTCGAGAGGGGCTATTGGGCTGGGTAAAGTTCCCGCAAGCGATACCAGGCATAGCGTGAAACGGTCTGCCGCGCCTCAGGGTCCAAGGAGACGAACCGCACGCCAAACAGCCGTGACCCCGGTTCCTTCCGTTTCGATTCGTCGGAAATGTGTACGACCTGACCCAAGACGCGGAGCAACGATTCGCCGGGCAGCGAAAGCGTCAATTCGAGCGTGGTGCTGAAATCGAAGGGTGCATCCGTCTCGATAAGAGCGCCGCCCGCGCTCAGGTTGAGCAGGGAAGCGTCGTAACGGCGCACGTGGACCTGGTCCTTCACCTGAACCGTCAGGTCGGTCGGTACCCGGCACGCGTCGCGATGTTGCGTGCGGCGCGACTCCGCGGGACGCGAGAGAACCAGTCCGGAGTCGGCCCGCGAGGGCCCTTCCAACACTTCGGCCTCGTAACTATCGAAGCCTTCTGCGTCGTGAAAATCGAGGTGGACGACCATGCCGACGACGGGATAGTCCTTCGCGGGAAAGGACACGCGAATGGTTTCTTCGCCGACTTCGAGCAGGTCTACGAGAATGTATTGGCCGAGGACATTCAGGAGGCAGGAACTTCCTGCGCGCATTTCCATTTTCACCGGCTTGCCGGACTTACTCGCGCTCATACTTTCCCCTCGGCTGGTTGGAGCGCCATCTTATCACAGCAAGGTAGCCCCATCAATGAATCAGCCGCCCGAGGCCGGGAGTGCGCTTGCGTCGTGTGCGATCTCCGCGGCGATCGTCTCAAGTCCCTTTGAAAGCGCCTCGACGACGGCGGAGGGGTGCGCTGAATCGGCAGGGGCAAAAAGTTCGTACTGCTTGCGGAAAAGCGGTGTGTCGTATCGGCTCTCTCCTTCCTGGTGGTAAGTCAGGTCGAGCTTGATGTGAGCGTCCGCACCGGACTCGCGATCCACTTGTTCGAAGGCAAGGATTTCGCCATTCACCACGAAGGTGGGCCGATCCTTGGCGTGGCTGCCCAATTCGGACCGGAGCTTCTCCGGCACGAGTTCACTGAGACTGGCAGCCCATCGGTCGAGCGCGTAGTACTCGATCTGCGTGGGCGACTTTTTGACGAGGATGTCAACGCGTGTCAGCGCATCCTGCGCGCGAAGCCGGTCCACCTCCACATTAACCGTGGGTTCCACAGTCCCGGAAGGGGTCATGTCGAGGGTATAGAAGCGCGGTTCCGGCGCGCCGGCACAACCGGCTGCGACGGCGGCAATTCCCACGCCGAGTAGTGCCAACCCGATCGCAAATGACGTCATCCTCCTGCGTTTGTTCATCAAAGCCATTACTCCGCCTTTCGTCCTTGTGGTCCGCTCCCGCGGATCACTGACTGCGGTTCCTCCGAAATGGTGCGCGAGAAATCGCGAAGGTAGCGCACCGTCTCGCGTAGATCGATCAAGGTATCTTCGAGCACAGGCCGGTTGTCGACGAGCGCGCCGTTGGCCTCACCGGACAGAGACGCCGCGTGATCCAGCGTTTGTTGCAGGCTTGCCACAATCTCATCGAGTTCTTCGGACACGTCCGCCACTTTGTCCAGGATAGGCGGTACCTTTTCCAGCGCAGCCTGCACGTCTTCCCTGCTGTCTCCGACTGTGTCCTGCAACTCCGCCATAAGATCGCGCGTGGACTCACTGACTTCCTTCACGCGGTCGAGGATCTCGTCGATGTCGCCCCGGTATTGGTCTACCGCGTCCCGCGCGTCGGTCACAAGACCGGTACCTTCATTGACGGCCACGTCCAGGTCGTCGATGATCGTCGCGACGGTTGTGTTGAGTTCGCCGGATTCGGATTTCTCTTTGGCCTCCGCGACGCCCAGCAGCGCCTGGATATCCTGAATAGCCGATTGCACTGTGCCGGCCAACTGACCCGCCTGATCGAGCAATCCGCCTTCCCGCACGGGGAGTTCCGCGCCGTCGGGCATTAGGGGTGCCTCCGGTTCGCCGGTCGTAATTTCCAGATGCTTCTCTGCGGTCAGCGTGGTTTGCGAGACGTACGCAATGCTTTCCTCATTTACCTGTAATTCCGGCGGGACCACGGCCTCCACCCGGATTTTACCGGGCGCTTCTGAGTCGGTCTCGATGCTGCGCACGCGGCCGACTTTCAGCCCGCCGAACCGCACGTCCGCGCCTTTGTTGAGCCCCAGCGTGTCATTGAATCGGCAAACAAAGACATGCTCCTCCACAGGGGGGCGGTAGCCCTGGATCACCCCGAGGAACACGATGAAGAGGGTGATGCCAGCCAAAACGAGCATCCCGGCCTTGATCTCGGCGGCGGTGAAGTCATGTTTCTTCGCGGGCATTGCTACTTATTCTTCCTTCCCTCGTTCACGTCGCGTTGCCGGGCACGTCGATGCCCATCAGAGAGCGAATGTAGTCATCTCGCGTATCGCTTTCCTCGTCGGGACGGCGTTCGAAAAACTGTTGAATGAACGGATCCTTCGATCGTTCGAGTTCGTCAATCTTCCCCGTGCCGACGATCCGGCCCGCGTTCAGCATGCAGACCGTATCGGCGATGAGCCGGACGCTGGCCATCTCGTGGGTGACGACGACGCTGGTCAGGTTAAAGGTACTCTGCATTTTTCGAATCAGCATGTCCAGTCCCGCCGCCACAATGGGGTCCAGTCCGGCGGACGGCTCGTCGTAGAAGATGATCTCCGGGTCCATGGCCATGGCCCGCGCGAGCCCGGCGCGCTTCTTCATCCCGCCGCTGATTTCTGCGGGCAGGTACTCTTCGAAGCCGCTCAGCCCGACCAGTGCGAGCTTGATCTTCGTCTGGATGTCGATGGTCGAACTCGCGAGGCGGGTGTGCTCGCGCAAAGGCAAGGCGACATTGTCCGCCAGCGACATGGAGTTGAACAGGGCCGACCCTTGGAAACACATGCCGACGCGTTTGCGCACCTCGATGCGTTCGTCGTCGGTCATGGTCGTAATGTCGCGCCCGTTGAACAGGATTTCGCCGGAGTACGGCCGCATGAGCCCCACCAGATTGCGGAGCAGCGTGCTCTTGCCGCACCCGCTTCCGCCGAGAATGACGAAGGTCTCCCCCCGGCGGATTTTGAAGTTCAATCCGTCGAGCACGGTGCGGTCCCCGTACTTCACGACGAGGTCGCGCACTTCGATGATATGTTCAGACGTATCGTTCATCGCGTCAGAAGAAGAACAAGGCCGTAAACACCAGGTCTACCAATATGATCAGAAATATCGATGTCACGACGGAGGAGGTCGTCATTTTACCGACACCCTCCGCGCCGCCTTCCACTTGAAATCCCCGATAGACGCCCACCCAGCAGATGACCACCGCAAAGAAAACGCTCTTCGTGAACCCGGTCGCGAAGTCCTTCATCTGCAGGGCGCGCGCGGTGTTGTTCAGGTAGAGGTCGGAGTCGACGCCAAGTGCGAAAACAGACAACATGTAGCCGCCAAGGATCATGATGAAGGTCGCGAGGATGGTGAGGCAAGGTATGGCAATCAGCATGGCCAGAAATTTGGGCACGATGAGGAACTTGGTGGGATTCAGCCCCATCACTTCAAGGGCGTCGATCTCTTCGGCGACTTTCATCGTGCCGATTTCGGCGGCGATGGCCGAACCACTCCGGCCAGTCAATAGAATCGCGGTCATCAGCGGCGCGAGTTCACGCATGGATGCGACACCCACGAGATTTGCGATGTACTGCGTGGCGCCGAATCGGGCAAGCTGGTAGGCCGATTGCATGGCCATGATCGCCCCGATGAGAAAACAAATTAGGCCGACAATGGGCAGTGAATTAACCCCGTATTCGACCAGGTTGAACACGACCGCTTTCATGCGGAGCCCACGTCCTCGAAGGGGTTGCACGAGGGTCCAGTTGACGGTTTCGACGATCAGCACGCACACGCGGGACAGAGCATAGAGCGCGTTGAGGCTCACCCGGCCGGTGGCGCCGAAGGTGTAGATGAACGCCGTCACAGATGGCGCCTCATCAATGCGTTTCTCTTTTCACCGCGTTTCACGCGCCCTCCCGGATGGTGAACACGGAATCGAGCCGTGAAAGCTGCAGCACCTTCATGACGGCCTGCGACGGCGCCGCGAGCACGAACTGCGTGCCGGTTTCGAGGGCGGACCGGTAGCCTTCGACCAAGGTGGCCACTCCGGAGCTATCCATATAAGGCACTCCGCTCAGGTTGACGGTAACGCTGCCGCCAGACTTTGGCATCGCCTTCGTGATGGCGGTCCGCAGCTCCGGAGAACTGTAAAGATCGACTTCGCCGCGCACCGCAATCACCCAGGATCCAGCACCACCCTGTTTATCGATTTCCAATGGCATACCTATGTCCTACCTATCCATCCTGTGCGCGTTTCACGCTTCCCTGACTTGCGGGAAGCGCAAGCCGCATGGTGACACGGTTACCCCGTTCCTGGCCCGGCGTGAAGGTCACTTCATCGAACACCTCGTGCATGAGTTGAACCCCCAAGCCTCCGGGTTGAAGTGTACTCCCATCCGGGACGCCAATCGATTCCTTCTTCTTGCACCGCTCCAGTTCCGCGGGCACGCCGTCGTCACACAACTCGAACTCGATTCCCGTCGCGTCTCGCCGCGCGATCAATCGAATCCGGTAGTCTCTGCTGCCGCCGTACGAATGGCGTATCGAATTCGCGCAGGCCTCATCGACGGCAAGGACGATGCAGTCGGCCTGCTCGCCAGTGACGCCGGCGGAAACGAGATACCCTCGGATCAGCCCGCGCACGCCATTGAGCAGACGCGGGTCCGATGCCATGTCCAGATAGAACTCGGTACCTTCCACGCTCGGTTCTCCGGCGCTCCCGCGCCTTATCCCAGGTACTTCACCGAAATCATCGTGCAATCGTCGTGCGGCAACGCGGGTTCGCAAAAACGATGGACCTTCTGATTTACCCGCTCGATGAGTTCCTTCGGCGTCTTCCGATGGCAGCCGTTCACCACCTCGCACAGACGGTCCATGCCGAACTCGTCGAGACCTTCATCGCTCTCAGGAAGGGTGTGCACGGCACGCGCTTCAAGGATGCCGTCGGTGACGAGCAGCAACGTGTCGCCGGAGGATACTTCGGTTTCCGTATCTTCCCACGAAAGCTCAGGAAGAATCCCCACCGGCGGGCCACTGGCTTCTCCGAAAATGCGCACGGTCTTGCCAATTCCGACCACAGGGTGATGCCCCGCGTTGGCAACGCGGACGCGGCGGGAATCCAGGTCGAGCACGAGGTAGCACAAGGTGCAGAAGGTGCCGCGCGGGCTGGACGCCGACAGGCTACGGTTCAATTGCTGCAATACGGCGGCGGGTGATTCCATATCCCGCGCCGCGATTCGAAACTCGGCGAGTAACTGCGCCATGGTGAGCGCTGCGGGCACACCTTTACCACTCACATCGCCGATGAGGATGCCGATGCGCGCATCGCTGGCTTGCACGAAGTCGTAGAAGTCGCCGCCGACGGTTTTTGCCGGCTTCGTTTCGCCAAAGACCTGGTAGCGGGGGTGCTCCGGCCACTCCCGCACGAGGAAGCCTTCCTGGATGGTCCACGCATGTTGGATCTCCTGATCGATGCGTTGTTTCTCGAGGATCTCGCGGTGCATGGTCGCGTTCTCGAGCGCAAGCCCGGCGCTGTTCCCCACGGCCGTCGTCAGTAGCATGTCCTCATGAGAGTACTGGTGACCCGCTTGGTCGGTGTCGACGTACAGGATGCCGAAGATGCCGAATTTGCCGCGCAAGGGCACGCAAATGATCGAGCGGAGTTTCAACGACATGATGCTCTGGGCAATGTTCAGTTCGCTGTCGCGATCGGAATCCTGAAACAAGAGGCTTTCGCCGCGCGTCAGCACGCGCTGGGCCACGGTGTTACTGATGTGGAAATCCCGCTCGTCCACGTGGGCGACCTTCTGTCCCTGAATGATATGGTACCGCCGGCACACGGGACAGGGCTGCAGGTCGGATTTGGATTCATCCGTAAATACGATAGCGCCGCGCTGGGCGTCGATGGCGCGCATGGTGGTTTCGAGAATCCGGTCCACGAGGGGGCAGGGTTCGAAGTTCGAGGCGATCTCGTTCATGACGGAGTAGACGGCCCGCAGCAGGCGTTCGGACCGCTCCTCCCGGTCGCCCGGGGTTTGCACGCCCCCTTCCTGCTGCCAGTCCACGATGGTTTCCTTGAAAACCGTCGTGCTTTCCTTGGGCTCGACGTCGGCAACTTCCTCTACCTCGAAGCGCATGACCGTTTCGCCAATGCGGAGTTCGTCGCCCTGCTTCAAGACGCCTTCGAGCATGGATAGGCCGTTCATCTGGGTCCCGTTCGTGCTGCCCAGGTCCTTCCAGAGAAATCGGCCCTTGTCGGACGTGATCTGGACGTGACGGCGCGACGCGGCGGCGTCGTCGATCACATAGCCGCAATCGACGGCGCGCCCCAAGGTTAGCGTGGGCCCCACCGGCACGCGCCGTTCTTCACCCCGGCCGGTACTACAGACAAGAAATCCTCGCAGCACGTCGTTCACTCCGAAGTACATCACAAACCCCACAGAATACTAGCGATTTGCAATTTCACAAGGCAAACTAACCCGGCGCTCGTGCTCGGCGGCTATAAGTGTCTCCGCAGTGGCATTGACGCATTCTGCCGGGTTGACTACACTCGCAGGACTTCAATAGCGGAAACAGTCGTCGGCATCCAAGCCGATCATCCCCTGTGGACAGGAGCTAATATGATGGTTCGTATATCCTTGATCGCCGTGATCCTCACGTTTGCAGCCGCTGTATCGGCCGAAGAGCCCGCGAAGGTGCAGCATGGGGTCGATACCGAAAAGAAGCCTTGGACCCACCTGGAACTCAATAACGATCCCGAGAACTTCCAGTTCGCGATTGTTACCGATCGCACCGGCGGCCACCGGCCCGGCGTGTTCATGGACGGCGTCCGCAAGCTCAATCTCCTGCAGCCGGAATTCGTGGTTAGCGTGGGCGACCTCATCGAAGGGTACACTGAAGACCGCGCCGAGCTGGATCGCGAATGGGCGGAGTTCGACAGCTTCGTCACCCAACTCGAGATGCCTTTCTTCTACACACCCGGCAATCATGATATTACGAACGAGGTCATGCGCCAGGTCTGGACCGAACGCTACGGCAAGACCTATTACCACTTCGTATATCGCAACGTGCTCTTCCTCTGCCTGAACAGCGAAGATCCTCCGTCCAGTAACATCAGCGCGGAGCAGGTCGCCTACGTGGAAAAGGCGCTCGCCGAGAACCCGGACGTCCGCTGGACCATTGCCCTTTTGCACAAGCCCCTGTGGACCTACAACGAAGACAACGGCTGGGCGGGTATCGAGGCGGCGTTGGCGGGACGGCCCCATACGGTCTTCGCCGGCCACACGCACAACTACCGCAAGATCGAACGGAACGACGCGAACTACATCGTCCTCGCCACCATGGGCGGCAGCAGCCGGTTGAGGGGCGCGAATTTTGGCGAGTTCGATCATTTCATGTGGGTCACCATGACGGGTGAAGGCCCCGTCATGGCAAGCCTCATGCTCGATGGAATCTGGGATACGAACATCATCACGGACGAGCGCCTCGGCCTCATTCAACCGGCATTCGCGGGCGCGCTGGTGCGAACGGACGGGATCGTGCTTGACCAACCCACCGTGGATCGCGCCGATACGGTGCTGCGGCTGACCAACGACGCGGACCTCCCGCTTCACATCAAGGTTCGCATCGAACCGACGGATGCATTGCATGCGTCCGTGGAGTCGCTGGAGCGCACCGTGCCTCCAAACTCGGTGGAGCAAGTCGACCTGGCGCTGCTGGCCGACGCGCCTACGCCGGTAGACGCGCTGGAGCCGGTGCCCGTGGATTGGACCGCACGCTACGATCTCGAAGACAACGTGCAGCCGGTGATCGTCACGGGGCAGCATCGCATTGTGATCGATCAACGATTCCAGATCGCCGCCGCGGAAAACGCGATCGCGGTGGACGGCGATCTGTCGGACTGGGCCGCGCTTCCCGTCGAGGTGCGGGAACCCGGGCAGTTGGACGATACGTTGGACGCGTGGCACGGATGGACGGACGGCTCGTGGCGCTTCGGCGCGGCGATTCACGGGGATTTCCTCTACATCGGCGCCCGGGTCACAGACGACCAGATCCAGCTGAACGAGAAACGCGAGTACTATCGCCAGGACAGCATCGAAGTGCGGTTGGACGCGCGCCCGGCCGACGCGCGAGGAAGCGGGCCATATGCTGACTTTGAGTCCAACCTGCTCTTCGCCATTGCGCCGGGTCAGGACCCCGCGACGATTCCGGGGCTGGATCGGCTGCCGGAAGGGTCGACCGCCGTCGCGAAGCCGGTCGAGGGCGGGTATGCCTTTGAAGCCGCGGTGCCGCTTGCCCACGTCAAGACGTTGCAGGGGGATGAATGGTCGTCCGTCCGTCTCAACATCACCGTGAACGATTTCGACTCCGACGGAAACGCCAAGCTCTGGTGGCGGCCTTCCTGGTCCAGCCCCGCAAACTATGCGGAGTCAGGAGTCTTTGGCCGCTAAGGTCTACCGAAATCAAGCACATCGATTAGCAAAAGGGGGAACGCCATGAGGCGTTCCCCCTTTTGCTAATTCCGAGCAACAGCTTCTGTGGCTAAGCAAGTTCTCTAGTTTGCAGCATCCAGAAACCAGACGATGACGTCGGCCCGGCGGTCCATGGGTCGATGCTGAGGACTATGGACCGCTTCGGTTTCGCCTTTGCTCGTCGTCGTGATTCGGGACGCATCGATTCCTTCCGATACGAGAAAGCTCTTCACCGCTTCCGCGCGGCGCAGCCCGAGTTTCTGGTTGTATTCGTTACTCGCGAGATCGCAGCAATTGCCTTCGATGCGGACCTTGTCCTGCGGATGATCCTTCATGTAGGCCGCGACCTTGCGCGCAGTCGCCAGACCTTCCGGCTTCAACACCGCCTTGTCGAGGTCGAAATAGATGGGCTCAAACTCGGGCGCGATCCGCATCACCGGTTCGGGGATCTCGGCCTTCGCGAACTTCAGGTAGTTGCCGAAGGAGACGCGCCGCTGATTCCACGCGACCGAGTCCGGGCTTGCGAATTCCGTCGGCGCATACTCGCAGCCGTGGCGGTCCATGATGTCCTCGCCACAGGAACCGCACCCGCCCGAGCCGCACATGCTGCAGGATTCCTTGCCGCAACTGGAACAGGCCGCCCACGCGGCCGGACCCGCGAGTGCGACGACTGCGAGAACAACGATCGACATCCGAAGGGTGGCAATCATGGAAAAGCCTCCTTGAGTAAACGGCCACGGACGCGTCCCCGGACTGCGAACGCAATCGGGACGCGAGCAACACCAAACCGAATGCAAACAGTATACTTGATCCTGTAAAGAGTTGTCTATGGCTGCAAGAAGAATCCGGAAATTATTGACAGTTGCCCGGTTTTTGGCTATCATTCGTACCGAGGTTTTTGTGCGCTGGCCTGTTGAAAGTCCCAACGCGCTCGCCTTATATCTACTCCGGTTAAACAGGAGAACCGATACATGAAAACGCGAGTCTTCGTATGTGCGGCGCTGGCAGCTCTGGTCGCGTGGCCCGCCGCCGCCGGTGAGTTACAACTCTGGATCTCCTACCACTATCAAGGCGTCGACACCTACGAGGCCGGCCGGTATCGCGACGCGGAAACGCTGTTCACGCAAGCCGAAGGCGAGACCTGCGAGGAATTTCGGCTCGCATTCACGCTGGATGGTAAGGGAATGACCCAGTTTGCGCTCGGCCAGTACAGCGACGCCGAAGCCGCTCTTGAGAAAGCGCTATGCCTGCGCACCGAAGACTGCGGCGAAGAGAGCCGTTTCGTCCCAACCACGCTGAACAACCTGGCCGATCTGCATTACGTGGCGGGTGACATGACGGAAGTCGAGCCGCTGTACCGGCGCGCGCTGGAGATTAACGAGCAGGATCCCTACAGCGTGGAAGTGGGCCGCAGTCTGAACGGCCTCGCCTTGGTCGCGAACGACGCCGGGGATGCCGTGGAAGCGGAGAATCTGCTCCGCCGCGCAATCCGCATTCACTTCATGGGCGGACGCAGCGAGCATCCTTACATGGCGACGGCACTCATAAACCTCGCGGCGCTGTTGACCAACCAGGGCCGGTACGACGAAGCCAAACCGCTGTTGCGCCGCGCGGAACACATCCAGGGCGAAGTCCTCGGCGACGACCACCCCGACGTGGCCGTACGCCTCCAGGCGCAAGCCGGATTGCTCGCCGCGACGGGCCATATCGAGGAAGCGCGCGAAGCCCAGAACCGCGCCGAGGAAATCGAAGCAAGGTTCACCGAACTCAACAAGTAGTCTCCGCAGGGGTATGGCAGGAGAGGGGTCTTAGGGAAGGCCGCTCCCGGTAGCGTTATCAACGCAATCGGAAGCGGCCTTGGTCTTTTTTTGGGGTTCATGTTCCCAATCGTGCTCGACAAGCATCCTGGCGCGAGTACGATCCCGGGGCCTGCGTGTGGCACAATGGCGGGCAGTCGCAATCGAGGAGCACTGCCATGTCGCACAAGAACGCCATCTCACGCCGTACCGCCATGTCCACCCTGGCCGCGGGAGCCGCCGGTTCCCTGCTGGCCGCGAACGCGGAAGCGCAGGGCGACCCCGCCGCCGCACCGTTGAAAGGCCGTCTTAAACAGTCGGTCTGCAAGTGGTGCTACAACAAGATCCCGCTGGACGAGTTCTGCCAGCAGGTGAAGCCGCTGGGCTTGCTGTCGGTGGAACTGCTCGGAGAAGCGGAGTGGCCCATCGTGAAACAGCACGGCCTCACCTGCGCCATGGCGAACGGGCCGAGCGGCATTTCGGATGGGTGGAACGAGCCGAAGGATCACGACAAGCTCGTGGCGGAATCGGAACGGCTGTTGCCCCTCGTCAAGGAAGCGGGCCTGCCGAACATGATCGTCTTCTCGGGCAACCGGCGCGGCATGGACGACGCCGCCGGACTGAAGAATTGCGCGAAGGGCCTGAAACGCATCATGCCGCTGGCGGAAGACCTCGGCGTGACGGTCTGCATGGAACTGCTGAACAGCAAGCGCAATCACAAGGACTACATGTGCGACCGCACTCCGTGGGGCGTGGCGCTCTGCCAGGAGATCGGGTCGGACCGGTTCAAGCTCCTCTACGACATCTACCACATGCAAATCATGGAAGGCGATATCATCGCCACCATCCAGGAGTACCACCCCTACATCGGCCATTACCACACGGGCGGTGTGCCCGGCCGCAACGAGATCGACGAGACACAGGAACTCACCTACGCGACCATCTGCAAAGCCATCGTCGACACCGGATTCACCGGCTACCTCGCGCAGGAGTTCATCCCCAAGCGCGAAGATCCCATCGCATCGCTCGCCCAAGGCGTGCGCATCTGCGACGTGTAAGGGGAGCGGCGCGTGGTTACCATCACGAACTGAGCTTGTTGCGAAAACGGTGTGACTGAATACTACATCCCCCTTGATCCCCCTTCAAAGGGGGAATCGCGCAAAACCGAATCTATTAACTTACACGTCGTCATGAGCACTGGAGGCCAGTCTTTTGAGATCTGAATCGCAACGCAAAGCGTTGCGAAAATTCCCCCTTTGAAGGGGGATCAAGGGGGATGTTAAGCGTGCGGAGTAGCAACAGAAATTCGCACGATATTCCCCATACAAAGGAGAGAACGAATCATGACCGCCTTTCTGCGTTTCCTTGTACCGGCCGCACTGTTAGCCGCCTCTGCGGCTGCTCAAGCGACTGAAGATGACACTTACACCCTCGCGGCCTACTACTTCCCCAATTACCATCCCGGCGATCCGCGTAATGAGGAATGGCATGGCGCGGGGTGGACGGAGTGGGACTTGATGAAGCAGGCGGGTCCGCGTTTTCCGGGGCACGCTCAGCCCAAGGTGCCGCTGTGGGGGTATGAAGACGAGTCCGACCCGGCGGTGATGGCGAAGAAGATCGACGCGGCCGCAGACCACGGGGTCGATGTCTTTATCTTCGACTGGTACTGGTATGAGGATGGTCCGTACCTGGACCGCGCGCTCGAAAGGGGATTCCTGAAAGCGCCCAACGCGGAGCGGCTGAAGTTCTCGCTCATGTGGGCCAACCACGACTGGCTCGACATTCAGCCCGCGAAGCGGATGAAACCGTACAACCTGCTCGCAGAGGGGAAGGTGTCGCCCGCCGCGTTCACGGCGGCCACGGATCACATGATCGCGACGTATTTCGGCCATCCCTCGTACTGGCGCGTGAACGGCGGGTTGTATGTGTCCTTTTACGACCTCTCCGAGTTACTGCTGACCTTCGGCAGCGTGGAAGCGACGCGCGCCGGGCTGGACGATTTCCGCGCCCGGGTCCGCGCCGCGGGCCATGGCGAACTGCATCTCAACGCCGTCGTGTGGGGCCGGCAGGTGCTGCCCAACGAGCAGCCCGTGGAGAACGTGAACGAATTGCTCGACCAACTCGGGTTCGACAGCATCACGTCCTACGTGTGGCTGCATCACCAGCCCATGCCCGACTTTCCGAAGACCTCGTACGCGCGCATGCAGGAACGGTCCGCCCAGGACTACGTGACCTTCACGGATCGCTACGAGTTGCCGTACTACCCGAACGTGTCCATGGGCTGGGACCCGTCGCCGCGCACGGTGCAGACGGATGTCTACGAAAATCTCGGCTACCCCTTCACCCCCACGCTCGAAGGCAACACACCGGAGGCCTTCAAGAAGGCCCTTCAGGACGCCAAGGCCTTCCTCGACCAGGGCCAGACCACGCCGAAAATCCTCACCCTCAACGCCTGGAACGAATGGACTGAAGGCAGCTACCTCGAACCCGACACCGACCACGGCATGGCCTACCTCGAAGCGATCCGCGAGGTATTTGGGGATTAGACGTCCAGACAAGGAGGGCGGGTTTTCCAACCCGCCACGCCAAGGGCCAACGATCCACGCAGCGACCGTCCACGCGTATGGTGCCCCGGGTAACCCGGCATGTCGCGTCCTTGCATACTGCAAAGCACAGCGCCAACGAAGATTCACTGCACCCTGACACGAAGAATCGCCAATTGTGGTGGGGGCGTGCAGCCGGCCGCCCGCGCCGGGGGGGAGGCACCCCCCACCAAAGGGCCAGGTGGAT
>BTVY01000010.1:0-78254 GCA_045863335.1 Candidatus Hydrogenedentota bacterium | reverse complement strand
TGCCACCCCACCACCACAATTCTCGCCTGTTGCATCGCTTGCTATACTGATTACGAAGGAAATAATCGAAACTATCGAGTTCTTGAAGGAAACAAGCGCGGAAAATGGTGAAGAAGATGACTGAGTCCAAAAACCGTCGCAGATCCGCCGCCGGTAGCTGCGAACCACGCGGTGGGTATAATCCACCACCCGATAAACCGGTTATTCCTACGAAGCACGTGGTACCCCCGCCTCCGCCCGCTCCGAAAAATCGGGATTAGCAGGATTCAAGACGTCGACTGCATGCAGCGTAGCCTTTGAAACCATCCGATCAATCCGCGTCACGGGCTGGAAGCCCGTGATGGGGATCATGGGCAGGATGCCCATGGCACCTCGGGGTCGGTCCTATCCGCCGACCTCGTGAAACGGGTGTGGCAGTATCTTGGGCGAGGACGCACACGCCACGGGGATCCGTTTGGCTGTGCTCTTTCGGATTTTGGTCATTCGAATTTGTTTCGGATTTCGTGCTTCGGATTTCGAATTTGGTTTCAGCGCTGCGACTTGAACTTATCGTCGATGGTTTGCAGTCATTCCTCCCCGCCTTTCTGGATGGCTTCGGTGGCAGCGGAGATGCGGTCGGACCAGAGTTTCCATTGCTCTTCCATGGCGCGGAGGAGGCCGGCCCATTGGGGGAACTCGTCGTCGCGGTCGCGGGGGGCGTCGAGGATTGCCGCTTTGTAGACTTCGAGCGCTTTGTAGGCGCACTGTTTCACGGTGAATTCGGACGCCGTGGCGAAGGCAGACTTTCGTAGCGCCGCGCGCGTCTTTTTGTTCCGTGAAGCGACCCATTCCAAGCCTTCGACGAAAGCGGTCGCATATTCTTTGCGCACGAGGACGCCGTTCTCTCGGTCGCGCAGGACGTCGCACACTCCGAAGGCCTCCAGCGCGACCACGGGCGTGCCCGCGGCCATGGCCTCCACGAGCACCATCCCTTGCGTCTCGGACTTCGATGCGAAAGCGAACACGTCCATGGCGTGGTACGCGTCGACGACCTTCTGCCCGTCAAGCGCGCCGGTCAGGTGCGTGCGGTCTGCGACGCCAGCGTCAGCGGTCATATCGGCGAGCGTTTCGCGCTCCGGCCCGTCACCAACCACGAGTAAATGGGCTTGTTTTCGGCTTTGAAGAAAACCAATTGCGGCCTCAGTCAGGAAGCGCAGATTCTTCTCCGGCGCGAGGCGGCCGAGGTGACCGACGACGAAGGCCTCGTCCGGAATGTCGTGTTCGCGCCGGAAGGCCGCGCCGTCGCCGGAAGCAAATTGCTCCGTGTCCACGCCGGTGGGGATCACGGTGATGGGCGTCTCCACGTCGTGATCGTGAAGCACCTCTTTCACGCTGCTGCTGGGTGCAATGACGTGATCGCAACGGCCCGCGTACACGGCGCACATCTCCCGCGCGAGGGCTTGCAGCACGTCCGCGTCACCGGGCACGTAGTGGGTGTAATGCTCGTACATGGTGTGGTGCGTGAAGACCAGCGGGAGCTGCCGCGACGCCGCCTGCCGCAGCGCCACGTCACCCAGCAAAAACGGGTGATGGGAGTGGATGATGTCGGGCTTGAAATCGTCCAGCGCATTCTTCAGCAGAAGCGGCACCGGGAGGGCAACCGAGAAATCGCTGCCGTTGAAATTCTGAATCGCAGGTACCCGCACAACGCCCGGTTCACTGTTCTTAGCGCCCTCAAATGTCGGCGCGACCACTAGGACATCGTGACCGCTCTTGCGATACTCCCGCACAAAGCGGTCGACGGATTTCGCCACGCCGCCCAGCATGGGCAGGTACGTGTTGGTGATCATGACGATATTCACGTTCGGAAACCTCTCAAGAGCCAGTACCACCTACTACAGAGAACTTGTGAAAGAGAGGGATGATTCCTTTACGTGAAGGCGCGGCGGCGTATCCTACGGCATGTAGTCTTGCAGGAATTCCCAGGTGAGCCGTTCCAGGCTTTTGCCGCGGAGACGGTAGTTCCAGGCGCTGTGGCCGAAGCCGTCGGCCTCGTAGAACTCGTTGGGCACATCGAGAAGGTCGAGCAGGAAGTTCAGACGTTCCGCTGCTTCGAAGGGCGTCAGGAACACGTCGTCCTCGTTGCCATGCACGATCATCGTGGGCGGATCGTTCTTGTCCACGTCGGACAGCACGTGGTCCGCGTTGCCCCAGAAATGAATGTAGGCGTTCACGCGTGCGGAGACACCGGGATTGTTGAACGCGGGGATCGGAAAGGATTGCCCGTCCGACGCGAGGTCGTCCGAATCGGTATACGCAACGCCTGCGCCGGCAATCGCGCCAGCCGATTCGCCAAGAAAGGCAATCCGGTTCGAGTCGACGTTATAAGAAAGTGCATTCGCCCGAACGAAGCGGACCGCCGCCTTGGCATCCACCGTCGCCGCGTGCGCGGCGTCCGGCAGGAAGGACGTCTCCCAATACAGGGGCGAGGGCGGAAAGTCGCCGATTAAGCGATAGTCGATGGAAAACACGACGAAGCCGCGGTTCGCGAAGTACGAGGCCCACTCGACCATGCGTTCGTTGTCTTTGCCATTTTCAAGAAAACTGCCGCCGTGCATGAGGATTAATGCGCGACGGGGCGCCTTCGCTTCGTCCGTCGGTTCGTACACATCGAGGTACAGGGTCTTCTCTTCCCAGGTCGTCTGTGCGGCCGTCGGCGAATAGTTTGCGACGGCATAGGGAACGTCGTACGTCACCTCAAAAGCATCTGAAGGCGTTCCACCGTTGGGACAACCCGCGAGCGATAGCGCAACAACAAGAGCGAAAGCGGAGATAACGGGGCGGCGCGCCAAGGGTGAAAAGATAGTCAGGTTGTACTTCATGGACCACATCCTGCGTTCTGTTGATCCGACCCGCATCCTTGCGGCCGGGTTTCGCCGACATGCGGAAACGGTTGTGCGCCAAGACGTTCCCGCCTGTGACGCTTCTCGTGTCTCACGAGCAGGCGCCTACACCTTCATTGTACGCGGAAAAACCGGTTTTGGCCAAGGTGCGACTGCAGGACTTGACACAGTTCGCGCCACGTGTTGTGCTGAATGGGCGCGCCACCAACCGTGCCGGCACGGCCGCTGCGCACGAATCGTATGTTGGAAAGGAGCCACTCATGAGAAGCGCTATTGCACCGTGTGCCGCATTGGTGTTTGCGATGTCCGTTCCCGCGCTCGCTCAGGATTCGCCCCGCTTTGTGGAAGCCCGCGAACGCATGGTCAAAGAAGATATCGCGAAAGATGGTTTCTTCGGTCGGCGTGGTGTGACCGATAACGTGGTTCTCGACGCCATGCGCGCCGTGCCGCGTCACGAGTTCGTGTCGGAATCGCAGCAGAATCAGGCGTACGCGGACACTCCGCTGCCGATTGGCCACGGCCAGACGATATCCCAGCCCTACATCGTCGCGCTCATGACGGAGTTGCTCCAGGTCGATGCCGATGACGTGGTGCTCGAAATCGGTACCGGTTCTGGCTATCAAGCGGC
The DNA here is from genome assembly GCA_045863335.1 of Candidatus Hydrogenedentota bacterium. Classification (GTDB taxonomy): domain Bacteria; phylum Hydrogenedentota; class Hydrogenedentia; order Hydrogenedentales; family SLHB01; genus JAHDWY01. The sequence continues at coordinate 74,744 of BTVY01000010.1, read as the reverse complement.
GGTACTCGCAGAAATTGTGGAAAAGGTCTACACCATTGAGATTGTGGAACCGTTGGCGATGTCCGCGAAGAAGCGTCTTGCCGCTCTAGAGTACGACACCGTTGAAACGAAATCCGGCGACGGCTACTTCGGTTGGAAAGAGTACGCGCCGTTCGACGGGATTGTCGTTACCGCGGCGGCGAGTCACATACCGCCACCACTTGTGGAACAACTCAAACCCGGCGCGCGCATGGTCATCCCCGTCGGTCCGCCCTTCGGCAATCAGCAACTGTTTCTACTGGAGAAGAACGCCGACGGCACGGTCACGCAGCGCAGCGTGCTCGCGGTACGATTCGTCCCGCTCACGCGCGGGGAGGCGGTGAAGGACGAAAGCAGCCAATAGCCCGGATTTCTCACCGCTTTTAATGCTTTGTCACGAAGGTGGCGTTGCGGGGCGGTGAGAAACTCGGGGTAGCCCGCTATCAGGCCGATTCGTCCAGTTCCCGCATGGTCCGCTCGAAACAGGCCGGGCAAAGTCCATGGGAAAGCTGCGGCAACACGTCGCGTTCCATGAGGTGGAGTTTCGCCACCACCTCTTCGACCGGGAGCCATTCGCCATCGCAATCCACTTGCTTGCACACACTGCAGACGGACAGAAACTCCTCCGACCGTGGCACGTTGCCGTCAAACAAATGCACGGGTGCCCGAGTCTGTTCCTGCAGCAATGTGGACGAGAAGCGTACAGTGCGTTCATCGGGTTTGGACACGACCAGCCGGAACAATCGCTCGTGGTCGCGGTCGTCGCACTTGAACTGCAGGCTGAACGGTTTCCCGCGTTCCCGGATACGGTGGAGGATCATCCGGTACATCTCCCGGACGTCGGAACCCTCGAAAAAGCTCAACAAAGGATGTCCCACAACCGCATCGACCGATAGCGCGGGAGCGCCGTTTGCTTCCGCAAACGACTGCCAGTTACCCCGGATCTCCACAACACGTTCATCCTCGGCCACGTCGTACTCGATGACGATTTCCGGTTGAGAAGCCATATCGATTCGCCTCATGAGGTTCCCGGCGGCGAGAAGCGACCCGCCCAATTCCGGACACGCACTCGGACCGCGTGTCCTACTCGCAGAGTTCGAACACGCCGGCTGCGCCCATGCCGCCGCCGATGCACATGGTGACGATGCCGAACTTCTCGCCACGTTTGCGCATTTCGTCAATGATCTGGACCGAGAGCTTCGCGCCGGTACAGCCGAGGGGATGACCGAGGGCAATAGCGCCGCCGTTGACGTTGACTTTGCTGCGATCGAGTTTGAGTTCGCGCGTGACCAGCAGGGCCACCGATGCGAAAGCTTCGTTGATTTCGATGAGACCCGCGTCTTCCACTTTGATGCCCGCGAGTTCGCACGCCTTCGGGATGGCGACGAGCTGTGCCGGGCCGAGGTACTTGGGATCGCTCGCGGCGACGTTGTAGCTCCGGAACTTGGCCAACGGTTTTGCGCCGGTTTCTTCCACGGCTTTCTCGCTCATGAGTACCAGCGCCGCTGCGCCATCGCTCATCTGGCTTGAGTTGCCCGCCGTGTGGAAGCCCAGTTTCGGCGATGCGGCGAAAGCGGGTTTCAATGCCGCGAGTCCTTCCTGCGTCGTGTCACGGCGCGGCCCTTCATCGGTGTCGAAGATCATGGACTTGCCATTCAGTGGCACTTCCAACGGCACGATCTGGTCCTTGAACTTGCCGAGGTCGATAGCGGCGACGGCCTTCTGGTTGCTCTCCAAGGCCCACTGGTCCAGTTCCTCGCGGGAGAATCCGAAGTCGCGCGCCACATTGTCGCCCGCGTTGCCCATGGCGATGTAGATCTCGGGGTGATTCTTCGTCAGATATGGGTTCGGCGACATGCGCGCGCCGGGTGTTGGCACCAGACTCATGGATTCGGTGCCGCCGCCGATAGCGATGTCAAAGAGGCCCGCTTCGATTTTGGCCGCAGCGATGGACATGGCCTCTAAGCCAGACGAGCAGAAGCGATTGATGGTCATGGCGCTAACGGTGTCCGGCATGCCCGCGCGAAGCGCCGCGATGCGCGCGACATTCATGCCTTGCTCTTGCTCGGGCATTGCGCACCCGATGACGACATCCTGCACCTGTTCGGGCGTGATATTTGCGCGTTCGACGGCCGCGCCAATCACATCCGCGGCCATGTCGTCCGGACGGTAGTTAACGAGCGTCCCGCGTTTCGCCTTGCCAACCGCCGTGCGTGCGCCAGAGACTACGTACACGTTCTCCATAATTTCGAGTCCTCCTGCGGATCAGTTGCGCAACGGCTTACCGGTGGTAAGCATGTGCTGAATTCGTTGTTGAGTCTTTTCCGTGCCAACCAGGCTGACGAAGGCTTCCCGTTCAAGGTCGAGCACGTCCTGCTCGGTCATCTTCGTGCCGGGCAAGCGGTCGCCGCCGGTCAGGATGTTCGCAATCTTCTCGCTGATGAGCACGTCGTGATCGGATGCGAAGCCGCCGAGTTGGAATGCGTACAACGCCACGCGGAAGGCGGCGCGGGCCCGTTCGCCCAGGGCGACCAAGGTCGCCGGCTTCGGCGCGCGGTACCCCATCTTGATGAGGCCGAGGCATACGTCTTTCGCGCGGCTGATCTGGAGATCGAAACTCGGCTCGACCGGGCAATCCGGCGTGAGGTAACCGAGTTCGACATACTCCATGCCGCTCGTGCTGACCTTGGCCATGCCGATGTTTTCAAAGGCGCGGCGCACATACGGGAAGGGATCGCAGTCCGGCACGCTTTCCGGCGCGTAGGCCAGCGCGCGGCGCAGCATCTCCTTGCACCCGCCGCCGCCGGGGACCAGCCCGACGCCGACTTCAACGAGACCGCCATACGTTTCGCCGGCGATTACAGCTCTGGCCGTGTGCTGGCAGATCTCCGTGCCGCCGCCGAGGGTGTAATGGTGCGGTGCCGCAACGATGGGCCGTTTGCAGAAGCGAATGGCCTGATTGATCTGCTGAAAGCCGTGGACGGCGTCCTCGACCGCTTTCCAATTCTCCTGCATGGCCTCGCCGAGGATGACGAAAATGTTCGCGCCCGCGCAGAAATGATCGGCCTGGTTGCCGATGACCATGCCCTCGAAGTTGCCCTCGTTCAGCAGGGTGACGCCTTCCAGGAGCATCTGCCCCATATCGGCGTCGATGGCGTTCATCTTCGTGTGGAACTCGGCGCAGAGGATGCCGTCGCCAATGTCGACCAGACTGCAACTGTCGTTTTCCTTGACGACTTTCTTCGCGTCTTTTGCGCTGGCGATGGTGATAATGTTCGGATTCTGCGGAACGGGCTTGTAGGCCTTGCTCGCCAGGTCGAAGTATAGGGCCGCGCCGTTCTCGGTCTTGTAGAAGGAAACGTGGCCCGCAGCAAGGAGTGCTTTTGCAATGGGTGGCAGCTTGAGCCCTTCCTTCTCCATGCGCTCGCACACGTACTTCACGCCGAGGATGTCCCAGGTTTCGAAGATGCCAACTTCCCAGGCGAACCCCCACTTGACCGCGTTGTCGATGTTAACGATGTCGTCCGCGATCTCGGGGATGCGGTTGGCCGCATAGATGGCGGTGTTTGCGAAGGACTTCCAGGCAAATACCGCGCCTTTGTCTTCGCCGGTGTACATGATCTTCAGCTTCGCTTCGATGGAGTCGGCCTTGCGCGCGGCGCCGGTGCATTCGAAGCGGGGCTTCACCGGGTCGCGATATTCCAGCGTGTCGAGGTCCAGCCCGAGAATGATGCGCTTGCCTTTTTCATCGCGCTCGTTGGTGGCCTTATAGAAGCCGGACCCCGTCTTCGCGCCATGCAGGCCTTTGTCGATCATCTTCTGCAACCAGTCCGGCACGGCCATCACGTCCTGGCGTTCGTCATCGGGGCAGTTGTTCGCCACGTTGCCCAACACGTGGGCGTACGTGTCGATGCCGACGAGATCGAAAGTTCGGAACGTGGCCGAAGATGCGTGGCCGACGGCTGGACCGGTCACCGCGTCGACTTCCTCTACGGTCAGGCCGTCTTTTGTCATCTCGTGCAGGATGAACTGGCTCGCGAAGGTGAGGATGCGGTTTGCGATGAAGTTGGGCGTGTCCTTGGCATAGACCACGCCCTTGCCCAAGACGTTCTCCATGAAGTCCGCCAGGAAGGCGACCACTTCGGGATCCGTCTCCGCGTGCGGGATGATTTCGAGCAGCTTGAGGTATCGCGGCGGGTTGAAGAAGTGCGTACCGCAGAAATTGCGCCGCATGTCCTCGTCCATAACGCCCGTCATCGAGGCGATGGGTATTCCGCTCGTATTGCTGGTGATGATGGTGCCGGGCTTGCGGTGCTTGGCGACCTGCTCGTACACCTTCTTTTTAATGGCAAGGTCTTCTTTGACGACCTCGATGATCCAGTCGCACTCCGCGATCTTCGCCATGTCGTCTTCGAAGTTACCGACTTCGATCAGGTCGAGCACGCCTTTGGCGTATATGGGCGAAGGCTTCGTTTTGAGCATGGCCTGCTTGCTTGCCTCAGCGATGGAATTGCGCTTTCTGGGGTCTTTCTTGTCGGAATCCGTCAGATTCGGCGGAACGATGTCGAGCATGAGGCTGGGGATGCCGCAATTGCCGCAGTGCGCGGCGATGGCACCCCCCATGACCCCGGACCCCAATACGGCGACGCGCGTGATCTCTCTCATGATGATTGGACTCCTTCCACTGCGTACGAAAGGCACCGACGAATCGCCTTCCCCATCCTGATTACCAATCGCTCAACGTTGGGCCGGACCTTCGCCACCAATAAAGTCATTCGGGATTTCCCGCGATACCGTCCAGTTCATCCAACAGTCGCAACGTTTTTAAGAATATGCGCTTAGAGAGAAGGTCGGCACTCTGACCTACCGTTAGGTCGATTCTGCCGCATAACCTCCCTATCCTCGGGATAATCAACTGACTACGAACCCGTGTCACCAAGGTTCCGCACAATGCGTCATCCTACACATTCATGCTGTAACCGTCAAGGGATGGAGCCGGGAGCGGGCTAACCCGGTACGTCGACAAGCGCGGAATGCCTTGAGCTTGCGATGGGAATCGCGCGTCATGATAGTCTGACACCCCAAACGGCCTCCGCCCGTGAAAAGCCCTGAAAGTCCAAATTGGGGTCGGCCAGGATTTTCCTCACGAACGGACATCCGTTAGGGAAGAATCGAATACGCCACCTGGGTCCTGGTGTCCACGGGCGGTGCAACATGCCACAAGCCAACTCCGACCGATGACGGGATGAGCCGATTGACGCGCGCGCAGATCCGAACCCCGCAACTGATCAAGATTTCCCGGCCCGGGTTTTGGGTCACGTCCATGTGGTTTTACCTGTTGCCGCTTGGCGGGCGCGAAGTGTTCGGCGACGCACCCTTCTGGCTGGGCTTCTTGTATGTCGGGTTTCCGCTCGGCCTGCTCATCTATGGTTGGAATGACTTCGTCGACCGGGATACGGACCGGCTTAACCCGCGCAAGGGAACGTACCTCTTCGGTGCGCGAGCGACGGACGCGGAGTTGCGACGCCTGCCGTTTTGGATCGCTGCGGTCCAGGCTCCGTTCTTCGTGGCGTTCGTATGGTTGATTGGCGCGAAAGCGCTGCTTCTGCTTGCTGGGTTGCTCGCTTTTACCTGGCTCTACAACGCGCGGCCCTACGGCTTCAAAAACTACCCCATCCTCGACCTGACGAATCAGATCGGATACCTGCTGGTCTTCGTGCTCAGTAGCTGGTTGAACGGCGCGCCCCAGGTGCCGTGGCCCACCTTCGTGTTTGGCGCGCTTTTCGCCATGCACTCGCACCTCCTCGGTGCCATGATGGACATCGAACCCGACCGCGCTGCGGGCCGCCGCACCACCGCGAACACCATCGGGCGCGTGAATGCGAAATGGCTCATCGCGGCTTTTCTCGTGGTTGAATGTGTTCTCGTGTTCGACGCCCTGGACATCCCCCTCATTGCGGCAGGTCTTGCGGCTGGGGCGCTGTACTTCGTAGCGGATGCCATGGCCCTGTGGAATGAGCGCCCCTATCCCGGGCCGTACGCCGCCGCCTTTCTCCTGCTCTGGAACGCCGCCGCCATCCTGTCCGCCCCATGGATCTGGCACACGGCCGCGTTCGCCAGCGCCAATCTGCGGTAGAATGGTTTGCCAGGTACGAGAACTTGACTGGGGGACGCCATGAAACTCACTCATGTGAATGTGACGATGCCGGCGGATGGCGAAGACGCGGCGCGCGCGTTTTACGGCGGCCTGCTGGGCTTGCCCGAGATCTCGAAGCCGGAACCGCTGCGTGCACGCGGCGGTCTGTGGTTCGATGCCGGCGGCTTGGATATCCATTTGTCCGTGGAGGCGACCGGGGCGGGCGCAGACCGCCAGCGCCATTTCGGACTGGAGTGCGGCGATCTGGACGCCATCAGAGCAAGACTGGAACAGGCGGGCGTCCCCATCGACAAGGGCCGCCCCGCGCCCTGGCAACGCTTCTTTATCCACGACCCCTTCGGCAACCGCATCGAGATTCACGAACCCGGCGGTCTGCGCGGCTGAGAGGTAGTCATGTTACGCGTGATCAAGCTGTGGGTGGTTCTGCTACTCCTGGGCGCCGCGGTGACAGGAGCGGTCTGGGGCGGCAAGCGCATCGCCGCTTCACGGCAAAACGCCCGTTGCGTGGAAAACCTGGAACACATCGGCGCGGCCCTACGCACCTATTCCACCGTAGAATCGAATCGGGATTTCTTTCCGCCCCTTTCCCTAGCGCCAGGGCGATTGAATTTTGAGCCGGACTCGCTCTATCCCGATTTATTGGCCGAGACGACGTGCTTTGTGTCGCCCTTTCAGCCGGACTATGAACGACTAATCGGCAAGGAGATCGATCTGCTCTCCCGCGTCGATGACGACAGCTACTGGTATCTCGGCTACTTGTTTGCCAACGAGCGTTCGGCGCTGGCTTGGATCGACGAATATCGCCAACTGATTCCGGAAGGCAGGTTCCCTGACGATGTCGAAACGCTTTGGCCGGAGTATCAAGAGAACTTCGAAGCGCGAAAGCGAGAGGACGCGGCACGTCGAGAACAGGCGGAAGCCGAGTGGCTCGCCTCTGGCCGCACGGGACCCTCGCCACGAGAAATCAAGTGGGGCGGAGTGTTTCCTTTTGACCACGAGCGACATACATACCACATACTCCGGCAAGGCGTAGAACGCTATCTCATTTCCGACATTGGCAATCCGGCAGCATCCGCCGTCGTGCAATCCAGAGTACCCGTCATGCTCGAGCGGCCGGAACTGCACGGCAACGGCGGCCACGTACTGTACATGGATGGCCACGTCGAGTTTGTTCCCTATCCCGGACCCTTCCCCATGACTGTGGCCTTCATCGACGGCCTGCGGTCGCTGGATCGGTTGGAGCCGTCGTAGAGCCAGACAGAACGAAGCATGGAGATTTCCATCTTGACAATTTCGCACATTTTTCTGTACAGTAATGTACATAAATTAGGGAACATTCCATGCAAACCGTAAGCTTCACTGAATTTCGGCAAAACGCCTCCGCGCTTCTATCAAAAGTCGAACAGGGAGAGCGGCTTATCGTGGTCCGCCATGGCAGGCCTGTGGCGCAAATCTCGCCTGTTCCTCCCGAGCAGAATGCCACCCCATCCTGGAAGCGGTCGGGTCCGCGCCTGGCCATTCCGGGGGCGTCTCTCTCGGCCGCAATCCTCGAAGAACGCAATCGTGAAGACCTACTTTGATTCCTCCGCATTCGCGAAGCGATACATCGAGGAAGCGGGGTCCGAAGCTGTAAACGAACTATGTCAGGACGCAACCGAGCTTGCGCTCAGCGTTCTCTGCGTACCTGAAATTGTGTCCGCGCTAAACCGGCGTGTCCGCGAATCGGTGATAAGCCCGGCGCAGTATGAGAAGATCAAACAGCTTCTTCTAGCTGACGTTCGGGATGCTGTGCTCATCGACCTCACCGAATCCGTCGTAACGACAAGCATCCGAATGCTGGAATCGGCGCCCCTCCGCTCCGCAGACGCACTTCACGTGGCCAGCGCAATCGTATGGGAGGCGGACCGTTTCGTCTCCGCGGACCAACGTCAAGTCGCCGCCGCGACAGCGGCCGGGCTCACAACGCCACGCGTGTAAGGGCTGGGCAGTCTACTTCCCGACCATTTTCTTCAGCGTGTTCATATTCCGCACCGTCGTATGATCCCGGTATTTCGCCTTCGCCAGGATCTTTGCGAACGCGCTTTTGGTCGACTTGCCTTTTTGCACGCGCCAGTAAATGAATGGAGCATTTCCCTTAACTTCTTCCGTTTTTTGATCGAGATCGACGGCTTCCATGAGGATGGTATCCACAGCCTTGTCGCCGCCTAAGACCACGTAGTGCTGAATGGTAGTCTGGTTGAGATCAAAGGGATAATTCTTGATGGCTCGCTCCAGTGTGGGGAGGGGACACAGGTAAACCTTCGCGGGATAGGCAAAGGTTTTCGTTAGCGCTGCTTCGATCTTGCTGCGCAGCGCGTCTGCAGAACGCGAGGTACTCGTGAAGAGCACGTTGCCGGACTGCAAAACCGTGCAAACATCCTCGAAGCCGAGACCCTCGAAACACCTGCGTAAATCGGCCATTTTGATCGTGCGGTTGCCGCCTACGTTAATGCCTCGGAGGAATACAGCGTACCTTGCGCTCATGAGACTCATGCTAAACCCGATCAAGTCTCTGGCGCAATGGTCAGGGAAAATGAAGAGATGGTCACTGTTCGTTTTTTGAGTCGCCTGGAACGAGTCCACCGCCGGAGAATTAAAGACGGCGCCCCTTCTTGTATTCGGTGTTAGGAGCCTATCGGCGCGAATTATCGTAAAGCACCCGTATAAGAGAAACTGCATGCAATTGGGGTTGGACGCCAGTCATGTGGTACCCTAAGAATATAACCCTCAGTAACTCCGCAATAATCAATTTTTGCCGGGGCGCGCATTCCGGCGCGTAGTGGCCAGGGCCGCGCCCAGTGCGGAATCAATACGTCGAGCGTGGGACTTTCATCCGGGCCGGAACTCGTTCAACGCAGTGACTCACGTGGACTGATACCACTAATGGCAGCTAAAAAAGAGCGACACATCATGGTCGTGGAGAAGCGGCCGGGAATCGCCAAGCGATTGGAACGCCAATTCGCAGACCGGCCGGTGACCGTCGCGAGCGAACGGGACGTGGACACGATTCTGGACCATTTCGAGGATACGGCGTATGACGTAGTAATCGTGACCAGCGCCGCGGTCCAGTCCGGCCGCGTGGAAGGCAAAGAGCTTTTTGAAGCCATCTCCGGGAAAAGTCCCAAGTCGCAAGTCCTCTTTCTCGTCGATCCCGCGCACATCAAATTCGCCATGAAAGCCATGACCACCGGTTCGTTTCGCTACGCGAAGTTCCCCATTGAAGATGAAGAATTGCGTATGCTGGTCGAGTCGACGTTGCGAGAGCAGGGCGCGCTCGAAGACGCCGCAATAAACGACGGCGGCGAACCGGTGCGCCTGGACCAGCCTCTGCTCGGGCGATCGAAGCCCATGAAGGAAGTCTTCCGCCAGATCAGCCAGGCGGCGGCCAGCGACATCCCCGTCCTGATACTTGGGGAGACGGGTACTGGCAAGGATCTCGCCGCGCAGGCGATCCATCTTGCGAGCGATAGGCGCGAAGGGCCCTACGTTCCCGTCCATCTCGGCGCACTGCCCCAAGAGTTGGTAGCGAGCGAGCTCTTCGGCCATGAGAAGGGCGCATTTACCGGCGCGCTCGATCGGCGCACCGGGAAGTTTGAACAGGCGAACTCGGGCACCATTTTTCTGGATGAAATCTCGACCATCGATGAGCGCGTCCAGATCAGCCTGTTGCGCATCCTGGAGAGCAAACGGTTTACCCGTCTCGGCGGAAAACGGGTGATGACGACCAAGGCGCGCATTGTCGCGGCAACCAACGAGAACCCAGTGGACTTGGTGGGGCAAGGGGCGTTCCGCGAAGATCTGCTTTACCGGCTCGACGTGTTCCGCGTACATATGCCGCCGCTTCGGGAGCGCCAGGGCGATATACCGCTGCTGATCGACGCGTTCATGAAACGATTTCGAGAAGCCTTTCACAAGGACGTCCATGGGATCCATCCAGAGTGCGTAGCGCTGCTCGAGGAGCATGACTGGCCCGGCAACGTGCGCGAGTTGAAGAATGTCATTCAACGGGCCGTGCTGATCTCTTCCGGGGAAGTTCTGCTGCCGGAGCATTTGCCCGGCCGATTCAGCCAAAAGAGTGCGACGCGGCCCAAAGTAACCTTTACGGTCGGTACGCCGCTTGCCGAGATCGAACGGGAGATGGTGATCCGTGCGTTGGCGGCGGCGCCCAGCCGGAAGCAAGCTGCCGAGCTGCTCGGGATCAGCCGGCGGGCGCTCTATAACAAACTCCAGAAATTCAACATTCAATGATGGATTGCGCACAATGTGCACACCTCTCCAGGAGCGAATTCCGGAGGACATTCTGCTGCAATCGGCCCTAGGCATGGGGTAATACCTGGCTTGGCGTGAGCTATTCCCCGGGCGGCTTTCGTCTCCCCTCGTCTTTGTCTGTGCATAATATGCACAGACTTTCCGTCGATATCGCCCTGTTGTCCCTATCGTGCGCAGATTCCCGTTGCGTCCCCGCGAGTTTCACACCGGCCACGGACTCTCCTGCGATTCGGGAACGTGAGACGAGCCATTGTTTCCAGGGGTATCGACGTTTTCCGAGCGCACTTGGCATCGGTATTGCATAGTTCCTAACCACACACGACCAGCAACCCATTTCAACCTGGTATGCAGGGGTATGACACCCAGAACCCAAACGGCATCCGGACAGGACCTGATCGTATCGAACGGGCCCCGAGGCATCGTAGCGCGGGCCGCTCTCGAGTGCGGGCTCGTCACCGAAATCGTACGCGACATTTCCGAGGCCGTTGGCAGCCTGCGCCGGAAGAGGTACCAGGCAGTCCTCGCCGACCTCGACGCGTCGAACGTGGACTGTCTTGAGCTTGTGCTCAACGTCCGCGACTTCGACCGAAAGGTCCCTATCGCTGTATTGGCTACCGAATGGGACGCGGCCGAAATGGCTGCGGCCGGCACGCAACCAGGTTTGCTTTTGGTTTCCAAGTCTGAACGGGTGTCGGAGATCGCAAACAACCTTGCGCGTCTGCCGCTCCGGGTGGGTGGAGAAGTCGCTGCGTCATTCTAGTGTGGGGACCACGACGTACGGGCTTCACATAACTCATTTCTCGAACAACCGAAGGGAGACGATTGACCTATGGCACTTGTCATCAAATGTCCGCACTGCGAGGCAAAACTGAAGGCCCCTGACGACGCCCTCGGCAAGAAGGGCAAATGTCCCGAATGTCAGGGGACCGTTCGGGTGCCCACGAAGCCGGTAACCGAGGCATAACCGATATGGGCCGTAGAATGGTAGAAGCAGGTCTTGAGAATCCCGCGCGCGCAGCGGCACCTGCGTTCACCTTACGCGCGCCAACGACAGAAGACGGCGCAGCCATCTGGGAATTGGTGCGCCGCTGTAAGCCGTTGGACGAAAATTCCTGCTACGCATACCTCATTCTGTGCGAGCACTTCTCCGGCACCTGCGTGGTCGCGGAGAAAGACGGCGAAATCATCGGCTTCGTTTCCGCCTACATTCCGCCGAGGAAGAGCGACGTCGTCTTCGTGTGGCAAGTTGCCGTGGACGAGCGCGCGCGCGGAATGGGGTTAGCGGGCGCCATGCTGGACGAGGTGATCGGCCGGCCAGCCTGCGCGGGCGTGCGATACATGGAAACCACCGTGTCGCCGGGCAATGTGGCGTCCGAGACGCTCTTTCGCAAGCTTGCGGCGCGACGCGACGCGGTATGCAACGAGAAGACTCTTTTCACCGGAAGCCATTTCGGTCGCGCGGCTCATGAGGACGAAGTCCTCTTTCGCATCGGTCCTTTGAACGGGACCGGACAATCCGGGACAAGAAAGCGGCAAGGTCAACATTTTGAGGGAGAACCATAATGGAGAGTGACAAGGAAATGGATACAACGGGCAATGGCCTCGAAACCTTCGAGCGCATGGAGTCGGAAGTTCGAGGGTATTGCCGATCGTTTCCCACGGTCTTCACGCGCGCGCAAGGCGCGTGTCTCTTCGACACGGACGGGAAGCGGTTTATCGACTTCCTCAGCGGGGCGGGCACCCTGAACTACGGCCACAACAATCCCGCGATCAAGAAAGATGTTGTGGCGTACCTGGAGGACGACGGACTCATTCACGGGCTCGACATGGCGAGCCAGGCGAAACAAACGTTCCTGGAAACTTTTGAAGAGGTCATCCTGAAGCCTCGCGAGTTCGAGTACAAAGTACAGTTCCCCGGGCCCACGGGCACCAATGCCGTCGAGGCCGCGTTTAAGCTGGCGCGGAAGGTGACGGGCAGGAGCAACATCGTGTCCTTTACCAACGGGTTTCACGGCGTTTCGTTGGGATCACTCGCGGCGACTGGCAATTCGCATTTCCGGGACGCGTCAGGCGTTTCGCTGCCGGAAACCACGTTTATGCCGTACGACGGATACCTCGGCGACGAGGTGGACACACTGGACTACTTCGAGCGCGCGCTGGAAGACCGCAGCAGCGGACTGGACGATCCCGCAGCGGTGATTGTCGAGACCGTGCAGGGCGAGGGCGGCCTGAACGCCGCCAGTTTCGCATGGCTGCGGCGGCTCGAGCGCATCTGCAACGACAACGGCATCATCCTGATCGTCGACGACATTCAGGCGGGCTGTGGACGGACTGGAACCTTCTTCAGTTTCGAAGGCGCCGGCATCAACCCCGGCATCGTCACGTTGTCAAAATCACTCAGCGGGTTCGGACTCCCCATGTCGATCGTACTGATGCGCCCGGATCTCGACGTGTGGGATCCCTCCGAACATAACGGCACCTTTCGCGGGAACAATCTCGCCTTCGTCTCCGCGACGTCCGCCCTGAACAAGTACTGGAGGAACGATGATTTCATGCTGGAAATCGCCAAGAAGGGCCGGCACATCCGCGAGCGGCTGGGCGAATGGCTGGCGCGCTATCCCAAGCTCTTCACGGAGGTGCGGGGGCGCGGCATGATGCGCGGCATCGTGTGCGATCCGCCGGAGGCCGCCTCGGAAATCGGCCGCCACGCGTTCGAGAAAGGGCTCATCATCGAGACGTCTGGCGCGCAGGGCGAGGTCGTCAAAATCCTCGCGCCACTGACGATCGGCGAGCCGACGCTGGAAAAGGGACTCGACATTCTGGAAGCAAGCATTCAAGAAGTCGCGGAAGCGCGCGCGCCGAAATCGCGCGCGGCCATGGGAGCATAGAATGATCGTTCGCACCGCTAAAGATTTGCAGGGCACGGACCGCGAGGTCCACGCACCGACCTGGGTCAGCCGCCGTTTTCTGCTGCGGAAGGATGGCATGGGTTTCTCCTTCCACGAGACCATCATCTACGCAGGCACAGAAACCTACATGTGGTACCGGAACCATCTGGAATCGGTCTACTGCGTCGAAGGCGAAGGGGAACTGGAGGACCTGGCAAACGGGGACAAGCACACCATTGTCCCGGGAACCATGTATGCCCTGGACCAGCACGACAAGCACATCGTGCGCGCCAAGACCAATCTCCGCCTCATGTGCGTGTTCAATCCCCCCTGCACGGGCAAGGAAGTACACGACGACGAAGGCGTCTATCCCTTGATTGAGGATGAAGAGAACGACTCCGTGGCTGCCAAGCCCCTGGCGGCCACCGAACACTGAAGGAAGGGAACCATGCAGGATATCTACCCAACCCGCACAACCGATGAATTCTCGCTCATGGAGCGCCGGGATCCGGTTGTCTACAGTCACAACGGTTCCGCCTTGGGGCCACTCACCCGGCCGCAACTTGAACAATACGACCGGGACGGGTTCCTTTTTCTCGAGAACTTTTTCGCAGGCGACGAAGTAGACGCGATGCAGAAGGAAGTGCACGCGCTTCGCCAGTCGGAGGAAGTCGCCGAGAAGGGGTGCACGATCATCGAACCCACCAGCAAAGACGTGCGTTCAGTGTTCGACGTGACCCGCTTGAGCCACCTCTTCTGGATGCTTTCGCGCGACAGCCGCCTCGTGGACATGATCCGCCAGTTGTTGGACGACGATCTCTACATCCATCAGTCCCGCATCAACTACAAGCCGGGTTTCAAGGGCAAGGAGTTCTACTGGCACTCCGATTTCGAGACCTGGCACGCGGAAGACGGTATGCCGCGCATGCGCGCTGTCAGTTGCTCCATCGCGCTCACGGAAAACAACGAACATAACGGTCCGCTCATGGTGATTCCGGGATCGCACAAGTACTTCGTGTCCTGTGCGGGGCGGACTCCGAAGGATCATTACAAAGATTCCTTGCGCAAGCAAGAATACGGCGTGCCGGACCACACGAGTTTGACCACGCTCGCCGAGCGCGGCGGTATCGTAGCCCCGAAGGGTGGGGCCGGTTCGGTGCTGTTGTTTGAGTGCAACGTCATGCATGGGTCGAACAGCAACATTTCGCCGTATCCGCGCAGCAACGTGTTTCTCGTGTACAACGCGGTCTCCAACGCGCTCGTTGATCCCTTTCAGGCCGACAAGCCGCGTCCGGAATTCGTCGCGTCCCACGATTTCTCACCCATCACCCCGGTGGACAGCGGCTCGCTGGTCGCCAACATGGAAGCGATTCAAGCTTGATATGTGGGGCGACGTGCCCCGGAGATTCACACGATGTCACAACGCATCATCCGGCGGCTGTCGCGCGCGGTAGCCGCCGCTTTTCTGATTGGCGCGATCTTGCCGTCCTGCGGCGGCTCGGGCTCCGCACCGTCTAATCCTGATGAGTCGACGCTGGACCGGATCCAACGGACCGGCACGATCCGCGTGGGCTATGCGAACGAAGCACCCTACGCGTACGTTGATTCGTCTACGGGAAAACTGACCGGCGAAGCGCCGGAGGTATTGCGCGCCGTCATGAGCGGCATGGGCGTGAACGAGGTGGAAGGCGTGCTGACGGAGTTCGGCTCGCTGATCCCGGGCTTGAAAGCGAAGCGATTCGATGTAATCGCGGCGGGGATGTACATCACGCCGGAGCGTTGCGAGCAGATCGCGTTCTCCAACCCGAGCTATACGATTGGCGAGGCCTTTGTCGTAAAGGCGGGCAACCCGCTCGCTCTGCACAGCTACGAGGACATCGCGCAGCACGAGTCCGCAACGCTCGGCGTGGTGGCAGGAACCGTGGAGCGGGGCTACGCGCGATCCACCGGAATACCCGACGACCGCGTCATCGTGTTTCCCGATCCGCCGAGCGCGCTTGCCGGTGTGGTCGCGGGACGGGTCGACGCCTACGCGGGCACGAGCCTCACGATTCAGGATCTCATGAGCAAGTCCGGCAATGGAAAGCTGGAGCGCGCGGAGCCTTTCACCGATCCGGTCATCGAAGGCGAGACCATACGTGGATATGGCGCCTTCGGATTCCGCAATGACGACGCCGCGTTTCGTGAAGCGTTTAACGAAGCGCTGGGCGACTACATCGGCACGCCAGATCACTTGCAGACGGTCCAACCTTTCGGCTTCACAGAGAGTGAGTTGCCCGGCGATGTGACGGCCGAGGAACTCTGCGGTGGCGTAGGCGGCGGCTCATGACAATGTCCCGCTCCACACCGTCATCCCCGCGAAGGCGGGGATCCATCTTCGCATCGCCAAGTGCTTGGGACGTGCCACGAAGATGGATCCCCGCCTTCGCGGGGATGACGGTGTGGGTTCGTCACGGGTGTGGGACTCAATATGCGGCGCTTGAGGTAGACCAAAGATGGGTCCCCGCTTACGCGAGGATGACGGCGGGGGGAGGTTGTGGACGTGCCGCCGCCACTTGATTTACTGCCTTCGTTGCTGGGCGGACTCTGGGTCACTCTGGGGCTTACGGCGGGGGGTGCTTGCGTTGCCTTTGTCGCGGCGTGGCTGTCGGGTCTGGGCCGGCTCAGCAAAGTGTTGCCGATCCGCTGGATGTCGATTGCGTATATTGAAACGTTCCGCGGGACCTCCGCGCTGGTCCAGTTGTACTGGTTCTATTTCGCGCTGCCGCTCATTGGCGTCAGCCTTTCCGCCATGACGACAGGGATCCTCGTGCTCGGCCTCAATATCGGCAGCTACGGCGGCGAGGTCGTGCGCGGCGCCATTCAGGCGGTGCCCAAAGGACAGCACGAAGCATCCACCGCGCTGAACTTGTCGCCGTTGCAAAGTTTGTGGCTGGTGACCGTGCCGCAGGCGGCCATCGCCATGTTGCCACCGGCGGGGAATCTGCTCATCGAGTTGTTGAAGAGCACCGCGCTGGTCTCGCTGATCACGCTGAGCGATCTGACCTTCCGCGGCCAATTGCTCCGCGCGGAAACCTTGCGAACCACGGAAGTCTTCGGACTTCTGCTCGTAATGTACTTCGTCATTGCGCTCGTCCTCACGTTCTTCGTGCGCATGCTGGAACGGCGCCTCACACGAGGTCGGCAATTGGAGGTATCCCATTGAACTTCGACTGGCAATTTGCCTGGGAGATCATGCCCGAGCTGCTGCGCGGTTTGGTGGTCACCGTGAAAGCGACCATCATCGGCACCCTGCTCGCGGCGGTTCTGGGCCTGATCTGGGCCATGGCGCGCCGGAGCAAGCACCGTACGATCTGTTGGCCCGTGGCCTCGATTGTGGAATTCATTCGGAGCACACCGGTGCTCGTGCAGATCTACTTCCTGTTCTATGTCTTGCCGGAATTCGGGATCAGCATGACGCCGCTCCTCACGGGCATCATCGCGCTCGGCATTCATTACAGCGGGTTCATGTCAGAGGTCTATCGAGCGGGCATCGAGGGCGTCGACCGGGGTCAATGGGAAGCGGCTACTGCGCTTAACCTGAATCGGCGTCAGACGTGGTTCAAGGTGATCCTGCCCCAGGCGATTCCGCCGATTATCCCGGCCCTCGGCAACTATTTCGTCGCCATGTTCAAGGATACGCCCATGCTCTCCGCGATCACCGTGCTTGAATTGCTGCAATCATCCAAGATCATCGGCTCCGAGACCTTCCGCTATCTGGAACCCCTCACGATGGCGGGGATCTTCTTCCTCGTGTGCAGCTTGCTGGCGGCTTCATTCATCCGGTGGAGTGAACGCAAGCTGCACGTCCACGGAGCGCGCCCATGAGCGAGCAACCGATCGTCCGCCTCAAGAATATCGTCAAATCCTATGGTGACGTTCATGTGATTCGTGGTCTGAATCTCGATGTAGCGCCTAAAGAGAAGGTATCCATCATAGGCCCGAGCGGTTCGGGAAAATCGACCTTATTGCGATTGATCATGACCCTGGAGAAACCGACCTCAGGCGAAATTGAAATCGACGGCGACTCGATGTGGCACATGCGGAAGAACGGCAAGACAGTCCCTGCCAATCGCAAACACGTTCGTCACGTTCGGGGCAAGGTGGGCATGGTCTTTCAACACTTCAACCTGTTTCCCCATATGACCGTGCTCCACAACGTCACCGTCGCGCCGCGGCACGTCTTAAAGACGCCCAGGGCAGAAGCGGAAGAGCGCGCCCGGCAACTCCTGGACAAGGTGGGTCTCGCCGACAAAGTCGACGTCTATCCCGGGCAACTGTCCGGAGGCCAGAAGCAGCGCGTTGCGATTGCCCGCGCGCTGGCCCTGCAACCGGCGGTGATGTTGTTCGACGAGGTCACTTCGGCCCTCGACCCGGAGCTGGTTGGCGAAGTGTTGACAGTGCTTCGCGACCTGGCCCATCAGGACGACACGACGATGATCCTCGTTACCCACGAGATGCGGTTTGCGCAGGAGATCTCCGATCGTGTGGTCTTCATCGACCACGGAAATATCGTTGAAGAAGGCACGCCCGATCACATCTTCACTGAACCGTCCGAAGAACGGACCCGAGAATTCTTGAAGGCGGTTCTCGAAGCATGAAGCAGGCAGCCAGGGAGGGAGATTAGATGAGTGAACTGTTGCGTGAACATTACACGCGGATCGCGGACAAGTACGACGATTTCCTGTACTATTCGCCAGAATTCGTGCGCGCATTGACGTCCAAGATGGTCGAGAAACTCGAACTCCAGCCGGATGATGTCCTGCTGGACCTCGCTTGCGGCACCGGCATGTACTCCGTCGACATCCTGAAGCAGGTTTCATTGAAGCAACCCGTTCAAGCAGTGGACCCCTTCGCCGAAATGCTCGCTGCGATCCCGGAAGGTTGTGGGTTGACGCCCATCTGCATGGACGCGCTTGCGTACTCGGCAAACCACAACGGATACACGAAAGCGTTCATGAAGGAAGCCGTGCACCACGTGGACGACAAGGCGCAGCTCTTCGCGAACATTTACGCGAACCTTCCGAAGGGCGGCGCGTTTCTTCTGGTGCACGTACCGCCGACGATCCGGTATCCCTTGTTCGATGCGGCGCTGGAACGAGCCTTGAACTGGCACGCCTGCCCCGACGAATTGCAGGAACTCTTGCGCGACGCGGGTTTCCAAGTGGAGCACGACTGTCTCGAATACCCGCACGCCATCCCAAAGGTCAAGTATTTCGCCATGGTCGAGTCCCAGTACATGACACTTCTGTCGTCGTTCTCGCCAGAGGAATTGGCGGCTGGTCTGGGCGAAATGGAAGCCCGGTATGCGGACGTGGAGGTGCTGGAATTTGTCGACCATTTCGATTTCATCACCGCGCGGAAGGGGTGATTCAACCCATTTCAGGGAGACTGGACGTTGGCGTGCGTCGCCGCAAGAATCCGCGGCTGCCGCCGAGGAACAATCCGAGCGCCACGATCCAGATGAGCACTTCGAATATAAAGGTCCAGTGCAGCACAAAGTTCATAAACGTGTAGGGATATACGTTCGGAACTTCTACGAACACCGTATATTTGTGAAGAAACGGTTTGTGCCAAAGGATGCCGGCAACAACCGTATCCAGGAAGCAGTGAACGAGAAGGTTTGCGGCAGCAAGAACCACCAGGGGCGCATACTTTGCCTGCCGGATTGCATATAGCACGGCAACGACGACAAGGCAGACGCCCACCCAAAACAATGGGATGTGCGTCCAATAGCTGTGGTGCAGGTGTTGGCGCGCGTCGATGGTGTAGAAGTAGATCATATCGAGGTCGGGCAGGATTGCAGCGAACACCCCGGATGCTATGACGAGTCGAGGCGACAGGGTCGCGGGCAGCAGGCCTGATGATAACGCCGCTCTGGATAGGATATAGCCTGCAGGCACGTGCGCAGTAAGCATGAAAGGTCCCTCATATCGATGCCGGGCCATTGCGATGCGTACTGCATGGAATCCCCGATGCGCGACCAAAGTTCCGGAACGGCAAGGTTTGATACTCGATGCCGCTCGCGATACCTCTAAGGTGTAAGTACGAGGGCCCAATCTGCCTTTCCGGGTGCTGCAATCGATACTGGCGCGCCCCCGTCGACAGCGAACACTTCGCGTTGTTCGCCCGCTCCGACTTCAATCCAGTAGCCAGAGAGGGTTTCCCGTTCCCGTGAGAGATCAATCGTCACCTCGCCTCCGTTGGGAAAGTACATCACATAGCCGTGTCCCGGTGTCGCGCGCAGGTATGCTTCGTCCACGTCACGATCTGAAAGCAGATCGAGGCGCGGCGCGAGTTCCCAGAATTTTACCTGCGCTTCGACCAGCCGCGCGGCGCGAATGCATGCTTTGGCACTGTCGTTGAGGGCAGACCCTGCGGGCGCACGATGGAATCGAATGGCAGCCATCCCCGCCATGAGCCCGCGCCAGAGTTTCTGCCGTGAGTAGACGTCCTGTTCCGCGTCTTCGTTCGTGATGATTTTCACCGCGTTGATAGGCCGCTTCGCATCGCCCATCGCCGCGAAAGTGTCGAGGGTCATCTGCCATTGACCTTCGCCTTTCGGCGCCCAGGCTTGACGTCGAGGCCCAAGCACTTTTGACCCTTCGACAAAGGTGTACAGGTCCGGACGGCTCACGACGGGTTCCAGGCGCGCGCCGTCGAGCATTTCCGTGACGAACGCGGAGACGCCCGCCTGCCGCGCGCGGTCATGGATGAGTTGCGCCCAATGCGCGCTCCACTCCGCCGGGGCCGATCCTTCGTTGCTGATGCAATAGAGCACGTTGCCGTGCGGCAGCGCGTGCTGCAAAACCTTTTCCGCGAAGGCTTCCTGATAGGAGAGAATGCGCGCGTATCGCTTGTTGTATTGGGGTATGCCGGGAACGGTAAAGAAGAAGGGTTGCTTGTCGCGATGGGCCGGCTCGGGATAGGCGTCGGCGAATCCCGTTTCCTCGCCGGTGTAGTTCACGTTGTTGGCGGGACGCCACGCGCTCGCCGCCCATTCCTTCTGCGAATAGTCGAAGCGATCCCACAGCTCGATCTGCACAATGATGTTGCGCGCCGCGCATAGTTCAAGGCACCGGTCGAAGCGGTTCCAGTAGTCGTCGTTCCACTGGTCGAGATCAAACGTGTTGTCCGGCAACAGCCGGTGCGGCTTTAGCGCGGCGCCTTCACGTTGGCTCATCGTGCAACGCACATAGTTCCCGCCGGCCGCGACAATCTCGTCGAGGTGACTCTCCAGATCGTCAAGCAGAAAAATGTGGTCCGTCTTGCTGCCCCCGAGCAGGAGCACGGGCTCGCCCTTGTACTGCCAGTACTGGGGATCGGCCTCATACGGCCGGACGCGGTCATCCGCGCTGGAGTCAACGGCGACGATGAAGGAAAGAGCGGTAATTGTCAGGAAGAGCGAAAAACTTGCGCGCATTTTGACCGGGATCATTGGTTATCTCCAAGGGCTGTGCCTGCGCGCTTCAGCACCGGGTTGGCGGGGCGTACTTGTCGCGTACCCACCAGATGCGGAGAGCCGTTATCCAGTCTGAGCACGACGGCCCCCAACTCATCGGTTCGGAGCACGGTAATGCCGCGCTGCACGTAGCGGTCGAGCACTTGTGATGAAACGGCCTCTCGCCCGTATCGTCCTCCTGTTGACACGACAGCGAATCGCGGAGCCACCGCGTCGATGAACGCGATCGAGCTCGACGTACGCGAACCGTGGTGGGGGACTTTCAGCACGTCCGCCCTGCAATCGGACCTTGCCACCAACGCCTCCGCTTCCGCCTCGATATCGCCGGGCAGGAGCACGCGCGTGCCATCCCAATCGAGTCGTATCACGACACTCAGGTCGTTGTCCTCGTGGTTTCCCGGCCATTCCGCTGGCGGATGCAATACGTGAAGCGCCGCTCCGCCCAAGTCAAAGACTTCGCCAGACGTCACACGTTTGACGGGGACCGAGTGTATTACACAGCGTTCGATGATCTCTCGCTCCGTCTGGCTGTCCCCGGCGACCGGCCCCAGCAAGACTTCGCCTACATCCAACTCATCGAGCAGGTACACGGCGCCGCCCATGTGGTCCCGGTCGGCGTGGGTCAGGAACAAGTGATCGATGCGCGTAACGCCGTGCGACCAAAGGTACGGCGCGACGACGCGTTCGCCGTAGTCCGCGAATTCGTTGCGATTTCCCGCGTCGATCACGGCTACTCTTCCTTCTGGCGATAGGATTACCGTGGCGTCGCCTTGACGCACGTCAAGAAAGGCAACGGATGGCTCCGGCCACCAGTCGCGCCAGAATACGACTACGCCAATCAATGCCACCACGACGACGCCTCGATGTACGAAGGATCCACGGCGGCTGGCGGCGCGAATGCCCACGGCGCTCAGCACTACCAGGACATACATGATGCCCGCGCCGAGGGTGGGCGACGTGATTGGGGGCATATACTGCTGGACTTCTGCGCCCCAGCCGGCGACGGTTTGGATGACGGTAATCGCGGGTGCGAGGGCGTGGGCGAAGATAGTCGCTATGGAGAACGAGATCCCCGCCGTCAGCGCAGATAGAAAGCACAGCCAAAGCACAACGGTCAACAGCGGAACCGCAACGAGATTGATCAATGGGCCGCAAACTGGCAACACGTGGAAGTAGCAGGCCGAGAGCGGAACCGGAAGGATCTGCACGGCAAGTGAAACCGCGACGGTTTGGCGCACGACGAGAGGTAGGGGCCCGAGAATACGTTCGATAGGCGACGTGAAGATCAGAATGGACGCCACGCTCGCGAAGGAAAGCTGGAATCCGATGTGATACAGAACGTCCGGGTTATAGCCGAGGAAAAAGATTGCCGCGAGGCTCAGTGCGGTCGGCGTGTCCGGTTCGCGTTCGAACAACTCGGCCACGAGATAGATGCAGACCATCAGCGCCGCGCGCAGACTGGTCACCGATGCCCCTGCGACAAACGCGAAGAGAACGACCGTCACCATGGCGACCAGCGCACGATAGCGTCCGCTCCTCATGAACAGGCGCAGGCCGAACATGGTGCTGGCGAAGATGATCCCTACGTGGACGCCCGAGACGGCCAGGATATGCGCGATGCCCGACAGCCGATACGTCGCATAGACGTCCTGTGGCAGGTGCGACCGGTCTCCCAACCATACCGCATACACGACCGGAAGGAACTGCGGCGGCGTAATCTCCTTGAACCATGCGGCTTCCAGGACGCGAAAACGCGAGGTCTGATAACGTAGCGACCACCACGGCCCCTCCTTCAAGATCTTGACGCCGTCCGGGGTCCGAACGGTCAATTGCGCAAAGGTGCCCTCGGATTTGAGATGATCTTCCGCGTCGTAGATTCCTGGATTAACGGTGCCGATTCGGTTGGTGGCCGTTCCTTCCACCTGTACTCGCTGCCCGGTGAATACCGGCCCTGACGGGTCCCGCCAGCGTACTTGAACTTTCCCCCTTGCTTGGTAGGTAAGGCCGCCGGCAGCCACCTCATCGACATCGAGCGTGAATCGCAGCGAAGAGGCATTCTCAATAAAGAGATCCGTGCGCTGGACTCGGCCCGTCATGGTCCAGGGGGAGTTCGGCATGGAATCGACCAACTGCGAAACCGGGTCGCCCAGCGGACCTGCATGCCGCACGTTCCAGAGTAGCGTGCCCAGGGCGAAGGAGCAGAGGACGACTGAAACGAGCCTAAACTGTGGTTTTCGCGGCATCGCTATGGGGGGAATCAGGCCGCACAGGAAGATTGCCACCGGGACGAGAAGCCCGGATATCAACCCTTCGCCACCGGCCCATGTACCCAAAGCGAGCATCGTGGCGACCCAAACCAGAGGCCTGTTCATGAAGAAGAGCCTACCCGGCTCGATTCGCTACTGCAAGTGGGCGCAAGGAGTTAGCGTGAGACTGGGGGTGCCATAAAAACCGCTGCCCGCGCACACAAGGCACACGGGCAGCGGCAAAATCTGAATCTGCGTAGTTTCTGTTGAGGCTTAGATCGGCGTCGGAACGTCAACCAGAAGCAGCAGATTGATGAGCCACAGCAGCACGGCATAGCCGAGCTCACCGAGGTTGACAATCAACGCGTCAGCAAACGATCCCAGCAAGTTCTGAAAAATGGCGTCAAAATTCGGCATGTCCAGTTCCTCCTTCTCAATAGATGTACGATCAGCGACCCAACGCTTTCGTTATGCTACTCAATCTTGTTTCGGTTTGTCAAGTATTCCCGCCCGGCCATCCGCTAGATGTGCAACTTCCAAATGTCGGCAAACACTATCTATGGTTGGCAATAGCCGATTTGGCGAAACCCCTGATGCCGATGGCTGGTCCAATCGGTGGATAACCCTGCCTGCCATACATTACCCGCCGGGCCGATGAGCGTTACTGGATTCGGGCGGGAGTAGTCTCGCCCCCGCCTGGTTTGCCACGAGCAGAACTTGACGGCTCCCAACCGCTTCATGTCCTACGATGGGCAACTCGCGCAGGGCCGGCGCAAACGTCAGAAGCCACCGCCAATCCTGGGTTTGCACATACATGAAAGCGGGCGTACCACCCTCAAAGTCCGCATGAAAGTCCTGAACCCCTTCCGTGACCGCCACTCGAAACGGTTCCACGAGGTCCGACTTGGTCGAGGCAAAAGCAAACGCGGCTTCGGACGCCCCTCGCAACGCTTCCAATTCCTCGTCGGTTACCGAGGATATGTCGGCGATGGGAACGTCCTGGGTCGCGCCGCGAAGGACGCCCCCCATTGCGCGCTGTTGCATCGCGATTTCGTCGGGATTCCGGCCTTCGGGAACGGGCAAGGGCCACTCGTCTACCAGGAAGGGGATATGGTGATGTTTGGAGTAGAAAACGTAGGTCTCGCGGGAGAAGGCAACCGAGTACAACCGGAAATCCTCGCCCTGCTCCGCGAGCATCCGAACCGGTGCGCAGAATTTCTCAGCCCCTTTGAAGGTATTGATGAACGGAAAAACGATGACGGCAAGCACCGCGGCGAGCCCTGCGAAGTGGCCCGCCATGGCGTAAGGAAGCATGCGCCCTTCCATGCGCCGGGAGCTGACGATCGCGTGGACGAAGAAGAAGAGCGCACACACGCACAGCGGCAGAATGGTCAGGATAACCGTCAGGCCATGGTCCGTAATCGCCATGGGCAAATCCTGCGACTGGAGGAATGCGTCGAACCGATCCAGGTTTCCAGTTGCGGCCATATAGCCAAGCGGAACCGCGGGCAGACCGAGTAAAAGCATAATGGCCGCCCAGACATAGCCGGTGCGCCGCCGCCACTTCTCCCGATCGCTGTCCATGAGTTCAACCAGCGTCGTTCCGAACAGGATGGCGATAGCCGGGAAAATGGGCAGGAGATACAGGGCGCGTTTTCCCGAGCTGATGGAGAAGAACAGAATGGCCGGCAGCGTCCAGCACAAGAGCAGCCGCATGGCCGGACCTTCATGGCGCCGTTTCCATACGGCGTAGAGCATCCAAGGCAGAAACAGGGTCCACGGGAAGACGTTCACCGGCAGGTTTTCGAGATAGTACCAGGGCGGCTGCTTTTTGCTGACGCCCAACACGAATCGGCCGATGGTCTGCCGGTAGAGGTTTTGCGCGATCATGCCGACGGAGGTTTCTTCGGTCATGTGGGGCCGCGTCTCTTCTCCGCCTGCCATGGAGTATGCGGGGATTAGCCAGATGCCAACGACTATGGCCACCGCGACAATGCCGACGACCAGATGCAGAGAGCGCCGCTCCGCCCGTTTGCGCCAGTAGAAGGTGAAGGCCAGCAACAACGGAAACACCACTCCCGGCGGACCCTTCGCAAATACGGCCGCGGCGATGGCCCCGTACATGACGATGAGCCATTTCGTGTCCCGTGATTCGAAATGCCGCCAGAAGGCAAACAGGGTGAGCGTGGTCCACGCGGTTAGGTACATGTCGATCTGGGCGGTCCGTGCCTGCCACCAGAACAGGGCCATGGTCATCAAGACGACGGACGAGGCGAAGGCCACGCGTTTCCCGTACATGCGCTCCGCCAGCAGGAAGGTCAGCAAGAGCGTCGCCAGGGCGCCGAGGATGGACGGCATGCGCGCGGTCAATTCCGTTACGTCGCCAAAGGGCAGGGAGAAAAGCGCGATGGTCCAAAACATGAGCGGCGGCTTTTCGTAGTAGGGCTCGCCGTTCACGTGCATGACGATCCAGTCGCCCGTGTCGAGGATTTCTCGGGCGACTTGAGCGAAGCGGGGTTCATCGGGCGCCCATAGGTTGTAGCCCCAGACGTTGATACCGAAGAGGACCGCTCCGCAGAGGAGTACGAAGATCAGTGGGACGTGCTTGAGCATCACTGGGCCATTCCGGCTTGGCTGGCCTGCGACTCCTCCGGATGCCGGTAGATGAACCAGAGATTGCGGCTGTACACGAGGATATTCGCAATCATGCCCAGGGCGAAGATCCATTCGCCCCGCTGCCAAAAGCAGGCGAGTTGCAGCACACTCGCCACAACACTGATGTGCCAGAAAATATGGGGAATCACGCTCTTCCGCTTCACTTCGGTAGCGATCCATTGAATGATGAACCGCGACGCAAACAGCGCCTGACCCGCCACGCCGATAGCCAGCCAGAACCAGATCTGATTGGCCTCGTTCTCAGCGACGGTCTGCGTGTGCCGGTATTCGGAGAACCAGATATGGGCCACCAAGCCCAGGGCCACGATTGAGATGACCGCGACGGCGCCATGAATCGCCCAATTCGCCGCGGAGGTCAGCTTGCCCTTCTCACGCCAGATATGGACCAGGTTGCGGGAGTAGATGACGATATTCAGGCTTTGGCCCAGCGCGCCCACGGGGGACTGGGTGTGGACCGCGTACGCCAAGAGCATGAGCGAGCCCACGCTGCTCATGTACCAGAAGGCGATGGGCATCACGCTGCGCTTCTGGCGCTCGGAAGCCCACCACTGAACGTAAAAACGCCCGTAGAAAATTACGCCGCCTGTCGCCCCCAGGATCAGCCAGAACAACAGGACGGGGTCGGATAGATACGCGCTCACTCAGTCCTCTCCTTCCACACGGAAGGTTACATAACGCCGGCGCAGCCAGCCCACGCCGATGAGGTCGTAGATACCGCGCCACAGGCGGTTGTGAATGCCATACTTCGAAATGCCATGCACGCGGGGATGATGCGTGACTGGGCATTCGGTCAGCGTCAGCCCGCCGTTCCGCACCATCACGGCAAAATACCGGTGGACGCCGTTGAACGGGATGATGTGCTCCACGCAGGCGCGCCGGAAACCCTTGCTGCCGCAGCCTGCGTCGCGGATGCCGTCGTCCAGAATCATCCGCCGCACGCCGTTTCCGATTCTGCTGGATATCTTGCGGACCCACGTGTCCTGGCGATTCGCCCGATAGCCACACACGCAGTCGAAGTCTTTCAACAACTCCAGCATCTTCGGGAAATCGCAGGGATCGTTCTGCAGATCGCCGTCCAACGTCAGGATGAACTCGCCCTTCGCGCGCCGCATCCCGGCCACCAAGGCGGCCGACTGGCCCCGGTTTTCCACCAGGTGCAGGGGCCGGATTCGCGCATCCTGCTCCGCGAGTCCGTCTAACCGGGCCCGGGTGCCATCCTTGCTCCCGTCATTGACGAAGAGGCACTCGTACTCGTAGTCCGGCAGGCCGGCGAAGACCTCGGCGACCTTGTTTGCCAATGGGAGTACGTTGTCCTCTTCGTTATAGAACGGGACGACCACCGACACCAGTGTCTTCATTTTCCGGAATACTCCCTCGACCACTCGAAAGGGCCAAGTATACTACAGGGGCAGGCCGCGTTTCAGCGAAGGTGGTGAGAGCGATACGGGAGAGTCAGGAAGGACGGTCTCGCGGTCAGCCTGTGGGCACGTCTACCGGAAACTGCCCCGTGTCCGCTGCCTGTTGGGCCAGAAGGGTGACTCTGGAACTGTGCAACACCCGCTCCGTGTGGAGTCCGCCCAGGTTGGGTTCGTCTGCCACGTCGCGCAGGAAATCTTCGAAAAAACCGCCGGTCGCGTGTTCGGCGATGGGTTCTTCGATGGGCTTCTCGGAATCGTGGCGGTACAGGTGTACGAGCGTGTCCGTGCATGCCGTCTCGATGAGTCCCGCAGAGCCGGTTATGGTGAACCGCCAGTACGCGGGATTCTTGTACCCCGTCGTATCGGCGCTCAAATAGGAAACGTCGCCCAGAGCGCACCCGTCATTGTCCAGCCGGAGCATCAACGTGCCGCCATCTTGAAATTCAGGGTGTTGAGGCAACCGCGCGTTCCAGCCTCGCGCTGCGGTAATGCCGGTTATGCTTCGCCCAGTTAACCACGGAATAATGTCGACGGCGTGGATGCCGATGTCGTTGACCGTGCCGCCGTGCTTGCCGGGTTCAAAATACCACTTGGGCCGTTTGGCGTAGTTGAGGGGATGGATGCCCAGGAACGTGATCGTGTGCACTTCGCCGACGGCGCCGTTCTGAATCATGTTGCGCAGGGTGATGTAGGGGCCCAGGTTCGGCAGATCCAACAGACAACCGACCTTCAAGTGTTTGCTGTGGGCCAGTTCCTGAATCCGGTCCAGTTCGGTGAGGCGCGTGCACAGCGGTTTGTCGCCGATGACGTGCTTGCCCGCCTCCAGCGCGGCGATGAGCCGCTCTCCGCGGATGGCGAAGTAGTCGCCGCAGGCGATGACGTCGCACTCGACCGTGGACAACATTTTTGCGAAGCGGCGGTGTGTGATGCGGACCCCCTGGTCCATGGCGGCCTCCGCCGCTTCTGTGTCCTCTTCGCACGCCGCCACGATGGTGGCGTCGCTACGGTCCAGTAACAACCGGTACAAGGCCATGATATGGCCGTGACGAAATCCGGCAAAGGCAATCTTCAACGGCATTTTCTATGTCCTTGCTTTTTCTGCCTGGAAAGGACTTTACGGGCACGAGACGTATGCGATCCCCGTTTTGGCGGGGATTCCACCGTACCTTGCCAGATCACGCGGGTCCAATCCCAGTCCACGGCCCGGCTCGGGGGGGAGTTGGAACGCGGCAACACATACATGTTGACACATTATCTGTTTTACGGTATAATTGCGTTGAGTCAACCGGAAAGCGAGGACATCATGACTTCGGCACTGCAAACCGAAATCAAACAACGCAAAGCCTTTGCGGGCCCTGAAGACGAGGCGATGCTCAATATCATGCGCACGCACAGCGTCCTTACCGGGATCTCGTCGGCGCTTCTGAAAGAGCAGAACCTTTCCGCGCCGCTCTACAACATTCTCCGCATCCTGCGCGGCGCGGGCGACCATGGCGCGCGGGTGCACGATATCGGTGACCGGATGGTCGCCCGGGAGCCCGACATGACCCGGCTGATCGATCGGTTGGAAAAGCTGAAACTGGCCCGGCGGGAACGTTGCAAGGTAGACCGGCGCGTCATCTATGTCCACATCACGCCGGCGGGCCTGGACACCTTGGCCACCTTGGACGGCCCGGTTCGGGAGATGCACCGGAAACTGCTGGGCCACATGAGCGCGACTGAACTGGCCACCATCAGCCGCCTCATGGTCAAAGCACGTGAGCCGCACCTAAGTGAAAAATAGGGGAAGTTTCCCTTTTCCTTTGCTGCGCTCGCCCATTTGACCAGTAAGCGGGAGCCGTCCCGATTTTTCTGCAAGGCGATACCTGTTGAAACAACTAATTGAACCTGGACGCGGGCCGTCCCGCGGAGACAAAGGAGGAACGTATGGACACTGCACTGAACCGATACGCGCCGCTGCCCGGACGCATTCTGCTGAGCGCCATCTTTCTCATGAGCGGCTTTGGCAAGATCACGGATTTCTCCGGCACCACCGGCTACATGGCCTCCCACGGGATGCCCGCCGCGGGATTCCTGCTTGTCATGGCAATCCTCTTTGAACTCGTGGGCGGTCTGTCCGTGCTGACTGGCTTCAAGTCGCGCTGGGGCGCGATGGCGTTGATTGTGTTTCTCATCCCGGCAACGCTCATCTTCCACGCCTTCTGGTCGGTGGAACCGGATCAGGTTCGCATGCAGACCATCAACTTCATGAAGAATCTGGCCATCATGGGTGGCCTGCTGCAGATCGTCGCTCATGGCCCCGGCGCATTCAGCGTGGATGCACGAAAGGCGACTGCCAAGTAACACGGTAGTAGGCAACGCTTGCTTGGCAAACGATCAACCGCAGAGCACAAATCGAGGAGGTCTTACGATGATTACGATTCGTCGATCGCATGAACGTGGTCATTTCAACCACGGCTGGCTGGATGCGAACCACACGTTTTCCTTTGGCGCCTACCACGACCCGGAACACATGGGATTCCGCGCGCTGCGCGTCATGAATGAGGACCGCGTGAAGCCAAGTCAGGGTTTCGGCGAACACGGTCACAAGGATATGGAGATTCTCACCTACGTTTTGGAGGGTGGACTCGAACATCGCGACAGCCTGGGCAATGGATCAGTCTTGGGTCCCGGCATGTTCCAGCGGATGACCGCCGGATCGGGGATTCGCCACAGCGAGTTCAATGCGTCGGACACGGAACCGGTCCACCTCTACCAGATTTGGTTGTTTCCCGAGCGGGATGGACTCGAACCCGGCTACGAAGAACGCGCATATTCCGATGAAGACAAGCATAACCGCCTGCTGCTGGTCGCGGCGCGCGAAGCGAAAAACGGCGCGCTCACGATCCATCAAGATGCGTCGGTATACCTCGCCGCGCTCGATGCGGGCGCTGCAGTTTCGCACGCGCTCGCGGATGGCCGCCACGCGTGGATACAAGTCTTGCGCGGGTCGGTAACCGTTAACGGTGAAGTGCTGAACGTCTCGGATGGCGCGGCTATCAGCGACGAGACCAATCTGGAGATCCGGGCGACGGAAGACTCGGAGGTGTTGCTGTTCGACCTTGCGTAAGCCCTGCGAGGTTTGGTTGACCGCTTCGCGAGAGATCACTTTCTTTGGTGCAGGTTTTCGGCCAGCTTCTCAAGCAGGCTGGAAGCCTGCACCACAATCCCGTTCGAGCGCAGCGCCGGCGTCTTGCCGCGTTGGAATTCCTGCGGTATAGTGACGACAGACACCGGTCGTTAGCCCGGATTTCTCACACGCACATATCGTTGAATACTTAATGTCAATTGTTGCAGAAGTTTCCGTGGATGTGGCAAGCCATCTGAATTGACACTGTGTGCGTGCGAGAAATCCTCACCAGTGAGCCTGAAGGTTTACTCGGGAGCGTTTCTCACCGCTTCTGATGCGTTGTCACGAAGGTGGCGACGCGGGTCGGTGAGAAATGCGGGTTAGCCATTACAGTTACCAGGGGAAGTCATGGGTGCGTTTGCAGTCAAGTCCTCGAAATGGACTTTGGATATCGCGACCAAACTGATCAAGGCCAACATCCGGCTGCACAACGTGGAGAATATCCGCGACGACCTCGCCATCATTTTCGTGGTCAATCATTTCACGCGCCTGGAAACGGTTCTCCTGCCGTATATCCTGAACCGGCAGACGGGCAAGGAAATCTGGTCGCTTGCGGCGGCGGAACTGTTCGTCGGCCGCATCGGAAAGTACCTGCTCTCCATGGGCAATGTTTCCACCAAGGATCCGGACCGCGACCGGACGATCATTTGTTCGCTGCTGAACGGGGAAAACCCGTGGATCATCTTTCCCGAAGGCGGGATGATCAAGGACAAGAAGGTCGTCGACGCGCAGGGCATGTTCACGGTGTACAGCAAGGGCACGCGCCGGCCGCCGCATACAGGAGCCGCCGTGCTCGCGCTCCGCGCCGAGTTTTACCGGCAACGGCTTGCCCTGCTGAAAGACAATCCGGATGAGCAGGAAGAGCTGACCAGCGTGCTTGAGAAGTTCTGCGTCGTCTCCCTGGACCGCGTGCTGGAACAACACACGGCGATCATTCCGGTAAACATAACCTACTTCCCGATCCGCGCGCACGAGAACATTGTGTTGCGCGTCGCGCGGGGCATTGCGAAAGACCTGAGCCGTCGCGCGCTCGAAGAGCTTTCCGTCGAAGGCACGGTGCTTTCCAAGGACACGGATATCGACGTGACCTTCGGCGAACCCATCGACGTACGGGAGTACTTGCAAGCGCCCGATCTCGATCGTTTGAAAGGCACGCCAGGCGCGGGGCTCACGCCGCTGGAAGAAGACCCGGAATCCACCTTCAACGAAGCAGCGCGGCGGTTAATGATCCGGTACATGGCGGACATCTACCGGAACACCACGGTCAACTACGACCATATCTTTGGGACCATTATCCGCCATCAGCGGGCGCGCAAATTCACAGAGCGCGCCTATCGAAACCGCATCTTCCTGTGCGTGCATCAAATCAAACAACTCGGGCAGCACCGCCTTCATCACGTGCTCGATCAATCCTACCGCAACATCATCTACGAAGACCCGAGCAAGGCGTTCAACGATTTCGTAGAACTCTGCATCAACGACGGAATCCTGCGCCGCCAGGGCAACTTCTATATCAAGAACTTTCAGTTGCGGCCCGGACGCGGCGAGTTCCAGACCGTTCGCAAGGACGAACTCACCACGGTGATTGCAAATGAAATCGAGCCGCTTTCGCTTCTGACCAATCTCATTCGCAATGTGGCGCATACGCCTCGCACGGTATTGTCGAGCAAGATTCGCTCGATCTTCCTTTTGGAAGATATGGAAATCTTCGAGCGCGACTACGCAGAGTTTGCGAAACCGGGGGAAAGCAAACCACCGGAAGTGGGCAGGCCCTTTCTCCTCGCGCCTAAACGGTTCAAGGCGGGAATTCTGCTGGTCCACGGCTACATGGCCGCGCCGCTGGAAGTGCGGACCTTGGCGGAGCATTTCGAGGCAAAGGGCTACGCGGTTTACGTGGCGCGTCTGCGCGGTCATGGCACGTCGCCGGAGGACCTGGCGCGGACACCGTGGGAGGAATGGTACGAGTCGGTCAATCGCGGCTACGCCATCATTAAAAGTCTCACCGATAACATCATCCTCGGCGGCTTTTCCACGGGTGGTGTGCTCGCGCTCCTTGCAGCGGGTAAGAAGCGCGACAAAATAAAGGCGGTTTTCGCCATCAACGCGCCGTTGCAATTGCGCAACTACATGGCCCGGTTCGCATCGTCAATCGTGTCCATGAACAGTCTGCTGTCCAGATGGAAAGGCGGAAGTAACTGGGAGTACGTTGAAAATACACCGGAGAACAAGCACATCAACTACACGCGCAACCCGGTCACCGGCGTGAAGGAATTGGGCAGCGCCATGCGCGCCATGGAAGAAGTCCTCGGCGACGTTTGCGTTCCGACGCTGCTGGTGCAGAGCCACCGCGATCCCATCGTCGATCCCACGAGCGGCATGGGGATTTACGAACGGCTCGGCACCCACGAGAAGGAGTTGACCTATTTCGACCATGACCGCCACGGCATCATCAACGGCCAAGGTTCGGAAGAGGTGTTCGACCGCATCGATCGATTCCTGATGTGGGCCAATGAACGCGACATGGCCGGCCGCTCGGAACTGGTGGAAGTGGAAGAGAGCGACGAAGATGAAGTCGAAGCAGGATGACCCGATCATTTTGCCCACTCTACGCTCAGAATGACGACGCGTGCCACCGATCGTCAGTCAGAGTTCCCCTGACCGCTCAATACGAATAACCCACCGAAATTGATGTGCCCCCAGGGCTCGGAGTCGCGGTCCACAACCCGAACGACGGCTTCTCTTCCCGCAAACTTCGACAGGTCAACAATGCGCCGTTCGAGACGATTGCTGGTTCGGCCGGTCATGCGAAGGAACTCTTCGCCGGTGGCGGAGTCGGCCACGACAACGTGCAACGAGGCGTCGCGCGCGCCTCCGGAAATGTAGACGGCGTATGGTGCGTCCACGACAGTGAAGGACGGCGATTCAACGACGCACATGCGCGCATCTTCGAAACCGCCCTCGGCAACCTCAGCGGTGCCGATGAACCAATCCATGGGCGCGGCGAAATCCTGCCGTGTCGATTGGGTAAACACGGGATCGATGTCGCCATCGACGACCTTCCATTCTTCCCGCGCATCGGTGTCGTCGAAGTCGAAGACAGGCATGCCAATGGTTTCAACCGAAACCCAATTCAGCTTTGCGATGCGTATGCCCTTGAGAC
Organism: Candidatus Hydrogenedentota bacterium; assembly: GCA_045863335.1. GTDB lineage: Bacteria > Hydrogenedentota > Hydrogenedentia > Hydrogenedentales > SLHB01 > JAHDWY01. Next base: position 41,203 of record BTVY01000010.1, on the reverse strand, counting down.
TGGGCAAAAGGGAAGCCATGTAGTACTGCCCCTCATACAAGACGATCTCCGGCGCGGCGACGGGCATAGACGTCACGAAGTACGAGTCGTCGTCGATCCCAAAGTTCAATGGATTCTCCGAACGGTACACCGAAGTCTGCCCGTCTTCCCCGTACCGTTGCGTGCGGAACAGGTAGTATTCACCGGGATCGACCTCGACCATGTGCGGGCATTCCGCCGAAAACGGATTGTTGCCGGCCCAGCCACCGTAGGCCACAACCGAGGAATGGCTCCAAGTCTTCAGATCCGCCGATGTGCGGCAATAGTCGTAGCCGCGCCCGTTGGGGAAAGCCGTGTAGTAGCAGTACCAGAGTTCTTCCGTGAAGAGGAGCATGGCGTCGCGCGTATTCACCCCGGGGCCTTCGGTGAACACCGCCGTTTCGCCGTCCGGCTGGATGATCCGGGTGAACTCCTTGCCGTCCTCGCTGGTGGCGAAGCAGATGTCGTCCCAGTCGCCGTAGGCCATCCAGTACGTGCCTTGCCACTGCACCACATGCGGTGCCTGCAATCCGCCCAAGGGTTCGCCGAGGCCAGGGTCCGCCATCATGGCGATACCTTTCGGTTCCCAATCGGTGTCGGTGAGGCGCTGCCCTTCCCAGCGGTGAAACAGGCGCGTATGGCCGCCGCAGGTGGTGTGGCGAATGCACGACCACAGTTGCCAGGTGCCGTCGGCCGCTTGCCACACCGCGAAATCAACGGGCTGTTGCTTTGGATCGGTGTACTGGCCCAAGTCCGGGTCGCCCGCCACCTGCCACCATTCCCCCTCGATGACCGGGATCTTAATGTCGGCGCTTGCGAAGGTCGGCAGTAGGAGGACGAGCAATCCTATCCAGGCTACGCGCATGATCGGCCTCCATTGCCTCTTGATGCGTGAAATTGTGGTGCAGGCTTTCAGCCTGCACCACAATCGGCATCCGCACTGTTACTCTGCGTCTAACCGCAGTTCCACCCAGACGATCTGGTGTTCCGCCGCAGCGGACTCCGGCAACACCTCGAACGTATTGTATCCGTCCGTTAGTGCCGACGCAGGGCATTGGAACGCAAGCGCGCGACCAACGCCGGCGAGGTTTTCGCGGTCCGTGATATCAGCGATCGCTTCGCACGGTTTGCCGTTCGCGGACGCCTGCATTACGACGTTGCCCACGCCTTCCTTTTCCGCCAATCCAACAAGCAACGTTGCAGTGCCGCTTGCAGGGATGGGTCCCGCGTAGATTCGGAACCCGCAGGAATCGTTCGCGGGCTTTGGCAACTGTGCATTGTTAGAAACACGTGCGGGTACCGTGTCACGGTACGTCACCACGTGGCGGCTCGTTTTACCCTCCAGAGCAGATTCCGCCAGGCCTTCTTTGAGAAGCGTCCGGTACGCCTCGACGCCGCCGGCCATGGGCGCGGGATCCATGTAATTGAAGAGGTACATACCTTCCGCGCCGCGATGCCAGGCCGACGCCGCGAACCCGCGCAAGGACGCCAGGTCATTCGGGACTGCGGGGCCGCCGGGATATGCCCTGACGAGGATCTCCTGTCCCGGCGCGACGATGATGTTGGCATCCGCGTCGCCCAACTGTTCACGCCAGAGCTCGACCGGGATGTCGAAGTCGGCTGTTGCCCAGAAGGGCGTAGGGATCAAGATGTCGATCAAACCTTCCTGCGCCCACGCGATACCGTCCATGCCTAGTCCCACAGCCGCGTCCGGGTGCGCCGGAACGCGCGCGCAAACCTGAATGGGATGGCCTCGTTTCGTGGACCACGTACTAGCCAGGTCGCGCACGTCTCGCATGAACGCGGTGAGAATGGCTCGACCCGCTTCCTCTTCGCCCGGCGCGAAGTGATAGCCGAAGCGCATCCAGTCCAGCTCGATGCCGTCAGCGTCGTACCGTTCCAGCAGTTCGCGAATAAGCACCATGTGATGTTCGCGGACTTCGGGAATCGCGTAGTTGAACGCACGGTCTACCCAGGCGCCCGTGCTGCCGGGCACGCGCCAGTATTCCGGATGGTTCACCCAGTACGTGCTGTGCATGAAATTCTTGGGATTGTCCACGTCGTGGACATCGTTCATGCGCATGCTGATCCAGGGCGAGATGCCTTTCTCGCGGCAACGCGCGATCCACAGGGCGTAGGGATCGAGTCCGCGCTCGTGTAGCAGCCGCGCGTTGTCCACCCAGTTCTGGAGAACCGGCGGCTCTTCCGGCACGACCTGATTGCCCACGTCCCAGATGCGGTCCCACACATCGCTCGCGTAACTCGCGCGCATGGCGCTGGCGTTGAGGAAGAGGTGGGTGACTTTGGTGCCCGCGTATTGATCGACGAAGGCATTCAAACCGTCGATGGTCATGTCGTTTGCCGTGCGCGACATGTAGAAATGACTGTTGTCTTCGTTGAGAATCAGCATGGGCGCGGCGACGGCCCCGCAGGTCAGCGTCAATGCAAGTACGACAGCGCGCATCGGTGAATCCCCCGTTTCCTAGGCTTCGATTGTTGTCCCCAAAACCTTTAGAAATGCCGCCATCCACGCGGGATGGGCCGGCCACGCGGGCGCGGAGACGAGGTTGCCATCCACGTGCGCCGCGTCCATCGCGATGTCTTTATAGGTGCCGCCTGCGCTGACAATGTCAGGCCCGCAGGCCGGATAGGCGGAGCAAGTCCGGCCCTTGAGCACGCCCGCCGCGGCGAGCACCTGCAGCCCGTGGCAAACGGCGGCGATGGGTTTGTTTGCCTCGGCGAAATGCCGCACGATCTCGATCACACGTGGATTGAGCCGGATATATTCGGGCGCGCGCCCGCCGGGAATCACCAGCGCGTCGTAGTCCGCCTCCTTGATGTCCGCAAAGGTAGCGTTCAACGCAAAGTTGTGGCCGCGCTTCTCGCTGTAGGTCTGGTCGCCTTCGAAATCGTGGATGGCCGTGCGCACCGAATCGCCCGCTTTCTTGTCCGGACACACCGCATGGACCGTGTGCCCGACGGTCTGCAAAATCTGAAACGGGCACATGGCTTCGTAATCTTCAACATAGTCGCCAACCAGCATGAGAATCTTCTTCGCGCTCATGGGATCGATCTCCTATCGGTAACGTACGTGCAGCGCACGCCGTGACAAATTCCGTCAACAGGATAACAGAAACGGGAGTGTTTACTCCGGATAGATGGCTTCTTCGTGCCAGACGCGCCACATGAGTTCATACCGTTCGAGGGGTAGCCCGGTGAATGCGCAGTTGCTGGTGGAAAAGATGTAGCCGCCGCCAGGCATGCCGTGCTTGATGCAGTACCGTGCGGATTCGATCACCTCTTCCTCGGTACCGGACGTGAGCAGCCCGCAGTTCACGTTCCCGATGAGGCACACCTTGTCGCCATAGAGCCGTTTCACTTCCGCGATGTTGACGCCACCCTGCGGATCGAGCGAATGAATCGCGTGGGGATTAGCGCTCACGAGCTGGTCGAGGATCGGCATCACGTTGCCGTCGGTATGTTTGATGCAGTAGAACCCGAGTTCGCGTTCACCCGCGATCACCTGCGTCAAGTACGGCGTAATGATCTCCGCAAACATGTCGGGGCTGAGGAAGGGGTTGTCGTTAAAGCAATAATCGTCGCACAAGGCAAACCCGTCCAGGCCGCCGTGCTTCGCGAGCCGCTCCGCCCAGGCGAGTTGTTTGTCGACCTTCCGTTGCGCTTCGTCCCTTGCTTCGTCGAAATGCTCGTACAACCACGCCGCGTGCTCGACCATTTCGTCTCCGTGGGGGATGGCGTAGGTTGCGTCGCCGTGGTACATGAGGAAGAACTCGTCGCCGGACTTCTCCCGCACAAGATCAATGCAGCGCAAGGCCTCGTCCTCGCGCCACGGATTGGGATGCAGAAAGATCGCGTTGTGTTCGTAGTGCCGCGCCGTCTGGATGAACAAGTCCGCCTGGTCATGGCGATGAAGGTTGCGCTCCGACTCCGTCATTTGGTCCCACTGGGCATAGTTGCGGTGGCTCGGATGCACGCGTCCAAAGGCTTCCATGGTAAGAAAGAAAACCAACTCGAAGTGCGGCACCCGCCCGGTCAGCGGACGCCGCTCCAACGCGGCAATGAATCTTTCCCGTGGTGTCATGTTATCTCCCCCCTGAACCGCACGATCTGCACGGACGAGCGAGATTCTACACGAAGAAGCCGGCGGGACGCCTGCGCTACAAGGGTCGTGACTTGGTGCGATGACGCGCAAGCGCCTGCGATTTGCTAGAACGCTTTCCCCGCGGCGTGCTCTTCCGCAAGCTGGGCGATGACGTCCGGGTCGACCTTGGGGAACAGCACCTGCGGGGTTTGCAGGGGGCTGCCTGCGCGTACCCCGTCCTTCGCAGCATTCCACCCGTCCTCGCCGCCAGCGGAACCGCCGTTCGGCAGAGCCACGCCGAGGGTCTCTGCCAACTTCGCCGCGCCGTCGGGTGCGAAGGGCGCCATGACTGTGCAGAGCGCGCGCACGACCTGGCAGCACACGTACAACGTCGTGCCGGTGCGGACGAGGTCTGTCTTGCGCGTGGTCCACGGCACTTTCGTGTCGAAATAGACATTGGCGCGGCGGCCGATGTCGATGAATCGTTCGGAGGCCTGACGGAACCGGAAACCTTCCAGTGATTCGGCAACGCCGTCGATAAGCCCCGGCAAAGAATCCAGCAAGGCGCGATCCTCGTCGTCCAAATCGCCCGGTTCGGGCACTTTCCCGTCGAAGTTCTTGACCGTCATCGTCAGCGACCGGTGCACGAAGTTGCCGACCACATCGCAGAGTTCGCCGTTGTACCGGTTCTGGAATTCGTCCCAGTCGAAGGCCGCGTCTTTCGTCTCCGGCATGATGGCGCAGATGTAGTAGCGGATGGCGTCGCGGCTGAACCGTTCCACAAACCAGCGCACGCTGATCATGTTGCCCTTTGACTTCGATCCCTTTTCCGCTTTCCCCGTCTGGCGATTGAAGACGTTGAGGTACTCGTTTCCGACCACGTCGTCAGGCAGCACGTAGTCTTTTTGGCCCATCAGCATGGCCGGAAAAATGACGGCATGGAAGGGCACGTTGTCCTTGCCGATGAAATGGATCAGCCGGGTTGATTCATCCTTCCACCACGGTTCCCACGCGTTCTCGTCGCCCTTCGTATCAATGCCCCACTGCCGCGTGTTCGTCACGTAGCCGATGGGCGCGTCGAACCATACATAAATGCGCTTGCCCTTCGTGCGCGGATCGTCCAGCGGAATGGGCACGCCCCAATCCGTATCGCGGGTGATGCAGCGCGCGCGGAGATCCTGCACCCAGCCGTTGGCGATGCCCTTCACGTTGGCGCGCCATTCCGGATGGCTGTCCAGCCACGTTTTCAGATCGCCCGCGAAATCCTGGAGCCGCAGGAACCAGTGCGTTGAGTTGCGCAGGACGGGCGTGGACGTGTCGTTCGGAATATTGACGCGCGGATTGATGAGATCGTGCGCCGCGTACTGGGCGCCGCAATTCTCGCACTCGTCGCCCGTCGCGTCTTCATACCCGCACTTTGGGCAAGTGCCTTTGACATACCGGTCCGGCAGGTAGATTTCGGATTGCTCCGAGTACCACAACTCCATTTCTTGCTCTTCAACAAAGCCGCCATCGTTGAGCCTGCGGAAGAAGGTCTGCGTGGTGTCGGCGTGCAGGGGCCATGACGTGCGCCCGTAGATGTCGAAGCCGATGCCCAGATCGGCGAAGGATTTAGTGTTCGCCGCGTGGTAGCGGTCGATGACCTCCTGCGGGGTAATGCCCTCTTTCAACGCGGTCAGCGTAATAGGCACGCCGAACTCGTCGGACCCGCAGATGTACAGCACCGGTTCGCCCTTGAGCCGTTTATAGCGCACGTAGATATCCGCCGGCAGGTACGCGCCCGCGATGTGGCCGAGATGGATATGGCCGTTCGCATAAGGCAGAGCGCTGGTCACCAGCGTTCGCTTGAAAGTCTTGTCCGTCATGGTCTTACCCGATTCACCGTTTATGTCAGAAAGAGCGCGATCATACCGCATGTACCCTGCATCATGCACACGAGCAGCGATAGCGAAAAGGAAAGCCCACCGCCGGCTCTGAAACACAGCGGTGGGATGGCAACATTGTAAGAAGCGAACTCTTAGCCTCGGCGGCCGAGAATAAGCAGTAGAAACCTTTCCAAATATCGGAGAATAAGCGCGAAGTTGATGTTCGCACCGCCGAACCCCGCCAGTGCGGGAATTCGTTTGCTGCTGAATCGTACGTTCCGTTGTTTCATTAGCCACCCCTCCCGTTTTGATTTGTCACCACCTTCACAAGAACACCGCGGCGGAGGCGCGCACAGCCCATCACGCCAAGCCGCTTGGCGGGCCGGATTCTGCCGGGGAGGCGGGGGAATGTCAAGATAGGTTGCCTGGGACGGGAGCCGTTCAGCCCGACGCCTGCATTTGTTCGATCGCTTCGCGCTGGCTCTTGATCTTCATGAGACGGCTCGTGTTGGACCGTTCGGTTTCGTCGAGCTTGTCCTTGATGTACTTGATGGTTTCCTGCATGCGCGGGATGAAGGAGTGTTCAAGCGCGTTCACGCGGCGGCGCGTCTTTTCGATCTCGTCGCTGAGCAGCCGGACCGTCTCTTCCAGTTCCGCCATCTTCAGCAGCTTCGGCAGGAAGGCGCGCAGGCCCGTGATCGCTTCGTCGAGTTCCACCGAAGTATGCACCATGGAGTAGCCGCCGGTGGTTTCGCCGAATTCGACGTCCAGGTGCGGCACATTCACGCTCATGATGCGCCGAATTTTCCGCTCGATCTTCAGTTCCTGGCGCGTGTTTTCCAGGGCGTCTTCGGTGATCAGACGGGACGAGGTCACCTCGGCCAACACGAAGAACTTCATGACGCGCGGCAGTTCTTCATCCACCGCGAGGCGGTACTGCTTGTACTCGGCGGCCAGCGCCATGAACTCTTTCATGAGACCGTCGAGTTTGTCTTTCAGCAGTTTGTGACCGCGCACGGCCACCTGCAGCCGCTTGCGCAGCCGCAACAGCTCCATCCGCGTCGGGTTTACCGCTAATCGTGCCATCGACTTCGTCCTGTATACGTCTTCGGAGACGCAGTTTGCCCGAAGAACATCCCCCTTGATCCCCCTTCAAAGGGGGAACCAGTCGCAACGCTTCGCATTGCACTCCTGGCTTCGCCGGGGACTTCGTTCCGGGTCAAGTACGATACTTCTGCCGAAAAACTCGCGTAAGCACAATTCCCCCTTTGAAGGGGGACAAAGGGGGATGTTTCCTCGCCTTCTACCATTGCTGCGTGGGTCTCCTCCATCACGTTGCTTGTGCCTATTCGCTCGCCGCCGCGGCGGTCGCGCCGCCGGGGTGGTATTTCTCGACCCACGCGTCGCGTACGCGTTTGAGTTCACCGCGCGGCAACATGGCCAGAAGGTCCCAGCCGATGGCCAGGCTTTCCTCGATGGTCCGGTTCTCGTCTTCGCCCTGCGTCACGAACCGCTCTTCGAAGGCGTCGGCGAACTTCACGAACAGGAGGTCCGTCTCGCTCAAGGCCGATTCGCCGAGCACGACCGCCAGCTCCTTTGCGTTCTTGCCGCGGGCGTAGGCGGAATACAACTGGTTCATCACGTCGGCGTGATCTTCACGGGTTTTGCCTTTGCCGATACCCTTGTCCTTCAACCGCGACAAGGACGGCAGCACGTCGACAGGCGGATAAATGCCCTGCGTGTGGATTGGCCGGCTGATGATGACCTGCCCCTCGGTGATGTACCCGGTCAAGTCGGGGATGGGGTGCGTTTTGTCATCTTCCGGCATGGTCAACACGGGGATCTGCGTGATGGACCCGTCTTTCCCCTTGATGCGGCCTGCCCGTTCGTACAGGGTCGACAAGTCGGTATACAGATAGCCGGGATACCCGCGGCGTCCGGGCACTTCCTTGCGTGCCGCCGAAATCTCGCGAAGAGCCTCGCAGTAGTTGGTCAGATCCGTCAGAATGACCAGCACGTGCATGCCCTTTTCGTAGGCCAGGAACTCCGCCGCGGTGAGCGCCATGCGGGGCACCGCGATGCGTTCGATGGGCGGGTCGTCGGCCAAGTTCATGAAGAGCACCGCGCGCTCGATGGCGCCGGTCCGCTTGAAGTCCGCCACGAAGAACTCGGACTCTTCGAAGGTAATGCCCATGGCCGCGAAGATCACCGCGAACTTCTCGCCCGACTTCAGCGTGGTTGCCTGTCGCGCGATCTGCGCCGCAAGCCGGGAGTGGGGCAAGCCGGACGCTGAGAAAATCGGGAGCTTCTGGCCGCGCACGAGCGTATTTAGCAAGTCGATGGTCGAGATGCCGGTCTGGATGAACTCGTTCGGATAGTCCCGCGCGAAGGGGTTCATGGGGCTGCCATTGATGTTGAGCCACTTCTCGGGAATCAGTTCCGGGCCGTCATCGATGGGGCGGCCGAATCCGTCAAACACGCGGCCTAGCATATCTTCCGACACGCCAAGTTCCTGACCTTTGCCCAGGAACTTCACTTTCAGGTCCTGGGGGGACAAGCCGCTGGTGCCTTCAAATACCTGCACCATGGCCTTGTCGCCGTTCACCTCGAGCACGCGGCCGCGCCGGAGCGTACCGTCGTCCTGCTTGATGTCGGTCAGTTCGCCATAGGTGATCCCTTCCACCCCTTCCACGAGGATAAGGGGGCCGACCACCTGTTTGACCGTTCTGTACTCTCGAGTAATCACGCTCTCGCTCCCATGATTCCGGCCGTTAGTCTCTCGGCAGGGCTTGGATTTCTTCCGTAATGCGCTGCATCAGGGCCTCGTACTCTTCGGGCTTGTCTTCGGGGATCAATTTGGCGCGGGCCACGTCGTCCATCGCCTTCAGATTAAGCAGCGCGCTGAGTTCCGCGCCTTCTTTCATTCCCGCGCGCGCTTCGTCGAAGTAATGAAGGATGACCTTCAGCAGCCGCAACTGCTTCGGCATGGATGTGTAACTGTCGCGCTCGTCGAAGGCGTTCTGGTGCAGGAAGTCTTCGCGGACCATCTTCGCGGCCTGCATCAGCAACCGGTCGTCGTGGGCCAGCGCGTCGATACCGACCAGGCGCACGAGTTCGTCCAGCTCCGACTCGCGCTGCAAGATAGCCATAGCCCGTTTGCGCGCGGATTCCCAATCCTTGTCGTAGGTCTCGTTGGCGTAGCGGTCGATTACGTCCTGATACAGCGAATAGGACGTCAGCCAGTTGATGGCCGGGAAGTGGCGCGCGAACGCCAGCTTGTCGTCCAGCCCCCAAAACACCTTGACCACGCGCAGCGTCGCCTGTACGACCGGTTCCGACAGGTCGCCACCGGGAGGCGACACGGCGCCGATGAGCGAAAGCGAACCTTCCCGTTGCTCCGATCCAAGGCACACGACGTTTCCGGAACGCTCGTAGAAGCTGGCAATCCGCGAACCCAAATACGCGGGATAGCCTTCTTCGCCGGGCATTTCTTCGAGACGGCCGGACATTTCGCGCATGGCCTCGGCCCAACGGCTCGTCGAGTCGGCCATCAGCGCGACCGAGTACCCCATGTCGCGGAAATACTCGGCGATGGTGATGCCGGTAAATACCGACGCCTCCCGCGCGGCCACCGGCATGTTCGATGTGTTCGCAATAAGCACCGTGCGTTCCATCAAGGGCTCGCCGGACGTCGGGTCTTTCAGTTCGGGAAACTCCATGAGCACGTCCGTCATTTCGTTTCCGCGTTCGCCGCAACCCACATAGACGATGACGTTGGCGTCGGACCACTTCGCGAGCTGGTGTTGCACGACCGTCTTGCCGCTTCCAAATGGACCCGGCACGCAGGCCGTGCCCCCCTTGGCGAGCGGGAAGAACATATCGATGACGCGCTGGCCCGTAACGAGTGGCACCGTCGGCGGCAGTTTGCGCGCCACGTTACGGCCGTGCCGGACGGGCCACCGCTGAATCATGTTAACCGGGACAGGTCCATTTGCCGTTTCGAGCACGGCCACTTCGGTCTCCACGTTGCCGGTCACCTGGCCAATCTTCTTGACCTTCCCTTTCGTTCCCGGCGGGACCATGATCTTATGGACGACGAGTTTGCTTTCCTTCACCGTGCCGAGCACGTCGCCAGCGAAAACTTCATCGCCTTCCTTCGCAACGGGAACGAACTCCCATTGAGCGTCGCGGTCAAGCGCCGGCCGTTCGGCGCCGCGCACGATGAAATCGCCGAAGTCCTGTTGTAGCTTGTCGAGCGGCCGCTGTACGCCGTCGTAAATGGACTTGATGAGGCCGGGTCCCAATTCCACGCTCAAGGCTTCGCCGGTGCGAAACACGGGCTGGCCGGGTCCGATGCCTTCGGTCTCTTCGTAGACCTGGACGGAGAAGTCTTCGCCCCGGATCTCGATGATCTCGCCGAAGAGGCGTTCTTCGCCGACGCGCACCATCTCGAACATGCGTGCGCCGCCCAATCCGCGGGCCACCACCAGGGGACCCGACACTTTCACCACTACTCCGTGCTCGTTGCTCACCGCTTCTACCTTTACCGTTTGCGCGCCCCCTCCATTGGGGCCGCTGCACCGCAGGTACTATTGTTCTTTGCCCAATATATCGACGCCGATGGAGCGTTCCACGGCTTTCTTCATGATCTCGAAACTGTAATGCTGGCTTCCCTCGTGCGTGGGGATGATGGTCAGGATCCCCTGGCTGCGTTCGCGAAACAGTTCGATGGCCTCCGGCGCTTCTTTGGCCATGCTCTCGGTCACGAGCACGAGGGCGACGTCCGCATCGCGCGACAGCTTGCCAAGTTCCGCGTGCAGGCTCGTCGCGTCGGAGCATCCCACGATCTCGAAGCCAACGCCCTTAAATCCCAGGATCAGGTGCCGTTCGCCAACTGCTACCGCTCTAACCATGGGCCACCCGCATCCGCCGCTTGAGGTTGTCCGGCTCGATCCGGCTCAACCGTCCACAGACGATCAGTTTCAGGTTGTGTGCTTCGCTCGCGAGGGTCCGCAGATACGCCAGCACCCGCTCCGGCCCCGAGACCTGTCCTTGGCCGCGCTGTGTAATGGCCACGAGATGGTTTGTGGACAAGTCCTCGAACCGGCGCGCGGCATCGCCTTCGTCCAACTCGATGGCTTGACGCAACAGCTCGCCGATGGAACCGCGCACGACATCCGGCCAGTTCGATGGCTCGCCCGCATTCAACACAGCGGACAGCGTAGACGTCAGGTTGCCCATGGGGATCAGGTACCGCTGAATCGCTTTGGCCGAGACGCCTGTTTCGTAACGCCGCCAAATCGCGACCAGGGCGTGGGACAACACAAAGTCCTCAATGTACGTGCGCACCAACTCCGATTTCGTGGTCTCGCGCAGGGAAAGGATGTGACGCAGATACGCTGCGTCGAGTACCACGTCCACCATCTGCTGATTGCGCGTCTCCTCGACCGAGGCCAGCGCCGCCGATGCCGCTTCCCGGAAGGGTGACGGCAAATGCGACGCATCGCCGCCGGACACGCCCGCTAACTTCTCCGGCTCCAGGGTCGCGCTCGGGAAGGGATAGGTGTTCTGCCCCGTCACGGCGATCTTCAGGTTCTGGTAGTCGTCGCGGAGAATGAACAAGTTGGCAATCGCCGGGTTTGGGCAATCCTTGCGAATCGACTTCACGAGGTCGTGGAAATACTGGTCAATAATCCCGCTCCAGTCCTGGAAGTCCGCGCCGGACACGGCGAAATCGCGCAAGGGCGTGTCCTGCAACTGGCGCATGACGTCTTCCAGCTTCGGATGGGACACCATGGTGTTGAAAAACTCCGACGTGAGCAGGCGCGCTTCCAGCGTGCTCACCCGCCCGCAGACGAATCCCCAGTCGGGGTTGAATGGTGTTAAGGCTATCACCGGCGCTTCCGCATCCTACTCGCTGAACAAATCGGCCGCGATCTGCGGCGCCAATTCGTGTTCCATGTCAGTCAACAAGGTTCCCACGGTCTGGTCCACCTCGAACGTGTCGCTCACGAAGATGAACCCGCCCTGCTCGGGCAAGGGCTTCGACTCGTCGAGGGTTACCGGTTTGCCGCCGCGTTTTCCGTTGAACTCGCTCAGCACCTTCTCAAAGGCCGCTTTGTCCTTGGGGTGAATCCGAAGTTTCCCGCCCCGGTCGCCGACGGCGCGTTCCAGCAGGCCGCCCATGATCTTGGCGTACTCCTGCGGGTCCATGCTGACGATCTGCTGCCGCGCCTGGTCGAATACGCGTTTCAACAGGCCGTTGCGCTTTTCGAGCAACTGCTTGCCCTGGGCGCCTTTCACCTGCAGCAGCTTCCGGCTGAACTCTTCCTCGATGGCCCGGGTCGCTGCCTGATACTGCCGCTCCGCTTCGCGTTCGGCCGCTTCGCGTTCGGCCTCAATCCGCTCCTCCGCAGAACGCTGGGCCGCGCGCACGATCAGATCGGCCTCTTTCTGCGCCGAGGTCTTCACGGCCTCCTGGATCTTTTCAAGTCCCACGATGGTGCTCCCTGATTCTCGTGTGGTTCGCGGGCCGACGGGTTATTGCGCGGTCCGAATGTATTCGAGCACGTTGGATGTTTCCGCGCTGTTGGTCAGCCACAGAATGAACAGAATCGCTGCGAGCAACGCAACCACGGCGTAGGTTTCCACCAGGGCCGGGAACAGCAGTGCGCGTCCCGCAGCGTCTTCACGACGGCCAATGAGTGCGATACCCGCGGCCGATGCCTGCCCCTGATTGATCGCGCTGACATATAGGGCGAGCCCCGCGCCAAAACCGACCAATGCAAGTGCCAACCCCGTGCCCGGCGTTACATTCACCGTTCCGCCTATGAGGCCCGTCTGCTGGGCCATCATGAAGGTCGTGATGAATCCATAAAACCCTTGGGTGCCCGGCAGGGCAACCATCACCAGCAATCGGCCGAACAGGCCCGGCTTCTCGCTGAGCACCCCTGCGGCTTCCTGGGAAGCGATTCCGATGCCTTTCGCCGAACCGCAGCCGCCCAATGCGAACGCCAGCGCGGCACCAGTAAAGGCGAGTCCCCGCCCCAGCTCAACTGACAACTGAAGATCCATGTTCCGCGTCCTCCATCCTTTCCTTGGGGATTTACTCCCCGCCACGCCGTGGCGTGACTTCATTTCACTGGCCTTTGTCTGGGGCCGGGTTTACTGCGACCGTTTCAATACGTACGAAGGCGAATCGAATCCCAGCGGCTCGAAGGGTTTCGCGCCCCCTTCGTAGAACCGCCCGAAGAACTCCACGAAAATCAAACGCATGGCATGCACAAATGCGCCCAGCATGCTGATAGCGAAATTGAACGTGTGGCCGACGACCAACACGACGATGAAAAGCACCGTGCCCACGTACGGCACGCTCTCCGCAAGCAGCCCCCCGATCATGTTGACCGTCAAGCCGACGATCGACGTGGTCAATGCCAGCGCGAGCAAACGGCAATAGGACAACGTGTCGCCGATGAATGCCGTGCAGCCGTAACTGCCCACGATCCCGTAGAGGCTGACGACGCCCGTGCCAATCTTGGCCACGATTCCCTCGGCGTCACGACCTTGCGTGAGAACCAGGCCAATGGCGCCAACGACAAACATGCCCACACCGATATTGAAGACCAAAGACGGCAGCTCCACGAAGATCGTGCTGATGGCGATAACCATGCCGGGCAAAGTAATCAGCCACAATAATCCGTCGCAGAACGCCGTGACCCAGTCGCCTTGCCTCGCCGCGCCATACATCTTGAGGCCAATTCCGTAGAACTGGTTCAGCATCCCGACGCCCAACGCGGCGACGAGCATCGTCACCGGGTCCGCCAGCGGGTCCGTGATTTGGAATACATTCTTGACCCGCAAGAGCGGGTTGTTCTCACCGAGATACTCGGGGTTGTACAGATCGCCGAACCACGATCCAAAGAGCAGCCCGAAGACGATCGTGCTGACGCCCGCCAGCATAAGCAGTTTTGCGAAGAAATGGACACCCTCATAAAGACGGGTCTTGCGCGCGATATACCAGCCCAGCAGCGTCAGCATCGTACCGTAGCCGACATCGCCGAAGCAGATGCCGAAGAAGAGCGTGAAGTTGAACACGATAAACGGCGACGGATCGAAGTTCGCATAAGGCGGCAAGCCGAACAAGTTCACCAGCATCTGGATGGGGCGCACGAGCTTGGGCAAGGTGATGCTTACCGGCACGTCTTCGCCGGGTTCGGGATCGCGGATGATCAGAGAAGTTTCCGGAAGTTCGCGCTGCAACATGCGTTGCAGTTCGCACACGTCGCGCGCGCGGGTGTACCCCTCGGTGACATGTACCCAGCGGCCTTCCGCCGTGATGCCCCGGGCCAGCTGCCGTTTTCGCGTGCTCTCCCAATAGGCCGTCAAAACCTTGATCGTACGTCGCGATGCCGCCAGCTTGATGGCTTCTTCGCGCACGTGATCGATCTGCCGCTCGCACTCGTTGAAGTCGCCGTTCAATTCACGAATCCGGTCGCGCACCTTGCCGCGAATATCGGGCAACGGAATCTCCTCAAACTGGGACTCGGCCAACAACCGCCGCGCAGAATTTTCATCCTCCAACAGATAGGTCACCACTACGCGAACGGCATCCGATTGCCCCGCGGTTCCGCTGCCGCCGTTCTTGCTTCCGTTTTGCTTCTGGCGAGACGCCTGCCCAGACGCCACCGACTCCCAGGCGAGTATGGCCTGAACAGCCGGATTCCCTTTGAAATCCTCCAGGTTTCGCGCCGGGATCGTTCCGAGTTGCATGCGCACATGCACTGGCGATTTCAGGTCCGATACGGTGAGCGGCAAATCCTCTAACGGCGCCAGTGTTTCGAGCTGCGCCTGGATTTCGCTCATGCGCCGTTCGGCGCGCTTGTACGCGTCGTCGAGGTCGTGCGCGATTTCATAAGTCCCGTCAAGATCGTAGGACCGGATAGCCTCGTCCAACTCCTTGGGTTCGATGACGAGCGGCAGCGGCGTCAACCCCTCCAGAAAGCTTTGCTCCTCGGGCGCAAACTCATCAATGAGCCCCGTGATCAAGTGCAGCTTCTGAAGTTGCAGATCGGTTTGCTCGGTCGAAACTTCCTTGCGCGAAAGCGCCTCGCCTGCCTCTTCGAGATGCGGAGATGCGTCGACAAGCTCGACCGTGCCCAGCGTATGCAACGCCCGGTTCAACCGGCGCGACGAACCCACCGGGCACAGAATAGTCACTTTCTTCATGGGGTCGATGGCCATGGAGCCTATATCCCCCTAAACGCGTTCACGATTCGGTCCACCTGCTTCTGTATCTGCGCTGAAGGAATTTGATCGAGGGCGGCCATCGCCGATTCATGGTGCGCTTGGGCTGCAGCCTTTTCCGTCTCAAACCGATTGCCCGCCAACGTGCGATACTCGTCCACGCGTCCTTCCGATTCCTGAAGTAACGCGCTACGCTGGGACCGTATCGTCTCGTCGGCCTCTTTCGCGGTGACTGCGGCCTGCTCGTGGGCGCGCGCCACGACCGCGCTCGCCTCTTGTTCAAGGGCAAGAATGTTCTGCACGAGCGATGACATCGTAAACTCCCATCATTGGAAAGCTGCTGACTGCACAGCCGTCAAGAGAACCAAAGGCACTGAACCCGGAGAGGAATCAACACCCCCGCCCCCATTCACTCACTATTCGCTTTATTCTCCGTCTTGGCGCGAAGCATCGTCAAGCCCAGTCCGGTCAGTACGACCCGAACCACCAGCAGCCCGAATACGGCCGCAATCAGCCCGTGATACTCCCGCCCGTCTACGGTATACGCGAGCACCAGAAAACCTGCGTACAACGCGATCCGTACAAACGTCCACCGGTGTATCCGGTAAGGTAGTTCCTCGGGGGCGATGGCGCCAATCGTCCTGGCCCGGTTCGCCATCAACCAAAACCCGGCCGCACCGGCCAAGCCTCCTAACTGGAAACCCTTGGCGGCAGCGACGTCATAGATCGCCAGGATACCGGCAATTGCTGTCGTGAGGACCAGCGTGACCCCGATGGTGAGGCGGCTAAAGCGGTGAAACGAATCCACGCGTCTCCCTTGCGTGGGCCGCTGATACGAGCCCGACCCCCCAAAACCAGACATCGCCCGCAGTTTACCACTTTTGACCCTAATCGTGCAAATATTCACGGCTCTTTTTCGGGTCAAACCTGCGGGGCTTCGGGAGCGTCAACCAACATCCCTTTGCTCGCCAGCCACGCGGGAAGCAATTCCCGAATTCCTGGCGAAGTCCGTCAGGTTCGGGACGGTACGAATCCCTCCAGGTCTATTACCGGGTTGTACGGCTCCCAATTTGATATTACGATTGGATCTATCCCTTGAATCGCGACTACAGGTGAATGCAGATATTGCCTCTGCAGCAATCAGGAGGATTCATGCCGAAAACCATGCTCGCCTACCGCGAGGAGGGCTTGTTGCACGATACGGGCCCAGGCCATCCCGAATGCCCTGCACGGCTCAACGCCATCATGGAGGCCTTCGCGCAGTCGAAGCTGGATCCCCCGCGCGTACCGGTCGCCCCGGCAACGGTCGATGATCTCCTGCGCGTCCACACGCAGGAGTATATTGATACGATCCGGGAAACTTGCGCCAAGAATCTGCCGTACCCCGATCAGGATACGACCATGATGGAGGCTTCGTGGGACGCGTCCCTCTTGGCGGCGGGCGGCGCGATCGCGTGCTGCAAGGCCGTGCTCGATGGAAACTGCGACAACGCCTTTTCCGCCATGCGCCCACCGGGACATCACGCCGAATCCGATCGCGCCATGGGCTTCTGTCTGTTCAACAACGTCGCGGTCGCGGCGCGGTGGATGCAGGAAGTGCGCGGCGTGGGCCGGGTCGCCATCCTCGACTGGGACGTCCATCACGGCAACGGCACGCAGCACACGTTCTACAACGACGTTTCCGTCTACTACGCGAGCATCCACCAGCACCCGCTCTACCCTGGCACGGGTTATCCCAACGAGCGGGGCAAGAACAACACGAATCTCAACGTCCAGATGGAATGGGGCAACGGACCCAAGGAATGGCTGGACGCCTTGGCGAACAAGATTCTTCCGGAGTTCGAGAGTTTCGAACCGGAGTTTCTGCTGATTTCCTGCGGGTTCGACGCGCACCAAATGGACCCGCTGGCCTCGCAACGCCTCGAGACGGAGACCTACGCGGAAATGACGCGCATGGTAAAGGGAATCGCTGGCGGTAAGGTTGTTTCGTTACTGGAAGGCGGCTATAACCTCGATGCGCTCGGCGAATCCACCGTTGCCCACTTCCTCGCGCTCCGTGAATAATCCTCGTCCGACTGTCCGCGCCACGGGGCCAGCGGGACACCCCGCAATCGGATTCCCCGCCATACAATGAGTCGACAGGCAATCGGCAACGACACCTGGTCGAGACAGGGCCGGCGCGTTACGGCGCCGCAATCCGGCCGATGGCGTCGTCTTCGACGCTGCCGAAGTACAGCACGCCATCGTATTCATTCACGCTGGTGATTGGCGCGACGACGCCGGCCGGCCCTTGGAGATTGTGAACGACCACGCCGGCCGCGTCCACCCCGATGACGAAGCTGTACGGCGCTGCCTTCGGCAAGAACGATTGCGGCAGCCGCCAGACGATCTTGCGCGCGAACGGATACGGTGCGAGCAGGTCCGCCGTCGGATTGCGCGTCGTGAAGAGGGCAACCCAGAAGATATCGTCACCATTCGAAGAGAGGTTGTCAGGAAAACCCGGAAGGTTGTCGATGAAAACGTCCCAGGTACCGGTCTTTTCTCCCTGAAGCCAGTAACGCAAGACGCGATACCGCCACGTCTCGTTGATCAGCACGTAGGTCTGGTCGGGACTAACCGCCACGCCGTTCGCAAACGCCAGATCGCGTATGAGGGTGCGCGTTTGGCGCGTCGCGGGATCGTATGCGAGAAACCGGCCGTTGCCGCGGCCGTCCATAAGGTCGGCCATGTAGTTCGGCACGTGGTAGCGCCAACTGGCGTCGGTGAAATAAACCGTGCCGTCTTCCGCAACATCCACGTCGTCGGTGAATCCCAGGGGGATGCCGTCGGCTTCGGTTGCGAGCGTCGTGACTGCGCCCTTGGGATCGACTGACAACAATCCTTTGATCGCGTCGGCGACAATCAGATTCCCCGCAACGTCCCATGCCATACCCAGCGGGCGCCCTTCCGTGTCGGCAAAAGTCTCCACGCTCGCGCCATCCGTGTCGAAGCGCAGGATTCGCCCATCCACGACGCCCGTATACAGCCGTCCGGCTTCGTCCACCGCCACGTCCTCGGGCCCCGTCACCTCTCCGGCGAGGAGTAACTCGACATCGTCAAGATAGGTGTTGGGGGCATAGGCACCTTCGAGCGGAGGCGCGGGCGGCGGCGTCCACGCGACGGGTTCGATTGCCACAGGCCACGTCAGAAGATACACGAGGGCTGGAATCAATAGAATTGCACCGATCGCAATGAATCGAAACAGGGCTTTCACAGTCGCTCCACTGCGTTCACGCGCCGAACTGCCGCAGATGATGGTCCATGTGATACCCGTGAAATTTCATCCAACCCTTGGGCCCAATCATGCCAAAGAACGGATGGTGGGGCGGATTGAAGCGGCCTTCACGTACCAAGACGAGCAATTCGCGCAAGGTCCCTTCCAATGTGACCACGTCGCTGTCATTGGGTTGGACGTTCCGCGGCGCCCGCACGTTGTGAGGAATCTGCTTGAATCCGTTCAAGATGAGCGGCGCGAAAATGTATTTGGTTTTCCAATTGCCTCGGAAGGGCACGTCGGGTCCGTATCCCATCGAATACCGCGTCGCGCCGTTCAGATGCCCCAGCATTTGCGCGAACGTCATTTCGCCCCACAAGGGTTTCGTCTCCGGATCGATGCTGCGGAATCGCGTCAAAAATGTGTCGATCGTGCTTTCGGAAAACCGGCTCATGCGCTCCTCCCAATATTGCGCGACGTGTGCCCGTCACATTGTGTTCGCGGCGCGCGAAGATGTAGATTTGGTTTTGCCTGCCAGCAGTGCGATTATGGGCTTTTGTCTATGATTGGTCAATCGCGCCACGTCTTTCGAAACCGTGAATCAATCCGAGGCGCACGATTTATCGCCATATGTAGCGCAGGCGTCCCTGCCTGCATTCCCTGGAATCAGATTTTCCGTTTCGGGAATGCAGGCGGGGACGCCTGCGCTACAAAACTTCGCCGTACGAAACGGCGATTACATCATGCCCGGCATGCCGCCGCCATGATGCGGGTCGGCCGGGGCCGGCTTTTCTTTCTTCGGAATGTCGGTCACCAGGCATTCCGTCGTGACGAACACACCCGCAACGCTCACCGC
The DNA here is from genome assembly GCA_045863335.1 of Candidatus Hydrogenedentota bacterium. Lineage (GTDB taxonomy): Bacteria > Hydrogenedentota > Hydrogenedentia > Hydrogenedentales > SLHB01 > JAHDWY01. Next base: position 21,866 of record BTVY01000010.1, on the reverse strand, counting down.
GTTGCGCAGCGCGGCCGCGATCACCTTTGCCGGATCGATGATGCCGGCCTTCGCCAAATCTTCGATCGTGCCGGTCGCAGCATTGAGTCCGTAACCGGGCTTCGCCTCCAGCACGGCGTGCACGATCACGTTGCCTTCGAGGCCCGCGTTTCGGGCGATTTGCGCCAGCGGCGCGCCAAGCGCGTGGCTTACGATGGACGCGCCCGCCGCTTCGTCGCCTTCCAGCTTCAAGGAGTCAACCTTCTTGCGGGCCGCAAGCAGGGCCGTACCGCCGCCGGGGACGACGCCTTCTTCGATAGCAGCGCGCGTGGCGTTCAATGCGTCATCGGTGCGCGCCTTCTTTTCTTTCAATTCGATTTCCGTCGCCGCGCCGACCTTGAGTACGGCCACGCCGCCGGCAAGTTTCGCCAAGCGCTCCTGCAACTTCTCGCGATCGTAGTCAGACGTGGTGGATTCGATGGCCTTGCGGATGGTCTCGCAACGGCCCATGATGTCTTTCTTGCTGCCGCCGCCTTGCACGATAGTCGTATGGTCCTTGCTGATCTCCACACGCTTCGCGCGGCCAAGGTCCTTGAGCGTCACGCTCTCAAGCTTCGTGCCGAGTTCTTCGGACAGGTACATGCCGCCCGTGAGGATCGCGATGTCGCGAAGGATTTCCTTGCGCCGATCACCGAAAGCCGGGGCCTTCACCGCGGCGCAGGTCAATACGCCGCGCAGCCGGTTCACCACCAATGCCGCGAGCGCTTCACCGTCTACATCTTCCGCGATGATCAACAGGGGTTTGCCGCTCTGCGCGATGGCCTGCAGTAAGGGAAGGATGTCCTGCAGCGAGGAGATCTTCTTCTCGTAACAGAGGATGTAGCAATCCTCGAGAACGGCCGTCATGGTTTCGGGCTTCGTGACGAAGTAGGGGGACAGAAATCCGCGGTCGAACTGCATGCCGTCCACGACTTCCAACTCGCTGACGAGGCCTTTACCTTCCTCGATAGTCACGACGCCGTCTTGGCCCACAGCCTCGATGGCGTCGGCAATCATCTTGCCGATCTCTTCATCGCCGTTCGCGGAGATGGTGGCGACGTGCGCGATGTCTTCGCTGTTGCGCACCTTCTTGCTCGCGGCCTTCACCGCGTCAAGCGCGGCGACCAGCGCCTTCTCCATACCGCGCTTCAAGTACATGGGGTTCGCGCCGGAGGTGACGTGTCGCATGCCCTGGTGAATCATGTCCTGCGCCAGGACCGTCGCGGTCGTCGTGCCATCGCCGGCGGTGTCCTGGGTCTTGCTCGCGGCCTCGCGCACCATGCGGGCGCCCATGTTTTCGTAGCCATCTTTCAGTTCGATTTCCTTTGCGACCGTCACACCGTCTTTGGTGATATTCGGGGCGCCAAAGGACTTTTCAATGACGACGTTGCGACCCTTGGGTCCAAGGGTCGCTTTGACGGCATCCGCGAGGATGTCGGCTCCGCGCAGGAGCGCGTTGCGGGCTTCCTGATTGAAGGCCATCTGCTTCGCCATGGCATCTATCTCCTTTACCGGCTTTTGGTTATGATTTTGGGGCTGCTTGAATTCCGGAACGATGTTAGCACTCCATACAATCGAGTGCTAACAGCCCGCCATGGTACCATAACCCTATCCCCCTGTCAAGTTTCCGTCCTGTAAGGAGTACCACTCGATTGATGACGCCTGGGCCCCATAGGCCCTCAGCATGCCCGTGTCGGTCCCTTAGCCCGCCGCCAACACTTCCGATACCGCCGCTTCCAACTCCCCCGGTTTGATCTCTTCGAACCAGTGTTTTACCAGCTCGCGTTCACGGTTGAAGAGGAAGGTCGCCGGCAGAGCGCCGTCCCACCCCGTCTCCTCTACGCCCAACATACCGGCAAGAATCAAGGGGTCGGGGTCCTCGAAATCGAGGGCGTAGACCGGGAAAGGCAGGTTGTGTTCCTTCACGAAAGGCACGACCGCTTCGTCAATGAACCGCGGACCGTCTGCCGAAAGACTGAGAAAGGCAGTGGACTCCGGGTTCATCCCGTTGTAGAAGGCGGTAAGGTGGGGCATCTCGGCTATGCAGGGCAGGCACCACGTCGCCCAGAGATTCACGACAAGCACCTTACCGCCGGTCTCGTCAAGCAGCGTTTCTGTCTTGGCCTTGTCGACCCGGGTTACGCCGGGATCTTCATGGTCGGGTGGGTCAGAGCTGTCGGATTTCGGAGTTTCCACGGACGCACCTGTCTCTGAGGTGTCGGCCACTTCCGTTTGCGGCGACGGCTCGGCGTTTTCTGTCGGGTCCGAGAATCCGCACCCCGCAAAGCCAAGCGATAGGGCGATTAGGAAGGCTAGCGGCAGGCGCTCCGTCCATCGAAGAGAAGCGCCTGCCGCGTGGTAGATACAGGCTATTGACGGCCGCACGGCTTAGCTGGCCCGCTTGATGCCACAGCCGTATGCGCTCTTGGACGGCGTGCTGACGGGTTTACCGGCAAGCACTTCGTCCAGCGCGTTCTTCACGTAATTTACGTATTCGGGATCGTCGGTTTTCTTCTGGTTGTCGATGGCCCCGTGGTACACGAGCTTGCCGTCCTTGTCCTTGATGTAGATTTCCGGCGTGCGCGTCGCGCCCATGGTATCCGCGTACTTGTTCATATCATCCTTCAGCACGGGATAGGGAAGTTTCTTGCCGGTCTCATTCTTCGACGTCGCGTATTCTTCGATGTCGCTCGGCGCGTTGTTCTTGTCCGCGTCAACGCTCAGAAAGATCACGCCGTCGTCTTTATAGTCTTGCATCAGGTCGGCGTAGATGGGGTCGGCAGCCCGGGAGTAGGGGCAACCTTGGGAAGTAAACGACAAGACAACCACCTTGTCCTTGTACTGGTCGAGAGAATGGGCGTTGCCTTCGTAGTCGGTCATGCTGAACGACGGGAAGTCTGATCCGATCGCCGGCGGGTCGGCCACTTCTGCCAGCGCCATCTCGTTCATCATGAAGGCCACTCCGCCGACCCCCACACACGCGCACAGGGTCGCTACACCGAGCATTGCTTTCGTCTTCATCCGTACAGCCCTCCTTCGATTGACAGAGTTTCATCCACACCTTGCACATGCGGGAACTTGTAGAGAATGAACAACGCGACTCGGGTGTTTCTGCCCAAATCGGCGCCGAACTCAACTGGCGAGTGGACCAGCCGCACGTCGCGGTCCAGCAGATCTATTCGCGGGCGCGGCGAAAGCCTGTCACGACCGGTCACTCATCCAGTCGGATGACCTGGAGCTGGGAAGGTTCCGGCCAAGGCGGGTCCCGGGGCTTATCCCGGTTCTGCCCAAGTGTCTCCCACCGAAGGATATAGCTCCCGCCCGGAGCTTCTCCGAGATCGTTCGCCGTCCGCACCGACATCCCGGGGAACTCGGACCGTAGTGCGCGAACCTCTGGAGGCGTTTTGCTCTCCGGCGTCCGGGTTTCCTGGATTTGCAACGTTTCCTCATCCAGGACCCAGATCCCGCTCCCTGTTTGTTTGGCGCGAAAGGCTTGGGTCAATCCGCCTTGCGAGTCGTGAACGACCGGACTTACGCCGACCTCGAATCCGATGGATCCCCCGCCCGAGAATTCCCAACGGAAATCCCAGTCGCTGGTTTGATACACGACCCAGCGGTCGCCCTCGAACCGCGCATTGTAAATCTGCGTGTTTCCGTCCTCGTCGAACTTGTGATACGAGACGATGGGCCGGTTCGTGCTGTCGAAGCCGATACGCGTGTTGCCGTTGATAATCCCGCCGCCCGCAGGTACCGGATCGACCGTGTCAGCCGTTTCTAACGTAATCGGCAGCGTCAAAGACTCACCGCCGGCAGTCTCCCAGTGGACGAGGTCCGTGCTGCGCGCGTAGCCGGGGTCGTGGTTTGTGGCGCAATCCGGCGTGTCCCGCCAGACCCAGCACAGGTGGTAGTACCCGTCCGGGCCTACCATGGGGCCAACGGGATAGGCATTCATAAGCCCCTCGCCATCGAGGAGCGGCTGGTCCAAAAGCCGCCGCCACTCGTGGGTGCCCACGTCGTAGATGTTGTAAATTTGGTTCCCAGAACCACTGGAACCGTCGCGGTATGTGAACACCAGAGAACCGTCCGGCGCCTCAAAAAAGCGAGGATACGTCACCCGCTCCTCGTCTTTTCCCGTCATAGCCGGAATTCGCTCCAGGGTTTGGATGTTTCCGGCTTCAAGAGTTCGGAAGTACACCAGGGGTTTGACGTGCATGTTGCCGGACACGTGAAGATGCCCGGCTCCATCCAGGGCAATCGTGACGGAGTTGTGGCTATCCCACGCGACGGTCTCAGGAAGCACCTTGTACTGCCAATCGCTTCCGCCGATCGTCCGTGATGCAACCGTCATCCGCCTTTCGGAATCATAGTAGGCAACGTATTGCGTGTCTCCGGCGGTAAGGAGCGAGAACCCCACCGGATGGCCGGACCAGACCAGGGCCACGTCCGAAACTTCGGCCACGGTCTCGGCGTCTGATACAGAGAGGGTTATGGCAGCCGAACAGGCCAACGAGACGAGACAAAGCTGAAATCTTCGCAAAATCGATATCCTCCTTGACTGAGTATACAAACAGGGACCCCTGGGAGTCAGGTTTTGCCGGGAAAATGGACGCGAGATTCTGTATACTAGCGTCTAAGCGAGCGCAGTGCGCTCATGCAAGGCAAGTAGCAGCGGGAGCCGGATCGAACCCAGTAGTGGGTATCTCCACGTCCCCGTCGAATCGCGGATACGGCGCCGCTTACGCGGCGGAGCTGGACGGTTGAGTCTCGCTCACGTTATGAGGAGAAAGGAACTTCCAATGGCACTTCTACCGTCTTGGGTTACCCGTCGGCATGTCAAGTACGGGACCATCGCGGTCATCGGATTGATCCACGTGGCCGCGCTGGCCGCCCCCTTCACCTTCAGTTGGACCGGACTCATTCTATGCCTCGTATTGTTCTGGGTGACGGGCGGCCTGGGCATCACCTTGTGTTACCACCGGTTGTTGACGCACCGCAGCTACAAGACCCCGAAGGTGGTCGAGTATTTCCTGACATTCTGCGGCTGTCTTGCGCTCCAGGGCGGGCCCATCACGTGGGTCGCAACCCATCGCGTTCACCATAAGGAATCCGATGAAGCGCCGGACCCCCACACGCCGGTGGTGGAGAACTTCCTGTGGGCCCACATCCTCTGGAACTTCTTCGACGATCCGAAGCTCGACTCGTACGACAAGTGCAAAAAGTTCGCGAAGGACCTCGATAAAGACCCTATGCAGCGATTCTTCAATAAAGCCTTCTTCCCCATCTACCTGGCTGGCGCCGCAATTCTTTACGCAATCGGTCACGCCGTCGGCGGTTGGGAGTTGGGGCTATCATTCGTCGTCTGGGGCGTTGCCCTTCGCACCGTGCTCGTGTGGCACTCGACCTGGCTCGTCAATTCCGCCACGCACCTCTGGGGCTATTCCAACTACAAGACCACCGACAACAGCCGGAACACCTGGTGGGTCGCACTCATCACCTTCGGTGAAGGCTGGCACAACAACCACCACGCCGATCAGCGCTCCGCCGCCCACGGCCATAAGTGGTGGGAATTCGACATGACGTATTGGACGATCAAGGCCATGCAATGGGTCGGTCTCGCCAAAGACGTGGTCCAACCCGGCCGCCTGAGCCAAATCCGCGCCAAGGTCGGACTCGACGAAGCCCTGCCTCTCGAACAGGACGAACCGGAGACGGTCGAAGTCTAATCGTACACCGGTTTCGACACTTCAATTCGTATCCAAACGCCCGGCTTCGGCCGGGCGTTTTGCTTCTGTGTCGGTCACTCGAACCTTCTGGCAACTACAATACTTCAAGCTCCCACTTGCCACATCGAGTGGGGGTGTCCAACCCGTCGCGCAAAAGCCTGAGAAACTGCTTCCGTGCAACCTCTTTCGCGCCGAATCGGGCGAGATGGGGCGTGTGCATCTGGCAATCGACGAAGTGGAAGTCCCAGGCTGCGACCTGCCGGACCAGACGGACGAAGGCGACCTTGCTTGCGTTGGTCGCGAGGGAAAACATGGACTCGCCAAAGAAACAGGCGCCAAGCGATACGCCGTACAAGCCACCGGCGAGCGCGCCGTCTTTCCAGCATTCCACGGAGTGTGCGTAACCGGCATCGTGCAACGCGCAGTAGGCCGACTCCATCTCTCGCGTGATCCAAGTGCCGTCCCGGCGCGGCCCGCGCGCTTCGGCACAGGCCTGAATCACGGAGGGAAACGCCGTGTCCATGGTCACGGTGAACTCGCCCTTCTTCAGCACCCGCTCCAGGCTGCGCGACACGTGAAGTTCATCGGGAAACAAGATCATCCGCGGATCCGGCGACCACCACAACAGAGGGTCACCTTCCGAATACCACGGGAAGATGCCCGATCGGTACGCCAGCAAGAGCCGCTCCACGGAGAGATCGCCGCCCACCGCGAGGAGTCCGTCCTCGATGGCCAGATGCGGCGGCGGGAACACGAGATCTTCGGTTAAGCGAAAGAGCGGCATCGGGGGGATGAAATACGAAATTCGAACCTCGAAATCCGAAACAAATCCAGAATTCGAAATTCAAAACGAGAAGGGAAAACGACCATACATTTGACGGGGAACGTAATTGGAAAGGTCTTTGAGAAAGTCGAAAGCGGATACACCGAGATCTCGCCAATTCGAATTTGGGGTTTAGAATTTGTTTCGGATTTCGAAATTCGGACTTCGAATTGTCTACTCGGGGTACTCAAAGGCGATCTTCCCGTCCTTTACATCGACCAGCACCCTGCCGCCTTTTTCCAATCGCCCGAAAAGCATTTCGTCGGCGAGGGCGTCCTTGATCTCCACCTGAATCAGCCGGCCCAGGGGCCGTGCGCCGAAGCTCTTGTCGAAGCCGCGTTCGGCGAGCCAGTCGCGGGTGGCATCGGTCACGGCAAGGTTGACCTTGCGTGTCGCGAGACGGCCCTGCAACTCACCCACGAACTTGTCGACGACCTTCTTGATAACCTCCGGCGACAGGGAGTGGAACGAAACTATCCCGTCGAGGCGGTTGCGGAACTCGGGCGTAAACGCCTTCTCGATGGCCTTCAGCCCCTTGCTCGCGGGATCCTGTTCCGATGCGCCGAAGCCGATGCTTTGCGCAGCCATTTCCCGCGCGCCCGCATTCGACGTCATGATGAGCACCACGTTCCGGAAGTCGGCCTTCTTGCCGTTGTTGTCTGTCAACGTAGCGTGGTCCATGACCTGCAAGAGGATGTTGAACAGGTCCGGGTGGGCTTTCTCGATTTCGTCGAGCAACAACACACAGTATGGATGCCGGCGGATTTCGTCGGTCAACAACCCGCCCTGATCGAAGCCCACGTAACCCGGAGGCGCTCCGATCAACCGCGCGACCGTGTGTTTCTCCATGTACTCGCTCATATCGTAGCGCGCAAAGTGGACTCCCATGATCAACGCGAGCTGCCGCGCCACTTCCGTCTTGCCCACGCCCGTCGGTCCCGTGAACAGAAAACAGCCGGTGGGACGCTCCTCGGCGCCCAGACCTGCGCGGGACCGTTTGATGGCGGTCGAGACGGCGTGGATGGCTTCATCCTGACCGTATACGACCCGGCGCAATTCCTCTTCGAGGTTACCGAGCTGGGCCTTGTCCGACGACGACACGCTCCTCGCGGGAATGCGCGCGATCTCGGCCACGATGCGTTCGATGTCCGAGGGCCGGATCGTCTTCCGCGCCGTGCCGGACTGCAACCGCACGCTCGCGCCGGCTTCGTCGATGACGTCGATGGCCTTGTCCGGCAGGAACCGGTCGTTGATGTGCTTGGCCGAAAGTTCGGCCGCGGCCCGGAGCGCGGAATCGGTGTAGGTGATCTCGTGGTGCTGTTCATACCGCGATTTCAGTCCGCGCAGGATCAGCACCGTTTCGCCCACGGACGGCTCGAGAATCTCGATCTTCTGGAAGCGCCGCGACAGCGCGCGGTCCTTCTCGAAATGGTTCTTGTACTCTTCGTACGTCGTCGACCCGATGCACCGGAGATCGCCTGACGCCAGTACCGGCTTCAAGATATTTGACGCGTCCATGGTGCTGTCGGCGGTGGCGCCTGCGCCCACCACACTGTGAATCTCGTCGATGAACAGGATCACGTCGTCCCGTTCGACCAATGCCGCGATCACGGCTTTCAACCGTTGCTCGAATTCGCCGCGAAATTTCGTGCCCGCCAGCAACGCCGCGAGATCCAACATCAAGATCTCGACGCCTTCCAACACCTCCGGCACGTTGCCGTCATGAATGCGCAACGCCAGCCCTTCCACGAGGGCCGTCTTGCCCACGCCCGGCTCGCCCACGTAGATGGGATTGTTTTTCCGCCGGCGGCACAACACCTGGATCGTCCGGCGCAATTCGTATTCGCGCCCGATGATGGGATCGATCTTGCCTTGCGCCGCGCGGGCGTTCAGGCTGACCGTAAACGCGTCGAGAGGATTTTTCCTTGGCCGCGCTTCCTCCTCCGGCATCTCGCCGTCGGCATCCGGCTCTCCGGATACCGGCGCGGGAACAGTTTTCGAGATCCCGTGGGAAATGTAGTTCAACACGTCCAGCCTGGATATGCCTTCGCTGGCGAGGAAATAGGTGGCATGCGCGTTCTTCTCGTCAAACATGGCGGCGAGGATGTCGCCCGCGTCGACTTCTTTTTTCCCCGAATAATGGACGTGCGCCACAGCCCGTTGCATGAGCCGTTCGAACCCCAGCGTCTGTTGGGGGATGTGATCGGTGCCCCGGGGTACCCGCGGCAGTTCGGTCTCAAAAAACTCGTCCAACTCGACGCGCAGGTTCTCCACGTCCGCGCCGCAGTTTTCCAGGATTTCGCGGCCGTACTGGTCATCGATCAAGGCATAGAGCAGGTGCTCCACACACAGGTATTCGTGGCGCCGTTCCCGGGCTTCGGTCAACGCCGCGCCCAACGATATTTCTAATGACTTACTGAACATCTATGATGCGATTCCTGTCGCGCGCGCAGATAAACATCTCGAGTTTGTGATTTCGGTCATTTGAATTTGTTTCGGATTTCGTGCTTCGAATTTCGAGTTTCGTTCCATTATTCCGGTTCCATGGAGCACCGTAACGGATATCCCGCCGATTGGGCCCGTGCATGTACGGTCGCGATCTTCGTCGACGCGATATCCTCCGTGTAAACGCCGCAGACGCCGACGCCCTTTTGATGGACGTTCAACATAATGCGCACCGCGTCTTCCGCCTCTTTGCCGAACACGCTCATCAACACGCTCACCACGAACTCCATGGTCGTGTAGTCGTCGTTGTGCATGAGCACGCGGAACATGGACGGCGGTTTGACCTCTTCTTCGGTCTCCGTGGCGACGCCTTCGCCGAATTCCGGTACGTATTCGCCCAATCGTTCACTACCTTGCACCCCGCCGTCCTCGACGGGAAAACCCAAATCTGGTCACTCACCGTAAACCGCTTCATGCTACCACACTTCCCGCATTCGCGTCCCCCTCGGCGTCGTGGAAACTCGTCCATTGTCAGTGCTTTTTCGCGTACCTGATACGAAGACCAAGCTTGGACTCGGTTTTGGTCTTTTCTGAAGCGAAGGTTTCCGCAGTCGCCTCCCGCGACTGGCCGTTCTTCCTCCCGGGTCGTCCCGATGGCATAATGGGCGAGGTCCGCGGTATGTACGGCAATTGAAAAGGCAGGCTAACCCCATGACGACCATTACCTTCGCGACGACGCTCCTTCTTACCACGAGTTTGATTCAACTTTCCGCAACGCCGCCGGAGCCGTTCCTTCCGGTGCCTTCGCCGGAGCAACTGGCGTGGCAACAGTTGGAATACGGCATGTTCTGCCACTTCGGCATCAACACCTTCCACAACGAAGAATGGACCGACGGCACGAAGGACCCGCAGACCTTCAACCCCTCCGATTTCAATGGCCGCCAGTGGGTGGAAGTCGCCAAGCGCTGCGGCATGGGCTACCTCGTCGTGACGGCTAAGCACCACGACGGGTTCGCCGTGTATCCGACGGCGCACAGCGATTACGCGGTCACCGCCAGCCCGTGGCGCGATGGCAAGGGCGACGTCGTCCGCGAAGTGGCGGACGCCTGCCACGATCTCGGTGTGGTGTTCGGGTTTTATCTCTCCCCATGGGACCGGCACGAGCCGAAATATGCGGACCCGCCCGCCTACGATGCCCATTTCAAAAACATGCTGCGCGAACTGCTGACCGACTACGGCGCGGTCGGCGAAGTCTGGTTTGATGGCGCGGGCAGCGAAGGGCACATCTACGACTGGGACGGCTACTACGGACTGATCCGGGAATTGCAACCGCAGGCGTTGATCGCCATCTGCGGCCCCGATATTCGCTGGGTCGGGAACGAGCAGGGCGTCGCGCCGGAGACTTTGTGGAATGTGGTCGATCGCGACGAAGAGCAGGTCTGGTATCCGGCGGAATGCGACGTGCCCATTCGCAAAGGCCAGTGGTTCTTCCACACCGACGGCGAACCGCAATTGCGCAGCGTGGACGAGGTGCTCGACATCTACTACAAGTCCGTCGGGCGCGGCGCGGTGCTGCTGCTGAATGTGTCGCCGGATCGGCGTGGTTTGCTGCCGGAAAAAGACGTCGCGGTATTGGACGAGGTATGGCGAATTGTCACCGAAACGTTCAAGACGAACCTCGCGGAAGGCAAAGCGGCTACGGCCAGCAACGAGCGCGGCGAAGATCCCGCGTTCGCGGCCACGAACGCTATCGACGGTGACGATGCGACCTACTGGTGTACCGACGACGGCGTTCCCGAAGGCATGTTAATCGTGGACCTCGGCGAACCGACAACCTTCAACCGCTCCCTGATTCAGGAGCACATCGCGTTGGGTCAACGGGTCGAGTCATACAAGCTCGAGGCCATGGTGGAAGGTGAATGGATACCCGTTGTGGAAGGCACAACGATCGGCTACAAACGGCTCGACCGGTTCGCGGACGTCACCGCGACGCAAGTGCGGCTGACCGTGCGCGCGCGGGCCTGCCCCACGATCCAAGCATTCGGGCTGTACCGGGCCGCCGAATAGCCGATGACGTTCAAGGACAATTCACCAGCATCTGATGCCACCGTTTTCGGTCAGTTCTGCCGTAGCCTGAAGAACATCCCCCTTAATCCCCCTTCAAAGGGGGAATGGGTCGCAACGCGTTGCGTAGCGACTTCGATGCGTGGTGGATCGCGACGCGAGGCGAATAATTCAACGAACAAGCCAACTACAACGGTGGCAGATTCCCCCTTTGAAGGGGAACTAAGGGGGATGTTCCCCAAAGCGCTCGGGATGGATAGCGAATGAATCTCGAGCTAGTGGCATTGACGCGGGGCGAGCGCAGGGCTCGGCTTTACGGGTGTCTATTCTGGGCCGCCGTTTCGCTGGTCATCGTGCTCGTGCGCGGGGTGCGTTGGGACGAGACCTACGAACACGCGCTTGCGATCACGCGGCTGTCGCCCTATCCTGAAGGCCATCCCTTCTTCATCTATTGCCGCAACGTGTTCAGCCTGCAAAGCTACCTGTCCGCGGGCCTGTTGTGGTTGACGCGAAGCGCGTTGGTAGTTTGTTTCATTCGCGATCTCGCGCTTATGCTGTTCGTCACCCTGCCCCTCTTTCTCCTGACGTTCACTCTGACGCGGCGCGCACTGTGGGGGCACGTGGCCGTCGTGCTGGCGCTCTGCGGCGTGTATTCGTTCTTCGGCAGCCACTACGGTATCGGCACGTGGACGGGATTCTTTTCAGTCGGCGGCATCGGCGCGGGGTATGCCCTGCTCACGTTCACGGCCTTCGCCGCGGGTTGGACGCGCACGGCGTGGTTCTTGTCGACCTTCCTGTTCGCAGTCCACGCCGGGCAAATGCCACCCCTGCTGTTATTTGCGGGCGCGCAACTGGTCATCGGCGATGCGGAACGCCTCAAAGCGCAATGGCGGGCAGCCTTCTTATGGGGCGGCCTGGGATTCGCCGGGTCGGTCTTGTTCTACGTCACTCAACGATTCTTCATCGTGCCACTTCCCGACGGCGGACCCTACCATGCGGAAGGCAACATTCACGACATCTGGATCAACTATTCCATGCGGGAAGATGTACACCGCTTCATCTCCTTTGCGCATCCGTTCTCCCATAGTGTGTTGCTCATCGGGTTGTCCCTGGCTGTAAGCCTGAGCGTATTGCTCGTCGCGAAACCGAAGCATGGCCGGCACTCCCCCGTCGCGGCAATCGCCTTGTACGCGCTCTGCGTGGGCGTACTGGCCATCGGCATTCGCGTCATCCACAACGTCATGGGCGAGAACGTTCCCTTTCTGCTCGTTGTGTGGATGCCGTACCGGATTCCCAATCACCTCGCTCCCATCCTACTTGCCCTGTGCCTGTCACTCCTGGCGAACGGCACGCGCAATGCCGGGATCCGGGACCGCGCACCACTTTGGGCCGCGCTGTTGTGCTTGTTCGCGCTGCCGATCGCGCTGAGCGGACGATTCCTGCCGGAAACCCTGTACCTGCGCTATTTAGAAGAAGGAGAGTACCTCTTCTTCATTCTCATCGGAGGCGCGTTGGGCGCAATCGCAGAACGCGCTTACGGATACTCGTCTAAGATCTCACTTGCTTGGTGTGTTGTCCTGGCGGCCACGCTCGTTGCGCTCGTTACGTTCAACCAGTTCATCGTCGCATGCACGGTCGCCGGGTTTGCGGTCCACTGGATCCTTCGCGCGCTGCCGAAATTTATTGATCGCGCGAATATGATTCGCAACGGAGCGTTCGCTTGCGCCGGACTCGTCCTGGTGCTGCTCCTCGTGCGGGAATGGGGGACACGCGAACATTTGCCCAGGACGCGGTTTCAAGAAGGGGTTGTGCAACACCTCGCCGGCGCGGGCGAGCCGGACGCCATGATCGTTCCGCCCTATTGGGATGTGGAATGGAACGCGCGGACGGGAGCGCCGGTATTCCTCGATTACCAGACGCCGCGATTGATCACCTACATGCCGAGTCTGGGAACGTCGTTGCGCAAGATGGTCCGCGACACGTACGGTTTCAACATCGACGGGTCGCCGGAGCAGGGGCTGCGACATTGGTCCACGTTGAGCCGCGAGGAATGGAAAACCATGGCCAACGCCTACGGCATCCGGTACTTCGTTCAAGCGTCGAACGAACCCTGCAACTTCGCGCCCGTCTATTCTGAAGATGGGCTGAGCCTTTACGAAGTCCCGCGCAAGTGACGGATCGCGGGTACTAAAATGCGCGGATATCGATCAAATCGCTGGTGTTGGATTGACCGGGCGGCGTAATCGCTCGGGGTGCGCGGGCGTAAACCATTCCATCGGCAACAGGCAACGGATCGCGCAGTCCGAAGACATTGTGCGCGAGTTCTTTCGTGCTGCCCGCCGATAGATCGTGGCGCATGAGGTTGCGGAAATCGCGCTCGTCGTAGAGTGGCTGCCCCGCCACGCCGCCGAACTCTTCCTTGGGGATGTGCTCGAGCCAGACCACGTAGTTGCCTTCGATGCGCGGCGTATCGACCATACGTGAACCGGTTGCAATCACCTGATCCGACCGTGTTGCAATGTCGTAGACATGGATAGCGTCTTCCGGTTCACCGAAAATGCAATATACGACCTTGGTGCCGGACACGTCGGCCGTGAACCGGCTTGTCGACGTGATGTCGGTGGGTGAGGCAGACCCGGAGGCAACGTCGTAGACCATCAAGCGGTGTTCGTTCGCCGCCCGATCATTGCGCACCCACACGGCATGCGTGGCGCCAATGCGCGGCATGATGTCGGTCACATTTTCTGCCGAATCCATCGCAGCGCCGCCGCCGCCCGCCAGACTGCCAATCATGGCGAGGCCGGTTTCGGCGTCTTCCCAAACGGCGCGGCCTGCGCCGGCGTCCACGGAATCGACCCGTCCGGTCGCAATGGTTTCCGACGTGCCGCTGCTCGCCGTGTACGCGACAATCGAACCGGGATCGCCGCCGCGTTTCACGTAGGCCACAATACCGCCGTCGATGGCGACGCTGCCGTAGTTGCCGCCGGACTCAATCTCCGTTTCTGCGCCAGAACCCAACTCCCGAAGGACGACCGCCTGTGGCGTCGACTGCGCGTTGTTGGGCGTCCACCGATAGGCCGCCCAGCTGCCGTCTACGTCAAACCATTCAACCCGGCGGCCTTCAAGGTCGGCCGTCAGGTTTTTGCCGCTTCCGCCGGTGCATCCGGTGACGGCAACGGCGACCATGAAGAGGAGTACAAGTGATGTTCGTTGATCGTGAAGAGATTTTCGCACGAGCATAGACCTCCGAGATCTGTTGACCGCGGGTTGTATGTTCTACCCGAATGGACCGCCGCACATCCGGTCTTCGGTCATGAGGATTTGTATCGGATTTCGTACGTACTATCGCCGGATAGGCGCCGCCGTGATGGGTTGTGCGCCGCCGACGCCGCCGTAGCCCTGGCCATGGCCGATGGGGTTGTCGCCAATCCAGCGTTCGTCGATGGGATCGCCGGCGCGCTGGTACCGCGTGTCGCAAGAGAGCCGGAGCCGCCCTTCCGGCGAGCGGTTGTCCAGCGACCCGTGCAGGATGAACATGGACATGATCAACACGTCCCCAGCGCGGAAGTCGGTCGTCAACAAACGGCACCCGCGCTCCTGCGCCAGCGTCACCGGTTCCATCGTAACATGACCCGGGCGGCTCTTGTCCTTGTCCACGTCGAAGCCGCGATACTGATCGATGAGATCATTCCAGCGATGGGAGCCTTCCATGAGCAGGATGGGTCCGTCTTCAATGGGCACGTCGCCCAAGGGCGTCCAGACGGTGTAAAGAGTGTCGGTGCCGCGATTCATGTAGACGTGGTCGTAGTGGAAAGCGGACGCACGGCCCGGTGGGACCGGGCGCAGCCAGAGAAAGTCGAAGGGGCGAACGGGACCCTCCAGAACGGTCGCCATGAGGTCCAGCATGGGGCCGGCATGCGTGACGCGGCGCAGCTTGGGTCCGTTACACACGCTCTTCCAGAAGGCGCCGAGGTCGGGCTGCAACGCCTCGCGACGGCTGACGCCCGTGGCGATCCCGTCGATGGCCGGTTCCCGCACTTCCCCGACTTCGACCAGGCGCGAGAAGACTTCTTCCCGTGCTGCGAGTACGTCGTCGCGGTTCAATGCGCCGCGCAGGAAAACGTAGCCGTCGTCGGCAAGCCGCGCGCGCAGCGCGTCACCGTCGTTGCGTAACGGCGTGCTGTCACGCAGTTCGCCGGCCAGTTCCGGGGGAACCGGTTGTTCGAGCGATGTCGCTTCCGTGGACCAGGGCATGGGCAACTCCTCCCGGGATTAGGATGAACATCACGTTAGCCGAATCGTATGTGGTGATCCAACACAACTCGATTATTGCCGGGAAAATGGGGACAGCGATGTTCGGCTTCACTCCTTCGCTTGAGGAAGGTCCTCCACTTCAAAAATCTCCTTGCGATCGAAATCCTTCCATACGCCGTAGGACGCCTTCTCGACAGCCTCGAAGTACGCCGGAGTCAAGTCGCCATGGGCTGCGCGGGCATCGGAGATGATCGCCGCGAGGCGTTCCGAATACTCAGGCTTCAGGCTCAGCCGGATGGTATGCCCGCCAAAATAGAACCGCGCGGCGACGGCCGGTGTGCCGCCTTCGGGGACTTCGATGAGATTTTGTCCCAGCGTGCTTCCCAAACCGACTTGAAGCCCGTCAATCATGCACGCGAAAGGTTGTTGACGCGTGGTCTCCGCAGTGACCTCGACGGCACGCATGGGCGCGCCGAGGAGTTCTCGCGCGCGGACGGCCATCTTGGCGCCGAGGAGTGTGTAAATGCCGACGTGCTGATGGAATTCGTGTGTCAGCACAATGGCAGTCCACTCTTCCGTGCCGAATTTCTCGGGCACGCCTTCGCGGATCAGCGCGGCGGCGTCTGCGTTGTAGATCACAGCGTCCTGTGGCAACGCCAGCAAGACGCGCATGGGGCGTTTGCCATTCGCATCTGCACCGGCGCCGAGATCGTGCGCCCATGCTGCCAGCGCGAAGAGTAGCGTCGTAGCAACCACTGTCAAAGCAAACCAGGAGGCTTTCGCGTTCATCGTTGTTGTTCCTCATCTATTGAAGGCCATAGTGGCCAACTTGTCGCGGAATGCCATTTCCGTGCGATTCATCCGTTATCACCGGGAACTCGTTCGGATAGCGGATGAACTTGACGCGCCCGTCCATGTACAACACGTTGCAGCCACCCGGCAGGTGGTTGAAGACGATGCCGCCCGCCGCCATCGACGAATCGGCGAAGTTTCCGTAGGTGTCGAAAAGGACGACCATTTCGCTCTGGGCAACCGCGCCCGCAGCGGGGTTGTTGATGTCCGTGATGGCAAAGCGTTCGATTCCGTCGCGCAGCCGCATGGCCGTATCGCCGTTGGCGTACCCGGTGCCGAGAATGGCGGTCCAGGCGAGCTTCATATCGACATCGAGATCGCCGCTCCAGTCTTTGGGCGTGATCGGCATGGTCACGGGCACCGTACCCACGATGGTGCCGGGGGCGATCACCGCGCCGCTGGACGCGGTTGTCCCGGTCGCGTTCCACACGCCGTAGAACTCGTCCACGTCGGTCATCGCGAAACCGTGGTACCAGTACGAGCGGCCCAGGAAGGCCGCCAGGAAATAGCGCTCACTTGTGCGGTCCCCGGCTGCGCGGGCCGCTTCGATGTGGTCTTCGATCGCGCCCGAAGGCAACCGGTCCACCACCATGGCGCCCGCGCCGTCTCCGCCTGAATCCGAGGGGCATTTGGAGATGTTGAGATCGGTGAGGTACTCGGGATAGACGGCCAACGGATCGGGCGCCGCGAAGATGGGAACGCCGCCGGGGTTCGCGAAGGGCGGCAAACTGGGGAAGACGCCATCGTTCTCGCCGCCATACATGGCGAAGACGAGGCCGAACTGCTTGAGGTTGTTGGCACAGGACGCGCGGCGCGCCGCCTCCCGCGCGCGAGCCAGAGCGGGCAAAAGAATGGCGGCAAGAATGCCGATGATGGCGATGACGACGAGTAGTTCGATAAGGGTGAATCCCCGGCGGTCCAGTAAAGCGCGGCCCATGGGTTCTCTCCTTGATATGTCCCCCGGTATTACGAATTGCACAATCGTAATACTCGCCCGGCGAGATGTCAAGTGGTTGCGGGGAAAGAATTGGGGGGGAAATGAGGCCACGGAGGAATGCCGCTGTACCTGCGGGAAGTGGCGACGGCTACGTATTGAAATTGCGAATCAGTTGGACGTAGAAGCGGCAGACTTCGCCGAAGTTGTCGACGCGGATGCGTTCGTTGGCGCCGTGCAGCATGGCCGTGTCGCCTTTGCCGAGCCGGATGGGCGTGAAGCGGTAGATGTTCGTCGTAAGGATCTCGTAGTGGCGGGCGTCGGTCGCGCCGAGCACGAGATAGGGTCCCACCAGGACGTCGGGGCAGACCTGGCGAATCGTCTTCTCGAGCGTACCGAAGGCCGGCGCGTCCGTGTCCGAAACGATGCTGGGGTCGTGCGACGATTTGTCTGCGGCCTCGATGTGAACCCGTTCGTCGTTCACGATCTCGCGCACGCGCCCGACGACGGACTCCGTGGTTTCGCCAGGCATGATACGGAAGTTGACGGTGGCGGACGCTTCGGTAGGCAGCACGTTGTCTTTCACGCCGCCGTTCATCATGGTGACCGCGGTGGTCGTGCGCAACATGGCATTGGTTTCGGGGGATTGGCTGAGCAAGCGCATGACGAGCGGTTTGGTCAACCAGAGATTGGCGAAGACGACGCGTTGCGCGAAGGGCATTTCCGGACCGAAAGTCGCAAACATTTCGAGGGATGGTCCCCCGAGTTTCGCGGGGAACGGGTTCGCTTCCAATCGCGCGACGGCCGCGGCGAGAATCCCGATGGCGCTCTGGTTTGGCGGCATGGAGGAATGGCCGCCCGACTGCTCAACCGACAGCGTAAGCGTCAGATAGCCCTTCTCCGCAATGCCAATCAGGGCGACCGGCGCCTCGACGCCCGGCATCGTGTCCGCGATGATGGAACCGCCCTCGTCGACGACACATTCGAGTTCGACGCCGCGCTCCTTCAACAATGCCGCGATCTTCACCGCGCCTTGTGCGCCCCCGACTTCTTCGTCGTGGCCGAAGGCGAGGTACAGCGTGCGCCGCGGTTGGAAGCCCTCGCCGATCATCCACTCGACCGCTTCCATCGCGCCGATGACATTGACCTTGTCGTCGAGGGCGCCCCGGCCCCAGATTACCCCATCGACAATTTCGCCGGCGAAAGGCGGGTGCTCCCAGTCTGCGAGCGTGTCCGGCGGCACCGGCACCACGTCGAAGTGGCCCATGATCAGCAACGGTTTGAGCGCGGGATCGCTGCCGCGCCACGTGTAAAGCAGGCTGAACCCGCCGGCGATTTCGCGATTTAGCGTAGTGTGGACCTTCGGGTAGGTCGTTTCGAGATACGCGTGGAACGACTCGAAGGCGTCCTTGCTCAAAGGTGCCTGCACGCCGTAGGAAATGGTCTCGAAGCGCAAGGATTCGGCGAGGTGTTCCGCGGCCTGCGGCACCTCGACGCTTATCGGCCCCATGGACGTGGAAGGTACCTGAACCGACTTGAACGTCGCACCGCGATACAACACCACCCCGGACAGCAGCAATACGAGCAGTGCAACCGCGCTGAAAACCCTTTTCATAAACTCGGCGGACGCCGTGCAAATCGGTCCATATCGTCCATACAGTCCATCCCGTCCATTACCCGCTGTAAGTAATCCGGTAGATAGCGTTCGCCCGGTCGTCGGAAACGAGTATCGATCCATCTGGCATCACGAGCACGTCCACGGGACGCCCCCAGGCGTTCCCATTGTCCTGCAACCAGCCTTCCGCGAAGACTTCGTAGGACGTAGCCTGATTGCCGTTCAGGCGCACGAGCATGACGCGGTAGCCGATGGGAGTGCTGCGGTTCCACGAGCCGTGTTCGGCGATGAAGATCTGTTTCTGGTATTCCGCCGGGAACATCGACCCGGTGTAGAAGCGCATGCCCAAGGCCGCCACGTGGGGGCCCAGTTCCTGCACGGGCAAGGTGAAGTCCGACGCCGTGTGGCCTGAACCGTACTGGGGATCGGGGGTATCCAGCCCGTGCCAGTGGGGGAATCCAAAGTGCATCCCGGATTGCGGCGCGCGGTTCAGCTCGTCGGGCGGAACATCGTCGCCGAGCCAGTCACGGCCATTGTCGGTAAACCAGAGTTCGCTGGTGTCCGGATGCCACGCGAAACCAACTGTGTTCCGGATGCCTTCGGCGTAGATCTCGCGGTTCGATCCGTCGGGGTCCATCCGCGTGATGCTCGCGTAAATGGGATTGTCGTCGCGCAGGCAGATGTTGCACGGCGCGCCCACCGGCACATAAAGCTTGTCGTCGGGCCCGAAGGCGATGAACTTCCACCCGTGATGGGTGTCCGTCGGAAACGTGTCGTCTACGACCGTGTAGCTCGGGCTATTCCGGAAGGTCGTCTCGATGTTATCGAACCGGATAATCCGGCTGATCTCCGCCACGTACAAGGAGCCGTCGCGGAAGGCCACGCCATTGGGCTGGGTCAGGCCGCTCGCGATGACCACGACCTCGTCGGCCTTGTTGTCCTTGTTCTCGTCCACAATGGCATAGACCTGTCCATTGCCGTCTTCACGCGACCCAACGAAGAGGATGCCGCCGGGACTCAGCACCATGGACCGCGCGTTCGGCACGTCCTCCGCGTACATGCTGATCGTGAAGCCAGGAGGCATTTTGATCATGTCCAGGTGCATGCCGTCCATGGGACCAGCCGCACCCGTGCAGGATGGAATGAGCATAATCGCGGTAATAGCGCTGAACGTCAGAAAGATTTGGTGGGTCGTAAGCGGTTTCACAGCCTTGCGCCTCCATGAGTTAAGACGATTCAGTATTTCAGAGAATGAATCTCCGGTCAATCGGTTGTTTACCCCTTAATGGAATAGCGGCGCGGCGGAGGCGTATACTGAAGCGTGCTGCCGGGCGAAGAGGATTTTGATGACCGACGCCAATACCATAAGCGCCCCCATACGACCCGTCGGCGGGCCTCGCCAGGCGTCGCTGGAGCTGCGGGGTACCGTACTGATCTTTCACCAGAAGGGCTGGGCGGGCAGCGCGTCCGTGTTTATTCCGGTCGAGTGGATCACGGTTTCCTCCCGATTCCGGTACAACACCAACTACTTGCTCGGTATGCTATTGGCCGGCGCGCTCTTCATCAGTCTCTGCTCGGCAATCACCGTTGAAGCCACCCGCGGCGCAACCATTCAAGCGGCGGCCGCTGTGGTTCCGGCGCTGCTCTGTCTTGGAGTGAATCTCTATTTCCTGTACCGCGTGCTTCAACGGGGCCGCACGACCATCTTGAGCGTGGAATCGGACCCGCGCGCCATGCACATCGAGTTCTGGCACGTGCCCACGCGCGAACCGGAACTGGACGCTCTCCTCGATCGGCTCAACAGCCTGCGGTCCCGCATTGAGGATGTCGCGCCGTACCCCATCCAGACGAGCCACACCTGGTACCGCCTGCGCCCCCTGCGCGCGGTACTCGCCAAAGGGCTCCTCTACAGCGTGATCTTGTACTTGCCGGTCAGCATTCTCGCCGGGTACCTCGAAATGCCCATGCTCGTGCTGTTCCTGCTCGTGCCGCCCCTGTTCTACGGCGGCCAGTACGGGCTCGTCGCGCTGCGCAGTTTGGGCAGCCCCAAGTCGTTCCGGGCCGCCGTGAAAAGCTACAACCGGGGTGAAGTCGGCCGTGCGGATTCGCTGCTTTCCGATACCTTGGCAGCCCATCCCAATCACCCCGAATCACTCATGCTCTCGGTCTACGTCAAAGTCGAGCAGCGCCAGTTCGACCGGGCCTTCGACCAATGCCGCAAGCTCGCCGCCGTCGATCAGGACCACGCCGACGACCTCGTCAAAGAAGTCTGGGCCATCAAACGCATGTACGACCGCATGGAGTTGGAGACGTAGCGGCTCGCCCGGACCGGCCCGATTTGCTAGACTCCCCTTCATGGCACTGCAAGACGTATCCCGCGATCTCGTTAAGGCCTTGAAACCATTGCGCTTCGCGCCACCGACGGCGTACGTCTACAATCCGTTGGAGTACGCGTGGGACTCCCATGCGGAATACTTGGAGCGCTATGGCCGCGGCAGGAAGGAAATCCTCCTCGTTGGCATGAACCCTGGCCCCTTCGGCATGGCCCAGACCGGCGTGCCTTTCGGAGACGTCGCCATGGTGCGGGACTGGATGGGCATCGAGGCGCCGGTCCAGAAACCCGCGAAAGTTCACCCCAAACGTCCGATTGAGGGCTTCAAATGCCCCCGCAGCGAAGTCAGTGGCACGCGGCTCTGGGGCTGGGCGCGCGACCGCTTCGGAACCCCCGGCAGGTTCTTTGAGCGGTTCTTCGTGGCCAACTACTGCCCCCTCTGTTTCATGGAAGAGAGCGGACGCAATCGCACGCCGGACAAGCTGCCGAAGAGCGAAGCCGACCCCGTTTTCGCGGCCTGCGACGAAGCTTTGCGCGGGATCGTTGCCGAGCTACAACCAAGGTACGTCCTCGGCGTGGGCGCCTTCGCGGAAGGCCGAATCCGCGAGGCCCTCGGCGATGGCGGGCACACCATCGGACGAATCCTCCATCCCAGCCCCGCCAGTCCCGCCGCCAACCGCGATTGGGCCGGTGCGGCAGAGAAGGCATTGCGGGGCTACGGGATATCGCTCCCCGACAGCATCTGCGCCAATCCTGTCAAAACTTGCTGATAATGTCCTCTTTTGAACTCATTAGAAATGTCCTCT
>BTVY01000009.1:80722-156917 GCA_045863335.1 Candidatus Hydrogenedentota bacterium | reverse complement strand
GCTTGGGAAAGCTACCCGAGCCCGAATTGGTGCACAGATTCTTGTGAGGAGCCACAAATCCTAAACCCAAATGACCGAAACAGAACTATTAAACCATACTCCCCAAAAGCAGTTATTGCCTGTTTTGTAGCCCCGGACGGGGCGACGAGGTGGTAGCCTAGGGTGAAGCGAGGTACGAGCGGAACCCTAGGTTCCGGCAGATCAGGCGTCGAAGCCCTGGATGGGCGAAAGAACGACCTGGATTAAGGGTGACACCTCACCATAAGCCGCGTATGAACAGCAGCAAACCGATAATAAACAGCGGAACGCCAATGAGCGCCCCGATGATGGTGCCGATCAGAATCCAACCGACAAACATCAACACCGCGCCGATGACCAGCGCCAGGATGATCCCGGTCGCGTTGGCGATCAAGGTAACCAGCCGCCACAGCAGGACGAGGGGCCAAAGAAGCCAAGGCGTGCGGCGCTGTGCCGTGGTTGCGGTCATGATTAGAACTCCCGTTCGCTGCGCGTTTCGGCTAGACGTATTGCCTCAGCAGTATACGACACCGCACCCGCGCAAATGGTTTACCCGAGGCGCCGATTCCTTACATATACCGCTTCCCCTTGCCGCCTTCGCGGTAGGTCTGGATGTCGCCGGCACGCTTCAGGAGGATGCCGGTCAGGGGCGGGTTCTTGGGATTTGGGACGGTCCCGGTACGGTCGAGGGCGCCGATCCAGTTCAACAACTCGCTGGTGGCAGGGGGCTTTTCGAAGCCACGTTCCCGGAGTTCGTAGAAGATGGTAATTGCGGCTTCCATGAGCTTCGGACTGGTCTTGGGATAGTGGAGTTTAACGATTTCGTGCATCTGCTCGGGGCTCGGAAATGCGATGTGGTGGCAGTAACACCGGCGGAGGAAGGGGTCGGATAGTTCCCGCTTGGCGTTGGACGTAATGAAGATCGCCGGGCGAATGGCGGCCTTGATAGTCTCGTTCACCTCGCGGATGGTGAACTGGCATTCCTCCAGGATGTCGAGGAGGTTGTCCTGCACGTCTGATTCGGTTTTGTCGATTTCGTCTAGAAGGAGCACAACCTTCTTCTCCGCGCGAAAGGCCCGGCCGATGGGCCCCCAAATGACGTAGTCGAAGAAGTTCTGCACCTCCCTCCCACTCTCCCCGGGGCCGAAGCGCGCATCGTTGAGCCGCAGAACGGTGTCCTGCGTGTAACACGCTTCCTCGCCCTTGATCGTTGATTTGGCGCGAAGGATCTCTGTGTCCATGCCGAGGGCGCGTGCCACTTCCAAGGCGAGCTGCGTCTTGCCGGTGCCCGCTTCGCCGGTGAGAAGGAGCGGCTTCTCCATGGCCAGCGCGATGTTGACGATGGCCTGCAATTCGGGATCGAGGTAGTACTGGTCGGTCCCGGAGAACTCGAGGGATTTCGAGAAGGTCATGGATACTCCAACAAATTCGCAACGAATGACATGGTCACCAAGGCCTTGAGAATAGTCTGGTTGACGCGGGGAAGGCAAACGATCCGCGGAGGGGCTATGGACAATATGGCCAAAATGGACGGTATGGACATGGGGCAGCGGCAGCCAGTATGCTCGACGGGCTGACGGGACTGCCGCGGTCTTTCATCCTTTTCCGGGAGCGCTGCTGTGAGAAAAAGATACTGGTGGTTCTGCATATTAACGGTAATGTTGACCGTACCCTCGGGGTTCGGTCAGGAAGGCGCCGCTGACGCCGCTGCGGTAAAACGCGAGCCCGCGCCGGTGATGAGCTACCACGGCGCGGAATGGCTCGAACGCCCGAGCCGGGTCGAAGAGGAGCGGCCGGACGAGGTCATTGCGGCCATGGGGCTCAAAGACGGCGACGTAGTGGTCGACCTGGGCTGCGGCACTGGTTTTTTCGCGCGGCGCATGGCCAAGGCGGTCGCGCCGACTGGCAGGGTCTACGCCGTCGACATTCAACCCGAGTTCCTGGAAATGCTCAAGGAGTTCTGCGCGAACGAAGCGATCACGAACGTCGTCCCGGTGCTGGGCGATGAGGACGACCCGAAATTGCCGAAGGGCGAGATTGACTGGATCATTCTCGTCGACGTGTATCACGAATTCCAGCAGCCCGAACCCATGCTGGCCCGCATGCGGGAATCCCTGAAACCGGACGGCAAGATCGCTCTCGTGGAATACCGTCTGCTCGGCGACACGGCGGAGCACATCAAGATCGAGCACCGCATGTCGGTGAAGCAGGTGCTGGCAGAGTGGAATCCCGCGGGGTTTGAGCTGGTGGACTTGCAGGAGTTCCTGCCCTCGCAACACCTTTTTATTTTCCAGAAGGATCCGGATCGCGACATGGCGAAATAGCCGGGGCCTCTGATGATGTTTGTTTCCTCGTACTAACCCGAAATGAACCCCAAGGAATCCCGCATGTTCGCTCGAAAACTCGTACTGATCACCGTGCTGGTCCTTTGCCTCACGATTCCCGCGCTGGCCGAGTACCGGCTCGTTCACGAACCCAATCCAAACGACCCCATGGCCGTCCGGATTTACGAACTGGACAACGGGCTGACCGTCTATCTCACCGAGAACCACGAGTCGCCCCGCTTCTACGCAGAGATCGCGGTCCGCGCGGGTAGCGTCCAGGACCCCGCAGAGACGACGGGGCTGGCCCACTATCTCGAGCACCTGCTTTTCAAGGGCACGCAAAAGATCGGCACGCTCGATTTCGCGGCAGAGAAGGGCCACCTGGACCAAATCACGGAATTGTATGAAGAACATTTCCGGGAAGAGGACCCGGCCAAACGCGAGGAAATCTACGCGAGGATTAACGAGGAGTCCCAGAAAGCGGCGCGGTACGCAATTCCCAACGAATTCGACCGGCTCTACCGCGCCATGGGGGGCCGTGGTTTGAACGCACATACCTGGCATGAGGAAACGGTTTACAAGGTGAATCTGCCCTCCAATCGCCTGGAACAGTGGGCGGCTATCGAGTCGGAGCGCTTCAGCAATCCCGTGTTTCGCTTGTTCCAACCCGAACTGGAAATTGTCTACGAAGAGAAGAACCGGGCCATGGACAACAAGGACCGGATCATCGCGGAGGCGGTCAATGAGACGCTTTACAAAGTTCACCCCTACGGGCAACAGACGACGTTGGGCGCTGTGGAGCATCTGAAGAAGCCTTCGCTCCAGAACATCTACGAGTACTTCAACACCTATTACGTGCCGAACAACATGGCCATCATGATCTCGGGCGATATCGACATCGAGACGACGATGGAGACGATCGACCGGTATTTCTCGAGCTGGGAGCGCAAAGAACTCCCCGAGGCGAATACTTGGACCGAAAAGCCGCTCGAAGGCGTTGAGACTGTTACGACTCAATACGAGGGCGAAGAATACGTACTGCTGGCGTTCCGGACCGCCCCCGTCGACAGCCCCGACGCGGACGCGCTGAAGGTCTTCGACATGGTCCTCTCGAACCGGGTCGCGGGTCTGATCGACCTCAATCTCAATCAACAGCAGCGCGTGCGCGCGGCAGGCTCCTATCCGAGCATGTACAACGAATACGGGGCCCAATTTCTCTGGGGCATCCCCAAGGATGGCCAGTCGCTCGAAGAAGTGCAGCAACTGCTGCTGGATCAAATCGCCCTGGTGAAGGAGGGCGAATTTGAGGACTGGATCATCCCGGCAATCATCAACGACTTTAAGAAGATGTATAAGGCGGGTTTGGAATCCGACGAATCGCGCGTAGCCAACATGCGGCAATCGTACATCGCCTATGAGGACTGGGACTACACGGTGAACGAGATCGCGCGCATGGAGAAGCTGACGCAGGAAGATATTGTCCGTGTAGCGAACGCGTATTTCGAGGATGCCTACGTGGCCGGGTACCGCCGGGATGGACAGCACGAAGTACCGGAGATTCAGAAGCCCAAAATCGACGCCATCGCCATCGACCCGGCGCGGGAATCGGAGTTCGCCAAGACGATCCTGGCGATGCCGGTGAAGCCCATCGAACCGGAGTTTGTCGATCCGAAAACGGACTATACGATCGAAGAGAATCCCAAGGGCACCAAGCTCTATTACGTCAAGAATCCGATCAATGATTTGTTCAGTTTGACCTTCGCTATTGAGATTGGAACCCTGGAAAACAATCGCCTCGGACCGGCCGCGCAACTGTTGGACAAGTCCGGCGCCGGCGAGTTTTCCGCGGAGGAACTGAAGAAGGAATGGTACAAGCTCGGCACGGATATCGGTGTGGGATCCGGCGACCACGAAACGTCAATCACCATATCCGGACTGGACGAGAATTTTGAAGAATCCGTTGAGCTGCTCATGAAGCTGCTCCGCGATCCAAAGGCGGAACAGAGCACCCTGGATGAATTGATTCAAATCATTCTGGTGAATCGGGAGGACGCGAAGAAAGACGCCAATTCGATTAACGCCGCGCTGGTGCAATACAACCGGTACGGCGATAAATCCGCGTATCTGCGCATGATGCCGACCGACGAGGTCAAGGCGCTGACAATCGATGAATTACACGCCATCACGAAGGGACTCCTGGACTACGAGCATTCGATTCTGTACACGGGTTCGCTGCCCATAAAACGGGTCAAGAAGATCCTGAAGAAGCATCACCCCGTGAAGGACGATTTGAAGGATACGCCGCCGTACGAGCGCTTAACACCCCGCGCACCCGAGCAATCGGAAATCTACTTCTTCCACAAGGAAATGGCACAGGCTCAGATCCGAATCGAGTTCGGCGGCGAGGTCTTTACGGAGGCGCACGTTCCGGCGAGCCAATTGTTCAACAGCTACTTTGCTGGCGGCATGGGCGGTCTGGTGTTCCAGGAACTCCGGGAGGCCCGCGCACTGGCCTATGCGGCCGGGGCGCATTACGTGACCGGCGACCGGGCAGGCGACACCAATCTGATGATCGGCGGTATGGGAACTCAGGCAGACAAGGCACCGGAAGCCCTGGACGGTTTCATCGAACTGATGGACAATATGCCGGCGGCGGAGCAACGCTTCGCCACGGCCAAGGACGCACTCATTGAGAACTACCGGACGGGGAAGCTCGGGTTCCGGGACATTATCGGCGCCGTCCGGTCCTGGGAGCGTCTGGGTGTGCCGGTCGACCCGCGCGACGAGCGATTTGCGGCCGTTCAGGCGTCGGACATGGAAACCATGCTGGCGTTCTACGAGTCGGAAATCAAAGGGAAGCCGAAACTTATCTCGATCGTGGGCGACAAGTCGAAGATTGACACGGGAGCGGTCTCCCAAAAGGGCAAGTTGATCGACGTGACATTGGATAGTATCTTTGTGGACTAGGCTGCCCTTGCAAAGGCGGGAAACCTCATCATATAATCAAGAAGGCCTTGAGGTCTTGGCACCCAAACGTGATTTGTGCCCGTTCTTCGAGGCGTTTAACAGAGCTGAAGCGACTCGGTCGCGTTCAGTGGAGAATGAACATGGTAGCTATTGGTATGCCGGGCGGAACCGAGTGGTTTATCATTCTGCTGATCGTGCTCGTCATTTTCGGCGCGGGCAAGCTGCCCCAGGTGGGACGATCCCTGGGTACGGCGATCACCGAGTTCAAGGACAGCGTGAAGAGCAAGGATGAGGACGAAAAGGACGATCCGCTGGCGAAGAAGAAAGAAGAACCCGCGGAGTCCAAGCACGCCTAAAATGGCGTAAGCTTCTATTCCGTTGAGGTTTTCATAATTCGCGGGGTGACGTGACGAATGGTTGCGTCACCCCGTTGCTTCAATCCGGGCAATGGCGTTGCGGGATGCAGCCCGTACGTCCGGATTGCTGTCCCCGGTCTTGATCTGCAATGCGAGTAAGGCAGGCCGGGCTTCCGGGCCGAGAGAAGCCAAGATTCGAATTGCGGCCAGTTGTACTGCCGCACCTTCTTCAGACAGCGCATCGAACAAGACGGGAAGCACCGCCTTCGGGGACGTGCCAAACCGCAACAGTGCGCCACACGCCGCCACCCGGACGTTCGGATCCGTATCGTGGATAGCCTTGCGCAGGGCGTCGGCAACATCCCGATTATCCCCCCTGATGTGTCCGAGCGCTTCCACGCTTGCCAAGCGAACGCCCCAATCCGGGTGCTTCAACGAACGGAGAATCTTCGGGTCGGGATGCTCAACCTGACCCGTCAGCCGGGCCAGCGCCGCAGTTGCGCGCACCTGGACCCGCGGGCTACGGTCTCGTAAGCAGTGGTTCACGGCGATCGTGATGGCCGGCGCGATATCCGCGCAATGCGGTGCGAGCGTTTCCAGGACGGTCAAGGCCTGGTAGCGAATCGCTTCGTTGGAATCCCGCAACACCGCCAGCAGCCGGGGCGCGGCAGCACTGGCCATTTCGCCTTGCTTTCCGAGCGCTTTCACGGCGGTCAGGCGCACACCAGCATCAGGATCCACGAGCGACTTGGCCAGTTCCATGGCGAGAGACTCTCCCGGGGCGAGAATTCTTGCCAGCGCATCAAGCACGCGCAACCGAACTTCGGGTCTGGGATCGGCAATGCGCCGTTGCAGGGCCGTAACGGCGGGCGCGGCCGCAGGGCCCAGCGCGCCGAGCGATTCCGCCGCTTGGGCGCGAACTTGATACGACTCATCGGACAGCGCTCCGGTGAGAACGGCACGGACGTCGCCATCGTGCGGCGCAATTCGCGACACCGCGTAAAGCGCCGCAGTACGGACGTCAATGGAAGCCTCTTGCGCGCATTCCATCAATACGGGCAACGCGGGCTTCGCCGCGTCGCCCACTTCCGCCAACGCGTAGGCTGCGTTCGACCGGACGCCTGCATCCGGGTCCTCGAGTGCTTTCGTCAGTTCCTCGAAGGCTTCCACGGCCCGGGGTCCAACGCGAGTCAACGCTGCGGTGATCCAGTGGCGCACCACCGTAAAGGGGCTGGAAAGTTGGCGCCGATAGCTGTCGATAAGGCCGGGGGATACGGCGATCGCGGCAGCGCCAAGTTCTGCCAGGACAAAAGCCGCGGCACCCGCGTGCTGGGCGTCGCCTTCGTTGAGTTGATTCTGAAGAATCGGAGCAACCGACGCGGCGTTGGCTCCCAAACCGGCCAAGGCGCGGGATGCGGCCATGATTTCGACGGGGTCCTTGCTCCGTGTCAGGTGAATCACGAGACCTTCCGCCTGCATGCCGTGCATAGGAATCCTCCAGCGATTACTGGATGTCAAACTCTTTGAGCTTGCGGTAGAGCGTGCGCAGGCCGATACCGAGGGTCTTGGCGCAGCGTTCCTTGTTATACCCGCAAACTTTCATGGTCTCTTCGATCACAATACGTTCCACCTCGCTCATGCGGACGCCGGTGGGTATGCGAATCTCGCTGACCTCCGGCACCGTGCTCCGGCGGACATGCTCGGGCACATCGCTGACATCGAGCAGCTTACCATGACGCGCCATAATAACCATGCCTTCAATAATATTGCGTAGTTCCCGAACGTTGCCCGGCCAGTCGTACCGCATGAGCACGTCCACGGCGCTGCGCGTAATCCCGTCGATTGATTTGCCGTTTGCATCGCAGGCAAGATTCAAAAAGTGGTTTACTAAAAGCGGGATATCTTCGCGGCGGTTGCGCAGCGCGGGCATCTCGATGATGACCACGCGCAGGCGGTAGTAGAGATCGTCGCGAAACGACCCTTCCGCCACCAACTTCTCGAGAGGCCGGTTCGTCGCCGCGATGAGGCGCACATCGACGGAAATCGTTTTGGAATCGCCGAGCCGTTCAAACTGCTGGTTTTCCAATACCCGAAGCAGTTTCGCCTGGAGCGCGGGCGTGAGTTCGCCCACTTCATCGAGAAAGAGCGTGCCGCCGTCGGCGAGTTCAAAACGGCCTTCGCGCGCGTGGGTTGCGCCCGTAAACGCACCGGCCACGTGACCGAATAGCTCACTTTCCACCAGCGCCTCGGGGATACTCGCGCAATTGAGTTTGACAAACTTGCCGTCGCGCCGAGGGCTGTTATTGTGAATGGCCTGGGCGACCAGATCCTTGCCGGTTCCTGTCTCACCCTGGATCAGTACGGTCCCCCGGGAGGGTGCGATCTGGCGAACGGCATCGTAAACCCGAACCATCTGCCGGGAGCGGCCCACGAGACTGCCCAAGCCATACCGTTCATCCAGGCGGCGGCGCAACTCGTGCTGTTCAAGAACCAGCCGCTGACGGCCAAGTCCCTTCTCGATCACAGCTTCTAACTTGCCCAAGTTCAAGGGCTTAGTCTGGAAGTCTGCAGCGCCCTGGCGCATGGCCTCGGTGGCGCGTTCCACGTCCGGCTCTTCGGTGATGAGGACAACGCAAATCTCCGGGTTGCGCTCCTTGGCAACGGCCATCAGTCGCATGCCGTTGATACGGGGGGCGTTCAGCTCGGTGATTAGGACATCAAAAGGACGCGCGTCAAGCCGATTGTATGCCTTCTCACCATCGTCCACCGATTCGACGAGATAGGCCCGTTCGCGCAGATAGGGTACGATTTCGTTGGTGATGGACGGGTCGCGATCAACTAGCAGCACGGAGGCGGCCGGAGCATCAGCGGGCATACTCAACTCCTTGGGGAGCAGCAAGTTTAACAAAGGGATTCCCCTCCGTCAAACGCTTGCGCGGACCCCAAGGCTATGCTAGAATGCGCCGCAACAAGGGGATTTACATACCATGACGCGACATCTTGCAAGCTTGTTGGTTCTGGTTTTCGTCCTATCCGCTTTCACAACGGGGTGCGCTCGGGCCAAGCTGAACACGGCGGGGTTTGCCATCACGGACACCATCACGGTGAACAAGCCCCTGGATGAGACGTGGCAAGACACCAAGGCCGTTCTGCGCGAGTTGGAACTGGACATCTACACGCGGGACAAGCGCGGCGAGTTTGTCGCCTATACCCCCATGAAGCGACACCTCTATATCTTCACCCCACACCGGACGCAGTTGTCGATCCGTATGGAAGAAGTGACCAGCAATTCCACATCCGTGACGATTGAGACCGTGGATCAAGTCTACGGTGTCACCCCCCTGACTTACCCGGATTGGCACGACCGGAAAACCTCGGACAATGAGGAAGCGCTCGCGATCCTTGAGTCCCTGCGCACGCGGTCCACGTAAGACTCCCAATCCGAATACTCCGCACAACTGATCTCCATCCAGTTAAGTTGGAACGGGCCTCGGCGGGACTGTTCTTGCAATTTGTCGCCTCCTGCATGTTATACTTACCGTAAAGTAAGGTGATATATCGCATAAATTGAACAATAAAAACTATAAAATATGGCCTTATTTGCTTTTTCGCATTTCAGAATGATACAATTCAGTTGAGGGTTCAAGACCCTAGAAAGCGAGACACAAATGCTGTCAATGGTTGAGGTTAGATGCCCCCATTGCTCGGTACGAGGACAGATTCTACTACCTCCGCTCGGGGCGTTGATAGTGGGACCTTGTCCAAACTGCGACGAAATGGTCGTTGTGTTTTGCGGTCGCGCCCTTCCCTTGGACAAAGAGCTTATGCTTAAGGGGTCGGAAGTAGAGAAACATGAACATCTGAAAGGCGTTCTCATCGACTTCTTGGAAAGCCGGATCGCGACCGTGGTCGAGCAGTTTTCGCCCGAAGCGGCCGACAGCCTCAGAGACTATTCGCCGGAGGCTTTGGCCCAAGTGGAGGAAGCCTCCCCGGAAATCGAGGAAGAAGCGCAATTCAAGCCTCGCCTAATCTCCGACTCGGAGTTCGAGGAGTTCGTTCAATACGACCTGCCGTTGCTCGACAATGGGGATTACTTCAAGACATTTTTCGAATAGGGCGGGCTGATTCCGCGATAAGGCGCAAGAGTTGGTTATGGCAGGCGCCGCACCAATGGTGTGGCGCTTTCCCTTTTTTTGCCCCGAAACCGCCCCGGATCCGGTATAGGCGCTGCGTGCCGCCTACGGCTTACAGACGATCCACAGACGCGTTTGGGGGGATAGGTTTATGAGCCGCCCGCCGTCAAAACCCGCATCGTCCGTCCAAGATGCGACCTGCTCGCACGAATACGTATCGCCCTCTCCATTGGCGATCTGCATGCGAAGGGCGAAGAGCAGGCTGAATGCCGGTCCGCTCCGATCGTTGTGTGTAAGAAAGTCTTTCACAATCAGCATCCCCCCGGGCACGAGGGCCTCGAAACAGTTCGATATTAGATTCCGGTTCGTTTGTTCCGAATAGCTGTGGATGATGTTGGACACGAGTACCAGATCGTACCCCTCTCCGAGTGAGTCCGTGGTGAGATCGCCGGGGTGGAAGGAAAGGCGATTCAGCATGCCCGCCGCTTCCGCCTGTTCGCGCGCAATGTCGAGCACGGCGGGACGATCGAAGATGGTGGCGCGCATGCCCGGGACGGCATCCAGGAACGTCAGGGCGTAGGTTCCCGGACCACCGCCCACGTCGAGCAGGTTCGTACGCGTCGAGATATCGACGGCATCAAGCAACTCGCGCGCGCTCAAGCGCCCGATATCGCTCATGCCGAGAATGAAGGCGCGGAGTTCCTCGGGGCTGCGGTCTTCACCGGTCTCCCGCACGGGGTTCCCGGTTCGTAGCGAATCGCCGAGTCGAAGCCAGAGCGAGGCTGAGTTGGCGTTGTGCTGGATGATATGGCCCTGATAGTGAGGACGGCCTGGAACAAGGCACGTAGCGGCGAGTTCGGTGTTCAGGTACTGGCTGCCGGACTTTACGAGAAGATCGATAGCAACCAGTCCGTCAAGAAGCATTCGTGTCGTTCGAACGGGCCATCTGAGTTGTGCCGCGACGGTTTCGGCATCAGTGGGGGAGTCGAGCAGTGAGAAAACGTTGGCTTCATTGGCCGCGAACAGCACGGCGGAATCGACGAAGCGGGTGGACAGATTGCCGATTGCGTTTGTCAGACCGCGAATTCCACTCATTGCGTCACCATGCGATCGCTCAGATCAAGGTTCATTGTCTGAATCTTCCCACAAGTACTTCCGCGTCTCCGCCACAACCACACCGCTCAGTAGCAGCAATGCGATCAAATTGGGAATGGCCATGAGTGCGTTGGCGATGTCGGCGAAGTTCCAAACGATGGGGACCTCAACCACTGACCCGACGAACACGGCAATCACCCAGAGAATCTGGTAGGGCCGGATGGCCCAGCGGCCCAGGAGGTATTCGCAGGCGCGCTCTCCGTAGTAGGACCAACCGAGTATGGTCGAGAAGACGAAGGTAATCAGGCCGACCGAAAGGACCAGCGGCCCGATAGTCGACAAATCGGCGAAGGCCCTTCGCGTCAACTCGATCCCCGTGAGCCCGTCGCGCCAGTGGCCGGAATTCACTATTACCAGACCGGTCATCAGGCAGATTACAACGGTATCCCAGAAAGTACCGGTCGACGACACGAGCGCCTGACGCACGGGGTTTCGGGTTTTTGCCGCCGCAGCAACGATGGGCGCGCTACCAAGTCCCGATTCGTTGGAGAACAGCCCGCGCGCAATCCCGAAGCGCACGGCCTCCTTCATGCCGGCCCCGAGAAACCCGCCAACGGCGGCCTCACCAGTAAAGGCGCTGCGCAGAATGGTCATGATGGTATCGGGCAAGGACGATATGTTCATGATGAGGAGCACGAAGCACCCCAGAACGTAAAACAACGCCATGAAGGGGACCAACGCTTCGCAGACGCGGGCAATGGATCGGATGCCGCCCAAAATCGTAATCCCGGTAAGGCCGGCGAGAACGAGCCCGCAAATAGCGTGCGGGATGTTAAGCATGGAATCGTCGAGTGCTTCCGCGATGGTGTTGGCTTGAACCATATTGCCGATACCAAAGGCGGCAACAGCCGCGAACGCAGCGAAGAGGATCCCCAACCATTTCGCGTTGAGTCCGCGCTCGAGGGCGTACATGGGACCGCCCACGGTCCGGCCGTCTTCGGTCGTCACCCGGTACTTCACGGCCAGCAGCGCCTCCGCATACTTGGTAGCGATTCCAAAGACGCCCGTAAGCCACATCCACAACACGGCGCCCGGACCTCCGGACGCGACGGCTGTGGCCACTCCAGCCAGATTGCCAACACCCACGGTCGCGGCAAGTGCGGTGGCCAGCGATCCAAAATGACTGATGTCGCCGTCTTGCTCGTCGGTCCGCGTCACGGAAAGGCGAATCGCCTTAAGGAGGTACCGTTGGATTCCCCTGAGCCTGAAGGTCAGAAACAGGTGGGTGCCAACAAGTAGAGCAAGCATGGGTGGACCCCATGCCCAACCGCTGACTTTCGTGAGAATCTGATCGAGCGCCTCCAAGCGTGATCTCCTATCGTGGCTTCGTTACGGTGAAACGAGCAGAATCGGGCGCTGGCCGCATGGGCAGCGCAACGCACGCGGCCAGTGCCACACATGGTGTGCGGGCTGCACAGGGGATAATTGAAAAACGCGGGGAATTCACGCAGGCTCAGCCGTTGGATCTCTCGAGCTGCTTCTTGAGTTTTTCAAAACGGCTATCGAGATGGGAGAGTTTCTGGCGCAGCGATTCCGCGTCGCGACGGTTCCGGGTCATCTCATCCAAGAGCCCCATGACACTCGCGGTGCGGGGTGCGCCGCGCTTGCCCCGGCCCGCTGGCGTGCCCTCGCGCTTGCGCCAGTAGTTGTAGTTGCTGTAGGAGACTCCCGCCTTCTTGAGAGCGTCTTTGATCGTCGCGCCGCCGGCAACATCCGAGTGAATGGAGTCCATCAGCGCTTGCACCTCTTCTCGCGTGCGGCGCGAACGGCGGCTTTTGGATGTTCGGGATTTTGAACTGGACTTTGCCTTACGCGGCATGAAGCTTCCCTCCGACTGGTAGGCACCCGGAACCACAGGACCCCTGCTCCAGATGCATTAATCCGCGCACTTGTAATAGTGCTACAATATCAATCGCCATCTTGGCGGGCACATGCTACCATGAAGGCAACCGGACTTGCGAGTCCGCGACCGTTTAGCATGTTTTGCGACTGTGGAGAGGAATCAGGAGACTTCCAACCGTGAATACACTTACGCGCCGTTCGTTCG
Organism: Candidatus Hydrogenedentota bacterium; assembly: GCA_045863335.1. Classification (GTDB taxonomy): domain Bacteria; phylum Hydrogenedentota; class Hydrogenedentia; order Hydrogenedentales; family SLHB01; genus JAHDWY01. The sequence continues at coordinate 143,917 of BTVY01000009.1, read as the reverse complement.
CCCAGATTGCCGGTACCGGTCTCATTACCGCACAGCGTGTCATGGCACAGGATCGCAAGGGAAAAACCGATGTCGTGCGGCATGCTGTAATTGGAACCGGCGGGCAGGGGCATACCCATTTGCGCAGCTTCAATTCCTTCGACGATTGTCACGTCGTCGCCATCTGCGATCTGGATCCGGAGCGGCGGGCCCATGCCGTGGAGGAGGCCTCCAAGAAGGCCGAGGCCCGCGGATATGACGACTATCGCGAGGTACTCGACGATCCGACGATTCAATCGGTGAGCATCGCGACTCCGGACCATTGGCATACCCCGGTGGCGTTGGCCGCATTGAATGCCGGCAAGCACGTCTATGTGGAGAAACCCTGTTGCCACAATGTCCACGAGGGCGTGGTGTTGATGGAAGCGGCCGCCAAGACGGGCCTGTGCGTGCAACATGGCACACAAAGCCGAAGCGGCGCAGGCATCCGGGAGGCAATGCGATTCTTGCATGAGGGAAATCTGGGCAAGGTGCGGCTCGCCAAGGCAATCAACCACCAACTTCGGGGACCTATCGGCCGCGCGCCGGAATCCGATCCACCTGAGGGCGTGAATTACGACCTGTGGCTGGGGCCGGCGCCGCTTCATGCGTTTACGACAAACCGGTGGCACTACAATTGGCATTGGTTCTGGGACTATGGCACTGGCGATATCGGCAACGACGGAGTCCACCAGATCGATATCGCCCGTTGGGGCTTGAACGTCGGACTGCCAAACGCGGTGACCGCGCCGGGCGGACAGCTTTTCTATGACGACGATCACGAAACGCCGGACACCCAACTTGCGACGTACGAGTATGATGATTGCCACCTCGTATTCGAGATGCGGTTGTGGACCGACTACAAGATGGACGGTCACGATAATGGCGTCATCTTCTATGGGGATAAGGGGACCGTCGAAGTGGGCCGGCAAGGCTGTTTTGTCACGTTTATCGGAGAGGAACCCAAACAGATCGGCGGCGGACAGGATATCGTTGCGAACGCGCGCAACTTCCTGGACTGTGTCAAGGCAAACAACCCCGCGGGGTTGAACGCGCCTATCTCAGAAGGCGCCGTGTCGGCAATGCTCAGCAATTTGGGTAACATCGCAACCCGCGTAAACCGGCGAATTGTCTTCGATGCGGATCGCGTGGAATGCGTCGGCGACGAAGAAGCGACGCGGCTGCTGTCGCGCACATATCGGGAAGGATACGAATTGCCTGTCGTGGGTTAAGTCATCCGCGCGGATGATTCATTGCGACCGTCAATCCACGGTGACCGAGACGGTTCCCTCCAAATCGGTCTCCACGTTGGTACCATCTTCGTAGCAAATTCGTATTTGCCGCGGCGTGTTCGCCAGGTCCTTCAGACGCAGTTCGCCGTCCTTAAGCGACACTTCGACACTGTCGATCCCGAATGCATCTCCACGGGTCCTATCGACATACACGTCGCCCCAGTGATCGCGAATGCGGTTGCGCGCCTCCGCTGCGGCCCCGTTGCCCCAGGAGAAGATGGTGAACGGACCGATTCCCTCCCCGTCCTTGGACGCCGTGCCTCCGTGGCTGTAATTCTCCATGGTGAATCCATAGTCTTCGAGGCCGAAGAAGGGGTGGACTTTTTCGTATAGGGTCTTCTGCTCTGGATTCTCGGGACAATACATCATCACGAAGGCGGACTTGAGCGCGGCCACCCCGCGTTCGAACAGGTGATGATCGCCGGTAACCTGGTAATAGTCCATGAACAGTTCCGCGAACAGACACTCGCGCGAATCATTCCACTCGCCATCGCAATTCATCACTCCGAAACCGCCCAGCGCGGGAATGTGGATGAAGGGTGGCTGCCACACTTGCTGCGTCATGCTCAGCTCGTCGAGGGTTCGACGTCCCCAACGAAGATACTTATCGTTCCCCGTCGCGCGATAGCTTTCGAGAAGCGCCTCCGCGGTCCAGAACATGGAGAAGTTGTTCTGCTTGTACATGGCGTTTCGCGGGATTTGCCGGTTCAGGAACTCTGGGTAGCCCCACTGGCAACAGGAGAAATAGGTCTCGAAATCTTCCCAGCGACCGGTGGGGATGACGTCGCGAACCACGGCATCCATGGCGCGCAATGCCGCATCGCGGTACTCGGTCTTGTCCGTTACGTCTGCCAGCTTCAGCAGGAAGGTGACGCTCATACTGACTTCCGGAGACTGTCGATAGTGCTCCCAAGGGTCGTCCGTCTCCGGATGCAACCATGCGGGAAAGAACCCGTCGGCATCCTGCAATGTCAACAGCCGGTCTCCGTATGCCGTCGCATATTCGAGGAGCGCGGGATCTTTCTCGAACTCGTCGTACCATCGCAGCATGAGTAGAGCAGTCCAACTCGCATCGAGCACGTGAAACCAACGATCGGTGACGCCGCTCTTCCAGGGGACCCGGTTTGAATTTGCCCAGTACCCCTCGCTCCAGGGGCGCGGCCGCTCGACCGTGGCGCCGTCGACGTCAACCTTCTCGTTGTCCGTGCGGTACACGGACGGAAACAGCCCGTCCTCCTGCGGCGCGGCAAGCGTGAACGCTTTGATCATCTCCGCGCGGCGCAGCAAATCCGCGTTCTCCATGCGGACGGCGTACCGGCGCATCCCCGCTCCGACACGAAGCGTGGAGAACCAGGCTTGATTCCAGATGGACAAAAACTCGCGTTGAAACCACGGACCGGGATAGTTGGGGGATTGGCTCACGTTCACGATGAACGCGGGACCGCCAACCTTCTTGCCGTCGATTTCGAACTCTTGCCACATGGAATCCTTCCAGGAATCAAATGCCCATCGGTACGTGTGATCGACGTAGGTATCCATGGGGATGCGCAGCGGCTCGCCTTGCAGGTAGAGTGGATGTCCGTAGCGTTCCCAAAGGAACTGCGTGACGCGCGCCCAGGGATTCAAAGGCTCCTCGTCGTCCTTGTAAAGCGTCACGTAAAAGCCCAACTCCACATTTCCCGGCTCGAATACCATTCCCGATTCCTTTTTGAACAACACGTGGAGCGGGACGGAGGTGCGCGTCATGCCGAGCCACATCTCGCGGGCCGGCGCATCGTAATCCATGAACCACGGGTTACCTGGACGATCTCCCGCGATATCGAGATCGGGGACAACGACCATGACCGCATCGCCGCGCGTCGCGATTATTGCTGGCGAGCGAAAGACGTGCTGGGCGATGCAGAACCCCTCCTCCGGAGCGAGATGGGGCGCCCACCACTGGTCCGGTTCCACCAGCACGCCAAAGGGGATTGACAACTCGTCCTGTTGGATCGGGTCATCGACGGACCACGTCATGCGGACCCTACGCCATCCATCGGGGAGATCTTCGATCTGTGTCTCCGCGGGAAGACTGCCGAGTTGTGGCGCTGTGAACCGGAGCCAATCATCATCGCCCAGGGACGCGGTAAAGCCGCCGCCGCTGTTGGCGATCGTGAATGCTGAGGGAGGTTCCTCCGAACAAACTGATAAGCACATCACAAAGAAAAGTACGATCCCGGAAAGTCTTGTCACCATCGCATTGACGCTCCGTTCAACCATTTGCCCCCCCTCATCCCAGATTCCGCATGCAGGCCATGCAGATGCGGATTTCTTCGTAGCTGACTTCTTCGTTCAGCGCCTGATAGACCGGCTTCATCCGGTCCGTTTCCATGGATCTGGCGCATTCTCGCACCCGTTCGAAGATGGATCCATGCACCCAGGGCGACGGATCGTCTATCTGATTCTCTTCGATGTATTTCAGCAAGTAGCCTGCGACCGTTGACGGCGCGCGCTGGATAATCGCGCTTACTTCTTCGATCGTTCTGCCTTGTTTGAAAAGCGGCTCGCACTGGCGCCAGGTATCGTTCTTTGATGGGCGCTTGCGCGTCGGTACGTCATCCAATTCAAACGCGGCGCTTGTTGATACGGTAACGTTCGTGCTCAGCCCGTGTTCGTCGCAATACCGCTGAATTACAGCGATAAACGCGTCTCCGAAGTCGCGAAACTTCTTCTGACCGACACCATGAACCCCCAGAAACTCGATCGTGTTTGTCGGCCGTTTCCGCGCCATATCCATAAGGGAGGCATCGCTGAAAATGACGTAAGGCGGCACGCGGCGCTCCTCCGCCTCCTGGCGGCGCAGCGTTCGCAGCGCTTCGAATAGGCCGGCGTCGACGCCCTCCATGGACTTCACCGCGGCGACCGTCGACTTCCGAGTGCGTCCCGAGACTTTCGTCAGCGCGGGCTCCCGATCGTCCGCGCCGCGCCCCAGCGCCGTTACGCTGAGGACATTGTACTCACCCGTCTTCTCCAGGTACCCCTGCGCGACCAGTTGCTCGATCCAGTCCCGAACCGCGCGCTGCCCTTCGGAGGCCAGACTCGCGTACGTGCTCAGGTTGTCGTGGCCCTTGGACAGGACGCGTTCTTCGGTCGCTCCAGAGAGCACGAGCGCAGTGTAGGTCGGTCCGGCCATGGAGCCGAGTTCGTCCACGCAGGCAAGAATGGCGCGCACAATCTCGCGGGAGCCTTCGACCGTATCCAGTTCGTTCAGACAATAGTCGCAGGCGCCGCAGCGGTCCTTGGGATAGTGCTCGTCAAAGTAGGCGAGCAACGTCTTGCGGCGGCACGCGGCGCCCGTACAGTAGCGCTGCATGTCTTCAAGCTTGGACAACGCGATTTCGACCGCTTCACCCTCTTGCTTCGCCAGCATGCTCTTCCAAATCATAAAGTCGGCGCCGGAATAGAGAAGCCGGCACTCTGCTTCCAACCCGTCGCGCCCGGCGCGGCCGCTTTCTTGCTGATAGTGTTCGATAGACTTGGGCATACCGGCGTGAATGACGAATCGGACGTCGGGCTTGTCGATGCCCATGCCGAAGGCAACTGTCGCCACAACGATATCCGCCTTGTCGCGAATGAATGCGTCCTGATTGCGTTTGCGATCCTCGTCGGGAAGGCCCGCGTGATACGGCACCGCCTTGTGACCCGCAAGATTCAGCCGCTCGCATAGCGAGTCCACTTCCTTGCGGCTGATGCAGTAAATAATGCCGGACTCGCCCTCGTGGCGGCCCAGAACGCGGCCGATCTGCTGGAAGCTGTCCGCACGCCGTTCAGCCCGGTAGACGAGGTTAGGCCGATCGAAGGACCCAACCAGCACCTCGGGATCGCGCAGGGACAGTTCTTCGACAATATCGTTACGCACGTGGCTCGTGGCCGTCGCGGTGTAGGCGTGGACATGGACGTCCGGGAAGGTATCGCGCAAGCCCCGCAACTGCCGGTACTCGGGCCTGAAATCGTGACCCCATTGGCTGATGCAGTGCGCCTCGTCGACCACCATGAACGACACGTTCGCGTCGCGCAGGTAGTCGCGGAATCGCTCCTGCGCGAGCCGTTCGGGGGACACGTATAGAATCTTGAGCAACCCGTCGCGAATGGCTCGGTCCACGGACCGGCGTTCCTCCGCATTCATCATGCTGTGAATGGCCGCCGCGGAAATTCCGTTTGCCGTGAGCGCGTCAACCTGGTCTTTCATGAGCGATATGAGCGGCGAAATCACCACAGCCATTCCCGGCAAGACCAGCGCAGGGGCTTGAAAACAGAGGGATTTCCCCCCGCCGGTCGGAAGGATCACAACCGAGTCCTTCCGGTCCATGACCGCTTGCATGGCCTCCCGCTGCAACGGCCGGAATGATTCATACCCCCAGTATCGCTGAAGTATTTCCTGGATCTGCGTCATCAAATGAATTCCGGTATCGTAATACCCAGCGGGAATCCGTCCCAGGGGCAAAAGCGTTTCGATTGAGGAGTTGATATATCCATCGCGTTCGGGTACACGTATTCCACCATGGTGACTGAGAACCTACACCGTACATCACGCGCCTTCCGGGGACAAGTATGCGTTGCGATTGTGGCGATTGCATTTCTGGGGATGGGTTGTACGACCAAGGGGAACGACAAATTGGGACCGCGCAGCTTCCCGGTGAACCACATCGATGACCTCTGGGACTTCAGCAGCCCTGCTTCGTCCGAAGAGCGGTTCCGGGCGTTCATGGAAGCTTCGCGGGAGCCGGCGTTTCGGTCGGAAGTGTTGACACAGATTGCACGGGCGCAGGGGTTGCAGAATGAATTTGACGCGGCGCACGTCACGCTCGACGAAGCCCAAGCTTTGGCGCCGGAAGATGCGTTCGAGGTCCAGACACGTATTCTGCTCGAACGCGGGCGTCTGCTGAACAGTGCAGGCAAACCCGCCGAAAGCCGGCAATACTTCCTGGAGGCCCTGGCGTTGGCCGGGCGCGCGGGACTGGATCGTCACGCGATCGACGCAGCCCACATGATGGGTATTGTCGAACCGCCTGCGGAGCAGATTGCGTGGTCGGAGAAGGCGCTGGACATCGCGAAACACTCGAAGGACCCGCTTGCGCGGCGTTGGCTTGGCCCCATATACAACAACCTCGGTTGGTCGTATCACGACACTGGGAACTACGACCAGGCGCTTGCGATGTTTGAGAACGCGCTGGAGTGGTATTCTGAACACGGGCAGCCGGAACAGATCCGCGTCGCGCGTTGGTCTGTCGCGCGGACCCTGCGCTCGCTGGGGCGCGTGGAGGAAGCGCTGGAAATGCAAGAAGCGCTGCTGGAGGACCTGGACGCGGCTGGCGTAACCGACGGGTACGTGTACGAGGAATTGGGCGAATGTCTTTTGGCGCTCGGTCGCCCCGACAAAGCACAGGAATACTTCGCTCTGGCCTATCGGGAGTTGTCACAAGACGAGTGGATCATGAAGAGCGAGCCGGATCGAATCGACCGCCTCAAGACATTTAGCGAGGGCGCCAACGAGCAACGCCGGGACTGATCGGTCTAGGCCGATTGTCCGGCGGCGTAACCTGACGACCAGGCCCATTGGAAATTGTAACCGCCCAGCCAGCCGGTCACGTCGACCACCTCTCCGATGAAGTAGAGCCCCGACACCTTTTTGCTTTCCAGCGTCTTTGGGGACAACTCCGCCGTGTCGACACCACCGCGAGTGACCTCTGCTTTCTTGAAGCCTTCTGTACCTGCAGGCATGAGTGTCCAGCCGTGCAACGCCTCCGCGATAGCGGTGATGGTCGTGTCTTTTTGGTCGGCTAGCGTGCCGGTCCATCCGTGGAGTTCGGACCAACGATGCGCGAGCCGCTTGGGCAAGAACTCGCAAAGCCCCGTCGCCACTTCCGCGTGGGACCCGGATCGCTTTAGTTCGAGTAACCGCTCGCGCACATCGGATGCTGGCGCCATATTGATGACGATGGACCGGCCCGGTTGCCAGTACGAGGAGATTTGAAGAATGGCCGGACCGCTCAGACCGCGATGGGTGAAAAGTGCGTTCTCGCGAAACGATACTCCGTTGCATTGAATCTCCGCGTCGAAGGAGACCCCCGAAAGCCCGTCGTAGCGCCTCACGTCTTCCGCTGAAAATAGCAACGGCACCAGCGCGGGCTCGGGATTGCGCATGGCGAGGCCGAACTGTTTCGCGACGCGATATCCGAAATCAGTCGTGCCCAACTTTGGAATTGAGAGTCCGCCGGTCGCCACGACCAGCGAAGACGAGGTCCATTGTCCCCGGTTCGAGGAGACGCGGAACTGGTCCGCACGATCAACGTTTGATACGCGGCAGTCCGTGACAATCTCGACGCCCGCAGCGAGGCATTCGTTCACGAGCATGTCGATTACGTCGCGCGATGAACCGTCACAGAAGAGCTGGCCCAGTTTCTTCTCGTGGTATGCGATGCCGTGGCGTTCGATCAGCGCGATGAAATCCTGGGGCGTGTATCGCGCCAGCGCGGACGTGCAGAATCGCGGGTTCGCGGACACAAAATTCTCGGGCGAAGTATTGACGTTCGTGAAATTGCAGCGGCCACCGCCGGAGATGCGAATCTTCTCCCCCGCCTTCGCATTGCCTTCGAGGAGTACGACGCGCCGCCCGCGTTGCCCGGCGGTCATGGCGCACATCATCCCCGCGGCACCCCCGCCAACGACAACGACATCCGTCTCCATTACGCCGCGAATTCCGCTGCAAGACATTGGGCCGCGCGAAACGCGTCGTTGAGGAACGCTTCCGCAGACTGCTTTCGTCGCTGCGGTACGACTTCGAGCATGAGACATCCGTTAAACGACGGCCACGGCCCTGCATCGCGAATGGCAGGAAAGTCGACCACGCCCAAGCGAGGCAACCAATGCTGGTCGCGGCGCCCGTCCGTATCGGAGAAGTGAGTGGTCACGACGCGTGCCGCCCACCGGCGCAAAAGCGCACCCGGTTCAGCGCTGTACAGCCAGTCGTGGCTGGAATCGTAGCAGAGGCCTAGCTGATGCGATGGAATCCGTTCGAGCAGCCAATCGATGTGGGCAGTGCTTCGGGTGTTTTCGATTGCGATAGTCACCCCGTGACCCTCGCCTACATCGACGATACGGCGCAGGCTGTCGAGACCCGCATTGTTGGGCGGCGGCGTGGCCGTGCCCTGGGTGACGTGCATGACGAGGGTTTCCACGCCGTGGCGGGCGCAATCCTCCACCCAACCCATATGGCGTCTCACCATCGTTGCGCGGTCTTCGTCGTTGGAACTCCAGAGCGCATTGCAGCCGGCGTAAGGCGCGTGAAAATTGTCGATGTGCAATCCGATTCGCCGCACGAGGTTTGGAAGGAGATGCCGCAAGCGCCGGCGCTGCTCGTTCTCCTCCTCCCACCACAACCCCGTGGATTCAAATCCGGCATCATGGATCATCTTCAACCGGTCAGTAACGGGCACGGGGATTCCAAACCACGCGTAGAGTCCCAGAGACGGGCGCGGTGCGGGCTCTGGTTCGGTGGCCTGCGCGGAACTATTCATCATACCGGTAGCCAACCCCGTGGACCGTGCGGATTATTTCCGGGTTCTTCGGATCGCGCTCGATGCGCTTGCGGAGCTGCGAAATGTGCTGGTCGAGCGTGCGGCTATTGGGCATGTGGTCCATGCCCCAGCACTCGTCGAAAAACGTATTGCGGTCGACGACCCTTCCTCGGTTCCGGTAGAGCAGCGCAAGGATCCGCACGTCGCGAAGGCTAAGGTCAATCGTATCGTCGCCGCGACGCGCCCGCAATTGGGAAGGGACAATCTCAAGGTCACCCATGACGAACGGCTCTTCCAACTGTGCACCGGGCTTCGCGGCAAAACACCGGCGGGTGACTGCGCGAATCCGCGCCACCACCTCGCGCACGCCGAATGGCTTGAGAATGTAGTCGTCGGCTCCCAGTTCCAGACCAAGGACTTTGTCTACCTCTTCCGACTTGGCGCTGATGAAGACGATAGGAACAGCCGCGTTCTCTTTGCGAATCTCACGGCACACGTCGTAGCCATTAACTCCCGGCATCATGATGTCGAGACAAATGAAGTCCGGGGTCTGTTGTTTGAACAACGCAAGCGCCTCTCGTCCATCCCGGGCCGTCAACGTTTCGTAGCCCTCGTCCTGGAGGATCTCGGCGAGTCCATTTCGGATGTGGGCGTCGTCTTCGGCGATCAAGACTCTCATGGATCCCCTCCCTCCGGGACGCGTGGACAATGCAGCGTCACGAGGAACGCCGCGCCTCGTTCCGATGGAACCAAGATAAGCGCGCCGCCGTGAAGCACCGCCAGTTCCCGCGCAATGGCGAGTCCAATGCCCGTTCCTGTTACCCCATCCGAAAGCCGATCGCTCACGCGATAGAACGGTTCGAATACGCGCTCGCGCTCGGATTCCGGGATCCCGGGGCCCGCGTCGGAAACCTGTATCATCACTTCATCGCCGTCCTGGCTTGTCTCCACGACCAGAAGCTTTCCCTCTGCGCCATATTTTTCCACATTGCTGATCAGATTGCCGACGATTTGTTCCACCACGTCTGTGTCAACCAGCGCCTGGTCCGGCGCGCCGGACGTGAACACCGTCTCGATTTCCTTGGCGTCCAGCGCGGGCCGGTAATGATCGAGCACCGCACCGATGATGGCGTCGATGCTTGCGGGTTCAGTCCGCAATTTCAGGGTATGCCGTTCGCGCCGGCTGAAGGTTAATACGTTGCCAATGAGACGACTCAAGCGCTGGCTTTCCGATACGATGACGCCGAGGTGGGTGCGCGACTTTTCGTCGCTGTCGTCGAGCCCGCGCTCCAGAAGTTCGGCGTACATGCGGATATTCGTCAGCGGCGTCTTGAGTTCGTGGGATACCTGGTTTACAAAGGACACGCGTTGCGCGGCGAGCCGCATATCGCGCGTGTACTCGCGGTAGAAGTAGACGGCAAGGCCGATGACGGCAATCATCACGAGGCCGAGCGCGGTGCCCACGTTGAACCATAGCCCCCGCGATAGCCCGATTCCCGATAGTTGTGGAGAGGCGTAGAATGCGAGGGACCAACCACCCAGCGGATAGCTCAACGCCAACGTTGCACGCGGCCGCTGCCCCTCCATCGGCACAAATGCGCCCCACTCGTAGATGGGCGCGCCTTTGGCGTCCACTAGTGCCATACGGACGTCATTCGTGGTGTCTGATTCGGGTTCCGTGTCTGGCAAGGCTACAACGATGTCGGATTTGAGCCGCGCCACATTCAGTTCCGCGCCGACATACTCGCCGGTGTTCTTGCGCAGCCAGTAGATGAGATGCATGCCGTCGCCCCAGAACCACGCATACCAGCCTTCGCGGCGTTCGGGTCCGGCAACAACGTTGGACTTCGGGTTGATCTTTGCCTGCTGCAGCGCGGGCGCGAGTGCTTGGGTTTCCGGTGGCGCATCGGTTGTGAGGGACTGTTCATTCCAGATTTCGGCCGTGCGCGTCAGGAACGCGTGCTCGTCGGGGGTCAATTCCTCCAATGGGGATGGATAGATTAAACGCTGCTCGCTGTCCAGCAGGAAGTAATTCGTGATTATGGGCGAACGACGCAGCCGTTCCCGCAGTTCGATGGCCGTGGTTGGAGCGGACTCGAGATCGGCGCGAAGCTCCCGTTGCCAACGGCCCAATACCCCGGCGATCTCGCCGTCAACGCCTTGCAGTTGGCTTTCCATCAGCCGCGCGAACCGGTGTTCGAGCACAGCCTGCTCGTCGCGAACGAGCTTCGCCCCCAGCCATCCGAGAACGGCCAGGGGCACAACGACAATCAGGACGAATATGACGAGCAGGCGTGGTTTCACTCTTTTGGTTCCAACTCGACGACCTGTTGCTTCTTCACGCTATACTGATATTCCTTGCCAATCTTGCGCGACCGGACATAGCTTTCCGGGTCGAGGTTTTCCGACATGAACTCGTTGGTCAAGCCGTCCTTTCGAAGTTGCTCGCTATTGAATCGCGCAGCGTTATCCAGAAGGAAGGCCCCGTTCGATTGCAGAATTACGCGCGCTTCATCGATCTTGCCCTCGTCGCGCAGGGCCAGGGCGAGGCTGTTCCGCTCGGCGCCAATCTGTTGTACCACGCTCGCCATGATCTCGGGATCGGTCTTGCGCTCAACCATCTCCTGCGATTCGGTAAACTGGGCGACAACGGTCCGGGTCTGCTCGATGCGATCCCTCGTTCCCATGTCAAGATAGCCGATGGCGACATCCGCGACGGCGGCCGTGACTTCCGCATTGTGCGCGGGAATCTCGAGTTCCACAATCACGTATCGCGTCTGACCGCTCGCGAGTTGATTGAGGGACGTGCGGATGACCTGCCCGTCGATAGTCGCTTCCCGCCCCAGCACACGGACCGGACGCACCCCCGTGCTGCACGTGATGCGCATCTCGACGTCCTGCGCGACCACACTGAGGGCATCGCCGAATTCCAAAGCATAGGCGCGCTCCAAGTCTACCGCGTTCTCGACAAACATATGGTTGCCGTCACTTGCCATGGCCAGTTTGGTCATCAGGTCTTCATTGTAGCCCAGGCCGAGTCCCATGGTGGAAACCGCGATTCCTTCCTTGCCCAGGGCGGTGCCGAGGTCGCCCAGTTCGCCGGGAGAACTCGGGCCGATATTGGCCAAGCCATCAGAGAGCAGGACGATGCGATTGACCCGGTCCTTGCTGAGGAACTTACGAATCTCGCCGGCGCCCTTGCTTACCCCTGCGAAGAGGGCCGTCGATCCGCCAGCCTGCACGCCGTCAATGGCCGCGTAGATTGACTCGGTATCGGTGGCGCGCGTCGCTGGGACCAGCACCTGAACGGTGGATTCGTATGCCACCACGGAGATGATGTCATCGGGATGCAAGCGGTCGATGGCCCGTTTCGCGGCCTCCCGCGCAGCCGCGATCTTCTCGCCCTGCATGGAACCGGAACGGTCGAGCACGATGGCCATATTGACCGGAGTGCGCTCCGCTTCATCCGGCAGGGGCTCGCCCGTTACGGCGACTCGCAGATACGCATTCTGTCGCATACCTTCCAGAAGTATCGGCGTCGCCAGGGACGCGTCCAGGCGGGCCTGTTCTGCGATGGCCGTCGTAACCGCGCCAAGCAACAACAAACATGCGGCGATCAAAGCCGCTCCGCTTAGAATTCGATTCGGTGCGTTCATGATGACCTCCCGTAGGGTTCCGTTCGCTCGTGCTTTCTCGTGTGCTGCACGTTCACGGTAGCCCACCGCAAGGCGGAGCCGGTCAGTTCCCCGTCAAGAGAATGTAAAAGATTTGTAGGTCGCGACGAAAGTAAGGGATATGCGACAAATTGGTGGTGGTCACAATCTTGGCACTTGCTATCACTTCATGCTATCATTAGGTGTGAATTCGAAGCAGAAAGACACGCTACGAGCCATTTATGAGAATCCCGCGCGAGCGGATATCCGTTGGACACGGGTTGAATTGCTACTGGAGGCTCTTGGCGCGGAGTTCGAGGGACAGGGTGGCTCCCGAGTTGGAGTGTTCTTGCGTGGACATCGAATCGTATTGCACCGTCCTCACCCGTCCCCGTGCATGAAGAAATGGGCCGTTAGAACCGTTCGCGAGTTCTTAGCGTCCTTGGAGATTAAGCCATGAGCGACACGTTGACGTACAAGGGCTATCAGGCATCAATCCAATTCAGTGCCGAAGACAATTGTTTGTTTGGCGTCGTGACCGGGTTGAAGGACGTGATCACCTTTGAGGGACAGTCGGTCGAAGAACTCAAACAGGCGTTCGAAGAATCGGTGGATTTCTATCTGGAAATGTGCCGCAAGCGTGGCGAGCAACCGGAGAAGCCCTATAGTGGCAACGTGTCCTTGCGAATGCCGAAGGAACTGCATCGCACCATCGCGCTGGCCGCACAAAGCAAAGGAACAAGCGTGAACAATTTCATCGTGCACGTCTTGTCCGATGCGGTTACCCATTCGCCGTAAAGGTAATCTGGAGCCAGCGGCGTGACAAGCCGCGCCCGTGGCTGAAACAACCTGGATAACTGCTTTGTGATCTTACCGGCCGGGGACACGTTCCGGGGTATGGACGGGCGGTTCGCTGATATCGTGGAAGTACTCTTGCGTGGCGCGCTGGGCCTGGAGCTTTCCCGTTCCGTCGATGACGTAGAGGTTTGACTGCGTCTGATCGAGCACACGGGCCTTGTAGCAGTCGCCGACCTGGAGCGCCATCATGTCGGAGACTTCTTGAACCAGCTTGGGGTCGTATACGGGGAAGGCCACTTCCACACGCCAGTCCAGATTGCGTTCCATTAGGTCCGACGAACTCATGAAAATCTTGCGTTCTTCGCCTTTGCCGAAGACGAACACGCGCTGGTGTTCGAGATAGCGGTCGAGAATGGATATGGCGCGGATGTTCGGGTGCGGCAGCATGGCGTACGTGGTGCGCACGACCAGGTCCATCTGCACGCCCGCATCCGCCGCCTCGCGGATTTTCTTGATGATCTTGGCATCCGTGAGGTGGTTCACCTTCATGCAGATGTATCCGTCCAACCCCTTCGCCTTCTCGCGGTTGATCAACTTGATAAACATCTTCCGCGAATTGAAGGGCGACACAAGCAGGTGCTTGAACTTGGGCGCCGTCAGCGTATGCATTTTCGACGCCTGGTCGAGGAAGTCGAAGACCGTAGCGACCTCGGCCGTGATGCGCCGGTCGGCGGTGAGCAGCATGCTGTCTACATAAAGACGGCTCGTGGCCTCGTTGAAATTCCCGGTGGAAAGCCCCGCGATGAACGAACCCTTCCGCTTGATGAGCAGCAGCTTGGAGTGCACCTTCATGGGCGGCACGCCGTAGGAAACAATCGCACCTGCTTCCGACAAGAACTCGGATATCTTGATGTTGTTCTTCTCGTCGAACCGCGCCTGCAACTCGATAGAAACGAAGATCTTCTTCCCGTTCCGGGCCGCGGCGGCAAGCGCATTGACCACCTGCGATCGCGTTGCCGCGCGGTACATGGTCAATTTGATCTCTTCGACTTTTGGATCGATGGCGGCTTCCCGGAGCAAGCGTATGATGTGATCGAAGCTCTGGTACGGGTACGTGACCAGGATGTCCTGGTCCCGGATGATGTCCATGATCGGCTTGTTGACGTGGTCCAACACGGGATGTGGCGCCGGCTCAACCTTCGGGAACGCCAGGTCCGGACGGTGGTTCGGGAACCGCATCAAATCTTTCATGTTGTGATAGCGGCCGCCGGGGATGAGCGTATCATCGCTCGTGACGCGGAGTTCCTTGCGCAGCAGTTTCAACATCCCCTGGGGCATGGTCGAATCATAGACCAGCCGCGTCGGCCTACCGCCCTTGCGCTGTTGGAGCACCCGCTCCATCTTTCGCACGTACCCCTCGGAGAAGTCGTTGTCGATATCCAGTTCGGCGTCGCGCGAGATCTTGAACTCGAAGGCTTCGATGCTCTCGTAATCAAAGATATAAAAGATGTCGCCGAGCGAATAGCGGATCAAATCGTCGATATACATGATGTCGCCGTTGGGCAACTGGACAAAGCGCGGCAACTCGTTGGGAATCTCGAGAATGGCGTAGCGGTCCTTTTCGCCATGCATCTTTATCCCGAAGTAGAGCGCCCCGTCCTTGATCGGCGGGAAGGGAAGTCCGCTCTGGATGATGATGGGAACCAGGCTTGGTAGCACGTTCGCACGGAAGTGGTCCCTGAGCCACTCCGCCAGATCGCCCGAGTGGCCGTTGATATCGTGCTCCGTGAGAATCCGGATGCCTTCGTCCGCCAACGCGGACTTGATGTCGCTGTACGCTTTCTGAAATCGCTCGTCGAGATCCCGGGCTTTATCGACCACGACTTCAAGCACCGCGCTCATGCTCTTCTTCCCCAATTCTACGCGGCGATGAATACTGGCAACGCGAACCTTGAAGAATTCGTCCATGTTGGACGAGAAGATTCCGAGGAATTTGAGCCGCTCCATGAGGGGGTTCCGGGTGTCCTCCGCCTCCTGCAAGACCCGCTCGTTAAAGGACAGCGTGGACACTTCCCGGATCTGGTAGATGTTTTTCATAGACGGCCAATATAGCAAATTACGGAGACGCTGGCTAGCCGAGTCCTAACAATTGGAACAGGGGGATTTCATGGCCCTGAAACCGCTCCGCATGCAGTTTACAACGTAATGGAGAACAGGGACTTGGAACTCGCAATTATCCACAAGTCAGGCGCGGATTCCGTCAAGTAGATGCCGTCGATTACTGAGGCTTTGGCGGACAAAAGACTCCTTGCCATGTCCCACTGGTACAGCACGCCGTCACCTAGCAAGTAGAGCATGCCGTCGCTGCCGCGACGGGCGGTTCCGGCGAGGTTCGCCGGGATTGGACCGCGCCACAATACCTCCTTCGACTGGGTATCCAGCAGAGCCAACTCGCCACTATTTGACGCGACGAGGACGCCTTCCTTCGAGACGCCGTGGATCGTAACCACATCGGCGCCGGGCCAAAGGGTCAGTCGATCGACCACCGTGCGGGATTCCGGGTCAAAGGAGTAGATGAGCGCGCTTTCCTGCGTGGGCGGATGACTGCGCATCTGCCCCCAGCGATCCGTGCCGCCCCAGAGCAAGCCGGTGGACGGGTCATAGGCCAGCGTCGGCAGGTTCTGATCATGGATCAGGTGGTGATACACGTCGATCTGCTCAGTCTCGGGATCGACGATCGCCAAGGCCCCGCCAAGTTTGTTGTAGGCGCTGTCGGAGGTGATGTAGACGAGGCGGCCGTCCGTCACCGCCGCGCGGGGCCGTGTTTGTTCATAGGTGGTGCCCAGTTCGATGAGTTCCCTGGGATTCGTGTGGAACGCGAAGGGCTGTGCGGGATCGTACACGCTGATGAGCGACTGTACGTAAATTCCCACGTACGCCTTCCCGCCGAAACCGACGGCGCACATGGGTTCGCCCGAAACGCGCGCCACGACGCAATTCGACTCTACGATCTCTCCGGTATTCGGATTGACGCGAAAGAGATTCTGTTGACTGTAGTTCGCGCCGATGACGCAGTCGGGCGTGACTGTCTCCACGAACATGATGCTGTTGCCGGCGGCAGCACGGTTGTCGAGTTGGCCGGTCGTAAACTTGCCGTCCGCGAACCCGTACCTGAAAAGTCCGCCAAAATAGCTCACCCCGAAGACTTCGTCGCCCGTTGCTTTCAGCCACCAGGTGGTTTCGGCAGGCAGACCCGTATCGCCCAACCGTTGCGGCTCGACTCCGGTGATCTCCCAGACGCGGCCCGATGGATGGCTAACCGCAAAACGCCGCTCGCCCGCGACGATCGTGGCAATGTATGACTCGTCGCCTGAGGGCGGCGCGGGCAACTCCGTTCCGGAGGCGCTCGGCGCTTCGATGGATTCGAACTCTCGCGTTTCGGGATCGAAGGCCATCCACACTTCGCCGGGGCCCCAGGCTTTGAAGCAAATGCGCCCGTCGGCATCCTCGCTGAATCCGGTGACGTACTTGGTGTCGGGCACGAGGTTCGGCCATAACGCCCACGACTTCGCTTCGGGACTGTACTCGCCGAAGACCGCGTTGGGGTAGGTGCCGAAATAGATGCAGCCATTCGAGCCGCCGAGGGCGTCCCAGGTATATTCGCCTTCTGCAACATCGGTCGGGAGCTGCTCGAAAATGTGCGTCTTCGTATCGAAGCAATAGGCCCGCGCTGTGTTGTAGGGCATGATGTAGATGTTTCCATCGGCGCCGAGCGCCGCGCCGTGCGACGCAATGTCGTTGTTCGGAATGGCGTGGCGCGTCGAGGATAAATTGCGTCCGTCCACAAGGAAGATCCAGTTCGCCGGCGCGGAATAGCTAAAGGAAAACAGGGCCATCGTGTGTCCATCGGGAAGGTGAAGCGGCCGCCTTGTGTAGCCCAGCAGGGTGCGCACCTCGGGCGTGGCGAGTAGTTCGGCCTTCGGCAACGCGCTTATGGCGAAGGATTCGATGACGGGCGCGCTTCGCAAGGGATGATCGGCGGGGAAACGTGAAGGTCCGGCGTCGGCCGACGCCACGACCGTCGCGATCACTGACACGCATGCAGCGAGAATGCGGAGCCAGACGCGGTGCGTTGAAAACATATGAGCCCCCTTCATGTGAACATCGTCGCTCCAATAGCCGATGCACGATCATCGCACAAGAGTGCGGGCAAGAAAAATGGGGACACCATTTTCCTTTTAGATTACTGAGTACTTTGCACGGGCGCTTAGAAGGAAAATGGGTGTCCCCATTTTCCCAAATTTTCTACTCCCGGGTGCCGAGGAGGCGGAGGCCGTTAAAGATGACGATCAGCGATGCGCCCGTATCGGCGAGAATGGCGAGCCAGAGGGTCGCCCAACCGGCAAGTGCGAGTGCGAAAACCACCACCTTGAGACCCAGCGCGATGACCACGTTTTGACGGATGATTCGGACCGTCCGTCGGGAATGTTCGACGAGCCAGGGGACTTTCGAGAGGTCGTCGGACATGAGCGCCACGTCGGCGGTTTCGATGGCAGCATCGCTGCCCGCGGCGCCCATGGCAATGGCGAGACTCGACGCGGCCATGGCCGGTGCGTCGTTTACCCCGTCTCCAACCATGGCAGTGGCCCCATGACGATCGACGATCTCGCGCAGCCGCTCGACCTTGTCCTCCGGAAGCTGCTCGGCGTAATACGCGTCCACGCCGACCGCCGCCGCGAGTTCGCGGGCGGTGCGTTCATTATCGCCCGTGATCATAATGACATGGTCCACACCGGCCCGCTTCAAGGCGGCAACCGCATCGCGGCTCTCCGCGCGCACCTCATCGGCAACCGAAATGAGACCGCAGATGTGCGCTTCGGTGCCGAGCATGACCACCGTGTGCCCCGCGTCTTCGATCGCTGTGGCGTGCTCGTTTGCGGTGTCGTCGTTGTGACCGCGTTCGCGCAAGAGACGATGGCTGCCAATCCAATACACCCGATCGCCAATGCGCGCCTCCGCCCCTTTGCCTTCAATGGCGTGATAGGACTCGGCGGGCGTAAAGGCAATTTGCTGTTCGTGCGCGTGCCGCACGACGGCTTCCGCAATCGGATGACGGCTGAGGGACTCGATGCCGGCGGACATGGACAGCAGTTCTTCGGCGCTGTGTCCGTTCAGCGGGATGACCCGTTGCACGCGCGGCTCTCCCAGGGTCAGCGTGCCGGTCTTGTCCATGGCGATGGCCTTGAGGTGAGCCGGCATCTCAAGATACGCGCCGCCCTTGATCAGAACACCGGCGCGCGCGGCACGCGTCAACCCAGCCACGATGCTGACCGGCGTGGAGATGACGAGGGCACAAGGACACGCGATCACCAACAAGACGAGTGCCAGGTAAACAGAAGCACTCCACGCGGACAGACCGAACAGCGGCGGAACGACCGCGATGAGAATGGCCAGGATCATCATGGCGGGCGTGTAGTAGCGGGCGAATCGTTCGACCCACTGCTCCGCGGGCGCGCGGCGACTCTGTGCCTCCTCGACCATGTGGATAATGCGTGCGAGGCTGGAATCTTCCGCGGCCTTGGTGGAACGGAACTCGAAGGATCCTTCGTTGTTAATCGTCCCTGCGTAGACTTCGTCGCCTTCACCCTTGGGCACGGGGATGGACTCGCCCGTGATGGGCGCCTGGTTGATGGACGTGGCGCCGCGCGTCACGGTGCCGTCCAGGGGAACTCGTTCGCCGGGCAGCACGGATACGGTCGCGCCCACCGGCACTTCGCCCACAGGACCTTCGCGGAATTCAGGGGTTGTTACCCCAGGTGGACGATAGCGGGCCGTTTCCGGGGCCATGTCCATAAGCGAGGAAATGGCGCGGCGCGCGCGGCCCACGCTCCACGATTCGAGCAGTAGCGCGAGCGAAAACAGAAAACTCACCATGGCCGCTTCGAACCATTCGCCAAGAATGATCGCGCCGGTTATGGCCACCACCATGAGCAGGTTGATGTCGGGACGAAGCGAGCGGAGGGCGTACCACGCCTTGGGTACCACGTACCAAGCGCCGGCCACCGTCGCAATACCAAGCAATACCCCCGTGACGGGATGGTAGATTCCCGCGTGCGTCTCGATAACCGCCGCTCGTAATCCCACCGCGATCACTTGCACAAGGAAAGCCACGACGATACTGGCGCCGCTGATCCCGCACATGACTTCACGCCCGCGCGCATTCCAAGAGGTGGAGTCCAACTCGCTCTTTTCTAGGTGCTCCTTCCACGGCACGGCGCGCATACCGGTTTTTTCAATGGCGCTCTGGATCGTGTCGCCCGTTTCATCGGAAACCACGATCAATCGACCGTGAAGGAGATCGAAGCGCAAATCATCATCCGACGCCACCAGCGGTCCCAACTCCCGTTTGAGCACGGCGACTTCTTCTGCACAGTCCATTCCGTGTATTTTGTAGGTGTGGGTAATCACAGTGTATTCCCAATCGAATGCGGACGGAAAAATGCTACTTAAATGGAGAACAACCGAAATCGGCTAAGACTTCCGGCAGTCAGCGCAACGGCCGTAGAGGAATACTTCGTGGTCTTCCATGACGAAACCGGCGGGAACGAGCCGGGCCAAATCGTTGGGGCAACCGTCGAAGTCGAACATGCGGCCGCAGGCGCGGCATGTGAAGTGATGGTGATGGTCCTGACCGGAAAGCTCGTACCGGTGTGGTTCGCCGGGAACCTCCACAGGCACGAGCCAGCCTTCTTCAGTGAGACCGCGAACAGAGCGATAGACCGTTGCAATACCGAGGTTTGGGACGAAGCGGCGCGCGCCTTCCAGGATTTCGGCCGGGCTCAGGGGCCGGGCGGCTTCCCGGAAGACCTGTCGAATGGCGCGGCGTTGAGCGGTGTCGCGTTGCATGTTGGTGGAGATCCTACTTGACAACAGTTATCGATAATATATTATCATTAAGAGTCGCCCCTCAACTCCTCGCAGCAGTATAGCGAACGGTCTGCTAATGCGCCAATGCTGGGTTGAGGCGAATCTGCTGCACAGGATTTCAAACTGAGAGAACCAACGAAATGAGACGTCTTGGTTTAACAACATTAACCGTAGCGAGCCTGATTGCCGCATGCCAACCGCGTGAGGCGGCCCCGCGCGAGTACGTGGCCACCATTGCGCCACTCGCCCAAATCATAAGCGAAGTGGCGGGCGACCGGGCCGCGGTGCGCACGCTGCTCCAGCCGGGAACTTCGCCGCACACCTACGAGCCCCGGCCAAGCGATATCCGCACTACGGAACAGGCGTTGGCGGTGTTCTTCGTGGACGAATCGCTTGACGGTTGGGCTGCGCGGCTGCCCGGCGCCACCAAGGTGAGCGCGTTGGCGCTCGTGCCCGAGTCCTTTCGGTTATCCTTCGAGGCGGAAGACGAGCGTTCCGGAGAGCACGAGCACGGACATGATCACGGCCGGTACGACCCCCACTTCTGGGGCGACCCCCTTGCGGTGAAGGCGATGCTGCCGGAACTGGTTGAGCGTCTCTCGGAACTGGACCCGGAAGGCTCTACTGCATACGCGCAGAATGCCAAGCGGTTCGCTGCAGAATTGGAACAGATCAACCACGATATGGATGCGCAGATGGCGCCTCTTGCCGGAGCGCCCGTGGTACAGTTTCATCCCAGTTGGAATTACTTTCTTCGGCGCTACGGCTTGAGGCCCGGGGCGCTGGTCGAGCCGTCGCCGGGAAAGGAAGCAACGGCCCAGCACATCGCCGAGGTGGCGGAAACAATCAAGCGCGTAGGCATCAAGGCGGTATTCACGGAACCCCAACTGGCGCGCCGCCCGGCGGAGGTCGTCGCGGAAGCGGGCGGAGTGCCGGTCTTTGAACTCGATCCGATTGGTGGCGTTTCGGGCAAAATGACGTATGAAGAGTTGATTCGGTCGAACGCAACGGTTCTGCTTGAGGCTCTTCAATGAATGGACCGGCCTTAGAAACGGAACGGGTATCCCTGCGATTCGGGGATTTCCATGCCCTGCGCGACATCAGTTTCGCCGCACCTATCGGCGCGTTCGTCGCCATCATCGGCCCCAATGGCGCGGGCAAGAGCACCCTGCTGAACGTGATCCTCGGCATCCAGAAACCGGACCAGGGAATCGTGCGCATCTTCGGTAGCCCGGTGCACGACGCGAACCCGATGGATGTGGGCTTCATACCGCAGGTGAAGACACTGGACCGCCGGTTTCCGGGCAAGGCCATCGAACTGGTCGTCACGGGAATTACGCGGCGTTGGCCCTGGCGGGTCAGCACGCAGCAACGGCAACTGGCGCTGGAGGCCATGGAGAAGGCGGGGGTCGCGCCCCTGGCGGACCGGTCCATCCCCCATTTGTCCGGCGGCGAACTGCAGCGCGTGTATCTGGCGCGTTGTCTCGTGCGGAAGCCGAAGCTGCTGATCCTTGACGAACCCGGCGCGGGCATGGACGTCGCGGGTGAGGCGGAGATGTATCACCTGCTGGAACGCTACCAGCGCACTACGGAATCGACCGTGTTGATGATTACTCACGACTGGGAAGGCGCACGGGTCCACGCGACGCACGTCCTCCTGATGCACCAGGGTATCGCCGGGTTTGGACCTCCCGAAGAAGTGGCGCGCGAGGAGCGGCTGCTGGCGGTGTTCGGGTTCACGGGGCACCGCGCCGCGAGTGGCGGATCGCGCGATGTTTGAGGCGCTCCAATATCCCTTCATGCAGCGCGCGCTGGCCGGCGGGGCCATGACCGGATTCCTGCTGAGTTATTTTGGAACCTTCGTGGTGCAACGACGGCTGGCGTTCATGGGCAGCGGGCTCGCCCACGCGGCATTCGGCGGTGTGGCGCTCGGAATACTGCTTCACTGGCAGCCCTTGTGGGTAGCGGTACCGTTCACGGCCCTCGTGGCGGTCGGCATCGTCGCCGTGCGCGAACGCACCCAGCTCGCCGAGGACACCGCCATCGGCGTCTTCTTCGCCGTGTCCATGGCGCTGGGCATCGTGTTTCTGTCCATCACCAAGGGCTATACCGGCGACGCATTCGCCGTGTTGTACGGCTCCATCCTCAGCGTTTCGGGCACGGACCTGATCGTGACAGCCGTGGTAACCATCCTCGCACTGTTCACAATCCCCTTCTGGGGCGTGTGGGCCTACGCCACCTTTGACCGCAGCCTCGCGCAGGCGGACGGCTTGCCGGTCACCCGTGCGGATTACATTCTGAACGTGGCCATCGCGGTCGCGGTGGTCGTCGCCATCAAGGTTGTCGGCATCCTGCTCATCGCGGCGTTTCTGGTCTTGCCCGCTGCGGCGGCGCGATTGGTGACGACAACGTATCGAACGATGACCCTCGTGTCCGTGGGCTTGGGCGTCACCAGTGCGGTCGTGGGCCTGATGGTGTCGTACTACTCAAACTTGCCAAGCGGGGCGACGATCATTCTCTTGCAAGCGGCCATCTTCCTGATTGCCATAGGGTTAGGACTGGCACTCAGGAATGAGTAATCGAGTTCGGCCGTTTCCTTGGTATACTGAAACCGGCCGGGCACGCCGATGAGGAATTGAAAATGAGCTGTAAATCCCACCGCGGTCACGTCCACAGACATAGCGCCGAGTGTGGACACCTCGCCATCGAGCATGAGGGGCACACCGATTATCTGCAAAACGGACACCTGCTGCATCCCCATGGCGATCATCACGATGAGCACCAGTTACCGGTGACGGAGACAAATCCGGACGCCTGTACAGAAGGACACCCCTGCGAAGGCCACGATCCCGCGCATGTCCACGGACCTGGTTGCGGTCACGAACCCGTGCCCCACGGCGACCACATCGATTACCTCGTCGACGGCCACCTTCACCATCCCCACGGCGACCACTGCGACGACCACGGGCCGGTGAAGATTGTGGAGCCGGAGTAGGCGGACGTTACCCCCTTGCGCCGACTGACCTAATCTAGTATTATGGACTAAACGCATGAGGTCACAAGCCATGTCTCTACCAATGACATCTGAAATGTGGCGCACCGGGTTCAGAAACATGGCCATTTGTGGTGTGAGCGTTTTGATTCCCATTGGCTTGGTGTCTTTCATCCTGTCTTCGCGCTGGGGCTTCCCGTACTTGCTGACCGTCATCGCGCTATGCGCCGTCTTGTCGTTCGCATCCGCGATAGCTGCACTGCTCTTTTCATTTCCCCACAAAGCGGCTGCCGGCAAGGTGCTGATCGACTGCGGCCCGCGTCCGATGCACTGGATCTTCTGGATGAACGGTAGCATGAGCTTGGCGATGGGAGTTCTGGCCGCAACCAAGTACTTTGTGGGTGCCAATGGCCATCTGGAACTCATCTTTGCGGTATTCTTTGTACCGTTCTCCTTCTTCTGAGTTTTCATGGGTATGGGGCGTCTGAAGATTTGCGAGAATGGGATCTGGCTGTTTGGCGCTCTGCTCAGGTGGGATCGCTTCGAGAGCTACACGTGGACCGGCGATCGCGGCTGCACGTTGACCTACCGATACAAGAGTTGGCTTCCCATTTTCGGCAATGGCGCCGTGGCTTTCCGCGACGAGCACGTCCAGGCAGTCGATGACCTGCTCAAACGGTACGTCACGGGAACAAATGACGCTGACCTGACCAGCACAAGTCCATCGTAAGATAAGATTTCTACATGCACGGGCCACTATGGAGTGCGGCCCCTTGGGGCTGCCTTTACGAAGCAGGCTTGCCTGCGGCTCTATGAGATAAACTCCGTCCCTTTCGCTGAAATGAATTCTCTCGACCATCTTCGGTAGTTCAGAACTCCGCGAAACAAAGCAGCCCCGAGGGGCCGCACTCCACATGGAGTCGTTCCATCATGTGCAGTTTGTTGAAAAAAACTGTCTGATCTCAACTATCAAACGTACTGCTTGAGAAACGACACCGTGCGCGCGAAAGCCGCCGCGCCGGGCTTCGGTCGGAAATCCTGCATATCTTCTACGCGCACGCCGCCGTCGAATCCGTGGCCTCCGCCGGGTATGGTGACGAGGTCGTTGAACACTCCCTTTGCATCGAGTGCCGCCGCCATGTCGACGGACTGTTGATAGGGCACGTCGGTATCGTTGGTACCGTGGAACAACAGCGTGCGCGGATAGTCCGAGGTCACGTTGCGAACGGGACAGTAGGGATCGAAGGCGCGCGGTTGCGTGTGGGGATCGAAGCCGGCGACTTCGTTCGACCAAAGCCCGTTCTGGCGGCAGTAGAGGTAAAATTGAAACCGTTCGTTGCCGGGCGGCGGTTCGGTGAGCGGCGCGTTGCCCACCGACGCGAGCGCGGTTTCGCGTGACACCGCGGGTTGCTGGCAGTAATGGGGGTCCGGTTCGGCGTACCAGGGTCCGGCGATGTCGCCATAGCCATAAAACGACACCAACGCCTTGGGACGCGGCTCGACGCAGAATCCCGACATGAGCGTCAGGTATCCGCCGGCCGACCAGCCAACGACACCGATCCGGTCGGGGTCGAAGTGGAAGCGGCGCGCCCCTTCCCCGCGAACCCAGCGGAATGCGTCCTGAAGGTCTCCGATGATCGCAGGCAGCTTTGTCTCCGGCGCGAGCCGGTAGTCGATGGACACCTGCGCGAAACCTTCGCGGGCGCAGAGAAACCGGAGCGTTTGGCGGATATTGGTGCGGCTCCCCATAATCAGCGCGCCGCCATGGATAAGCACCAGCACCGGCGCCGGCTTGGCGCTGACTACGGGATAGACGTCCGCCTTGATGGAGAGATCGCCGACGGTTTTGTAGACGACGGTCTCCATTTCGTTGCTTGCGTGCATTGCGATCCCCTGCCTTGCAGGGAGCAGTTTAGCGGCTCAACAGCTGGATCGCGAATGCCGGGCTGTCCAGTTCAAGGGCAATGACCGTGTCGACGGGGTCCTGAAGTGATTCGTCAAGGCGCAATTCAATGCCACCGTCCGTCTGCTCGAACTCAATTTCCGCGCCGCCGAGAACGTGCGCCGATTGGATCCGTGGCGCGATTGCCGGCAAGGTGAAGGTACCGCCTTCCCACTGGAAGACATGCACGTAGATCGTATTGTCCTTGCACGTGGACGCGCCCCATTCCCCGGGAAGGAAGGGTCCGCCCCGGGTGCCATAGATACTTTCACCGTAACGTTCGAGCCAGTCCCCCATCTCGCGCAGGCGGGCGGCTTGTCTGGCTTCGATGCTTCCGTCGGGCTGGGGCCCCACGTTCAGCAACAGGTTCCCGTCGCCGCCACAGGTGAGGACGAGCGTGCGGATGCATTCCTCGAAGCTCTTTACCGTATCGCCGGGCTTCCAGGCCCACTGCGTGCCGATGGTCATGCAGGTTTCCCAAGGCCTTTCGCGTTGGAAACTGCCGATTTCTTGTTCCGGAGTATCGTAATCCCCCGCGAAGCCACCCGATTTCGTGACACCTTTCATGCCGCTCCGGCCTTTGTCGACGCGATTGTTGATGATGATCGAGGGCTGCAAGTCTCGAACGTACCGGTATAACTCCAAGCCATGCTCGTGCGTCCAGGTCGGTTCCCACTCGCCGTCGAACCACAGTATCCCTAGCGGACCGTAGTTCGTGATGAGTTCGCGAAGCTGATTCTTCATGAAGATGACGTAGCGCTCGTAACCGGCGGTGTCCGGCGGACGATTGTCGCCCTTGCCGCGAGGAATGTAATCGGGATGGTACCAATCGATGATGGAGTAGTAGGTGCAGAAGCGCAGGCCTTCTTCGCGGCAGGCATCGGCGAGCGGCCGCAGGATATCGCGCCCGTAGGGCGAGGACATCATGTCGTAGCCGGTAAACTCGGAATCCCAAAGCGAAAACCCGTCGTGGTGCTTGCTGGTGATGACAAGATACTTCGTGCCAGCGTCACGGGCGAGTTGCGCCCACTCCGTTGCGGAGAACTGGGTTGGATTGAACCGGGTATAAAGGCTGTCGTATTCCTCGACGGGAATCTGCGTGCCTCGGGACCAGCCAATTTCGGTGCCCTTCTGCGCGACCGGCCCCCAATGGATGAAGAGCCCGAACCGCGCCTCGCGCCACCAGTCAAGGCGCGCTTCGTTATCGGCCGCGGCCTCTTGCGATCGCGCAACAAACGGCGCGCCGCAAGTCAGAAGCGCGACGGCAAATGCAGCCGCGAATGCCCCCTGTAGTACGAAATGATTTCGCATGCAAACGCCCTCCCCCTGCGTTCCTTCCCCGGAACGCTCAGACCATTCTAACGAATCATGGGGAGCCGCGCACTGTGGACGCGGCGACGGTCAGTCGATCAGGCGAACGCGGGTGACGAAGGTTGCGCCTTCGGCACCGCGGGCGCGGGCGTCGTCGCTCCAGATCCCTTCCGAGACGGTAACCCAGGATTCGGTTGGCGTGATGGGTGAGGCGCCAAAGTTTCCGAGCGTGGCACCGCGCTCGGGAATGAGCACGCGCTCGGTGTTCCGCAGAATGCAGAGGCGCTCCGGGTCGACTTGCGCGATAAACAGCGGCGCGCGGTGACGCATGATGTGGTCGTTGTTGGCGCCGCGCCGGGTGTAGACCAGGAATAGCCTGTCTCCGAGAGTAAGCCAGTGCTGCTGCGTATTGTAGCTGCCCAGCTCTTCGCCGTCATCGAAGGTCCAGGGCTGAATCGGCGCGAAGTGCAAGCCATCCTCGCTTGTTGTTACGTACCCCTTCACGTCATTACGAATGGTGAGGTAGTACTTTCCGCGATACGTTATCAACGAAGGCTCCACGAGCCCGCGCTCTACAGCAAGTTCGAGTTCATCACCATGTTCAATGTACCGCATGGTCTCGCCATCGAAACTGCAGCGCATGACCGTCGTGGAATAGACCTCGCCTTCGGGACCGCGATAGTAGAAGGGCAACAGGATGCTGCCGTCGCCTTCAATCACGTACTGTCCGCAGCCGGGACTGACAAGATAGAACTTGCCTTCGGCTTCCGGCGTATCAATCATCCTCCACTTGGACCAGGCATTCGACGCGGGATCGTAGACCGCGTACGCGGCGTCGTGGGAACGCGGCTTATCGTAAACCTGATCGCCGTCGTCGTAACGGACCTTGATGCCAATAGCGATGATCTTTTCGGTGTGCGCATGCCACGCCGGCGTGACGTCGGCGACCGCACAGACAATCCCATCGCCTTCTTCCCACGCGTCCAGTTCCGGGATAGCCGTCGGCCCGGTCCACGTATTGCCTAGGTCATCGGTGCGCAACACGGAAAGCCCTGAGTAGTGGTCGGATTTCCCCAAGTGCTTCTGGATGGTCATGATGACCGCAGGATTGCCATCCTTGCCGAGTCCCGAAATCGCGGCCGCGCGCGGGTGGAACCAAAGCCAGTCATGATCGTCGTGCGTCACGACGGTCTGGACGTCGATGCTGTAGTCGACGGACGCGTCTTGTGCGGATGCGATAGTTGCGAGGAAGAGGACAAGAGTCGTCAGCCGCAACAAACGGCTATGCGGGATCAGCTTCATGATTCGGTTCCTCGATCATCCGATGCTATTGAAGTTTAATCAAAGATGGGTCCCCGCCTCCGCGGGGATGACGGTGTTGGTGTAAGTCCAGCCACTGCAAGAAACGTCATCCACTTGAAGGGAAGCCCTCTTCAACGAACGTCCTCGAGCCAAGTCGTGCTACAACATCGCACCGTCACCCCGGCTCACGCCCCGCACCGTCATCCCCGCGGAGGCGGGGACCCATCTTCGATTTTGGAACGTCCAA
The DNA here is from genome assembly GCA_045863335.1 of Candidatus Hydrogenedentota bacterium. Taxonomy (GTDB): domain Bacteria; phylum Hydrogenedentota; class Hydrogenedentia; order Hydrogenedentales; family SLHB01; genus JAHDWY01. Next base: position 115,879 of record BTVY01000009.1, on the reverse strand, counting down.
GGCTGGCGGATCCGCAGCAGTCGAAACCTACCCTTCCGGTTCCAGTCGCCGGAACTTCTGCACGCGGTGGGTCTTGCTGTTATCCGCCACGTCGCCGAGATACAGGTCGCCCTTCGTGTCGACCGCGATACCATGCACCCAGTCCAGGTGCCCGGGGATCAACTCGCCTTCTTTGGCCAGCGGAAACACCCACAACTCCTGCGGCACGCCTTCCGTGTCGAACTTGATCAGCAACTGATCTGAGGGCGGGTTCCCGAGATTGCCGCGCTCGGTCCATCGGGCCGGAGCCGATCCGCACACGTAGACCTCATCGTTGGGCGTGATCCAGATTCCCCACGGGTTGATGAGATTGCGCCACTGCTCCAGGGAGTTTCCGTCCTGATCGAAGATCTGAATGCGGCAGTTGTTCCGCTCTCCCACATACAACCGGCCCGCGGAGTCCACGGCGATGCTGTGAGGTTGGCTCAACTGGCCTGCCTCCACGCCGAGTTCGCCCCAGGCCTTAACAAACCGGCCTTCCCTGTCGAAGTGGACGACACGATTGTTGCCATAGCCATCCGTCACGAAGATGTCGCCCGCAGGCGTGACGACGACATCGGTCGGACGATTAAAATGGTGCTCATCGGCGCCTGCTTCGTCGGGCACACCCAACGTCATCAGCAGCTTGCCATCCGTCGTGAACTTGCGCACGGTATGTTGCCCGTAATCGGTGGTCCACACGTTTCCTTCGGGATCGATCCGGATAAAATGCGGGTTCTTGAACAGCCCCGTGCCCCACGCGTCGAGCAACTTGCCTTCCGTGTCGTAACACTGCACCTGCGGCGCGAAAGCATTCAGCGTCCACACCCGATCCTGCTGGTCCACGGCGACGCCGGTCATGTAGCGCCAGGTCAGGGTCTCCGGTCTTTCGGGCCAGTCGGGCACAACCTCGTAGCCGACCGCAAGATTGATCTTCGGGTATCCGGCCGCGACGGCGGCAGGGCTTCCCGAGAGTACGACGGCAATTGCGATTATCACAAGGTCAATCGACCGGATCATGCCTCACCTGCTTTCTGCTCCTTCGCTGCCAGTTTGATCGTGGTTGGTTCGCCCAGTTCTTTCAGCAGGTCGAATGGCGGACCTTCACCACGCTCACGCGTGGTGAAGAAATTGAAGAGCGAGATGCCGTCCGCACCATTCTGATACAGGTCCCAGGCCATCGTGCGATAGGTATCCTGTTCCGGCTCGACCTCGATGGACGCGTAGATCGGCATGGACGGCGGAAGCAGCCGCCGGTACTCGGAAACGGGCAGGGGAAAATCGTTGCGAAGGTAGTGGGACACGATGACAAAATCGATGAGCCCTTCCTTGGCCCAGGTGACGGGGTCCAGGCCGATACCGAGATTCTGTTCCGGTTTGGCCATAATGCGCGCGGTCAACAGAATAGGCCGCCCGCGCCCCTCCCCGACTTCCCGGGTCATGGCGCGCACGTCGCGCATCCACGCGGTCATCGTCTCGATGTGATCGGCTTCCTCGCCTTGCTTGAAGTACATGGGAAAACGCTGAAAATCGAGTTCGAGCCCATCGGCATCAAACATTTCGCAACATTCACGCAGCTCGGCGAGTCGTTGCGCGCGCACTTCGGGAACAGCGAAGTTCAACCCCGCCGGCAGCCACGTGCCCACGATGGGACTGGTACGCGGTCCGAGAATCTCCACATACAAGTCGCTGAGCGGGTCGGCGACCTTGCCGATACGCCATTCGGGATGCTCTTTCCAGAACCGGGACAGGATCAGGTGATCTTCCTGCTCGACGGCGTGGACTTCGTTCAACCGGAAAGACACGAAGGTCTCAAGCCCCTTCTCATTTGCGCGATCAATGACGAGGCCCAAAGGGTTATGCCCCGCCTCCACGAGCGCCCGCAGATTCACGGCAGCGCGTTCGGTGCTTGTCGGTTTGGTCTCCACGCCGGGGGCAATCGTTGCCGCGAGGGCTTCGCTGACATCGGTACCGAGCATCGTCGCCGCGTTGCTGGGATAACTCATCACCATGCCGAAATTCGGCGAGGCCGCAAAGGTCGTCACCTGCGTTCCGGCCACCTCATCGACGTACGGATACAGATCCTCCGGGGTCATCGGCGGTTCCACGTCGATGAACATGTTGCTGGCGTCGCTATTGTAAATGAAACGCGACCCCAGCACCGGTGCAACCTCGTCGCCGATGGGCAGCAGGTCGAACCGCCGCACGAAAACCTCCGCGCCTTCAGACTGGATCTGCAATCGGCCGCTCGTCGGCTTCACCCCGTAACACTCGTTGACCTTGACGCCGTTGAGATAGACCGTGATTCGGTCCCCGGCCACGATCGCTTCCACACGATTCCATTCTCCGATCGGGTACTCGACGTCCTGGGCACCGCGAAAATCCTTCACGTCTTCCCAACCCGGATCGCGGCCCCACCAGTCGATCCGCCCGCCGTTGATCGTCAAGGGCGTCCCGCCTTCTTTATACACATGCGGCACGCCCTCGGAGGCATCGGCCACGGTGGCGGTAAGCTCGTAGTTCGTCGATCCGTCGCCCACGGCCAGGAGATCACCCGTGCCGCCTTCGATCATCTGCACCTCGATGGACTTCATCCAGATTCCGCTGTATCCACCGTCTTCCCCGGTGGAGTTCACGAGAATCCCGCTATCGCGCGCGCGATCGATCCGCGGTTCGTGGGTGATTTCGCCCCATTTGAACTCGGCCACGAGGTGATAGTTCTCGTACTCCTCATCGGACGTGACGCAGCCCCACTCTTTTCCACTGATATGAAGCATACCGTCGTGTACGGTAAACACGTTCTCGGGGTCCGTGCCACGGCCACGGTCGCGAATCCAGGTGTAGAACCCGTCCAGGTTCTCACCATTGAATAGCCGAATGCCCTCCGGAGGTGGAGTTATGCCGCCGTGTGCCGGACCGGTCATGCCCAACAACGCGACGACAGTCAACAGGTAGTTTAGACGTAGCATGGAAAGTCCATTCCTCTCTCACGAGATTTCGTTTGTGCGGATCACGTCTGCCCGCCGGCGCAACAGAGAACGCCGCCCCGGCTGCATGATTAGACCGAGTGTATCGGGGTAACACGGTATTTTCCAGTCGCTGCGCGCCGAGAATGGCATGGCGGACAGGAATTACATTACCGCGCGGGATGCGCCTACGATGGCGGCAATACGAAAGGCTAACCGGTCCAATGGCACCTGCTCGTCGGACAGGCCGGCGTCTTCAATGGCCTTTGGCATTCCGAACACGCTACTACTCGCTTCGTCTTGCGATATGCAGTATCCGCCGAGGGCTTTGATGGCGCGGACGCCGTCGCACCCGTCCGACCCCATGCCGGTCATGATTACGGACAGTACGCCCCGAATCGCATGCTGCGCGATGGACTGGAACAGCACATCCACCGACGGGCGGCATCCGTGAACCAGCGGTCCACTGTCCAGTTCAATCTGGAACCCGCCTCGGGGCGCGCGCTCAAGAACCATGTGATACCCACCCGGGGCAATCAGGAGCACGTCCGGTTCGACCGATGAGCCCGCCTCAGCCTCACGCACCGGCATAGCGCACATGGAATTGAGGCGCTCCGCGAGCGTACGGGTAAATACGGGCGGCATGTGTTGTACCACGAGTATCGGGACTCCGAGCGACGCGGGTAGCATGGGCACCATACGCTGCAAGGCCTCCGGACCGCCTGCGGAAATGCCAATCGCAACGAGATCGATGCGCCGGGCGGGTTGCAACGGTCTTGAGGGCGGCTTGGGGGGACGTTGGGCCGTCTGCGTCAGTTTCCGGCTCGCCGCGATGTGCTCGCGCGTCTCGTGCGCGGCCCGCCGGGCATGGTACGTACAGATCAGCGGAAAGATCTGACGAACCAGTTCGGCTTGTCCGTCGCCCGCGGGCCTGATTGCCGGGCGGCGCACAAATCCCAGAGCGCCCGCATCGATCGATGCGAGCGCGAGTTCCGCTTCTCGCCGCACCGCGTCGCTTACAACAATAATGCCGAGATGCGGGTACCGCGTTTTCAAATTGCGAACGGTTTGAATTCCCGCAGTGGCGGCCAACAGGATGAGGTCAATGTCGTCGCTGCCGATTCGCGCGAAGCCGTTTGGGCCAACCACGCCGGCTCCGCACAGCACAGATCGGGGCATGGCGGAGACAACCTCGGACAATATCCGGCGGCTCTCGCCGGAGTCGTCCAGGATGAGTACGTTGATTATTTCCTTGCTCACCGTTGCAGCCTACCTCTTTCGGGCTTGCCTTGAAAAAGGATACCACATGATGGCGTAGTGTGGGGTCTGAGGTAGCGCCGATGTGCCGTGCTGCGCGCGAGACTCGTCGCTGGACCCCAGAAGCGCCCCGTGACGGCATGAATCGTACCAACAATTCCGGGAGATGAATGATGGTTGCTCACTCGTGTCCGAGCCGTACCACCGCATGGCTAGCCATACTCTTGTCCATTGCGTCGACCGCTGTTGTTGGCGAACCCGTCTACGCCGGCGATAGTTCCGACACTGTCTGGGCGCCGGTGGTGCTTGCGGAACGCCAGGGTGGCGTGATTCTGCTTCCGGACGGGCGTCTGAAGCGATTCGTGTCCGAGGGTACTGGCGAGGAAAACGTATACAAGAACTACTCGCTGGTCTCGTCAGACGGGGGCGTTACGTGGGGCGATCGTCAATTCGAGTACGAGGGTCCGCGAGCAAACCTGCCCTTGCTCGACATGGACGGCGAGTACCACGTGTTCCCAATGGTGGCCCGGTTGGAAGAGGGGAAGCGCGAAATCGCGGTCACCTACTTCATCGATATCTGGCACGTCAAAACCTCGAATGGGGGCACGGTATGGGATGCGCCCAAGCGGATCTTTGAAGGCTACGTGGGATCGATCAACAACGTCACGCAACTCAGCACTGGCCGAATCATCGTGCCTTTCGCCAAGTGGATTGGCAAGCAACCGCAAGGGCCGCCTACCGGGGCGAACGTGACAACCTGCGTGTATTCGGACGATGGCGGCGAGACGTGGAACCTGTCGCCTTCTGAGTTGACCGCGCCATGCTACACCGACTTCAACGGGAGCGGATACGGCGCCTGCGAACCGGTCATCATTGAGCTGAAGGACGGGCGGGTGTACATGCTCGCGCGCACGGAAACCGGATTTCTCTACGATTCGTATTCCAATGACGGCGTACACTGGGAGCCGCTCCGCCCTTCCCGCTTCCTCTCGACCGACGGCCCTGCGGCCTTGTTACGGCTTCCCGACGATCGCATTCTGCTGTTCTGGAACGGATGCGAAAAACCGCCGCGTCACAACGGCGACGGCGTGTACGGCGGGCGCGACGCGTTGCACGCCGCCATCTCGTCGGACGAATGCCAAACCTGGCAAGGTTTCCGCGAAGTGTACCTCGACCCGACTCGGAATGAATCACCCCAGAAAACCGGCGACCGCGGAACTGCGTACCCCATGCCTTATCTCGCGCCGGACGGCAAAGTTATCGTCATGGCCGGTCAGGGGCGCTCAGGCGCTACGTTTCACTTTGATCCCAACTGGCTGCTGGAAACGCATCGGGAGGATGACTTCTCGAAGGGGCTTGAAGGCTGGACCGTTTTCAAGCATTTCGGTCCGGCAGAGCGCTGGTGGCGCGACCGTACCCAAGGGCCGGTGCTGGTCGAACACCCTGAGAAACCGGGCGCAAAAGCGCTCCACATCCGCCGCCCCGATGTCAAGCCCGGCGACGGCGCGGTGTGGAACTTTCCCATGGGTCGACAAGGCACGCTAACCATAAAACTGCAACTACAGGAAGGGTTTGACGGCGCCGTAATCTCGCTACTGGACCGATTCTTCAATCCAACCGACGAGACGGGTGATGCAGAAGCAATCGTTTCGCTTCCAATACAATCTGACGGACACGTCTCGCTCGGCAATGCACTGCCCATCGGAGAATGGTGCGTGCTGCGATTTAAGTGGGACATCGACAAACGCACCTGCACCGTTGACGTGAACGGACAGTCGGAACTTCACTTGAAGCCCCACTACCGGGAACCGCTCGGCATCAACTACGTGCGGTTTCGATCCACCGCGGACGCCGTGGACGATTCCGGCCTATTGTTGGAATCTGTCACTGCCGATATTGTGAATTCGCGGTAACGGCCTCGTCTGACGAATTCCCCAAGCGGAGTATAAACCACGTCGTGATGATAGCGGAGACGGTGAACGTGCCATGCACAAAGAACAACGACGCGTGGTGCTGGGTAATGACGGAAAGTAGGCTCTCGCCTTCTGGTGGAAAGAAGAAGTCCTTCAAGAAGAAGGAACGAACGCAGGCTACCGCGTAGCAAGCCCACAAGACAAGCAGGTAGATCCGGCGGATTGGCTGCGGACTATGCTGGAATCGAATGGTAAGGTGGCCGACTGCACCGGTGGCAACGAGCAGAATCAGAAGCTGCACGGACACGGGCAGCGCGTATCCGAATCGTTCGGGATCGTCCAGATCCCGCACATAATCGAGCACACAATGGAACACCGTGAGCGTTACGGCGATCTGCCAGGCGGCATGAAGGGAACGCAATCCCAGGATAATGCATAGGCCTCCGAAGAAGACAAATCCGAACAACACCCGAAAGACGTCACGCACAAGGAGGACAGATAGTGTGCGGCTTTCCGCGATGCCCTCGGGGAGGAGACTACCCACGACCGGGTAAGCGATGAACACCGCCGCGACGAAGACGAAGAATACACCAACCGGACCCCAAGCAGCCGGCGGCGCCTCCCCTTGCTGCCCTGCAACGTACAGCCGCTCTCGATTCAAGTACGCGCAGTAGCCAAGCGCCGCCCCCAGAATGAGGCCAAAGGAGAATTCCATCGCCTTCCACCATCCAATCCATTGCTGCGGAACCGGTAAGTGGGGCCCAAAGACCATCCACAACGCGCCACCGCCGAAACCAAGCGCGCCGCCGAGCATGCCCCACAGTGCAAAGCGGAACGGCAAAGCGAATGCCTCGGCCGAACCGCGGTACCGGAGATACCCCAGGAACGTAATAGCCGCAAAGAGCAAACCTGCCCACGATTCATCGCGTGGCTTGTCGAGGCGGTTTGAGAAGTAAATGAGTTTCGGATCGTTGATCAGTTTGACGCCGACATAGAAGGCAACCACCGTCAAGACGAACGCCACGGTTAGCGTCTTCACATCGTACCGGTCGCGAGTAAGCCCCGTGCCCAGTACCGCGCTGCCGAGCAGTCCCCAGATTCCGCCCTTGACCAAGCACCCCAACAGACCCCACAGCACCGTGTCGGAGTCGTTCAGGAATCCGAGCGTCTGCCCATACGTCATATCGCCGCCGTAACCAATGCCGACCGCGCCAAACAATGCCGCCATCGCCGCAGTTTCCATGCGGTACCCAAGCAGCAGCGACAGGCTGAGCGCGACAAAACACCCCGGAATCAACGCACCAAAGGGACCGCCGCCGATATACCCGCGCAGCCCCCAGCCCAACAACATGGCAACCGCCGGAAAAACCACATAGATCCACGCCGGGTGTTCAGGCTTCGGCTTCATAGGTCCCCCGCTCTCCTTCTTTCCCGTTGTTTGACATCAGTCGAGCCCATACGTTACCAACTGCCTCTTAGGAATGAAAGGCGCGTCTATCCGCGTACTCGGGGAGTGAGTCGGAAACCTCTACCCATTGGCTCCGTCGCGGAGCAAGTACGCACCGATCGATGGTATCGCATGATTTGCGTTGCTCCGGCGCCAACCATGGGCGGGTCTAGACAGAAAATGACGAACCAGCGGCACAGTACCACGGCAATTCTCTCAACGCCGATATTGCTCTGTGTTCTCGTCTTGTCCGCAAACGTGGTCGCGCGCGCGGAAGCACCGATTGGTCCCTCAGGTACTTCCGGCCGAATCCGGGGCGATTTGAACGTTTGGGCGTGGAGCATTGCGGCCGCCAGTCTGGAGCAGCGTATCCCTGCGTTCCGTGCGAAGTATCCCAGTGTCGGTATCAACATCAACATGAGCGGTTCAAGCACGGCGAATCTGCGGTTGATGTTGACTTTGTCGTCCGGCGTAGGCGCGCCGGACGTATCTCAGATCGAGATTGCAAACGCACCCCGGTACAGCATGACCGGCCGCTTAACCGACTTGACCGAAGTCGCCGCACCCTACGCGGACCGCTTTGTGCCCGCCAGTTGGGCAAATTGTACGCTCAACGGCCGCGTCTACGCCATCCCCTGGGATATCGGGCCCTGCGCAGTATTCTACAAGCGGCCGGTCTTCGCGCGGTATGGTATCGATCCCGGGGCAATCGAAACGTGGGCCGACTATATCGACGCGGGCAAGAGGATTGTCGAACGTTCCGGCGGAAAAACAATGATGCTGACCCTCCCCGCCAGCTACGTGTCCGCCATGTTCGAGATTTTAATGCAACAGAATGGCGGCCAGGTGTTCGACGACCAAGGCCGCGTTGCCATCGACTCAGGGCAAACCCGCGAGGTGCTGGCGGTCCTGGAATCCATGCTTACGGCAGGCATCACGTCCAATACCGCCGTGTTCAGTCAGGCCTTCTACACATCCCTGGGCACGGAAGAGATTGCATCGTTTCCCATGGCCGCATGGCTCGGTGGTTTCATCAAGAACTACGCCCCCGAAACCTCCGGGGAATGGGGCGTGTTTCCTTTACCGGCCTTGACGCCAGGAGGATTGCGCGCCAGTACAGCCGGGGGATCGGTCCTCATCATACCCGCGCAAAGTATGCGCGACGATGCCGCTTGGAACTTCGTTCGTTTCATGTTGTGCAACGAGCAATCTCAACTTGCACACTACCGGAACTCCGACCTCTTTCCGGCGCTCCACACGGCCTATGATGACCCATTCTTCGACGAACCGGACCCGTTCTACGGCGGACAGAGAGTGCGGCGACTCTTTGCGGAAGACATCACGCGGATACCGCAGCTGAACCGGACCGAGGATTGGCGGGAGGCCTCCCGCTACATCTCGCAGGAGATGAGCCACTGGGCGGCTAACGGTTGCCAGGAAACGGACGCGATGCTGGCTCGATTGGCGCGCCAGTTGAGCGAACGGCTACGGCGGGAACTTGCCCCGCAAGTGCCGGAGGGCACCCCGTGAGCGCGCCACGGCCAGACGGCCGAAGGTACGCGGAACGAATCCGCCGCAATTGGCACTTCTACGTCTTCATTTCGCCGTTCTTCGTTCTGTTCGCGGCGTTCGCACTCTACCCAATCGTCTTCTCGTTTCTGCTGAGCTTCACCGAGTGGGATGGTTTCGTCCCCATTAAATGGGTTGGACTGGACAATCTCCGCCTTGCCGCGCATGACGAGGCGTTTTGGAACTCGTTGTGGAATACGCTCGTCATCTGCGTCCTCTACATTCCGCCCATGCTGGCCGCCGCGTTCCTCTTGGCTGTGTTGCTCAACGCCTCATGGCTCAAGTTCAGGAGCCTGTATCGTGCCGTCTTTTTTCTGCCCGTCATCACTCCGATGGTCGCGATTGCACTTGTCTTCGGACTGCTGTACGACACGGAGCGCGGCCTGCTGAACGCGACCCTCGCTGCGATTGAAGAGGCGGTGCCGTGGCTTGGCCTTCGTCCCCTGCCCTGGCTCACGAGCGAAACGTGGTCCAAGCCGTCTATTGCAATCCTGCTGATATGGCGATGGGCAGGATATGGAATGGTGCTGATGCTGGCGGGTTTGCAGGGTATTCCGCGCACTTACTACGAGTCCGCACGCATCGACGGAGCCGGGGCTTGGAGCCGTGTGTGGCATATCACATTGCCCTTGATGCGTCCGGTGTTCGTCTTCTGCGCCATTACCTCCCTCGTCGGGACGATTTACGCGTTCGACGAGATTTTCATGCTGACCTATGGCGGTCCGGGGCGTTCTTCTACAAACTTTGGGTTGTACCTTTTCAATACTTCCTTCGACGATTTTCGTTTTGGCTACGCGTCGTGCCTGGCGTACGGTGTGGCCGCCGTCGTATTCGTTGCCTCCCTCTTCATCCTGCGATTCCGCAGGAGCGATTGGAGCTAGCGCCATGGCACGGGGGTATCGGTATCTGAACCGCATTCTCGGGCATATCGTTCTGACGCTTGCGGCCGTGCTCTTCCTGCTCCCCTTCTATTGGATGCTCAGTTCGGCGTTCAAGGTGCCCGGACAAATCTTCGCTGCCCCGCCCCAGTGGATTCCTTCGCCTTGGCACCCATCGAACTTCCGAGACGTGATCAATTTGGCCAACGTCGACTTCATTCGGTCTTTTGTGAACTCGCTGGTCATCTCGGTGGGCCATTGCGGCCTGGTTTTGTTCTTGTGCTCACTCGCCGGTTTTGCCTTCGCCAAGTACCGGGACGCGCCGGGGCGAAAAAGTCTCTTTGTATTCGTTCTGGGCACGATGATGATTCCCGGTTCCGTCCTCATCATTCCGATATACGTGATGATGGTGAAATTAGGCGGAATCGATACGTACTGGGCCATGATCGTGCCTGGCGCCGCCAATGCGTTTGGAATCTATTGGATGCGCGAATACATCGGCGAGAACGTGCATGATGACTTGCTTGAAGCGGCGCGCATCGATGGCTGCAGCGAATTGGGGATCTATTGGCACGTGGTCCTTCCCGTGATTCGGCCCGCCCTTGCCGCCTTGGGAGTCTTTACCTTCATCTTTGCCTGGAACAATCTCATGGGATCCTTGATCTTGTTGCATACCAAGGAAATGTATACGCTGCCCCTGGTAATCTACCTGCTGAACGGCGATTCCAGCATTCCCTATGGCATCGTGATGGCGGCAAGTCTGCTCGCGACCGCACCGCTCATCCTGGCATTTCTGTTTTTTCAACGCGACTTCGTTGAGGGGATGACTTCCGGAGCGCTCAAGGCATGAGCCGTCGTAGCAGCCGGTTTCCGTGTGCGGAGCCGATGTGATACTTTGCGGGTCGAGTTCCGGCGCGGTGTTTCGTAGAGTTTTCTGAGATCGACCGGATCGTACGAGGGACGTGGCAATGGCACGAAAGAAGGTGTGGCTGATTGGAATCGTCGTTGCAGTGCTCATTACCGGCGCGGTGTATGCGTATTACTTCAACGCAGATTCCCAGTCGGCGGCGGTTCAACGGGTCGACCCAAGGAAAGCGCAACTGATCCGTCAGGTAAACGAAAACTTCGGAAATGGTGTGCCACCGTCGCCCGGGCCACTGGGCCTGGAATAGCTGTGGATGCTCTGTTTTGATTCCAATCGGTGCGAAAGTTCGTTCGAGGCACTGTTATTCCGAAAAAATACGCCGGTATGCGTGTCAAAGGGGTCTTTTCACCTTCACGTATGGACGGCCTCAATTCGGCAGATGTTGCCGGTGTTTATCATGGTTGGCATGAACGCACTCGCACACGGCATTGATTACCACGTCAGCCCGTCGGGCGATGACCTCGCTTCCGGGGAACGGACAAGCCCTTGGTGTTCGGTGGAACGAGCCAACGCCGCTTCGTTTGAGCCGGGAGATCGCCTGCTTTTCGAAGGCGGACACACGTATCCGGGTACGCTGACGTTCGACGCGCACGATAGCGGCGCCGAGTCACGCCCATTCGTCGTAAGTTCCTATGGCGAAGGCCGTGCCGCCATCGACGGCCGGACCGGCTCCGGGGTCGTTGCCGACGGCTGCGATTACCTGAAGATCGAGAACATCAACTTCACCGGCGCAGGGCGCAAAAATGATAACGCCGGTTGTGGCGTCCATGTCCGCAACGCCAAGGGAACGACCATCGCTCAGATCGAGGTACAGGGATTCCGTCACTGCGGCGTATTGGTCGAAGGCGTTCAGGATTGTTTGATCGACTCCGTCCACGCGCATAACAACGGCAGTTCGGGGATTCAGGTGGGCGACGAGGAACTCTGGTCTGAGAACGTTCGTATCGTACGTTGTATCGCCGAAAACAATCCCGGAAATCCGGCAAATCTCACGAACCATAGCGGCAACGGAATTGTGGCGGGATTCGTGCGCGGATGCACCATCGAATACTGCGAAGCCATGAACAATGGATGGGACATGCCGCGCGAAGGAAACGGGCCCGTGGGCATCTGGGCCTGGAATGCCGATCGGGTCGTCATCCAACACTGCATTTCCCACGACAACAAGAGCCCCAGCGACGATGGAGGCGGCTTCGACTTTGATGGCGGCGTCACGAATTCGATCATGCAGTACAACTTGTCCTATGGGAACGATGGACCCGGCTACCTGCTCTGCATGTTTCCCTATGCATTGCCGTGGAAGAACAACATCATCCGCTATAACATCAGCCAGAACGATGGAAAGCCGGGTCAACATGCGGGAATCCGCATCTACTGGCTTGAGGGCATGTCGGACGCGGAGATCTACAATAACACGGTCTACAACGAGGACGGATCGGCTGTCGGATTCTACGGCAAGCGCATGCCGGGAATGCGCTTCCGAAACAACATCTTCGTCAGCGGCGGCCCGTCCATCGAAGGAGCCTGTCACGAGGCCCATTTTGAAGGCAACCTTTATTGGCGATTGAAGGGCGCGCCATTCGCGCTGGACGGGCACGCGAGCCTGGATGCGTGGAGCGCTGCAACGGGACAGGAACGTGTTGACAACAAGATTGTCGGAATTTGGGCGGATCCGCAGCTCGTCCGGCCCGGTATGGCTTCGTTGGCCAATGTCGAAGCGCTGTCATCGCTGCCGGAGTACAAGCTGAATAGCGATTCGCCGTGTATCGGCGCGGGCCTCGTCATGGATGAGAACGGAGGCCGCGACTTCTGGGGCACACCACTTCCCGGCGATGCGAAACCCAGCATCGGCGCGTATGAGGTCCCCCAAGGGTAGTCCGGAGCGAACGGACCTACGGAATGTTCGGCCAGGTTTTCGTCCAGCCGATGTGATCGAGCGCCCACCGAAATTCCTTCATAACCACGTCGCCATAAGCCGGCGGGATGTCGTCTTCCGGCTGGCACATGTTCGGCGTATCGATAATCCCCCGCAGGTGTAACATCATTTTCAGATTGCGCTGCCAGTTCCCCGAATTGTAGAACATGAAATAAGGCAGAATCTTCGTGAAGTAAATCGTCGCCGCCTCATCCGCGTCGCCCTTCAAGTACGCCGCAACCGCGGCCGCATGGAACTCCAACGCTTCCGTGCCGGTCATGAATGCCGTCACGCCGAGCCGCAACAGGTGAATCATGTGCTGTCCTCCCGCGCCACCTATGACCTGCATCGTCCCCTCGAAGTGCTGCATGAGGTCCGCCGTCTTGGTAAGGAAATCCGCGCTCTCCGCCTTGATCGAGTGAACCTGCCCCGTCTCCTTGGCGATACGCATGACCAACTCAGGCGTGAGCACATCCGCGGTCGCCGGCGTGTCCTGGATGATGATGGGCAAACTGACCGTCGAGCCGATCTCGCGGAACATCGTGAACGTGGATTCCTGATCCAATTGTTCTTCAAACGGCAACGAAACCATGATGAGGTCCGCGCCGCGCGTTTTCGCCTCACGCGCGTAACGAACCGTGTCCACTGCCGTGCGTCCCGTCACCCCCGCGAAAAACGGGATGCGCCCTGCTACCTGTTCCACCACCACGTCCAGTAATTGTGAACGATCGGCATCCGAGATTTTCTGAAATTCCGACGCGTACGCGAAGTGACCGATGGCCACCGCGCCGCATTGAATGCAATACTCCACGTGCCGCCGTTGACTGGCCACGTCGACCTTGTACTCCCCATCTACCGGAGTCGCCATGATCGGCATCATCCCCCGGAACGGCGGTATCTTCGCCGTACCTTCAGACGCCACCGCCCCTGCGCCCAATGTCGACAACGATCCCGCGATTGCTGCGCCTGTACTCAAGACAAACGTCCTCCGTCCCATGTTGCATGATTCCATCGTTTGCTCCCCTCCCCGGGCAGGTTATACCTGTTCCGGGCAAGTATTGCCAAGTGCCGTCGTGAGGGATGCGCGATCACATTGTCGAACTATCCCGCCCTATGCTACAAACTTGTCGGCCCTGTACGGTCGGCCTGTTCGCCAAGACTCCGGGTATTATGAAGGGAAGTACACCTTGAAACTGAAAACCCACTTATCGTGCCTCGTTCTATCGATCCTATCCATATTCCTTCCGGGAACGCCCCTTTGGGCCGAAGGCGCCAATGATCTACGCGTCAGCGACAATGGCCGCTTCTTGATCCACCCGGACGGCACGGGGTTCTTCGCCGTGGCCGATACCGCTTGGGCGATCGCGTGGAAACTGACGCGCGAAGACGTCGAGCATTATCTCCAGCACCGAAAGGAGCAGGGATTCAACACAGTTGCACTAGTCGCCTTCCCCTCTTACGAAGGACTTCGTATCGAGGCCAATGCGTACGGAGACTATCCATTTGAGGTTCGGGAGGGCGCCTGGAATCCGGAACGTCCCATTACCACGCCGGGGGAGAACTCCGAAGATCCCGAGGAATACGACTACTGGGATCACCTGCAATATATCATCGACGTGGCAGACGCCCATGGATTGGCGGTGATCTTGCTCCCTGCGTGGGGCGGAAGCGTGGCGGGAAGTTACGTGAAGGGCGAACCCACCGAGGAAATCGTTCTGAATTCCGGCAACGCATACGGATACGGCCGCTGGATCGGCCGGCGATTTCACGACAAGAAGAATGTGATCTGGATGATCGGCGGAGACCGTAGTGCCGTGTATGGCGACAGGGACTACCGGCCCGTGTTTCGGGCTGTGGCGGAAGGTGTCGCCGATGGCGTGAATAACGTCGACAAGCAGGATTTGCAGGCCGATTACGGCACGACGATCATGAGTTACCACCCACGAAAGTGGCATCCGAACTCATCGGAATGGTTCCACAACGACCCTTGGCTGGACTTCAACTCGATCCAGGACCAACCCACCGACCAAAACGTCGCAGTGGAACATGATTACCGCTTGTCTCCGGCGAAACCCACATGGCTCTTCGAAGGCGGATATGAGGCCCGCACCCGGGGCGATAGCGTCTACAGGGACTGGCAGATCCGATTCCAGTCCTATCAGACCGTCTTCGCCGGAGGCTTCGGGATCACCTACGGAAGCATGAACGTATTCCATTTTGACAGCGGAGTGTTAGACCTGGACGAACCCGTCACCACCGACAACGCCCGTGGGTGGAAAGCCGGCCTCGACGAACCTGGCGCCATCGATATGCGGCATCTCGTTGACCTCATGGCAACCCTTTCCAACGACCAGTTTCTGGACCGGATTCCGGACCAAACGCTGATCGACGGCGATACCGGAGGCATGGACGTCGGGGAAGGAGTTCGCTCGAGCTGTCTACAAGCCACACGCGGCGCCAACGGCGATTACGCCATGGTATACAGCGCCAACGGCCGGAACATCCGCGTCAAGATGGACCGGCTTTCGCCGCAACCAAAGAGCGCCTATTGGTTCAATCCCCGCAACGGACAATGGAGAGCTGACGACAAAGAGTTCGCCGATGCAACGGCCTTCTTGGAGAACATTCCCAGCGGGCCCTCCGCTCCCATCCAGGAGTTCGACCCACCGGACAGCCCCGGCGACGGCAACGACTGGATATTGGTCCTTAAAGACGGGACGTGATCATAGGAAACGCCGGATACTTGCAACCACACTGCAATCAGGTGAAGACGTTCGGAAATTCGTCGCCGGACGGCGACGGCACTGACGCGATCGCACCGGTCGCCAGCAAGTGTTTGACATAGCGAATAGAGGAATCTTGATTACGCGCATTCGCCCGGAATCTCACAAGCCAGCTTTCGCGGGCGAGCGCCAATATCTCCGTATGGTTTAAGCCGATGCAGGTGGGCAAACGCGCGAAGGCACTGCACCGCATGCGTTATTCGAGCCGAACCTCGTCAAATGAGCGGAGACCATGTGGCTTCAGCCGTGGACATCAGCGCGCGAATGCTGTTTGCCGACCGAACGCTGGCACCCGACGCCGCGATCGCTAACCTCGGCACGACGCCGCTCGACTATCTCGAGATTCCAATACCGGCATGGCACGAAGGCAAGTCCCATTGCCGTCATGCGGATCCTATCGAAGACGCAGGAGCATGAAGACACCGCCAAGGTGCGTCGCACTCCAAAACCTTGGATGTCACCCGGTTGAATGACTTGTTTTGCGTCGGAGGGAGGTTCACCTATGTCGCAAATAGCGTGGGATGCTCCTAAGACCTCAAAGTCTTTGCAGAAGTCCGTTGGATACGATTCGCGCCCGCAGTCCTCCCCTGCCCTTCAACGCCTCTTCAGCGCCGGGTGCGAACGCGCGCTCCATCCAGTAACACGGGGAACACTCCTCGACGCCAAAGAACTCCACCCCCTGGATCGTGAATTCGGAATTTACAAGACTGTTAAGGTTCACACCTTCCACAATTACGTTTCGACGCAGCACAGAGGGGTCACGGTCAAATACGGAAAGCTGCCGGCAAAGATCTTGATAGACCTCCCAGGCGAAGAACGTAATCTGGCCCTTGTAGTTCTCTTCGTAGCAGTAGTATCGGTCGCCGATCAGGCCTTTCCCTGCGACGCACTCGACTTCCATAAGCTCAAGGACGGGATGGGCATCCGGTTCCCGTCCGTGATGGCCGCGAAAATTGTGACCGGGCGATATGTAGATGTGCCGAATCTCCATGACTCCTCCTTGAATTCGGTAGCAGGAAGGTCCTTTATCCTCAGTTATTCATACGCGGTCTAGCGAATGCCGTGGTTTTCCCGCGTCAGTGTTCCGTACAGAATTCCTGGCAAAACTGGGAAAGCAAAAACATCCATTGGGCGCACCACGAACCTGGCATTTTCTTGTCGAGTGCAAGGTACGCCCGAGGCACCCAGAACCCGAGATGGCGGTTCAAGTACTCGATTCGTGCCCTGGCGCACTGGTCCGCGTGCTCCATGCGGTTGCCGATGACCGCTTCCCGCTCCATCCGGAATAGGTGATGCACAAATTCCAACTGGTGGCGCAGGTGGTCGGCAGTTTCATTGCTCGACGAGCGAAGTTCCAGTCCAAACTGTTTGTAGAACAGCATATTCTCGTGGAGCACTTTTGGCACCGGATCTCGCTTGTTCCAGTGGGACTCGATGAGCGGGCACGGGGGCTCTGGAAGACCGACCTCGAAGGCGGCCACATATTCCCCGGCGTACGAGTCGTAGGAATTCGCAAGCGGCAACGTGGCGTAGTTCTCAAGCCCGGTCCACTGTGCCAGAAGCCGCCATGCGGCCTGTGCGGATTCAGACTGAAGCCAACGCCACTGCTCGGGGCTGGGGCCGTGAAAAAGATCGTGCAGATATTTCCAAGCCATGGCGCACTCAAGAAGCATGTCGGGACTTGTTTCGACTTCCTTATGGGCAAGGTCTGTCATCACTCCACCTCATACCACAAGCTAAAGTACTTCAGGCCGTCCCGGTGATCCTTGTCTCCATTCCAGAGCGCGAAACAAACAGGAGTTTGGCTGGTCAGATTTGGTAATGCCATGGTCACGGTCCAATCATCGGCGGCACGACGCGCGGAACCGCGAACCTCCTCAGCGACAGCGGCAGTCGTGGCGCGGCCATGGGCATTCAAAAGCTCGAATCCCTTTCCGGCCTTCCAATAATAGAGATCGACAGGGTTGCTTCCTTCGCCCATCATCATGGACGGATACGAGAGATGCTGCCCGCGTTGCTTGGGAACCATAATGCAGAAGGCGTCCGGGAATGTATCCGTTGCCGTTGAATGGCTTTTGTAAATGTGGTCTTCTCCGGAATCCGGGTAACGGGCGCCGCTCGCCACCTGATCGGCAGTCGGGTCCTGCCATTGAACGCGAAATACAACGTCATTGCTTGGCAGCCGCAGAACCTGGACGGTCATCGACGGACGGTCGCCGTCGTCCATCGTGTCGGTCGCATAGACAGGAGGGGTTCGGTTGAAATGGACGGCAAATGCGGGAGCCGCACGCCACGCCGCATTGTCCGCGTCCAACAGCTCCTCGACGGAAACCTCAGGAGCGGCTTCGGATGGTATTTCCAACGCCGCCTTATCTTCGGCATTTGGTTCGGCGGCAGCCGAGGCGAATCCCACGATTGCCATTACGAGTATCGCACGCATTACGTCCATGTCATTCCCTCCTCACCTGGGTGGCGCGGTCCCTTTTGCGCGGCCCCACAGGCCGTTTGCGCAGCGCAGCCCGCGCAACCCGCTCCTATCGATGTGTTGCACGATGAGCCGGGATTGTCTACAGGAACGCCAAACGCCATCGCAACCTCCGGCGTGGGAGGGACGTGCTTGGAACCGAGCGCGTGCCTGGCCGGCGGCGGTTTGACACCGGATTGAGCAGGCGTTCCGAGAATCGCCTGAGGCGGCCCCCCCGCCGGCGACTGCTCCATCTTCTGCGCCACGTCCCGGTTTGCAGCCGCGCGCACAATGTCGGGAACAACGCGATATCGAACGGAAGCGTCTCGTCCGATGAGCAATTGAAGCACTTCGCTCTGTCCACCTGACTGTGCTTTCGTCAGCTCTCCCTCCATGAATTGGATGACGCGCACAACGTCGGGACCGAACAGGTAGATGAGGTAGTCCAGGGGCAGCCGCGGGTCCTCGAGAATGCTCTTGCCCGCGCTCCCTGCTTTCGGGGGATTAAAGGGCGGCACATAGAAAACATTGGGATGGGTGCCCTTTTCGGGAAAGAGGCCCAGCGCCACACGATACTTCAATACGAGTTTGTGCACTGGAGACTCGGGATCGTCCAAGAGACCGACAAACCGGATGCGACCCGGACACTGAGCGGCGCAGGCGTTGACCTGGCCCTTTTCGAGGCGCGGATAACAGAAGATACACTTTTCACTCTTGCCGGTCACTTCGTTGTAGTAGATCTTCTTGTACGGGCAGGCCTTAATGCAGTATCGGAATCCGCGGCACCGTTCCTGGTCGATCAACACGATGCCGTCTTCCGTGCGCTTGTAGATCGCTTTGCGCGGGCACGCTTCGAGGCAGGCCGGATGGGTGCAGTGATTGCAGATTCGGGGCAAATAGAAGAAATAGGGATTGTCCTTGTCCCAACCGCCCACGTCTTCGTCCCAGTTTGGCGTGTACGTGGGCGGCCGGTTCGGCATCACGGGCTTGTTCCGCCCGCCGTAGAGGCGTTGCCCGTAGTCATACTCGAATGCCTCGCCGTAGTCCTCTTTGGGCGGCAATGGAGACGGCCGCAAGTTACGGCGCGCATCGAATCCGCCTCCGATCGTGTGCCAACCGCGCGGATATCCGATGCCGGGATGGGTCTCCACGTTATTCCAATACATGTAGTCCATGCCGTCGCCATCGGTCCACTGCTTCTTGCACGCCAGCGTGCAGGTCTGGCAACCGATGCACTTGTTGAGGTCCATCACCATGGCGTATTGGTGCTTCGACATCGGTGTGCTCCTTATAAGACCTTAGTTCCCGCGACCGGAGGATCGACTCGCGACTCCGATCCGGCCGGAGAGTTCGGCTCGAATTCCGCAATAGGACCGTCATA
Source organism: Candidatus Hydrogenedentota bacterium (assembly GCA_045863335.1). Classification (GTDB taxonomy): domain Bacteria; phylum Hydrogenedentota; class Hydrogenedentia; order Hydrogenedentales; family SLHB01; genus JAHDWY01. The sequence continues at coordinate 96,363 of BTVY01000009.1, read as the reverse complement.
CCTGGCGATCTCGACTCGAATATCGCGGTTGTTCCCGGTGGGTCCCCAGTAGTTCAGTTTGAAATTCAAATGCCCATATTTACCAATGAGTTGAGTCGGTTTAATCTTGATGTACGTGAGGGACTGCCAGCCGCCGTTTTGGAATCCGAGAAACTTTTCCCAGCCGTGGTACATGGTGAGGCGACCGGCCTTTTCGCCGGGCAGTATCTTCGCCTGTACAATCGCTTCACCTTCGCCGTTGTATATCCGAACCCAATCGTTGTCGGAAATTCCCCGCGCCGTTGCGTCGTCGGGGTGAAGGTACACGATGGGCAACCCGCGCTGGAGACGAAGCATGTAGCGGTTGTCGCGCCAGGTTGAGTGAATCGACCAGCGGCCATGAGGCGTGTTCCAGTATAGAGGGTACTCGACATCCTCGACGGGCTCTTTGTGGACAGGAAGCTGCTCGCCGAAATCAATAAACCAGGGGTGGTCGATGTAGAACTGTTGCCTTCCGGACAGTGTCCGCCAGGGCCGCTTTTTCTCGATCTGATGGGTGAAGGGCGCATAGGCGCGGCCTTCCTCGACCTCGCTATTCCACGCTTCCGCATCGATGCCAACGAATCGTTTGGGCTGGTCTTGTATGCCGTGATACGTCATCCCTTGCGTTTCCGGGGAATGACCGAGGATGAAATTGCAGGCTTCTTCATCGGTCTGTAGAGAACCCTGCGCGGACCAGGCTGCATACAACTGGGAGAAGTCCCGCGACCAGTCCAGTGCCTGGTCCTCATACGGCGATAGCCCTTGCGACCTCGCAACTTCTTCAATTTTTTTTGCCAATGCAGCGAAGATGTCCCAATCGGTCTTTGACTCGAACAGCGGGTCCAGCACTTTCGAGAACGGATGCATAAACGAATGGCAGTCCGTTGAGTTGAGGTCCGTCTTCTCATAGTAGGTTGAAGCAGGCAACACGATGTCGCTGTAAAGCGCGGTAGTGTCCATGCGGTAATTGATGTCGACAATCAGATCCAGGTCTTTCCAGAGTGATCGAATAATTGCTTCATTGCCTTTCGCCTGGTTGAGATAGTTCGCGCGCCAGACGAATAAGGCGCGCGGCTTGCGGGGTAGATCGTGCATTTGCTCGGGAGTGAGGCTTGCCCAATCGTTCTTCGGCCACAGCGGCATCCATCCGTTCCGGACGGAGTCCAGAATGTAGTGCTCGATCGGCTTGCCGTTGATCGGGTGTGGGTCATGCTGCTTGCTATGGCAATACGTCCACAGGGTCATGTTCTGAAACCGCTGCTTCGAGCCGCCCTCGGGAAATGCCAGCGTCTTGAATCCATGCTCGGGCCAGATGCGTTCCTGCCCCACGTAGTGATTGAACCCGCCGCCGTTCTTGCCGACGTTTCCCGTCAATGCCACGACCAGTATCATGGCACGATTCAAGAGGTCGTTGTGATACCAGTGATTGGTGCCGGCACCGTGAATAATCATTGCCGGTTTTCGTGTAAACCCCTTCGCGAACTCGAGGAAATCTCGTTCAGTCAAACCGCAGGATCGGGCCGTGCCCGACGCTGAATAGTCCGATGAGGCCAGTGTTTCCTTGAGCCGACTGAACACGGTGGTAACCTGCACGACGCTTCCGTCGGCCAACGTCACATTCCACGTTCCTTCAAGCGTTGGATCCAAGCCGCCAAGATCGAGTGACTGGGCGGGCGAGCCCATGCTGCCGGGCACTTGCGCGATACGGTTGGCCACGCGATCGAAGACATAGAAGACCGCCTGAAGGTCTGGCGTCCCGTCCTCCGAAGCAATCTCACCTGACCAGGAACTCGTGTTGGGGACAGCACCACGCTCGTTGGCGGGCAGATCTTCAGCTCGCAAGAACTGTTGGGTATCCGTGCGAATGAGTAGCGGCAGGTCAGTGTGCATCTTCACGTAAGGCTCGTCGATGTGATTGTTCTCAATCAGCCAGCGGCAAACGGCAAGTGCCAGCTTGGCGTCCGTGCCGGGTTGAATCTGGACATACTGGTCGCAGTGAATGGCGCTGCTGTTGTAGTCGGGCGAGACGCAGGCAATTCGCGCGCCGTTATAACGCGCCTCCCACGCGAAGTGCGCGTCGGGGATTCGCGTTTGGCAGATATTGCTTCCCCATAGCACGATGTATTTCGAATTAAACCAGTCGGCGCATTCGCACGATTCGGTTTGTACGCCCCACGTAATCGGCTCACCCGGCGGCAAATCGCAGTACCAATCGTAGAACGAACAAAACACGCCGCCCAGATAGTGCGCCAGGCGCGATCCCGCCGAAAACGATACGGGGGACATGGCCGGGATGACCGAAAAGAACGTATTGGTATCGGGTCCATAATTGTATACGTTGTCGAGCACCTTCTCCGCGATAAGCTGGAGAGCCTCATCCCAGGAGGCCCGGCGCCACTTCCCCTCTCCCCGCTCGCCCATTCGAATGAGGGGATACCGGAGCCGCTGGGCGCCGTACACGTACTCGACGAAACACGCGCCCTTCTGACAACCACGCGGATTGTAGTCCGGCAGATCTTCGCTGATCCGCGGATAGTCGGCGGCCTGTTCTTCGCGAAGCATGACGCCGTCCTTGACGTACACTTTCCACGAGCAGGACCCGGTGCAGTTCGCCGAATGGGTCGAGCGGACGACGCGGTCCCAAGTGAACTGCTTGCGGTACAGATCTTCCCATCCGCGGTACGGATAGTTCTCCAGCGGATTGACATCGACAATGTCGAATTCTTCGAGGGCGGCCCGGGCGCTTGGTGGAAACAGCGCCGCGAAGCCCAGCAATCCTCCCGTTTTCAGCAATTGCCGGCGGCTGATCCCGTGTTCATTGGACTGGTCTTTCAATGGCGACATACTAGTTACTCCTGGCAAGCGCCGGGTTGCTCGACTCCACATTCCCGTCAGCTACTTGCGATGTTGGCTCGGCGCCAAGAGATCGAACATAGGCGACCAGGCTGGAAATGTCTTCCTCTGTTAAGCCGCCTTGCCCTTCGTTGAGGAAACCGGGCATGGCCGTATTGCGGCGGCCGGCAGCGATGGTTACGAAGAGAAATCCGTCCGTTGCGGTTTGCTGAAACACAGGGTTATTGATCGCCGGACCAAGTTGTCCCTCGCCGACGGGACCGTGGCAACCGACACAATGCCGCCGGAACAGGTCGAGTCCGCGTGACACGCCGCCCACAGCCCGAAAACTCGAATCGGCGGCAATCTGCTCAAGTTCAGGGGCGAGTCTCTCACCGTCCGGTACAGGCGCGCTACGCAAGTATTCGGTGATCTTGGATAAGTCTTCGCCGGACAATCCGCTTGTTTCCGTGTTCCAAGGCACCATCAACGTTCCGGGGCGGCCTCTTCGAATGTTCTCATCGAAATACTCGGCGGACGCGGCCTGTACGAGTGACGAGCCACGAATTGCCGGAATGAACTTCTTGTAAAACTTGTCGTACCGGCCGTATTCGCCCGTGTCATGGCAAACCGCGCAGTACTGATTGAATAGATCTTCGCCGGATTGCGGTTGGGGAAAGTGCTGATCGTAGAATTCTCGGTGCTTGTGCGGCGAAAGATAGCTCTTCGGCAGATCGCGATCTTGGAGCGACAGCATGTAGATCGTCAATGCTTCGTTTTCTGCCGCGCTGAGCTGCGGCGGCCGCATGAGGCTATTTGCGACGACCCGTTGCGGATCCTCAAAATGTTCGAGGAGCCATTGCGGCAGCGTGTGGTCCCCTTTCACTGACGCCATTGGAAGCTGGGCTCTGACCTTCAGGCCGACGCCATCGAGTCCGGGACCCAGACTTCCGCCCCGGCCGTTCAACTTGTGACAAGCCACGCAGCCTTTGGAATCGAAGAGCGCCTTTCCCAACGCGTACTTCTCACCGCCGTCGTTCGCAATCTCCTCGTCCGTATGACAGAGCCCGCAGGAAGACTGAGTCAGATTCGCGGGAAGCAAGGGATAGTCCCAGTGATGCCCTACCGCCTTCGCCTCTTCAAAGACGAGCGCGCGGCCTTGCCCACGATGGCACACGGTGCAACCGAATTTGTCCGGCGGATGGTGGATGAGGTAGTCGCCGGGATGGGTCCGAAATGGAAGTTTTGCATCCGTCATGCGTGGATCGTCGATGCCGGGATGGCACGTAATGCAGCGGTCGATTGTAGCCAGTTCGGGCAATACGTTTTGGACGATACGGACTTCAAATTGGCCGGCGATGGCTTTACCGCGGTCATCGGTGGCCTTTTCCTCAAGGACGCGCGCGTAATCCTGGCGGATCATCCGCCAGGGAGCAAATACATTTTCGCTCAATGCGGCGACGATGAGAATGGCAGTCGTCAACACACTGACCACCAACAGCCACCACTTGAAGCGTTGATTCATCCGGCTGTGATCGATTTGATTCTGCACGTTATGTAACCCCGATTAGTGAACCGGCCAACTTGCCTGGCTCCAGTAGAACCCCCAATTGGGCCCGCGCAAATAAGTGCCCACGTAGGTGAGAATCACGAAGCCCACGAGGAAGCATGTGAACAGCGCAATGGCGCCCATGCGAGTCGAGCGGGTCCACCGCATGACCGCAATCGACCAAAGCATGTATGCGACCATCAATAGACTGCCCGGATTGAAGACGATGACGGCCAATTGGGAAATATCCGGAAACCAGTTTCGCACCCATCCATACCGCACCGGGACGGCGACAGAGAGCACTGCGCCGATAGCTCCGAACAGAAGCGAAGTCAACGTCACCCGGCGGCCTCGGCGGCCACTAAACCAGACACCCGCCGGTTCGGGTTCCCGGTCGAGAAACGGGATTAGCCCCAGCCCCAGAACGGTTATGGCCGGAATCACCAGACCACCGACGAAGGCTGAGTACGAGACCATCTCTTGAAGCCCGAGAAAGTACCAGGGCGCTTTGGCCGGGTTTTCCGGTACGGCGGCGTTGGCTTGTTCTCGCAGTGGCGCGTCAAAGAAGAAAGCAAGTGCGACGCAAATCAGCATGGTGGCCATGAAAACAAGTAACTCCGCGCGAAGAAGGCACGGCCAGGACGGCCAGGTTCCGTCCACGGCTTTATCGGTATGGGGTGATTGACCTCGCACCACGCACATGAGACCGTAAGTCTTCGTCGGGGCGTTTTCGGGAGCCTGAGTGGACGGTGCGCTCGTCGACACACCCTTTCCGGCAGGTGTGGGAGTGCCTTCGGGACGGGCTAGTCCCCCGTCCTTGCGGATACGCCAGAAATGAACCCCCATCAACATGGCGACCAGGATGGGCAGAACAATGACGTGGAGCACGTAAAAGCGTATCAATGCATCCTCACCGACCGTCGAAGCGCCGAGCAGCAATTCGCGCTGTAAATCGCCCAAGCGAAAAACCGCAGGCAAACTCATCGCATCAGCCAGTTCATTCGGCGAAGCGGCGATATTAGCGCCGATCGTTACCGCCCAATACGCCAGTTGATCCCACGGCAGAAGGTAGCCTGTGAACGAGAACGCGAGTGTCAAAACAAACAGGGCCATGCCGATCAACCAATTGAACTCGCGCGTGGATTTGTAGGCGGCCGTATAGAAGACGCGCGCCATGTGGAGGATGACCGTGATTACCATAAGATGCGCGGCCCACCGGTGGATGTTGCGGATAAACCGGCCGGTCGGCACGACATAGTGCAAATCCTTTATGGAGTCGTAGGCTAAGTCGACCGATGGTTTGTAATACACCATCAGAAGGACGCCCGTCGCGGCCAATATCACAAACTGGGACGCCAGCGACACGCCAAGGGCCCAAGTCGTCGTCGTTCGGAGGCTGTGGGGATGCACGCGTGTGGAGTGAATGTGTAGAAAGAAATTGCTGAACACCGCCTGTGACCGTGTGCGGTCGGACGTGGGCGCGCCATGGCGAATGCTCGCGCCACGCAGCGCGCGTGGCAACGATTTCAGGTTTTCCCAAAATGCATCGAGGCCCGTGGATGCCATAAACTACTCTCCCGTTACGCGGTGTAGTACTCGCCCGGTTGGGCTTCCGTTGCGGTGTCAATTACTAGAGTCCCGTCAGGTGCCTGGGAGACCTCCAACCACCGCAAACCGCGAGGCGCGGGACCTCCGATCACATCGCCGTCATGATTGAACCTTGACCCATGACAAGGGCACAGAAATCCTTCCGGGCTCTCACCGACAATGCAGCCCAAGTGCGTGCATACCAGCGAGACCGCCGCAACGCCCTGGTCCGTGGCGTGTACCCGGACTTTTTGATCGGCAAATACCTTCACGGTCCCCGGAGGGAATTCGGCGGGTTTGCCGGCGCGAAAGCGGCTCGCCGCTTCCGGGCTGACACGCGGCTTCGGCAATCGCACCATTCCTATTACCGATGCCAGCAGCGCGATCGCGGCCGTGCCGAGGCCGGCCAGATTAAGAAAATCACGACGTGGTACGGGTTCCGGTTCTAAACGGCCTGGCATGACAATGTCTCCCTGAAATGAAACTCTTCCATGGTTATCGCGCCGACCGGGCAGCGCTCGGCGCATAAGCCACAGCGAATGCAGGTCAACTCGTCTTTGATAATGGCGGATGCGTTCTCGGGAGAACCGCCGGTGGAATGGAGCAGATCCTGGATTCCTGCCCCCTCCAATTGGTCTGCAGCCACGATACGCAAGCACAATTCCGGGCAGACTTCGACGCAGCCCCCGCACAGAACACATTGCGTGCCATCAAAGATTGTGTTGACGCCACAATTGAGGCAGCGGGAAGCTTCCGCTCGCGCCTGTTCGCGCGTGTACCCGTGCTCGACAATGCACTCGATCGACTCCAGCCGCTTCTCGGGCGATGCGGTAGGCGGAGTAATCCTGCACCGTTTCTCATAATCCGCTTCACGCGTGTATTGCGCGATCGGGAAGTGCAGTTCGACGTCGTCCGCTACAATTTCATGCCCCGTCAATTGACGGTATATGGTTCGCGCGACAGCCTTGCCCGAGGCGACCGCGTGAATGAGCAATTTGGGACCGTACGCCAAGTCGCCCGCGACGAAGACATCGGAAGCGCTGGTCGACCCGGTTTCGGGATCGCAGTCAATCGCGCCGTTGGAACGCAGCGCAAGTCCGTCCCGTTCGGCATCCACAAACGAAAGATCGAACGATTGACCGATGGCGATCAGTACGTTGTCGCATGGAACATCGAGCAAGTCGCTTTCATCGAAGATTGGGCTGAAACGCCGCTGCTCGTCGAATACGCGTACGCAGCGCTGGAACCGGACACCGGTGACGAGGCCGGATTCGTCCAGAAGAATCTCCTTGGGACCCAGGCTGTGCCGGCGTTGGATGCCTTCCTCGTCGCCTTCAATAATCTCGATGTCGTCGGCGGGCAACTCTTCCAGCGACTCTAGCGAGCACAAGTAGACCTCGCGGACCCCGGCCGCGCGCAACGCGGTTCGCGCGGCGTCCAGGGAGATTTGGCGCAAGACGGTTCGACCGACGTCGTACGCGACGTTCCCGCCACCAATGACCACGACGCGGGGACCAAGTGAAGGGCGATGGCCGAGGGCGATGTCGCGTAAATATTCAACCCCGCCCAAAACGCCTTCGCCATCGGCGCCGGGGATCGACAGCCTGCGCGAACGTTTGGCGCCGGCAGCTACGATGACCGCGTCGTGCCGCGTTCGAAGTTCGGGCAGGCTGATGTCACTCCCTACGCAACAATTCGTGACTGCACGCACGCCCATGGTCGTAATCACTTCGACTTCGGCTCGAATCAGGTCGCGCGGCAACCGGTACTCCGGAACGCCCACGGCCAACATGCCCGCGAGGACTGGTTCCATTTCGTAGATCGTTACGGAGAAACCCAGCAGTGCAAGGTCGTGCGCCGCCGCCAATCCCGCGGGACCGCTGCCGATAATTCCCACACTCAAGTCATTGGCTTTGGGAATGTCCCGCCGGAGAAGCGATTGCAGAAGCGGGAGCAACTCCTCTTTGCCCTGGCATTGTCGTGCTGGATACTGTTCCGCCGCACTCTTGAGGAAATCCAAGAGTCCACTCTTATTGTCATTACGCGATTCCGGCCCGAACTGGTCGCACACATACCGTTTCAGGGCGCGGATCGCGACGGGTTCGTCGTAATCGCCGCGACGGCATGCGGTTTCGCAGGGCGCTCCGCACACTCTGCCGCAAATCGAGGCCAGCGGGTTTGGACCGCGCGCGATCAAATACGCGTATTCTTCCTTTCCCTCTGCAATCGCCCGGATATACCCCCGTGCGTCCGTGTGCACAGGACACGCGGCCTGGCACTTAATCTGATCCTTCCAGTATTGCGTGTTGGGTATGGTTGCCTGCACGGACATGCCGATCTACTTCCCCTTGCTTTTCTGTTTTCGGTCCGGTTTAGCCGTCGCGGCGTCGAGCAGGTCCTGCAGTGTGTTCTTCTCCAATCGCTCCAGCAGGCGTTCTTTAGCCCCGGACCAGACTTCATGAAGGGGGCAGGGATGCTTTCCGTCACACTGCGGCAATCCCATCACGCAAGCATCGAATGTGTCTTCGCCGTCGACGGCGCGGATTACGCGAAGCAGGGAGATTTCCGATGGATCTTCCGCCAAGACGTAGCCGCCGCCCGGTCCCCGAACGGCTTTCAGGAGTCCCCCTTGAACCAGCGCCTGGAAGACTTTTCGCGTGTAGGGTTCCGGAATCCCGGCTTTTTGGCAGACGTCTTTGGCCTGGAACCGCCCATTGCCGTCTCCGGTAGCGGCATGCACCAGTGCCCGAAAAGTGTATTCGCAGCCTTTGGAGTACAAGGTGAACACGGCGGCCGCCCCCTATTGTGGACCCGTATATCCAGTTTATTCTGGACCGCAGTATCCACTATTTGGGCGCGATTGTCAACCCCGCTTTGCGACTTCCTTTCGGCAGCGCCCCGCCAGCGATCCTTCGGCGGGAAACGCCCCCGCGATAGCTTGCAAGGCTTGCTGGCGAGGATTCCACACAACCGACTTGCTCTATCCCATCAATCCAATTGCTTTCATAAATGTGTGCGCTTTGGACTTTCCGGATCGCTTGCTTGTGCGCATAAAAGATCCGGGCTAACGCGGACGTCGTCGCCTGTAATCGCGCAATCACATCGGGCTTTTCGCCAGATAACGGCGCATTACTCGGCAACACCAATCGCGAAGGCATGATCGGAAAACACACAGTTTTTGACTCACCACGCGGCGATGGTCTGAAATCACTTCTGTTTTGTTTTCAGGTCGGTGTGTATGCCGAGGCGGATGTGGTGGCAGTTTGAGGATCACAGCGCCCTGCGTGGACCTTGGGAAGTCTCAAGGTCGAAATCTCGGGCCGGCGATTCGCAGACATCGTCCGTCGGCTTTTCGATGCGCGTGTAAACGACACGCGTTTCAGCCAAGGTTACGGCCGCGCCGCCATCACGGGTGGAGGTTCTAAGTCCGGGAACCGGCGAAGGTTAAAAATGGTGGAGATGAGGGGAATCGAACCCCTGACCTCTTGTCTGCCAGACAAGCGCTCTCCCAACTGAGCTACATCCCCGTGGGTTCCAAGAGAGACGAGACTATAGCGAATGACGGGGATGCGTTGCAACTTTTGATCGGCGAGGTTGATCGAGCGCCCAAAGATGAGCTCGGATCGGGTTCAAAATGGCGCTTCTATCAGGCTGTGGCGATCGGGTACACTCTTCCTCTTATGAATACAGCAATTCTGAAGGAAAAAGAAGACCGCCGCCTCTTGCGGGGGCATCTGTGGGCGTACCGGAACGAGTTCGCGAAACTGCCGCGCGTCGAAGACGGTTCCGTCGTCGATGTCGTGTCCGATCGCGGGCGCTTTGTCGGCCGGGGGTTTTATCAGGCCGCGGGCGGGATTGCCGTCCGAATACTTACCCGCCGGGAAGGTGAACCCATCGACGGCGACCTGGTCGGGCGTCGGCTCTCGAAGGCAAAGGATTATCGGGAACGGTTGTACCCCGGGGAATCGGTCTATCGATGGATTCATGGCGAGAGCGATCGGCTGCCGGGTTTGGTCGTCGACCGGTATGGCCCGGTTGCCGTGGTCCAATCGTCCTGCGCGTTCTATGCCGCGCATGGCGATGCGGTGGCATCGGCACTCCTGACTCACGAGGCACTCGAGGGTGTGCAACTGATTCTTCCGGGGGGACAGCGCAATGTTGGTGAGGTCCCTGCGTCGGTGGAAGTTGAATTGAGCGGCCTTCGATTCAACGTCGACTTGTCGCACAGTCAGAAGACCGGCTTGTTCCTGGACCAGCGGGAAAACGCGCAAGCGGTTCGACCGCTCGTTATTGGCGCACGGGTATTCGACGGTCATTGTTATGCGGGACAATGGTCCTGCCACGTCGCCGCGGCGGGTGCGGTTTCGGTGCTGGGGGTGGATTCGTCGGAGTTCGCCATTGGCCAGGCTCGCGCGAACGCAGAACGGAACGGCCTTTCCGATCGTTGTGGATTTGAATGCGGGGACGTGCAGACCGTGCTGCAACGAGGCGACCGGTATGATGTGGTCTTGTTAGATCCCCCCGCGCTGGCCAAGTCGCGCGGCCAGATGAAAAAGGCGTCGGGGCTGTATCAGGCGCTGAATCGGGACGCGATGCTGGCCGTGGAACCCGGCGGCTATCTGATCACCAGTTCGTGCTCCCATTTCGTGGACGGGCCCGCGTTTCTGGAGATCCTCAAGCGCGCAGCCCGCGCGGCGCAACGCGACGCGTGGCTGGTGGAGGAACGGGGCGCCGCGCGCGATCATCCAATCCTCATGGCCATGCCGGAAACCGCATACCTCAATTGCATGGTCCTGCGAGTCTTCTGAGCCGCACACCGTCTTTATTTATAGGCGGGCTGTCCCGCGGCATGTTGATGTTCGGCAATCGCCGCAATTCGTTGCTGCGTAAGTTCGCGAACCGTGCCGGTGATCTTCTGAACGTCGGATGCCGAGCCGATATGACTGCTCGCGCCTGCTTCCATCGCGCGTTTGCCGATGTCGCCGGTTCCACCGTACACGACCACCGGCAGTTCCCGGAACTGACGAGTCGATTTTATGATGCGAACCACATCGGCGCCACTGATAACGTGCTGATCGGCAGAGGCAATCACGATCGAGGGCGTCGCGAGACGGAGCCAGAAGAAGCCGTCCACGGGCCCCGGCGCAAGGATTACTTCATAACCCGCCGATTTGAGCCCCATGCGTAGATCGTTCACCTTGCTCGCGTCCGGTTCCATGATCAGCACGTGATTTGGACCCGGCCGCTCGGCGCGCAACCGGGCAAGTGTCGTCGCTACGAAAAATTCGATGTCATACAACGTCGCTTCATCAGGATCGTAGTACTCGCATCCGATCCATGCGCCGTCAGACCCTTCCGCGGACGCACAGACGATTGCCTGCAAATCCGAGATATCGGAACCATCGGGCAGCGCAAAGGACAGTGAGACCCGATCGTCTTTCGGCAGGATATGCGATACCGCAACTCGACAACCGCCCGCACTCATATCCACGAGTTCGCCGTCCATCGCCCTGCCATTGTCCAGTATGACGGTACAGGGCGCGTGCAGGTGAACGCGTTCGTGCTTGCGTACGCGGACACATGAGACGGACTCCGGCCAACGGACTCGGACAAACGAGAAATGGGAACCCGTGCCCAAGTCCTCCACGATCGAATTACAGCCGCACGCATCTCCATCGGCAAGGAATCGCAGCACGCATGGATCGCCAACACGGAGATTCGCGGTATTCGAGCCGTGCCGCGGTATATCCAGCAGGAGATATGCGCCCCGCTGCCAGCCACGCATGAAGGTTCGAACCCGGCCCTCCTCTCCTTGAACTCGCAGCGAGTGCAGGACGACCGCGCGCCCTACGTGGAAGAAACTTTCTACCTCATGCTCCGCCATGACTGTCCCCTGTCGCGAACGTTCGCGCGTCGAGATTATAGCAGAGTCCTCATTTCTAGTGAGTTTTACTTTTACAGCCGTCCAGGAAGGCTTGCCTGGCCGTCACGAAGCCTCTACAATCCTCGCGTGTCAAAACTCAGTAAATTGGGATGGCCCGCGGCAGCCGCGTTCGCCCTCGCTTGCGCCGCCGCGTTCACGACATGGGACGGCGCGCTACGCGCTGCGCGCCCGGACAGTGGTACAACGCGCCGGCTGGAGGTCGCTATATTCGAAGGCGGGTATGGCATCAATTGGCACCAGAAGATCGCCGCGCAATATACCCGGGCCCACGAGGACGAAGGGATCGTCGTTGACCTATGGGGAGAACCGCGGTTGGCGGAAAAGGTAAAGCCGCGCATCTTGCGGGGTGACCCGCCAGGGATCGTACTGGAGAGCCGGTTGCCGTTCTGGCTCATGATCAGCACGGGGAAACTCTTGCCCTTCGATGACGAATTGGCCAAGCCGGCGTACGGCAGCGACCGGCCCTGGCGGGACCTGTTCATCCCGGGGACCTTGGACGCGTACACCAGCGACGGAAGCGTCTATGCGATTCCCTCGAGTTTTGGCGCGTGGGGATGCTGGTACGACGCGCGCCAGTTTCGTGAACACGGCTGGAGCGTCCCGAAGACGTGGCCGGAGTTCGAGGCCCTCTGCGAACAAATCCAGTCCGAAGGCATTGCCCCGCTGGCGTTCCAGGGGAAGTACCCATACTACTCCTGGTTCACCTACGTGTCGTTGTTGCAGCGGTGCGGCGGCCTCGCCCTCATCAACCGCGTCAACGGCCTCGAACCGGGCGTGTTCAGCGAACCGGACGCGCTCCGGGCTGCTCGGCTCCTTCAGGAAATGGCGGCCAAGTATTTTCAGAAAGGCGCCATGGCCATGACCCATACAGAGAGCCAGCTCCAGTTCGTGAACAATAAGGCCGCCATGATCTTCTGCGGTGTCTGGCTGGAGAACGAGCAGAAGGACACGATTCCGCCCGGGTTCGAAATGCGCTGCTTCAACGTCCCCGCCGTGGAAGGCGGCAAAGGCAACCCGCAGATGTTTAATGGCCTGGGCATGGAGTTCATATTCATGCCCGCCGAGGGGCAGCATTCGGATATCGCCGCGGACTTCACGCGCTACCTGGTGTCGCCTCTGAACGCGCCGGATATGGGTGAGAGTATTGGCGTGATCTCACCCATTCGCGGTGGCACCCCGCGGTCGGCCGTGAGTCCGGCACTGCAATCCGTGCTGGATATGATGGACGAGGCCAGTATCAACGGCGCGCCGGGGATCTTCAGTTGCCGGCTGGACACGCTCCTGCTCGAATGGCATCAGCAGGTCATGGTGCCGGCCTTGGGCGCATTGCTGGAGGGGTCCATCACGCCCGAGGAGTTCGGGAAGCGCATGGATGACGGCATCACGCGGGTCCACGCAAACCCCGATATTATCATTCCTAGCTTCACCCAGTATGACCCCGCCGCCTTCGGGGAAGCTACATGAAACGTACCCGCGAGCAGACCATTTTCATCGTCGTATTTCTCGCGCCTGCATTTCTATTGTTCACAGGTTTCGTCGCGATTCCCGGCGTCCGCGCGCTTCTCTACAGTCTCCAAAAATGGGACGGCCTTTCCACGCCCGAATGGGTTGGGCTCGCGAACTTTCGCGAACTTTTCACGGACGACGGCGTGTTTCTGTTGGCGCTCAAGCACAACGCGTTTCTCACGCTCGTCGCGGGATCGATGGTCTTGTCACTGTCACTGTTCTTCGCCGCGGTGCTTCACCGGCGCGTGCGCGGCGCGACGGTCTTCCGGGTGGCGTTCTTCTTTCCTAACGTCATCGCGTCGGTGGCCATCGCGCTGCTGTGGGTGCTGCTTTACAGCACGACCGATTTTGGCGTGGTAAATGGGGCCCTTCGATGGATGGAGACCACGCTCGGTTGGCCGAACCTTGATCTCCCCTTTCCCTTCACCGGTAAGCAGTACCTCATCTACTCCATCGTACCCATGCTGGTCTGGACGATGACCGGCTTCTACATGGTCCTCTTTCTGGCCGCCATGGAGGGCATCCCGGAGACCTTCTATGAAGTCGCGGAATTGGAAGGCGCGTCGCCGCTGAGCCAGTTCTGGCACGTGACGCTGCCGCTCATCCGCGAAGTGCTCGTGGTCGGCATCGTGTTCCTCGCCATCACCAGCCTGAAACTCTTCGAGCCGGTCTGGATCATGGACAACGAATGGCCGTCGCGGGAGACGCACGTCATGGCGACGCTCCTGTACCAGAAGGTTTTCAGCGAGTATAACGTGGGCTACGGTTCTGCGGTCGCGGTGCTGCTTTTCGTCCTCGTGTTTTTCGCCACGCTCGTCACATTGCGGCTCTCCCGCCGGGAGGCGCTGGAATACTGATGGTCGCGCTTATCAAGAATGTGCTGCTGTACACGGTGCTCCTGATTTGGCTGGCGGCCGTCGTGGCGCCGCTGCTTTGGGTCGTGGCCAGTTCATTCCGCAGTTCGCGGGAATTCGTGGAAGACCCCTTCGGCCTGCCCTGGCTTATCACCGGTTCGCCCTACGCCGATAATCCGGAAGTGGAAACGCCGGTCGAGGCGGTGGCGTCCAACTTTCAGAAAGCCTGGGTAAAATCGAAGTTCAGCCGCTACTTCTTCAACAGCGTCCTGGTCACTACGCTTTCGCTGTTGGGCATTCTCACTTTTTCGTCGATGGCGGCCTACGTGCTCGCGAAGTTCGTGTTCCCCGGGAGCCGGTTGCTTTTCCTCTACTTTGTAAGCGGCTTGATGATCCCCGCGCAACTTGTGTTAATACCGCTCTTCTTCCAGTTCACGACCTTGTCGCACTGGGGCACCGCCCTCCTCTCCCCCATCGGCTACGAGGTACACCTCCACGATACGTTCACCGGACTCATCACGATCTACATCGCCCTGAGCCTGCCATTCACGATCCTCGTGTTGACTGGGTTCTTCAAATCCCTGCCGGGGACACTCCGCGAAGCCGGCATCATCGACGGTTGCACCGAATACGGCGTGTTCCGTCACGTCATGCTCCCCCTTGCGAAGCCGGGGCTCGTCACCGCCGCCATCTTCAACTTCCTCGGCATCTGGAACGAGTACCTCTTCGCCCTCGTCTTCGTCAGTTCCGACGCCCACAAGACCCTCCCCCTCGGCCTCGCCGCCGTCAGCATGCAGGCCCAATACAAGACCGACTTCGGCCTCATGTTCGCGGGATTGGTCATCGTGCTGTTGCCGACCTTGCTCGTGTACATCGTCCTCCAACGGCAATTGACACGCGGCATCACCGTGGGCGCATTAAAGGGGTAGGCGCAGGGACCGCCAAGCATTAGCCTGGCAAGTCTCGGAGCCTATGCCGACGTGCACATTTCCACACGTCGCCTAACTAAGCGGGTCCGCATTCGGAGTCAAGAGATGGAGCGGGCCTTCAGCCCTTGTGTTTCGGGTGTTTCACTTTCCTGGGGCGTTGCCCCAGGCTGGTATAGAGCGCGCCGTTGGCGCTGAAGACTTTGGTCGCGACCTAATAGATCTATTTCTGCGGCGGGACGACCTTCACTCGCGCCTGATCGTCATCGATCAGACAATCAATGAATCCGCGCATCCGACAGGTCTGCACTCCGGTAGCCTCATTCTTCGGCAAATCCGACCCTTCGCCAAGTCAGAGCCCTCCCCAAGTCCGTTCGTGATGTCCCAGCCTTTGCCATATCCGAGCCTTCGGCAATTCCGAG